>JBJKQU010000239.1:0-7777 GCA_046705025.1 Candidatus Kryptoniota bacterium | reverse complement strand
AGAATCAGGAGTTCGCCGTCGACATAAACCAGATACGCGAAATCATACGCGGGGTAACGATTACGAAACTTCCGAATTCGCCCGACTTCGTTGAAGGGGTTGTGAACCTACGGGGAAGCGTGATGCCAGTCATCGATCTCAGGAAGAGATTCGGTCTGAAACTGAGCGAGAAACAGGGAGAGATCAGGGTGATCGTTGCTGAATTGGCGCATGGGATGGTCGGATTCATCGTGGATAGCGTGACAGAAGTAAGAAGGGTTGCGGACGGAATCATTGAGGCCCCGCCCGAGAGAGCAGTGAAGCTTGACTCGCACTATGTATCGGGGATAGCGAAGCTGAAAAATGTTCTCCTCATAATACTGGATCTGGAAAAGGTGCTGTCATTTGACGAGCTGGCGGCATTGCCGCAGCTCGAGCAAGCGGCTGCCGAAGAACCAGCCTAGTTGAACACATCATGGGGCAACTCATAGTCTCCGGGTTGGCAGGACGACCTCCAGGTTCTGTCCTGCCGGCCTAACAATATCTCAGCTTTCGCTGACGTTGATCGATTCAGGCGGAAGCTGCCCTGCCCGCGGTACATCTACCTGGCCTCGCTCGGAAAAACGTCGAATTTTCTGCTGGAATTAGCGGGAAGAAAGTTGCAAATTTCAGGTGATTCAACGAACGGTCGACTTTGACAGAAGTCGGCTAATTCAAAATGGGAATGATTCCGTACCATGAACCCGCCCTGCCTACGCGCGAAGAATGCGAGGCGCAACCTAAATGAAACTGGGGGAACATCGTCATGAGAAAATCAGTTGGCTACCTTCTTTCTTTCGGACTGTCAGTGTTTTTGTTCATTACACTTGGCGGAATGACAATCCAATCGCAGGGCAACCTGCCCGCATACAAGAATCCTAAGCTGCCGGTGGAGAAAAGAGTGGAAGACCTGCTGAAGCGGATGACGCTTCAAGAGAAAATCGATATGCTGGGGGGAACCGGTTTTGCCACCAAGGCGATCCCAAAACTGGGGATACCGCCGCTGAAGATGGATGACGGTCCTCTGGGAGTCAGATGGGGAAAATCGACCGCATTCCCGGCGGGCACGTGCATGGCAGCTAGCTTCGACACCGCGATGATTTACCAGGTGGGAAAGGCTATAGCCGAGGAAGTGAAGGGGAAGGGACGCGACGAAATCCTCGGGCCCTGCGTCAACATTGCCAGACTACCGCTGGGCGGCCGCACGTTCGAGGCGTACGGCGAGGATCCGTACCTGACGTCGAGAATGGCGGTAAGCTATATAGAGGGGGTGCAGAGCGAAGGTGTTGCGGCAACCGTGAAGCACTTCGACGCAAACAACCAGGAATATGAACGCGGCTTTGTCAATGCTGAGGTAAGCAAGCGTGCCCTGAACGAGATATACTTCCCGGCCTTCAAAGCGGCAGTAGAGGATGCGCACGTCCTTGCCGTGATGGCAGCTTACAACAAGGTGAACGGAGAATACTGCACCGCAAACCATTACCTTCTAACCAAGGTGCTGAAAGATGACTGGGGCTTCAAGGGGCTTGTTATGTCGGACTGGGGCGCGGTTCACAGCACGGTCCCGGTTGCAAACGCCGGAATGGACCTTGAAATGCCCACTGGCGAGTACCTGAACGACAGCACGCTTATGCCGGCGGTCAAATCAGGAAAAGTGAAAGTCAGCACGATCAATGACAAAGTGAGAAGGATACTGAGGGTCATGTTCGAACTCGGACTCTTCGACCACACCCGTACTGCAAATCCTGCGCTGGTCAATACGCCCGAGCACAGGAGGGTTGCCTACCGGGCCGCGGTCGAGGGGATTGTCCTCCTCAAGAACGACCGGCACATACTGCCGCTGAATCTCCACGGTGTGAAGTCGATAGCCGTAATCGGTCCCAATGCAGCGGTAGCGAGGACAACCGGCGGCGGCAGCGCGATGGTCGATCCAGCTTATTCGGTAAGTCCGCTCGAGGCACTCCAGAATAGACTCGATGGGAAAGTAAAGATCAACTTTGCCCAAGGAGTCGATCTCAGCGGGGACGAGTTTCCAATCAAGAGCACAAGCCTTTATCTGCCGGACAAGGATGTGCACGGCCTGCGTGCGGAGTATTTTGATAATACGAACTTCAGTGGGAAGCCTGTGGTTACCAGGGTCGACAGTCAGATCGATTTTGAATGGGGGGGCAAACCGCCGATTGCCGGAATCCCGGAATACAATTTTTCGGTTCGGTGGACCGGCCGCTTCATGGCGCCCGGAACGGGCACGTACGTCTTCGATCTGACGAGCGATGACGGATCCCGCCTGTATATCGACAACAAGATGGTAATCGACAATTGGGGGTATCATGCTCCGCAGGAGCGTTCATACTCCACTCACCTGGAAAAGGGGAAATTCTATAGCATCACAGTCGAGTACTTTCAGGCGAAGGGAGGTTCAATGGTCAGACTGGGACTGACCGAAGCCGCCGATAATTTGATCCGGCAGGCCGTTGCAGTGGCGAAAAAGTCCGACCTGGTTCTCCTTTGCGTGGGGACCTCGGCCTACTACGAGACAGAAGGTGAAGACAGGGAAAATCTGAAACTTCCTGCAGATCAGGACAAGCTTATAGAGGAAGTCGCGAAGGCTAATAAGAATACGGTGGTCGTCATGATAACCGGTGCGCCGGTTGTGATGAGCGGCTGGATTAACGATGTGCCCGGCCTGGTTGAGGCATGGTTCGGCGGCGACGAGGCAGGAAACGCAATCGCAGACGTGCTCCTCGGCAAGTACGATCCGTCGGGAAGGCTGCCCATCACTTATCCCGTAAAATGGTCCGACTGCTCCGCCTACGGTTGCTACAAGCACCAGGACAGCGTGTCGGTCTACAGCGACGGGATATTCGTCGGTTACAGGTGGTTCGATAAGCACAATATCAAGCCGCTCTTCCCGTTCGGATACGGGCTCTCGTACACTACATTCAGCTACACCGACCTGAAGGTTGCCCCGAAGGAAAACAAGTTTCAGGTGACATTCGATGTGCGCAACACAGGAACGGTTGCAGGTGTCGCGATACCGCAGCTCTACGTGCACGATCCCGACCTTGCGGCAGATGCTCCGGTAAAGGAGTTGAAGAAGTTCGAGCGCGTTTCGTTGAAGCCCGGCGAGTCGGCGGAGGTCCGGTTCACGCTTGACAAGGGTGACTTCGCACATTACGTCACGGCTAGAGACGGCTGGTACACTCATCCCGGCAAGTACGACGTGCTCGTCGGCAGCTCGAGCAGGGAGATAGAGCTGAGAGGCGGGCTGAGGATTAAATAGGCATGTGGCAGGGCGGCCCCCTGCTGTTAGTTGAAACGTCCGCACGGATGCCTTCGGCAGGTTTCAAGCGGTGGTGGGTCAGCCCGATGATTCTTTAAGTCCTGACGGAGCCTTGCTCTGGAGAGTATTCTGGTAGTGCCCTGTTTTTGCCAAAGGCGTCCTATGCCGGGACAAATCATTGCACACAGAATACACGGCCAGAAGCACGGATTATCACGGCTGAATTCATCAATAATAATATCCGTGAATATCTGTAGTCTTCCGTATCATCAGCGTGCCGTTCTTCTTTCTCAAAGTAGCCCACTAGCCCTCGTGCCCCCGTCTGCTTGACAATTGGGGCATTGTTTGTTAAATATTTCCACCAGCAAAAGTCAGCCGGGAACACCGGATCGGGCGGGATGCCGATCCATTTCAGATAGAGCAAGTAAGCACGTTCCATTTTCAGGTACGACAACTACTTCAAAGAAGGAGATGCGCCGGTGGAGTATGGGGTTTCTCTTCACAGGGGATGTATGCCGGATTTGGATGAGCTGAGCATTGCTCGCATGCTGCTGGCTTTCGTCTTTAACGCTCAAATGAGAGGGGAGCGATAAGCAGATGTTTTCAAAAAGAAGCGCTTGCGCTGGTTCTCATCGTTCATTCCTAAAATTCCTACTGATCGTCTTCATTCTTCCTCTGTTCCTTGCAAGCTGCGGAGGGAAAGGGACTTCTCTTATATACAGGCGTGACCACCAGTTGATATCGGAACTGCAGTCCAAGAGAATTGTCATGCTGGGCGACTTCTTTCATGGCAGTGCCTCTTCTCTCCACACCGTTACTGGGGCTCTCAACGTTTGGCTGGACATGATCACGGAGGGAAAGCGGGTGCCCCGGCACCTGACACTTGTGCTCGAATCGGATAGCAGCACGGTGCAGCTGTTGAAAAACTATGCTTCAAACGGGGCCGGCGAGCAGTTCCTCGACCACATGCTTCCATACGGGACATTGGAGAATTTGGAATTCTATGACGCCTTGCGAACACTTTCGCAGCGGATTGACAGCCTCAACCAGACATTGCCTGTACCCGATCGGATTGTTTTCGACATATTCGGTGCGGAGCCCCGCAGCCTTCTATCGGATAGGAGCTACATGCGTTCGTCACTGGCGGAAGGATGGAAATTTTTCGTTCAACATAGAGACAGCCTGGTTGCGTATGGCATTGAGTCCTACCTCAGCAACAATCCGCTGCAGAAGGCGCTCGTGTTCTACGGCAATGCGCACCTCATCAACGGTTACGTGACAAATGGGATACATGGTGAGTTACCCGGCATGCCGAACCTCAAAGGGTACTACCTTGTGCACTATCTCAAGAAATTCTTCGGTAAGCGTAACGTACTGTCCGTGAACCAGGAAGATTTACAGCCGAACCAGCTTAAGGGGACGGCTTTTCAGCCGGCGGCAGGGAGGGCGTTCTTTGCTTACAGCAGTCAGATATCCGCAAGAGCATCGTTCATCAAGGACTATGATGCCGTCATAATCAGGCCTGAAGCAATAGTCCCTCCGCATCCTCTGGACCTGGTCTTCAGCAGGCGCGTAATGAAAGCCTGCATCCTGAACCTTGATACACTGCAAACCTATTTGCCGGGCTACGATGCTGCCTATTACTCAAGGCAGCTGCAGGATGCGCTCAATATAATGACGGGCCAATCATTCAAGACCGCGAAGCAGTGGGGGGATTGGTTCAAATCCCACAAGTATAACTGGCTTTCAAGGCTAAACTCAAAGGCTTTCGAGGACCAAATTATTGCTGATTTCTACAAGCAAGGAAACGACTATCAGAAAAGAATGGACATTTACTACCTCTGCGTACCTGTGCTGTACGCTCGTCAACCATCGAAAATAGACACGGCTACATGGAGAGACAGCTGGAACCGGATACTTTATAACATTGAATGCGTGAATGCGATCGGCATCTATCGGATCGGATTTCCTGACGAGAAAAGGGAAGTTCACCAATGGCTTGTCGATCACACCGGTCGCGATTTCCGAACAGCCGACAGATACCTGAAATGGTGGAGGCATGTGGAATTTGATGCGAACTACTGACAATGCCGCTGTTTGGCAAATATAATTGGCACGGTGCGCGCTTTTCTCGCGGGACGGTTGCGCTGGTTCTTTCGATAAAGAATGTTGGCAGACGCAAGAAAACCAAAGCCGGAAGGGATGGGATCATGAAAGGCATGACTAGTGGAAGATCACACGGAATACTGACCGTGTCGCTGATGCTCGGTCTGTTTGTCACGTTAGCAGGTTGCGGGCGAACAAAGAGCGAGTTTTACTCGGATCCAAACGTCTACCTTGTGAAGCAGCTCGCCACGAAGCGAATCATTATGCTCGGCGATTTCTATCATTCGGCGCCGCTGCCTTATCAGACGCTCACCTCGCTGCTTAATGAATGGGTGAATGAGGTCGCTGCCGGAAAATCACACGATCGCAAAGTTGTTCTTGTGCTCGAAGCCGATAAGCAGATCGTGGACAACCTCAAGAGTTTCGTATCTACGGGCGATTTGAAGCCGCTCGTCGACTATTGGCTCCCGAATAATACCATGGAGTGGCTTGAGTTC
The DNA here is from genome assembly GCA_046705025.1 of Candidatus Kryptoniota bacterium. Lineage (GTDB taxonomy): Bacteria > Bacteroidota > Ignavibacteria > Kryptoniales > JAKASW01 > JAKASW01. The sequence goes on along the minus strand of JBJKQU010000239.1, from coordinate 1,873 downwards.
TGTTCTAACCTAAGGGCATTGCATCAGAAGATCGACAGCCTGAACGTGCGCCGCAGAAATGGGGAGAAGATATTGTTCGATATTTTCGGCGGTGAGGCTTTCAATGTCATTGACAACCCGTCACTCCTTAGGTGGTCAAGAGAAGAGGGGACAAAAGACTTCGTTGGGGTACGTGACAGCCTTGCAGGGCAAAATATCATAGGTCATCTGGACAGCTGCGGCGATACCAAAGCAATCATCTTCTACGGGTTGCCCCACCTTATCGGGAATTATGTACACAAGAACGTCAAGGGTGAGTTGCCTCGTTCCGAAACCGGCGGCTATTACCTGGCGCACTACCTCAAGAAGAGATTCGGAGCGGATTCGGTTTCGACCGTCTGTCAGATCCCTCCTTACTTATTAGGCAAAGAAAGTGGCTTTTTCCGCGTCGCCGTCGACTCGGACATTTATTTCCCAAGCAGTGAAGTAAACGCAGAGGATATCCATCTGCCCGGACTTCAACCTCGAGATTTCGATGGGTTCATAACCAGGCACGAGCTCGATATCCCGGGCCATCCCTTGACGGATGTCTTCAGTAAGCGAGTGATTCAGGCAGATATAAGCCGGATGTTGTTCTTCAAGAGGTTTCTTCCGGGAGCCATGGCAAAAAGCTATTACGATGAAGCGTTGGAATCTTTGCAGCTCATCACGGGCAGAGATTTCAAGGACCCGGCCGAGTGGGAACACTTCGCCGAAAGGGTACAGTACGACGGGTTTGCGAGGATCGAATCCATAGCTTTCGCAGACAGCATGTTCCACAAATTTTACAGCAATACAGGCAGCGTAAGCACACGGGAACGGCTGTACGAGATGGGGCTTCGTTTGCCCATCCTGGGCATGGAGTGGACGCCGTCCGAGAGGTATTGGAGGGAAACGCTTTGGCCGAACGCAGTCGATGACATTAAACTCAATACGTCGGTCGGGCTGCTGTGGGTGGGAACTCCGCAGGAAAAGAAGGAAGCTGCGGAGTATTTGGTGAAGGCTTTAGGAAATCCGTTGGAACAGCCGCAGGTATACTTGAAACTACTCAGGCATCGATTTTATAATGTCGACTACTGAAGTGGGTGCTACCGTTCTTCCTCAATGCTGGTCCGCAAAAACGCAAATCTAAGGAGGGCTCAAGTGGAACGTCAGATGGTACGATACATAATCAGCGTGGCTATCGAAATTGTCTGCTTTCTTGCGGTGGGCCTGCTGTTCTTCACGCCGCAGCTACTCAATCCGAAAACTACAGACTTCAGCTTCACGATCTTCGGTGTTTGCGCCGTTTTGTTCTTCAACGGCTTGGAGTTTAAGTCAACAAGAGCACTCTCATATGTTCCCCTGGTAGTAGCTTTCGTTGTGTTTATTCTCTGGTTTAGGAATGACAGTGCGGCCGCGACAGCAAGGAATGCTCTGTGGCTATTGCTAATCGCAGGAGGTACGTATATAAGCTGGAGGGTCCTCCTTCGGCAAACCGCGTGGAACTCGCTGGTGCTCGCCGTGGTAATTTGGCCTATTTCATTTGTAGTCGTGTATGTCGTGATGGGGCTCCTTAACATTTTTGTGTTCCGTTTCTACCACGTCGGCTGGTACTACGAGGGTGTTCGCATTACAGCCGGGTGGTATCTTATCCGAGGGGTGGAAATCGGAGCCGTCCTCGGTTTTGGAATCGGCATCGGATTCATAATCTCCGGATTTCTCAATAAAGGAATACACGCGACGCGTTGGTACTGGCTCAGTTTGATTTAACGCAAAGTTCGCAAAGACAAATAATCGCAGAGACCGCGAAAGAATATAGTTGTTCTGCGTGCTTTGCGCCTCCTTTGCGTCCTCTGCGTTGAATGTTTTTAAA
>JBJKQU010000238.1:0-4899 GCA_046705025.1 Candidatus Kryptoniota bacterium | reverse complement strand
AATCAGCGTAAAGACAACGCGAAAAAATAGGAGACTCAAAATGTGTCAAGGCGTCATAGTATCACTCGTTAAGTTCCGCGCTAAAGGAAAAATGAAGCGCGTTATACTCAGCGGTATCGGCAGTCATACAAAACTGTTCAGAGATAACCTTGCACAGCTAAGAGATGCAGGATGGCGACCTAATACCGGCGAGGAGATCATTTCCACCGAGGCCGACTTCTTCCTCGGCTACAATAAGTTTAATATTGAGTCAGGCACGCCCACGGAGTCCGATCGCCGCATGCTCATGCACGAGTTCAAGCGCTGCGCAGGCAGCGCGACGGCACTCATTGCACATGTGCGCAAGCACAAGACAATCGATGAAAGCCTTTTAGATCTCCTCACGACTGAGGCACGTGCCGAGCACGACAAGATCATCGACAAGGGAGCGGCTGAGTACGTCAAGGCCGCGGACGAGGCACGTGTCAAGTGCATACGGATGCATTGGGATTGGCCCGGGTACGACTAGAGAATTGATGAGGCAAGGGCTGAGCACAACAAGATAAGGGCTCGCGCATGGATAAAACTTTTTTCGCGCAAAGCAAACCGCAAACCGGGATTCTAAAATGAAAAACACCGATGGGTTTAAAGGAGCGGTCCCGCAAACACCTCACTATCAACAGCCCCCTACCGGTCCTGCCGCTCCCCGGTTTGATTTTGCACAGCCCCACAATCCCCTGCCGCTCAGTACCTCCGCGGCGGGGGAAAAATTTTAAAATGAAGGAAAAATGAAATGTCTGAAACAGGAATCGAGTTTCAAGAGGACGTAGCCGAACGAGCTAAGGCCGAACAACGGGTAAAAGACAGATTTAAGGAATTTACCCAAGCTGTGCTTGACGCCCGCGAACTCGGAATCAACTACGCGGCCTATGTACCGGTAGCGACGAAGGGTTTTGTTTTAATGAAAATGGACGCGGAATGACTCTTAACTTAATGAAAATGGAGGACTGAGGTGACAATTTGGGAAGTCATGGATCCGCAATGAGTCTCAACGTCGATGGCGTCATGGCTGGTCGACTGAACGCACACCTCAACGAGCTGGAGGAATCAGAGCACACATGCCTCTGCGGACGATACAAGAACATCGACGCCGATTTGTGCGTGGTGTGCCAAGATGACGAGGAAGAAAAAAAACAAATGGAGGAAGAAGATGAGTGAAACAGTAGAAGCTGAGGTAATCAGCGAGAGGAAAGAGCAGCCAAGGCAGGTTCTCGTACCGAACGTAAAGGCAATCGAGACTGTGCTGCTGACCGATGAATACGTCAAGAACGTCGAACGCCAGATTGAACTCCGGCGCAAGCTGCTTATGACAATCGTGAAGGCCACCCGTGAGCATGATTGGATTGACTTCGATGGAAAACCATATCTTGAGGGCGAAGGCGCATATAGTGGCATGGCGGCGGTTCGCGGCTTCGTCATCCGAGAAACCGTTTACTCCGAAGAATTCACTGAGGGTCACTACTTCCTTGAGGCCCTGACTCCCATGGAGTGGATGGGCCAGAGCACGGTCGGCTACGGAGACTGCAACACAGCCGATTCGTTCTTTACTGGCAGAGACGGCAAGGGTGGTAAACTTGCCAAGGAAACAGAGCGAACAGGCTCGCACGACATCGCCGTTCGGATCGTTAAAGAAGACGCAAAGAAAAAGGCTCGTGAGAATTCAATCAGCCGAGGCTTCATGGAGCTCACCGGACTCAAGGGCGTAACGTGGGGCGATCTCGAGGAGCTCGGTTACACGCCCAAAGGTGCGGGCGCAAAAGTCGAATTCAAGAAGGGATCACAGGGCGGTGATACGGGAACTATCACGATCCTCCAAGCTCTGCAAGCACCGAAAGGAAGCGTTTTCAACCTGCGCGGCCAGATCGCAAACGTGCAGGAGCGGACACCAAAAACCAGGACCCTGACCGATTACCAGCTCATTGAGGCTGGCGATGATGAAACGATTAAGGTTACCGTGTGGGGTAATGCTGTTCCCGGCGCAGTCAAGGGCGCGTGGCTCTATTGCGATAGGGTTGCCGTCGATGAATATCAGGGCCGACCGCAGTTCCAGGCTAAGGCAGTCTCAATAGTCGAGATTCAAGTTCCCGCACCTTCCGAGCAACCGGACCCGCTGATGAGTGATAAGCCAAACAACAAACAAGGAGAACTACTATGATCGACTATGCCACGGAAACTCAGATGTCCCCGGGAGACATTAAGACGGCAATCGAGACGGCTCAGGACCGCTTCTTGCGGGAGAAATCCCATCGTGACAAATGGCGGTCAATTCGAGCGAGCGGCATCGGAGACCCGTGCGCGAGGCGAATCTACTACGAGATTGCAAACGGTGAACTGGAAGCGCTGCCTCCCGACCTGATTGCAATATTCGAAGAAGGCAAAGACCAGGAACCGGGCGTCCGCCGGTTCCTATCGGAGCTTGGCTTTGAGGTTGAGAAGGCCCAGGTTACCGCCGACTGGCCGGAACTGAGAATATCCGGCATGATCGACGGTGTGACTCGATGGAACGGAAGGACATACATCGTGGAGATAAAAACCGTTTCGCCATACGCGTGGGACAAGCTCCAGACGGCGGCAAATTTCGACGAGGGCTACTACGTAAAGTGGAAAGCACAACTGCAAATCTATATGTTGTTGAGCAGCGTCGAGAACGGCATCTTTGTCTTAAAGAGCAAGGAAGCAAAGAAACTGCGTGTCGTCCCCATGGACCTGGATTACGCCTTTGCGGAAACGCTACTCAAACGGGCAGAGACCGTGAGAGACGCGCTTGACAGCAATGATCCCCCTCCGTACCTGAAGGGTAACCTGATCGAGTGTAAGCGCTGCGTGTTCTACGGAAAGCTCTGCACACCACCTATGGACTTCGGAGACGTGATTCCAGTTGTCGAGGATGAGACACTTGCAGCGAAGCTAACCCGAAGAGAGAGCCTCAGTTCTTACCGAAGCGAATATGAAAGCCTCGACAGGGAGATTAAAGAACAATTTAAGGGAACGCCGAAAGCTATCTGCGGGGATTTCCTGATCCAGGGCAAAAGCGGAATCCGTCATATGAAGGCGACCGTCGAACGCGACGTTGAGACTTGGACGATGAAGATCGAGCGACTTGCTGAAGAAAAAACGGTATGAGTTGGATCGAGGTTCACCAAGAGTTGCGAAATCACCCGAAGGTCATCCGGCTGCGGGCGGCGCTCGGTTGCACGCTTGCGGAGGCGCATGGGTATATAATCGCACTCTGGCTTTGGGCGGTTTCCTACGCTCGAAATGGCGATCTCTCGAGTTTCACGCCAGACGAGATCGCGCACGCCGCAAACTTCGAGGGGGACGCCAAGCACCTGCTCGAATGCCTTGTTTCAACCCGGTGGATTGACCGGAAGGACCTCAAGATTAGCCTCCACGACTGGAAAATCTACTCTCTGCGATATTTGGAAGAGAACAAAAAGAGGGTTGCTAAGTACCGCAAACACAAAGCACAGGAAGGGATTACGGTAACATTACAGCTACGTGACCGTAACGCCTACCTAACCTACCTAACCAACCTAACCAACCAGACCAAACCTAACCAACCAGACCTGTTGCGCTCGGAGGACTTCTCGGCAGCTATAAGCGAGTGGATCCACTTCCGATGGAAAGACAAAAAGAAACCGCTGACGATAACGCAACTCGACAAGCAAATCCTTTGGCTGGATAGGCAGCCAGACCCAGTAGCTTGTATAGAGCAATCGATCCGCAATGGTTGGCAGGGTTTATTTGAGCTGAAAGCAGGCTCCAGCAGCGGCAAACCCAACCAAACCCGCGCGGGCGGTATTAAAGCTGAGAAAGGAAAATACGATGGCGTCTACAAGTAAAGAGGCCGAGGCTGGGATAGCGCGTGAAACGTACATTGATCGTTGGTTTAAAAATTGTTTCGACAGATTGCCTGTAAGGCACAGAATGAAGGTTCTTCAGGATCTACAGGGGTACGACGACAAAATCGAACAGGCAAAGTCTACCCTGCGACAAGGGGACGGTGTGTTTATCACCGGCAAGCCAGGAACCGGCAAGACTCACATGGCGGTCGGACTCATGAAGTTCTGGTTTAACGGTCTCATGCCTATAGCCGTGGAAAGCCATTACCGGGCGTGGCCCCTATTCGTTCCGGCGCCCGAGCTTATGTTTCAACTGAAGTCAACGTTTGACCGCAAATCCGGACCAAGCGAAACCGACATTACACAGAAATACTCGGGCGCAAGCTTGCTTGTATTGGACGATTTGGGAGCCGAACGAGAGTCAGAGTGGGCACGTCAGGTACTATATCTCATTCTCAACCGACGTTATAACGAGGCACTTCCGACAATCATCACGTCCAACCTTTCGCTCGCGGAAATTGCGGAGCAGATCGACGACAGGCTCGCATCTAGGATTATGGAAATGGGAATTGCGATTGAACTTGTCGGCAAAGACAGGCGCGTGGAAAAGGAACTACCGCATTGATTATAACGGCACTAAACAACTTGAGGATAAAATGACATTTGAGGAAGCGCTGAAGAAGCTGGTGGAGAAATACCCGACACTGTTCATGTACGATCAATTTAGGATTTTCTACGTGTACATCAAGGGAGCGTACACGGAGGTGGACATCGACACTCAGGATGGCATTGACACCGTCCTTGCGGAGATCGGGTGGGAATATGAAGTGCGCTTTGAAGGCCCCCATAATGGTTGGTCGTTTAACTATTGGGCGATAGCTGTTAAAGATATGTGGGTAAATGGCATATCAAGCTTTGCGGGGAACGGTATTGCCATTTTTCCTACCAAACTGGAAGCCGCCAAAGCCGCACTTATCGCAGCCGTGAAGAAAGATTGCGAATGAAACCACTTACCGTA
>JBJKQU010000237.1:0-4301 GCA_046705025.1 Candidatus Kryptoniota bacterium | reverse complement strand
ATTCCGACAAACCCTTCCGCAAGCATCGCGGTAAAACCTATGGTGCGTATGTGAGATTCCTTTGAAACCATTTTCGGTGAAGTGCCTGAACTTACAAGCGCGTGGAATCCGGATATGGCACCGCACGCGATGGTTATGAACAGGTAGGGGAAGACCTTGCCGGGGATGATCGGTCCGCCGCCGTGAGTGTACATGGTGAAGGCGGGCATCTTCAACTCCGGCATGACTATGATGATGCCGAGCGCGAGGAAGGCCACAACTCCGAGTTTCATGAACGAGCTCAGATAGTCTCGCGGGGAGAGAAGGAGCCAGACCGGAAGCACCGAGGCGAAGAACCCGTAAGTCGCCATCAGTATCGTCAGCGTGCCGCGATCGAAAGTGAAGTATGGGGCCAGGGCCGACTCGGGCACAAACTTGCCGAAGATTACTGCCAGCGTCATGAGTACCACGCCTATGATGGTTGCCTCCGCCGTTTTCCCTTTTCTGAATTTGAACATCCACATTCCCATGAAGAGCGCTATGGGAATCGTCATACCGATGGCGAAGGTCCCCCATGAGCTCTCGGCCAGGGCGTTTACGACCACGATTCCGAGTCCCGCAAGCGCGACGACTATTATTACAAGTATGGCGATCGACGCGACGGCGCCGCTAAGCGGGCTGATCTCCGACCTGACGATCTCGGCGAGCGACTTGCCGTCGTGGCGGACCGACGCGGCGAATATGATGAAGTCCTGGACCGCTCCGGCTATGACCACTCCGAGCAGGAGCCAGAGAAATCCGGGAAGGAATCCGAACTGCGCCGCGAGCACCGGTCCGACGAGCGGTCCGGCACCGGCTATAGCAGCGAAATGGTGGCCGAAGAGCACCCACTTGCTCATCGGGTAGTAATTGTGTCCGTCGTAAAGCCTGTGTGCCGGGGTGACGCGCGAATCGTCGAGGACCGCCACTTTCGCGGCGATGAAGCTGTAATAGAACTTGTAGACGATCGCGAACACGGCAAGGGTAAGCAGAATGAGCGGCATAGCGTTCATCAACAGCACCTCCTGATTTATCTGAGATTTTAAACAAATAATGGGAAAATGTAAATGACAGGGAGAATGGAACACGGATTTCACGCAGAGAACGGACCGGCACCAATGGATGAAGTAGTATCCGGATCCGCGCCCCGCCTGAACCCTTGCGGGGGATACGATAAGTCCGTAAATTATAGCTCACCCAAGAGAAGCCGGGGCCGTAGCTCAGTGGTAGAGCATCTGCCTTTTAAGCAGAGGGTCGTTGGTTCGATCCCAACCGGCCTCACCAGAAAATCCCGCAACGCGAAGAGCGTTGCGGGATTTTTATTTATATTCGTGCTACTTCCACTGCATCCGAATTCCCTTTGTCCGCAATTGTCAATCTCAAATGTCTCACATTTCTTATTGACATTTCAACTTCGGAATCTTAAGATTCGCTAGAGACGGTGGGTGATTGATCGACTGCCATGGTTCCACAATCGTGAATTTGTGCTGCCGAAACATCATAGACAATCGGGGAGATTTTTAGAGATGCTGGCAACTACGAAGTGGGTGAAACTGCATATACTCAAGAACATCGGAAAAATCCGCGGTATCAAAGGCTTGGCCGAGGAGCTTGGAGTAGCATCGGAAACTTTACGAAAGCAGTTCCGCCGGAATGAGGCAACACCGATATCGAGCTTCATAAATCAGGCGAAGGTCAAGCGGGCGAGAATCCTTCTTGAGGATACTTCGCTGACATGCCTCGAAATTTGTGTCGATGTTGGATTCCTTCGTGAAGATAGCGGTGCGAGGACCTTCAAGAGACTGACCGGAATGACCATGAAGGGGTACAGAGAGAACTGCCGGCTGAGGAAAGGGCCCTCTTTCAGACATTGGGCTATTCATTCATAGGGCATGGGACTGTGCAATTATGAAAGCACCTTGGCCTAAGCGGTATCCTCTGGTCAGACAATTCAATCAAAGCGACTGCGGCCCTGCTGCACTTCTCACGGTGCACCGGTATTATGGGGGGAACTCTCATCTGGTCTACCTGCGCGAGCTATGCGAGACTGCATCAGGTGGTACAACCATGCTCGTTATCGTGGACGCCGCCCGCAGGCTGGGCTTCGAAGCGGGCGGTGCAAAAGGTGAGTACGAAGAACTCCTCAAAGAACATTTACCTGGCCGCAGGACATTATCTGAATGTCCTTACGGCACATTGAATATAAATAGGGTTCGCTTGTTGTAATCTGTCCATCGAACAACCGTTTGTAATGAAATGCCCGACAGGATGTCTGAACTAATGGATGACTTAAGAGGTTTTCTATCAGCAACGGCCGCACTGAAGAGATTGCATACTGAGATCACCAAAAGAGTCGGGCGCCATTTCGTAGCAGTATTTACGAATGTTGTTTTTTCGGGGCTTTGCTCGTACATCATCTTTTCTGCCTTCGACTCCTTCACAGGAAGTCAGTCGGCATATCTGGCGGCTTTCTTTCTAATTGTTATCTTTCTCATAGTGTTCATAGAAATGGTGAACATTATCAACTGGAACTTTGTTGACAATGTGTTTTCGCGTCGCGCAGTGGAAATATTCCCGATAGGTGGCCCTCTGATATTTGTAAGGATCTTCCTCAATAATGCCGTCAGTATACGCGTTATCCTTTATCTGCTTCCGTTCGTTGTTGTCAGCTGCTATGCCGTCTCGTCGCACCCGACCGCCGTCCCTGTTATCACAGCGTTGTTCTTCGCTGTATACTTCGCTGCTACGCTGACATACTCCGGCGTCGATTATGTATATGAGATTGCCAAGTACCACTATCCGGATTCTGTGGAAAAGATGGCCCTACTCATAATTTTTGCGATAGGTGGAGTAGCGTACATTGTAGCGAAGCATCACCTGGTGGATTATCGTCAGCTGAATGACCTCGTCTATCGGTTCATTAAATATGTCATGAAACGCAATGTATAGGTACGCAAATATTCTCGTTTACAACGCCAGAAACAGGCTCAACAATAATCTTCTCAACAACGTTCTGAGTGTGGGCGTTGTCGTCTGTTTAATGGTTCTTCTGGTCCACTCCTATGCACGGTACCATGCTATCATCGTTTGCTATCTCTTTGTTTTTACAACACTGTCCGATCTATCGGTACTCGACAAGAATGTCAATCTTTCGGTCATGATCGACTTTCCTCTCACAATCAGAGAAGTTGTAGACGTGCTTTCCATAAAGTTTGTCGCAAGCAACTCACTGCTGGGGATATTACTGCTATCGATTTCAAGACTGTTCCTAAACTTCTCTCTGTACGAATGGTTGGGCATACTTGTTATAGTCACCTACCTCTCGCTGACGGTATACTTGATTGTTCAGCTGCTTCTGCGAAAACGGCTTGTCATGGATATGCTAATCAGTGCGTTCATTGCTTTTGCAGTCGTGGTACTCTCCGTCATCCTTGCGATTTTGTTTTCACATTTCCCATTAATACTCTTCTCTCTGGATCTGGTTGTCATCATCCTGTACCACACGGCCATATCTAGATATTTGTCCGTCATGGCTCTGAAGAGTATTTACGTAATCCTGGAGCATGCCTGATGAATCCCATCGAAGTTGAAAATCTGACCAAACTTTACGGCAAGAACAAACGTGCCCTCAATGGAGTGTCGTTCGCAGTGAAGACCGGATCCATTTGTGGCTTCGTAGGGCGCAACGGAGCCGGAAAGACGACGACTATTAATATGTTGGCCGGGATTATTAAACCGACGGCCGGCCAGATAAGTATTCTGGGCAATCAAATCATTCCTGGTGACTGGAGATACAAATCCCAGGTAGGGTTCGTGCTGGAAAGGCCCAATTACCTTGAGAACCTTACCGGCCGCGGATACCTTGAATTTGCCGGCATGATGCAGAGGCTGAAAAAGATAGATTCAACACGAAGGATTAACGATCTGCTGGATGTTTTAGAGTTATCAGGGGAGGTGGGCAAGCCGATAAAGGAATACTCCAAGGGAATGAAGAAAAAGATTTCGCTGGCAGCTGCGCTGATACACGGTCCTCAGTTGCTCATCCTCGACGAACCACTCGAAGGAGTCGACCCTGTTTCGGGCAATCGCATAAAGCGACTTCTCAGATCACTTGCAGGGAAGGAGAGAACTGTATTCATCAGTTCCCACGAACTTGGAACGCTGCAAGAGATGTGCGACGATATCGTAATCATTGACCAGGGCAACATCCTGTTTCATGGAACGATGAACGCGCTGAAAGAGAAGATGAGAGATGGTCGGAAAGACTCAGAACCGTCGAGTCT
>JBJKQU010000236.1:0-75120 GCA_046705025.1 Candidatus Kryptoniota bacterium | reverse complement strand
TAGACGGAAAGAACGGATTTTCACGGATCGGGCAAGGCATCAAATGAAGTCAGTAAATTCACACTCTGCCCAGGTATGCTGATGTCTTCGTAGCAGAAAGACCGCTTGCGGCCTATCTCCGCTTATTTCAAGAAAACCATCCCGCACATCGCCGCTCCCGCCATCATGATTGCCGTGGGTAGTATTCCGTAAATCGGTATAAGGTAGAGGCTGGCCGCAAGGGAACCGATGCTCCCGCCGATCAGGTCGGCAGAGTAGAGCCTGATCGGTATCGCTTTCCCGTCTTCAGTTTCCCTGAGAGCCACGAGGGCAAAGATCGCCGAGACAAAGGCTCCATCCAGGATGAGCAGCAGGGAAGTTGAATAGAGACTGTTCAGATACTCCGATTTGAATAAGTAATACGTGACGGCATTCAGCAGCGCGAATCCGACAAACAGCCCAAGGCCGGCCAGGCCGGCGAAAGACCCGTGTCCCGGGCCGGTCTGCTTTATGAGGGCTTTCGGGCGCACATACCTGTCGACCAGGAATGCTCCCAGCGTCAGCCCGATCATGAAGCTCATCAGCAATATCCCTATGTCCTGGTACAACACGCCGCTCTTGCTCTGGTAGTTGAGCATGAGGAGCGTTTCCATCACCATGCCGACCAGTCCCGCGAGCATCACGAGTATGAATCGCCGCGCCCCGGCTGTCCGGCCTGCGAGCAGCAGTACGCCGACAGCAATCCAGAAAGGAATAGAGTTTACAAGTCCGGTCAGAGTAAGCGGTTGAGGCACAGGCAGAGTAAATCCCGGAAAGAATTTCGACAGCCAGAGAGACATCGCGTAGCCGTAACAGGCCGGGTGTAAATCGGAATTAGCTGATGCCAGTCGAGTCGATAGCAGTTCGCTTATGCCAGCAAAACGGTCGTTGGTATACAGGTATTTGATATACTGAGGCGAAACTAGGCGCGTGTGCAGGTCCCTTTCTTCAAAGCGCTCGGTGAGGATCGCCGGCTCGGTGGTTAGCGGGGAGCTGGATGCGATGAATATGTTCGTCACCCCGGGCAGTACCACTATATTCTTGAACACCGATTTCAACGCAGAGTAAATGCTGCTGTTCCTCGCCTCCATCTGCGGAGTCCACAGGTTTTCCGCTGAGCGAATCTCAAACGCGAACACACCTCCTTCTGCCATCCGTGCGGAACACTCTTCGAAGAACTCTCGGGTGTAGAAGCGGTTGTTCTGTGCCGACATCGGTTCGGGCATCGCAGCGAGTATCATGTCGTAAGACTTGGCGCGGTGAAGGAACTGTCTCGGGTCCGCATAGACAATGTTTACCCTTCGATCATTGAGGGAATTCGTAAGCTCATCGGGTAAATGGGCGGCCACAGACTTTAGCATTCCCTTGTTGATCTCGACATAGTCGATCCTCTCCACGGGCAACTTAAGCGTCTCGAGAAGGATACCTTCGAACCCGCCGCCCAGAAGGAGCACTTTTTGCGGCCTCACAGACTGAAGCGTCGAGAGCTGTACGAACTCCTCGGCGGCGATGCCCTGAGTCTCGTAAGAGAGCGCGCCGTCCTCGAACACGCAGACCTGTCCTTCCTGCGATGTCACGGTAATCCGGTTGTACGGAGTGTCTCCGGCTTCTACCAGATGAGGGTGATCCCACGAGGTCATCCACCTGTCGAGCTGTCGTGAAGCGACGAGGAGCATGAGTATGCCTGCGAGTCCGGCGTATAGCGAATACTCGAGAACTCTGTGTCTCCGTGCCTCTCGTGGTTTGATTCCTTTCGACCTCGCGACATGCAGTGCTACAACTGCAACCGCGGCCCCGCTGCATATGACCGCGGCCGCGAAATTCTGCAGCCCGATGCTGAGAAAGAGAGTCGACGACAACCCGCCCAGGACCCCACCAGCGCTTTCGACGGCGTAAGCTCCGGCGAGCGTTCGGTCCGCTGTCACATACAGTTTGGCGGACCACTGAAATAGCAGCCCGGCCGCGACACTGATCGGCACCAGTGCGACTGCCAACCCGAACAGCTGTTCCGTGAATGGAAGATATCCTCCGGGAACTGCACCGAGCACGATTCGAATGCCGCGTATGAGACCTACATCGGCAAGCAATACGACCGCCGTGGCCGGAAGCAAAACCCGGATGTGCCGTTCCTTTGGCAATCGCGAGCGGCGTCCGAGGGCGGCACCGATGGCAGTGCCGAAGAGCCAGAAGCCCATCGCAAGAATGTAGATTAACTCTATGCCGTAGAACGCGACGGTGAGCTCCCGCAGAATCACTACCTGCCCGAGAATCGAGATGAAACCGACTGTGAACAGATATGCGGTCGCGCCGTGATTACCGAATGATTTCATGGGTTTCTCGAAAGCGAGATGATCTTTTTTACCACGTAGGTAAAGGAGGGCAGCCCAAACAGGATGGCTTCCGAGTACGGAGGAATACGGTGAGAGATAGAACGCGAGCCGATGGGATATGATCCTTTCCTCCGTGTTCCTCAGTGTTCGCCCCCGTGTTTCTCCGCGGTTTCAAAAGAGCGTTTGACCTCCGCAAATCTCTCATCGGCTTTGCCATAGTCCGCGTTTCAACGGTATTCCGATTCGCTGAACACATCCGCCTGGAAAGTATACAACTCGGCTTTCTTCCAATCGCCCGAATTCAATCCGGCTTTATGGCATAGCTGGTCCAGAAAGACTTCCTTACTCCAGCCCATCTCCGTGGCAACCTGCGGCAGGAACACTGCCTGTTTGTCCCCCTTCCTGATCACGACCCCGTCGCGGCCTAGAACGATGTCGCCAGCGCTGCCAACTTTTGTAATGGGTGTCAGAACGGAAATCTCGATGTCGACCTGTCGCAGTTCCCCTTCACTTAGCGGCGCGAATCTCGGATCGTTGAAGGCGGCCTGGAGTGCCATAGCTCCGACCACCGTGCTCAGCGGTCTGTCTTCTGCCATGTGGCCGATGCACCCGCGCAACTCGCCGTTCTCTCTCAGGGTGACGAACGCGCCTCGCTTCACCTTCAGAAACGGATTTGAATATCGGGGAAGAGGGACGGTCTGAGACGCGAAGTACTGCGCTATGGTCTTTCGCGCGTATGCGAGAAGGGTTCGCTTGTCTCCTGAATTGAGCCTATAAGAAGGGTCAACAACCAAACTGTCAATTTCGGGAGCCGGAGTTCCTTTGCCTTTTCCAAATACGACCGCACCGTACCCGACGACCCGGTTCGAAGTGCCGAGCGGGTTGTAACCTGAATTACTGTAACCGACTATCGACACGGAAGTCGCACCGAGATCGCCGGCCGCCGTGACTGCAGCCATAATCGGGCCTTCGCCGCACGCACAAGTCTCAAGATTCTGAATATTCCTTTCCACTTGCTGAGACAGCCTGCGGTGGATCTCTTCTGGATCCATCGAACAGATTGTCCTGAGAGTACGCGTGTCCGTCCGCACCGCGTCGTCAAAGTCCGGATAGTGCGACAGGTCGGAACTCGAGACTATGAGCGCATTTCTTCCACGGAGGACCTTCGCAAGTGCATGGCCGAATCGGACACACATGTCGACGTCCGGCTCGCCGATCATGACGGGAAGAATCTTGACGTGTGGGAACAGGTATTTAATGAAAGGTATTTGTACTTCGACGGAGTGCTCTTTCGCGTGGGCGGCCATGTTCGCGGTCGCATCCCTATCTTCCTTCATAAGCTCCTCCGCGGCGTTCTGGTCGATTTCCGCGTCACCGATTGGAGTGGCGAACGCACCCCTCGGGTACACTGCAATGTTCGTGAGTCCCGGCGCAGAATGGTTCGTACCAATTACTACCACCAGATCATATTTCCCGCCCTTCACCTGCTCATATCCGTCGGCGATAATCTGCCCGGAGAAAAGATAGCCGGCATGAGGTACTATAATCGCGACAGGTTCCATTACCCTGGCAGGGCTTGCATCGTTCATGAAGGCGCTGATCGCCTTTGTAAGCATAGTTGAATCGGCAGGGTAGAATGTACCGGCGAAGGCCGCGGGCCTGGTATAACCTGACTGTGAACTATTGGGCCCCGCCTTCTCTCCGCTACAGGAGACGACAAGGAGTAAAAGGGTTACAAAACAAGAAATCCTTTTCATGGCAAGCCTTTCATTTCCACACGCCGGCAATAGCATGACCGCAATATTCACACCGGCCGTTATTTATATGATTCTCCAACACGAAAAACCCATTCCGCTTTATAACCACTTTGCCACACTCAGGGCAATAGGTCGAATTTCCAGGATGGCCCGGAACGTTGCCGACAAAGGCGTAATGAATTCCCCTGGACATCGCGATGTCTCTAGCACGATCGAGAGTTGAGATCGGCGTCGGCGGGAGATTCAGGAGCCTGTAGTCGGGATGGAATCTGGTGAAGTGTACCGGCACGTCGGGCCCGACCTCTCCCGCGATCCAGTCTGCCAGCTCGTTCAACATTTTGTCCGAATCGTTCAGTGTCGGAACGACAAGGTTGACGATCTCCAAATGGGTCTTCGTTTTCGATACCTGCTTGATGCTTCTTAGCACCGGCTTCAGCTCCGCGGAACAGACCTTATGATAGAAGTCCTCGCTGAAACCCTTCAGGTCTATCTTGATCCCGTCGAGGACTTCGCACATTTCTTTCAGCGGTTCCTCGTTCATGAAGCCGCAGCTCACGAGCACGGATCTGATCTTCCTTTTCTTCGCTTCCCGGGCTATGTCCGTCAGATATTCGACAAACACCGTCGGCTCGTTGTAAGTAAAGGCAATTATGGGAACATCTCTGGAGGCAGTGGAATCCACGATCTCGGCAGGCGAGACAAAACTGACGGGAAAGTCTTCCGGTTTCGACTGTGAAATCTCCCAATTCTGGCAGAATTGGCAGGATAACGGGCACCCAGAGGTAGCAAGCGAATACGCCTGGTTGCCCGGCAGGAAGTGGAAGAACGGCTTCTTCTCGATCGGATCGATGTGGATTGCTATTGGCTTTCCGTAGACGAGGCTTCTGAGATTCCCGTTGATGTTAATTCGCGCCCTGCACCTGCCGCGCTCATTTTCTTTTATGATGCACTCCTGCGCGCATAGGAGACACTTGACGTATTTCTCTTCATGATCGAATTGCGTTTTGCCTTCCAGCTGCGAGGATGAATGGCAAGTAAGGCAGTCGGCCTTCGGAGAGTTCGCGGATATCCAATAACGCGCAGGGCGGGAATCTGAATACAGATCCGGCATGAGGCTGCCGTTCGGATTGTCCCTTAAGAAACCGAGAAAATCCCGAAAGATCCCCGGGGTAGTGAGCGCAAGATAACCGCCGCCGATCAGAATACCGGACTCTGAAATGAACTCACGTCTTGAAAGACTATGCCTGCTCATGTAGATTTTGTCCCTGACAAATCACGACCGAAATAATCTGCGCACGACTCTGCCTCGTTGAAAATCTAACGTTCGCTTCAGGGATAGTCAAGAATGGGGAGTGAAAGGCGCTTACCTGCAATCATATGATGCGCCGACAAGAAGTCGGGGCGGTATCTTCACTCCGTCGTGAGGGGAGCGAATGACATCAGGCGGGGGGCTTTTCCTCGAACACCACCGGATTGAGAGAACTGACGGCCGGATCGCCGGGCTTCGCGCCGGGCAGGAAAACGTTCATGTCAACTGCCTGATACTCGTTCGGATTGTCGACCAGCCTCGTGCCGTCCGCATAGTATATGATCGTCATTACCTCTCTTGTCGCCCCGCTTCTGTTCGGATAAGCCGAGTGGATGGTGTATCCGGAATGAAAAGTGGCGTCACCCGCTTTCAGACGGTGGCTGCGGCATTCGTACCCTCTTTCCTTCACGACTTTTTCAACCTCTTCGCCGGCAGATTCCGAAATCGGTGAAGAGCTTACAAGTCCATGCCGGTGGGAGCCGCAGGCAAAAATCATCGTACCGATTTCCTCGTCGACGTCTACAAGCGGCATCCACATCGTAATCGTCTTGTCGGTATCGAGGGGCCAGTAGAACATGTCCTGGTGCCAATATGTTTTCTGACCGCTCGGCGGCTTGAAGAGCGCCTGGTCGTGATAGAGGCGCACTCCTTTCACTCCCATGAGCCGGGCTGCGATCCCCGCGAACTTTCGGGAGAGGACGAACTCCGCGACAGTCTGATCAAGTCTCCACGCGTTTGTGACCTGCTGGAACATGCTGCTGTAATCGTCGAGCCGTCCCTGCGCATCTTGACTTTCGACGGTTGATTTGACGACCTTCTCGATGGCAGGTTTGAATCTGTTTATCTGTTCGGCGGATACCACCCCGGGCAGGTAAACATACCCGTTCGTTCTGTAGTAATCTATCTCTGACTGGCCGATCGCCGTCTCGTCCAGTGTTTGTGACCAGGCTCCTATATTGTCATCCACGCGACATCCTCCTCTTCGATGAGTTTGTAATCAACCTTCTGTTGACACTGTCTCAACGAAACGCGACATGCGGATGTTCCCGGGAACTCCTCCCTTGCGTGGTAACTGCCGGGAGTCGATAGATGGTTGTCGTTGCGGGATTAAAAGAGTTTGGGAAATTCTAAGACAGAGCGAACGTGCCGAGCGATGACATTTGCACTGTCCAAGACGTGTGCCCTCCGATGCAGCCGAAGACAGTCACCACTCGAGGAGTTCGGATGTAAGTAGGCCGGCAACGATGAGCGCGCCGCCGACCGCCCCGATTGCGCCGACAAATTCTCCGAATGCAAAGAAGGCAACAACGTTTGCCAGCACGGGCTCCAAGGAGTAAATAATTGCCGCCCTGACCGGCGTCGTATCACGCTGGTATCTTGTCTGCAAATAAGTCGCGAAGACAGTAGCGAGGATTGAGGTGTAAAGGAGTGCCCATACAAAACCGAGGGTGAAGGTTACGTGGATTGTCTCGACGAAGGGAGCAAAGACGATCGACAAAACAGCTGTCTCCAACAACTGGAGCAATGTCAGCCTTGAGACATCATATTTCTTCGAGTAAATGTCGAGATACACGATGTAGATCGCGTATGAGATTGCGCAGAAGAGTGTGAGAAGGTCCCCGATATTGAAGCCCTCTCCCCCCGGCGAGGTAAGCAGAAATAGTCCGACGGCGACAAGCCCGACACCTACCAGGTTGCCTCTTGTAGGCATTTTCCTCTCTATGACAGCCTGGGCGATGGGAGTGAACGCGACGAGGAGTCCGGTTATGAACGCCGATTTGGAAGCTGTCGTGTACTTCAGTCCGATCGTCTGGAATGCGAATCCTATCATCAGCAAAAAGCCGAGGAAAAGTCCGCTCAGAAACGTGCCCCTGTCCATTTTAAAGTAGTTCTGGCGGTAGATTACCGGGAAGATGAGGGACGCGATACCGAATCTTATTGCTAAGAAAGTGAGCGGTGAGGCATCTGCGAGGGCATACTTGACGACAGCGAAAGTCCCTCCCCAGACGAGGGTTATCGACAGGAGGATGAGTTCAGCCTTGCGCCGCCCGGAGCCCAGCCCGGGTTGAGCATCAGGAGGGTGGGACATACTTCGAGATTATGTGGAACAACTCCCTCTTGTATATGATTGCGACGACCGAAATCACATAGAAGGCGATGTTGATTATCATCGGCTTATCCGCAAGTATCACCCCGGTGGGATTCTCGCCGAGTCCCATTTTGTGTATGAGATACAAGTATCTGAATATCCCATAGACGACGAAGATGGTTGTATAAATCAAGGCTTCGGTCCTGAAAGCGAGAACTGTCCTTTCTGAAACGGTGTAAAGTGCGTAGGTTATGATTACGCTGGCAGCCGAGACAGAAAGGATTTGGTCTATGAGGCTCAAATCATAGTCGGCAAGTACCCTCCGGGCGATTTCGTTCGAACTTCCATTCATCTGGACAAACTCGCTTCTTCGCTTCGCGATGCCGAGGAATATGGCGATGAAGAGAGTCGTCATTATGAGCCAGCTGGATATCTTGACATCGATGGCATAGCCGCCGGCCAGAATCCGCAAGATGAATCCAACAGCGATTACGAAAACGTCTATCAGCACGATTTGTTTGAGGGCGAAAGAATAGAAAAGGTTAACGACCACGTATGCAAAAATAGCAAGCCAGGCGCCGGCAGGCACTTTACCCAGCCACAGCAGCAAAACACAAATGACCATTAGTACCGTGGCTATCGCCGCCCCTGTGACGGTTGAGATCTCTCCCGAAGCTATGGGCCTGTTCCTCTTGACGGGGTGGGCCATGTCTATCTTCCTGTCCGCTATGTCGTTGATGATGTAGATGGAAGAAGCCGCCGCGCAGAACGAGACCAGGGCCAGGAACGACTGGGAAAAGAGAGAGACATTGAAGAGATTCTTCGAGAATATCAGTGGGACGACAACAAAAACGTTCTTGACCCACTGGATTGGCCGCATAAGTCTAAGATAAATTGTGAGTCGCCGCATCAGTACGAATTGTTGATGTAATACACTCGGTAAATTTAGCCAAAGGAGAATGAGCGTACAAACGAAATTGTGCTTCAGTTGACGCCGAAAGACTTTGTTTTTTGACTCCTCGACAAATATATTTTCACGATGTTTACAGTTTTTCTTCTCATGTTTTTGGTTGCCATCTTTGCCGGTTTCTTCGGTGCGCTGGTCGGGATTGGAGGAGGTATAATAATTGTGCCGGCTCTGACTCTTCTTTTCCACGAGCCTATCCATACGGCTATAGCGGCGAGCATAGTATCGGTAATCGCAACTTCCATTGCCGGTGCGCTTTCATATGTCGATCAGCAGATCACGAATGTCCGGTTGGGAATGTTCCTTGAGATCTCAACTACCTCCGGCGCGCTTGTCGGAGCGTTTGTCGGTGTTCTTATGCACGGCTACGTGCTAAGCCTAATATTCGGTACTCTGATCTTCTACATGGCAATTGTCTCGTACCGCACCCGCGAGGTGGATGATCGGCTCATAGAATCCGGAGGGTTCGCCCGCGGAACCGACGACCGGATTGCTAGCGCGCTCTTGTTGAAAGGATCTTACCACGACGAAGCTGCGGATAAGGAAATCAATTACCACGCGACCAAAACCATTCAAGGCAGTCTGGTAGCTTCCCTTGCCGGTGTGGGCTCGGGGCTGCTCGGCATAGGCGGCGGGGTGATCAAGGTCGCGGCAATGAACTCGATGATGAAGATTCCTATGAAGGCCGCAGTCGGAACCAGCAAGTTCATGATAGGAGTGACTGCGGCGACGAGCGCCGTGGTCTACTTCCTGGCAGGCGGAATCGATGTGTATATTGTCGCGCCTGTTGCACTGGGCACGATGCTGGGGGCGACCGTCGGGAGTCTTGTGATGAACAAGCTTCACAGCCGTGTGATAAAGATGGTTTTCTTTCTTCTTATGATCTACCTTGGGTATGAAATGATAGCCCAGGGGCTGTCGATGGGATTCAATTTTAAACTACCCGGAATTATGTAATGGCTGAACAACACGAAGTCCCTAAATCAGAAGTCCAGTTCATAAACAGAGTGGTGGCGATAATCCTCGCTACCGGAATGTATACGACGGTCGGGTTTTACCTGATAGGTCTCATATTGCTCTTTGTGAAGGGCCGTCCAATCCCGCATCTTGCGGATCAGTATTTCCATTCATTCGGAGAGTTCTTCTCTTACCTGTTTGCCCTCCATCCCCGTGCCTTTCTGTACCTGGGAACGATTTCTCTTATTCTCACGCCCGTCAGCCGGGTGCTCGTTTCAATATTCGCGTTCTGGAAAGAGAGAGATTTCAAATACGTCGGTGTAACCACCATTGTCTTTCTTGTGATAGTCATTAGTGTGATAATAGGAAGCGTGTTCAAGATCAGCGTTGGCTGACCTGTTCGGCAGCCTCGTATCCTTTCAGACATGCGATTTGGGCGGTTCCAGCGACGGATTTGGTTTTAAATTGATTTTATCTCTTGTTATTCGTAAAATGTTGTGCAATTAAGACTTACATAGATGAGAAAATCGACAAAAGTATTCATTTGGGTGATTGGTATAGTAATCGTTGGGAGTGTCTTGATAGCGGTGCTCTTTTCGGGCAAGGCAACGCTGCAAGATGGCTACGACCTTTCCGGGCCGGGCGCGAAGGTGGCGATCGTCAATCTGACGGGAACTATACTATCTTCAAGGGAGATTGTCTCGGAGCTACAGACGGTCGCGGAAAACCGGAGCGTTAAGGCGATAGTTTTGCGGGTGGACAGTCCGGGCGGCGGAGTTGCGGCCAGCCAGGAAATCTATGAAGAAGTGAAATCTATCAGTGATACCATAAAACCTATCGTTGTATCGATGGGGTCGCTCGCTGCAAGCGGCGGTTACTACGTAAGCTGCGGAGCGACGCGAATAGTCGCCGATCCCGGGACGATCACCGGGAGCATCGGTGTGATCGCCATGTTTCCCAACTATGCGAAGCTCATGACTAAGCTCGGGCTCCAGATGGATGTCATCAAGAGTGGAAAATACAAGGACTCGGGTTCCCCGTTCAGACCGATGACGGAGCAGGACATGAAATATTTTCAAGGCGTGGTGGACAATAGTTACGAGCAGTTTCTTAATGTTGTCGCTGAGAACCGCAAGCTCCCCGTAGACAAGTTGAAGAAATTTGCCGACGGGCGTGTGTTCACGGGTGAACAGGCGCTGAAGCTTGGGTTAATAGATACTCTCGGCTCGTTTGAGGATGCGATCAAGATTGCCGCTCATCTGGGAGGAATAAAAGGCAAACCGGTGGTCGTTGAGCCCACCGGCCGAAAGACTTTGTTCGATCTTGTCTTTGGCGATTTCTTCTCAAAGCTCCATATTTTTGAAAAGGATTTTATCGAGCAACCGATTTTGCAATACAGATTTGCGCAATTGTGCAATAGAAAGGGAGAGTAATGAGCGTTACTAAAGCCGACATAGTAGAAGAAATTGCCTTGCGAACGGGGCTGACCAAAATAGAAACACAAGCAGTTGTGGAAGGTTTTCTTACATCAGTAAGGAATGCGCTTGCGGAGGGGAAAGCAATCGAGATAAGGGGATTCGGTAGTTTCAAGATTCGGAAGCGTAAGGGACGTATGGCTCGTAATCCCAAAACGGGACAAGCCTATCCGGTCAAAGAACAGTTTGTTCCTTACTTCAAAGTCTCTAAAGAGTTTAAAGCATTTGTAGATGAGCATCTCGGAAAGGGGGAGACCAGCAGCGAGGAAGGGAACGTCGAGGAGGCGGCCCAGAAATGAAGCCTCGGTCTTGTCCCGCGTGCGGGACCGAGGTGCCCGAGGAGTTCAATTTCTGTCCCAACTGTGGTTCAAAAATTCCGGAACAATCCGATCAGCCGGCCGAAGAGGGCACACACCGTCCGTCAGAAGACGCGGAAGTTGTAGTCTGTCCTACCTGCGGATTCCAGAACAAGACTGGCTCAAAGGCCTGTCAGTCTTGCGGGACATTTTTGGGGGGTGCGAAAAAGGAGCGTGTAGAGAAGAAGGAACAGGTCGAAAACATCGCGAAAGTAGCGGTTGAGCATAAAAAGAGCTCTCCGAAACATTCTAAGCACTCACGCCCCAAACACTCCAAGAGGACTGCCAGCGGCCAGCTCGGTTCAAAATCCGGTCCGGACGGAAAGAAGTTCAGCCTTGAGCCCTTCCAGATTGCTGCTATAGCGGCAGCGATCCTTCTCGGCGTGATTTTCGTCTACGGGGTCATGAGTTCGAGGTCTAAAGTACCTTCGCAGTCAAATTCATCGGAAGCTTCTCAGCAACAAGGAGCAACTGCCGGCCAGCCGAGTGCAGATGTCCTTCATGAGATAAATCGTCTGCGGGAAGTCATCAACAAGAACCCGGCGGATATCGAGGCAACATTGAAACTGGCAAATATGCTGCAAGACAATCAGATGTACGATCAGGCGGCTATATATTACGAGCGCTACCTCGGCAAGAATCCGAAAAATGTTGATGCAAGGGTCGACTATGGAGTGACTCTTTTCGAGGACGGACGCAATCGGCAGGCTCTCGACGAGCTCAATCGGGCTCTGAAAATGGATCCGAAACATCAGATCGGCTGGTTCAATCTTGCCGTGATCTATTTGAATCTTGGACAATACACGAAGGCAAACGATGCCCTCAAGAAGTGTGTTAAGATTGATCCTAACACCGATATTGGTAGAAGAGCAGAACAAACATTAGAACAACATGCAAACATCGGCAACCAGGAGGTGAAGTAGAATGCCAAGTGGTAAGAAGCGTAAACGCCACAAAATGGCAACCCACAAACGTAAAAAACGTCTCCGAAAGATGCGCCACAAGAAAAAGATCCGTTAATTTTGCTTAGATTCTTGCCCTGATCCGTCCTTCTTCAAGGACGGATCGGGAAGCATCTTCACAAATCCAAAAGGGACTAATTGCGTTGAAAATATTCAAACGAGTTTCTCTTTTCCTTTTCGTGTCTGTTTCCCTGACTCTGATTTCCCAGGCTGCTTTCGGGTGGGGATTCTGGGCGCACAAGATCATCAACGGGGAGGCGGTGGCTCTTTTGCCGCAGCCTTTGAGGGAGTTTTATGCGGCACACAAGGATTATGTCGTCGCCCACGCTTCCGACCCGGATCTGCGCAGAGATGTAGTGAAGAACGAAGGATACAATCATTACCTGGACATGGACAGGTACGGGACCTACCCTGACTTCAAAGTGCCCCTTAAGTACGAGGAGGCGGTAAAAGAGTATGGGGAAGAGACCGTCATGAAGGATGGGATGGTTGCATGGCGTGTCGGCTGGGATACGGACAGTCTCACGGCGGCCATGAAGGCTCATAACATTCCCCTCATTCTTCATCTATCCGCGGACCTCGGCCACTACGTCGCGGACATGCACGTTCCGCTTCATGCTACAGAGAACTACAACGGGCAGTTCAACGGGCATATCGGCATTCACTACAGATGGGAAACGGGAATACCCGCACATTTCGGCAGCGATTATTCATTCAAGGGGATCGGCGACGCTGTTTACATCGAGCGTCCGGTGGGGCACGCGTTGAAGATTTTGACCCACAGCTATTCTCTGCTGAACAAGATCTTCGAAGCCGACAGTCTCGCCAAGACAGGCATCCCGAAGGATAAGCTCTACAGAGTTGAGGAGAGAAACGGACATAAGGAGTATATCTACTCAGACGAATATTACACGAAGTTCAATACCGCACTAGACGGCATGGTAGAAGCCCAGATGCGAGCAGCAACGCATGCTGTTGCCTCATACTGGTATACATCCTGGGTCAATGCCGGCAAACCAAAGATTTGGTAAGGACTGTTATAAAATGAAATCTAAACAAGTTCCAAATCGCATAATCTTGAGTGAACGAGAGATACCCAAGAAATGGTACAATATTGCAGCGGACCTGAAGGAGAAACTCCTTCCGCCGCTCGATCCTCAAACGCGTCAGCCGATCTCTCCGGAGAAGCTGGGAGCAATTTTCCCGCAGAGGCTGATCGAGCAGGAAGTGACGCCCGAACAGTTTGTGAAGATCCCCGACGAGATTTTGAAGGTGTATCTCAAATGGCGTCCGACTCCTCTTGTCCGTGCGCGCGGGTTAGAGCAGCTGCTTGAGACTCCGGCGCACATCTACTACAAGAACGAAAGCGTGAGTCCGGCCGGAAGTCACAAGCCGAACACTGCGGTCGCCCAGGCCTACTACAATAAGCTGGAGGGAGTGAAGCGTCTCGTAACCGAAACGGGTGCCGGCCAGTGGGGAAGCGCGATCGCCATGGCGTGCAACTATTTCGAGCTCGGATGCAAGGTGTTTATGGTCAGGACATCTTATAACCAGAAACCATATCGGAAAGCTATGATGCAGCTCTGGGGAGCGGAAGTTACCGCGAGTCCCAGCGAGGAGACGAAAGCAGGTAAAGCCCTCTATGAACAGGATCCTGATTCTCCCGGGAGCCTTGGGATGGCAATTAGCGAAGCAGTGGAAGTCGCTGCAAGCGATGCTGATACGAAGTACTCTCTCGGAAGTGTATTGAACCATGTGCTTCTTCACCAGACTATCATCGGCGAAGAAACACTCAAGCAGCTCGAAAAAGTGGAGGAGTATCCGGACACGCTGATAGGCTGTGTCGGAGGCGGCTCGAATTTCGGCGGCTTCTCATTTCCGTTTATCAGGGAAAAACTGGAGGAAAAGCCGCGCGCAAAAGCAATGCGGGTGATAGCCGCCGAGCCCACCGCATGCCCGACTTTGACTCGGGGCGTCTTCACATACGATTTCGGAGACACCGCCGGCCTGACGCCCCTTCTCTCAATGCATACGCTTGGACACGGTTACGTCCCTCCCGCGATTCATGCCGGAGGCCTCAGATATCACGGGATGGCACCTCTCATTTCGGCACTCGTAAATATGGGCATTATTCTTCCCGTTGCTTACTCGCAAAACGAGGTGTTCGACGCGGCCTTGAAATTCGCCAAGAGCGAGGGCATTATTCCGGCTCCCGAGTCCTCTCATGCCATTCGTGCCGCAATTGACGAGGCTCTTCGTGCGAAATCCGAGGGGAAAAAGGAAGTAATCGTCTTCAATTTGTCCGGACACGGCTATTTCGACATGAGCGCATACGAGGACTATTTGCAGGGTCACCTGGCCGACAGCACGGTCAACGAGGATGAACTTCAGAGAATGTTGAATCAGCTCCGGCACCAACCTGTTTCTGAATAGGGATTTTCCTCCTCTGGCGGCGTTTTATAGTTGGGGGCAAGCGATGGTCCTCGCCCCCGACGCCTACTCCTCCTTTTCTTGATTTTTACTGAAGCCGATGATAACTTGAAAATGAGCTTAAAACAAAGGGAGGTGTATCATGGCACAAGAAGAAGATGGATTTGCAAAAGGCTTGTTTCTGGGGTTCATTGCAGGGAGTGCCATCGGAGCGGTAACGGCGTTGCTTCTCGCACCTAAATCCGGCGAAGACCTTCGCAAGGACATACAAAAGAAATCCGATCAACTGAGAGATACAGCTCAGTCTCAACTCCGACAGGCACGGTCAACTGCCGATCAGCTAATTAACGAAGGTAAGAAACGTTCCGACGAAATAGTGGGCCAGGCGAAGCAGCTTGCAGAATCGATCGTCTCCGACGCAGAGAAGGTTCTCGACCAGGCAAAGGGCGAAGGAGGAAAACTCAAATCTGCGGTCAAAGCCGGGACCGATGCATTCAAGGAAGAGCGGAGCAAAAACAGTTAGGGGGATGTCGTGGAGACATATTTCTTGATAGCCGCCTCGATTGCCTTGCTTGCGATTGCCGCTGCAGGCATCTACTCGATTGTACTAATGAAAAACGCGAAACAGGTTCTCAATCAGCTTGAGACCTCTGTAAGAGTGATTTCCGAGACATCTGCCCCATTTCTGGAAAATTCCGGCGTCATAACGGCCAAAATCAGGGAGATTGCAGAGAGTGTCGACGGTGAGGTCACGAATGTTAAAGGAGCATTGGATTCGCTTGTCGGCGCCGTCAATGAGCTGGTCGACCTGGAGCAGAAAGTCAAGGCGAAAATCGAAGATCCGGTTATGGACACCGCCGGTTATGTTGCCGCTTTGACTAAAGGAATCAAGACTTTCTTACGAGTATTGAAAAGCTAAACTGAAAGGAGCTGCACGTGAAGGATTACGTTCCATCCAATCTAAGAAACTTTACTTTAGTTGGCCACGGCGGTTCCGGGAAGACAACCTTCGCTGAGGCAATTCTTTTCGCCGGAGGTGTGACAAGCCGCATGGGTTCGGTGGCAGAAGGGAATACGGTTTCTGACTACAATCATGACGAGATAGAGAGGAAAATTTCCGTCAGCACCTCGCTGCTTCATGTTGACTGGCGGGATCTGAAGTTCAACATAATCGACCCGCCGGGATATCCGGATTTCATGGGGGAAGTGAAAGCCGCATTACACGTGTCGGATCTCTCCCTGGTTCTTGTCAAATCCGTCGAAGGGATCGAAGTAGGGACTGAGATCGATTGGGGTTTTACGAAAGAGAGCAGGACAGCCGTTATCTTTGTAGTCAACAAGGCAGACGCCGAACATTCCGAATTCGAGAAGGCTTTTCAACAAATTGGCGAGAAGCTTACTCATGATGCCGCCGTGGTCCAATTTCCGGTCAATGAAGGAACAGGATTTGACAGTGTCGTCGATGTCCTAAAAATGAAGCTGTTGAAATTCGATCCCGCCAAAACAGGGGGGTATACTGAGAGTGAGATACCTGCATCCTTCAAGGCGGCTGCGGATAAGTATCACGAAGAATTGGTGGAGAAGCTTTCAGAGACCGACGAAACCTTATTGAACGCTTTCCTCGAAAACGGGGCGCTCAGCGAAGATCAGATCAACGCCGGGCTGAAAAGGGCAATCGTTGAGCGAAAAATATTTCCGGTTTTCCCTGCGGCGGGTCAACAGCTTATCGGCGTGACTTCGATACTGGATTTCATCGCAGACTATGGCCCCTCTCCGAATGATGTCCCGGAGGCTGTCGGATACAAGGCAAGCGGTTCGCAGGAAGAGGTCAAGATTAAATGTGACCCCGGTGCAGATACCGCTCTATTTGTTTTCAAGACTATTTCAGAGAGAAACATCGGCGAGCTTTCGCTTTTTCGGATTTACTCGGGAATTGTGATGCCGGGAATGGACATGACCAACCAGGTAAACGGCAAATCGGAACGGCTCGGTACGCTGTACGTTCTCAACGGCAAGGACCGAAAAGAGACGCCGAAGGTAATAGCGGGCGACCTTGCGGCTGTCGTTAAACTAAAAGACACTCATACAAACGATACGCTCGTCGGAAAAAACTCTCCGGTCGTGCTGAAGAAGATAAGTTTTCCCGAGCCGATAATGAGAGTGGCAATCCTTTCGAAGAACAGGCATGATGAGGACAAGGTTGCTTCAGGCTTGCACGCCCTTCACGAGGAAGACCCCACATTTGTCGTTGAGGTAGATTCAGAGCTGAGCCAGACCGTCCTGAGCGGCCAAGGTGAGATGCATCTGCAGGCCGTGACAAAAAGGCTCAAGGAACGCTACGGCGTCGAAGTCGATATGGTAGAGCCGGATATCCCTTACCGCGAAACAATCAGGGGCGTCGCCGCCGATTCCGAGTACAAACACAAGAAACAGTCGGGCGGGCGCGGACAGTACGGTCATGTTCATCTGAAGCTGGAACCGCTCGCAAGAGGAACTGGGTTTGAGTTCGTCGACGCAGTTGTCGGCGGCGTCGTACCGGGAAGGTTCATCCCGGCGGTCGAGAAAGGCGTGGTCGAAGCGATGGAGCACGGCGTCATATCGGGACACAAGGTTGTCGACGTGAGAGTGACTCTTTTCGACGGCACGTCGCATCCGGTAGATTCCGATGAGATTTCATTTAAGATTGCCGGATCAATGGCTTTCAGGAAAGGATTTAAGGAAGCCAAGCCGATTCTGTTAGAGCCGATTTACGAGCTGGAAGTTTTAGTCCCGGATGAGCACATGGGAGACATCATGGGAGACATTTCGGGCAGGCGCGGCAAGATACTTGGCATGGAAGCCGAAGGATCCAATCAGAAGATTCGAGCGCAAGTGCCTTTGAAAGAGCTCTATAAGTATGCCAACGTCCTGCGGAGCATGACGCAGGGAAGAGGAATCTTCAGGCAGAAATTTTCGCACTATGAAGAAGTCCCCAAGGAAGTTGCCGATAAGATTATAGCAAGCGCACAAAAAGAGAAAGTCGAACAGGAATAGACAGAAGCCGGATGTAGGCTCGTTTCCCGGTTCTAACGTCGAAAGCAAGAGTTATTTTATGGAGCGATTGTGGTCGCCCTGGCGATCGAAATATATTGAGTCGTTTTCGAAAGAGAATGGAAAAGAGAAGGTCTGTGTCTTCTGCGAGAAACTCTCGGGGAATCACGACGAAGAGAACCTCGTTGTCTCGCGGAGTGAACTCTCGGCAATCATCATGAATATCTATCCGTATAACAGCGGTCACCTGATGATCGTCCCGTTTGCTCATAAGAGTTCATTTGAGGAGCTGACCGACGAAGAGAACTCGGACGTGATGAGTCAGTCCCGGTTAGCCATCAGGCTGCTGCGCGTGGCATCGCATCCGGACGGTTTCAACTTCGGCGCCAACTTCGGAAGGGTAAGCGGTGCCGGCATCGATGAGCACATCCATTTTCATATAGTGCCGAGATGGAACGGAGACAGCAACTTCATGCCGGTGCTTGCGGACGCGAAGGTAATCTCAGAGGGCCTGCAGGATACATTCAGGAAGCTCACGGAAGCTCTTGCTGGTTTAAAATCTTAGCTCCCAGGCGAAGTAAAAGATAGAGAACTATTCCACGGTACCAACTTGTCGGGTGGAAATCCTTCCGCCGAACGTCTGAAGTGTGGGATGGAATGGCTAAATTGTGGCGTAACCCAAGTCTGAATTGATACGAGAATGACCAGGAAAGTCCTGTTTATATTTGGCACGAGGCCCGAAGCGATAAAGATGGCACCCCTCATCAAAGAGATGCAGAAATCGGGGAAGTTTGAAGAAAGGATATGTGTAACTGCGCAGCATCGCCAGATGCTGGATCAAGTACTGGAGGTCTTTCGACTCGAGCCTGACCACGATCTTAACATAATGACCGGCAATCAGAGCCTTTTCGATGTAACCTCGAAGGTGATATCGAAATTGCAGGACGTTCTTGCTTCGGAGAAACCGGACCTGGTCGTCGTACAGGGAGATACGACGACAACGTTCGCCGGGGCGCTCGCGGCGTACTACTCCCGAACAAAGGTGGCACACCTCGAAGCCGGGCTGAGGACGAACAACAAGTTCGCACCCTTTCCTGAAGAGATTAACCGAAGGATAACCAGTGTTGTAGCCGACATACATTTTGCGCCTACCACGTGGTCCCGCGATAACCTCATCAGAGAAAACATACCCTCAGAAGATATCTTCGTGACAGGAAACACGGTCATAGACGCTCTTTTCCATATCGTCGACTTGTTGAAGAAAACTGACCGGAATTTCAATCAGGTGCTGGAGGGGATAAACTTTGACGGAATGGTGATTCTAATAACCGGTCACAGAAGAGAGAATTTCGGAGAGGGGTTCAGAAACATTTGTGAAGCGATAAAGGATCTGGCCACGGAATTCGGCGAAGTCCAGTTTCTTTATCCCGTCCATTTCAATCCCAACGTGCGCAAGCCCGTAACTGAAATTCTTCACGGGGTAAGGAACGTTCATTTGGTCGAGCCCCTG
Organism: Candidatus Kryptoniota bacterium; assembly: GCA_046705025.1. Taxonomy (GTDB): domain Bacteria; phylum Bacteroidota; class Ignavibacteria; order Kryptoniales; family JAKASW01; genus JAKASW01. The sequence goes on along the minus strand of JBJKQU010000236.1, from coordinate 55,930 downwards.
GATTATGAGCCCTTCATATATGCGATGAATAAGTCATACATGGTACTTACCGATTCCGGCGGTGTGCAGGAGGAAGCTCCTTCTCTCGGCAAACCTGTGCTCGTGATGCGGGATACGACCGAACGTCCGGAAGCTGTAGAAGCCGGAACGGTAAAACTCGTGGGGACAGACAAGCAAAAAATAGTGGAAGGCGTCTCATCTCTTCTTACTGACGAAGACGAATATTCCAGGATGAGCCGTGCCAACAACCCGTATGGCGACGGCAGGGCGTCGGAACGAATTGTCAGGATACTGGAAGAGTATTTCGACAAGAGGAGCACATGAGATAGTGACTGAAGTGGGGAGCACAAAATTCGACCTCGTGATCTTTGATTTAGACGGGACGCTGGCAAATACAAGCGGGCTCATCTTTGACAGCTTCAATTTCATAATGCGGAAGTACCGGTCGCTCGAAATGTCGCCAGAACAGATAATGTCGTATTTCGGCCCTCCCGAAGAGATTGCCATAAAGAACATTATGGGCGATGAAAGCTTTGACTCCGTATGGCATGATTATCTGGAATATTACGAAGGGCATCTCTCTCAGACCCAGGTTTTTGCCGGTATACCCGAACTTACGAAGGACCTAAAGGAGTCCGGGGCCCGCCTTGCGATCTTCACAGGGAAGGGGGACGACACGACCGAGCTGACGCTGAGGTATCACGGGCTGCGCGACATGTTCGACTTGGTCGTTACCGGATCGGTAGTCGCCAATCACAAGCCCGATCCGGAAGGAGTTGCGCTGGCGCTGAAGCGGCTCCAAGTACTTCCCTCAAGAGCCGTGCTTGTGGGGGATTCGCTTTCGGATTACAAAGCGGCACGTGCGGCCGGGGTGCATTTCATAGCGGCGCTGTATGACCGCCTGGCGAAGAATCGCTTCGACGAACTCGATTGTGCTAAAGCCTCTTCTGTTAAGCGCCTATCGCAGATGCTCTTTAATGAAAACCATCAATCGGGCGTGCGATGAATTTTATCAGGTTTGACAAATATGCGCGATACATGGCAGGAGCGGCGTTGGTCATAGCGCTCTTGACTTACTGGCGCTTTCGCGGTGTGGAACTTTCTGCCGTGTTCGCCTATGTCGCGCAGCAGAATGTCGTTCATTCCGCGTTGCTTCACAATCTGGTTTCCAATCGCTCAATGGCATGGGACTTCTTCGGGCTGATAAACCGGCTTGCGATGCCTCACTCGATCACATTCCTGCGGACTGCAAGTGTGGTCTTGATGATACTGAATTTCATACTCCTGTACAGGCTTGTGAACTACATGCTGGGGCAGAAATTCTGGGGGTTCCTGTTTCTCTTTCTCGTCGCCCTTTCTCCCTTTTCTGTAGTTGCGGCGGTATCGGGCGGTTCAGCTGCAATTGCAGCGACGATCGTCGCTCTCTTTCTGATGGCTCTTTATAGGAATGAGTACATCTACGCCGGAATTCTGTCCGGTGTCGCCTTTGCCGCCAATTTGCCCGGGCTGATCATGTTTTTAATAGTCGTCCTCGATCTCCTTCAGAATCTTCAGGACAGGAGCAAAGTTATTCGGAGACTCCTTTCTGCCGCGGGCGGATTCTTCGTTGTGGCATTTCTTGTATTCCTTTATTCTTTTTATTCCGGCAGTCCGGGCTTCTTCTCGATACCTCTCGCCGATCATGATCTGACGTGGTCGCTTTTAGGGATTGTCCCGCTGTTAGTTGTAAACATACTGGACGTAGCGGGGATTGTCTACCTGATTAAAGGGAAAAGATACGATGTCTACAAGACCCATTTTCATACTCTGATGTTATGGATTACATCATGCGCGTTATGTATCGTCCAGCCTACTACGCTGAATCTTCTCTTCGCGCTTATTGTCTCGTCCGTGCTCGGGATGTTCTTCTTGCAGGGTTTTTCCTCTATCTGGAATGTCAAGCTCGTGTCTGCGGATACGTTCGTCTTTGTTTTCGTAGGGTTGTTCCTTTTTGGTGATCTCTACGCTAACGACAGTTACCTCAAGAATGTCGTGTTAGGGGACTGTTTCGAAAAGAATGAAGCGGTGGAACAGGTGGTGGCCGCCATCCTGCCCGTCAAAGGGAGCTCCATGCTGGTAAGCAACTTTGCGCCTGCGGAATTGTCGGTAAAACTCGGCAGGATCGTTTATGCTGTTCAAGGTGAACCTCCTCCTGTGGGTAGTCCAATAGGAACGGCTTCCTCGACTATCTACGTTGCGAAAAGGACGTCGCAGGTCGATACCCTTTCCGGGAATTGCAGGACATTGCTTACTGCAAGGTACACAGAGAACAAACGGGAATATTTCGTCCAGGTATTAGAATGCGGAAAAACAAATGAATGACAGGGTTGATATAGGTGTAATCGGAGTCGGGCACCTGGGTCAGACGCATGCCCGTCTCCTCCGTCAGATCGGTGCCGCCAATCTGGTCGGCGTGTTCGATATCGATAGCGCCAAGGCGGAGAGCATCGCTTCCGAATTAGGAACGAGAGTCTTCCGGTCAGTTGATGAACTGGCGGAGTCGGTGGATGCAGCTTCCATCGTTGCTCCGACAAGCGTCCATCACGAATTGGCCGCAGGGCTAATCAATAAGGGCAAGCATTGCTTCATTGAGAAGCCGATTACTTCCACGGTTGAGGAGGCTGAAGCGATCTGCAAGCTGGCTGGCGACAAGAATGTCAGAGTGCAGGTCGGGCACATCGAAAGGTTCAACCCGGCGGTACTTGCGCTTTCTCACTTGAAGCTCGAGCCGATGTTTGTCGAGTCTCACCGCCTTGCCCAGTTCAAACCTCGCGGAATCGACGTAGCGGTAGTCCTGGACCTTATGGTTCATGACATAGACCTCATACTGAGTTTTGTGAAGAGCCCTGTTACCAGTATCGACGCGAGCGGGGTCGGAGTAATATCTGATACAGTCGACATAGCGAACGCGAGAATCAGGTTCGAGAACGGAGCGGTAGCAAATCTCACGTCGAGCAGAATCTCGCAGCATCCGATGAGGAAAATGAGGCTCTTCCAGCGAGATACATATATATCCATAGATTTTGCAGAGGGGATGGCTGAGGTCTACCGAGCCCTCAAACCGGATCAACCTGGAGCAGCCGGGTTCAACCTAGGCACAATCGGTGTCGGAGACTCGGCACGCGTTGTCACTTACGAGCAGCCGGAGCCTCCTCAGGTGAACTCACTGAAAATGGAGCTAGAGCTCTTTGTGAAGAGCATAATCGACGATGCACCGACTGCCGTTAGTCCGGAAGAGGCAACGAAAGTCCTTGTAGTGGCGGACTCAATCATCAAGCAGATCGAAGAATCGAAAAAGCTTTTGAATTTTTGACGAATAGTATAACGTTGATAGTCCTGTGTGTGCTATGCCTCATTTTTGCGAGCAGCGAGCATATTATCATAACAGATGAGTAGAGTGAAAACATTGAACATAAATGATCCGATTCTTGTGAGAATTGGAGAGCTTGCCGACAAGCTCGGCATACAAGCCTTTGTAGTCGGAGGTTATGTGCGGGATTTAATCCTGGGAAACACGAACAAAGACCTGGATGTAATGGTGATCGGAGATCCTATTTCGTTCTCCAGAGCGGCAGAGCGGGAACTGGGAGCAACAGGGCTGGTAGTATTCGAGAGATTCCGGACAGCTCAAATGACGATACGGCCTGCTGAGGGAATTTCGGAGGCCGGGAAGGAACCTGTGAAACTGGAGATCGTCGGTGCGCGGAAGGAGAACTACGACGCGCAATCCAGAAAGCCGCACGTCCAGGAGGCTACTCTTGAAGAGGACCTTTCCCGACGCGATTTCACGATAAATGCTATGGCCGTCAGCCTAAACAAGGTTCTGCCCGGCACGACTGGAGTGACCACCGGTGAGTTAGTGGACCCTTTCGGCGGGCTGGATGCCCTCTCGAAGAAGACGATAGAAACGCCGCTCGATCCGAAGGAGACGTTCAACGAAGACCCGCTCAGAATCTTGCGGGCTATACGTTTTGCGTGCCGGTTTGACTTCACCATTTCCCGCCGGGTCCGCGAAGCGATCATTAACATGAAAGAGAGGCTTCGCATCGTCTCCCAGGAGAGGATTACAGACGAGTTCATGAAGATTCTGTCGGCCCAGAGGCCATCGATCGGGCTGAGGCTGATGCAGGACACCGGGGTAATGAAGATCGTCTTTCCTGAAATAAGCGACATGCCCGGGATCGAACAGAGACAGGACCATCATCACAAAGATGTATTTCTCCATACGGTTAGTGTCGTTGACAATCTCGCACGTGTCACCGACAATGTCTGGCTGCGCTTCACCGGACTGGTGCATGATATAGCGAAGCCGGAGACGAAAAAGTTCATAGAAGGGGTGGGCTGGACGTTTCACGGACACGATGAGATCGGCGCGCGAAAGATGAAAAGAATCTTTCAACGGATGAGACAGCCCATGGAGAAGCTTCCATACGTGGAGAAACTCGTTCGCCTGCATCTCAGGCCGATGGCACTGGCAGTTGAGGGGGTCACTGACTCCGCTGTCAGAAGGCTTCTTTTCGAAGCCGGTGAGGATTTCGAAGACCTGATGAAGCTTTGTCGCGCGGATATCACCAGCCGGAACAAGGACCTGATCGCCGAGTATACGCGCAACTATGACATGGTCGAACTGCGAGCGAAAGAAGTGGAAGAGAAAGATCGCATCAGGAACTGGAAACCTCCGGTCAACGGAAACGAGATAATGGAAATGTTCGGTATTAAACCGGGCAAAGAGGTCGGCGTCCTAAAGAAGGCTGTTGAGAGCGCAGTCCTTGACGGACTTATACCCAACGATCATCATGCCGCAGTCGAATACCTGAAGTCAAATCGCTTAAAATTGTTGACTGGGAGATGAAACAGTCTCATGGTTTGTCCGTCTAAACTAAAGAGGCATAATTAAACGCTGTTTTTACTTCAAATTCTGAGGAGTTGTTCAATGTACAAGAGACTAGTGGCTATTAGTGTCTTTTTTGTGCTCGCCCCTATTGCTTTCGGGCAACAGGGAAATATTCCGAAACAGTTGAGTCTCCAGCAGTGCATCGGTATTGCCATGCAGAGGAACTCGACCTTACTCCAATCGAAGTTTCAGGCTGAGAATCAGGATGCTAGGGTGATGACCGCGTACGGGGGCCTTCTTCCAAGTGCCAGTGCGGACGGCCAGTTCTCATACCAATACAATAGCATTCAGAGCGGTGTTAACGTCGGCGGCGTCTTGATTCCCTTGACAGCGACATCTATATCCCGCAGGTATTCAGCAAGTGTAGGCGCGAACTACACGCTGTTCAATGGCTTCGCAAACTATGCCACAGTGAATCAAGCAAACTCCTCGAGCAAATCGGCGGACTTGACTTACAAACGTTCAAAACAGACCGTGATCAGCACGGCGACCACGGACTACCTGTTGGTTTTCAATGCACGCGATCAACTGAAGATAAGCGAGGACAATCTCAAGAGAGACCAGCAGCAGCTGGAAAGCATAAAAGAACAAAATGCCGTCGGCTCTGCCTCCCTTGCAGATGTATATCAGCAGCAAGCTACCGTCAGCAACGACGAGTATAGCCTTGTACAGCAGAAGAATGCTTATGATCTGGCTCAGGCTAATCTGAAGTATTATCTCGGGATTCCCGTGAGTGACAGTGTGGATTTTGTGGATCCTGAAATTAGCAGCGAGATCGATACGACTCAGTTCACCCGGATAAATGAGGAATACAGTAGTGCTGCCATGTTGACAGAAAGGGCTCTACAATCCCGTCCGGACTACGAGGCGGCAACACAGAGCCTCAATGCTGCAAAAGCCCAGTTAAGCATTGCCGAGGCAGCATATTCTCCGACAATAAGTGCCTTTGCGAACTATGGAATAAATGGACCCCAGACATCGGAGGTCAATCAGAACAGGAGTTTCTACGGCGGACTCAGTCTTTCGCTTCCGATTTTCAACGGCTTCCAGACCCAGACAAATATTCAAGTGGCGGACGTTGGTGTGAAGTCTGCACAACAGAGCCTTGAGAACACCCGTCGTCAGGTACAGCTGGATGTGTATCAGGCTTTGCTCAATCTTCACGCGCAGGAAAAGGGCTATGAGGCCGCGGTGAATGCCGTCGTGTATGCGAAGATCAATCTTGAAACCTATCAGGAAAAGTACAAAATTGGAAGTGCGACGTTGCTGGACGTGCTGACCGCCAGCGCGTTATATACACAGGATTTGTCAAATCGGGTTATTGCCGCCTACTCTTATATACAGGCCAAACAACAAGTTGAATATGCTATCGGAACAATAAATTACTGAGGCGAATAATGGCAAAAAGTAAGAAGAAAAAGAGAGTTTTCATTCTATCGACAGCGGGGCTACTATTGGTGATTCTGGTAGCTGCCATAGTCATCGGCGGCAAGAAGGAGCCGGTGATCGTCGTCCAAACAGAAAAGGTTGCGCGGCGGACGATCACGCAGGTTGTCACGGCTTCCGGTCAGGTGGAACCTAAGGACATTGTGGCAATCAACCCGGAGGTCTCCGGCCAAATCGTCGACCTGCCCGTCGTGGAAGGGCAGAAAGTTACCAAGGGATCGGTGATCGTGAAAATCAAACCTGATCAATATATCGCCCAGCTTCAAACAAGCGAAGCCCAATTACAATCAGCAATGGGTCAAGAACAACTCGCCAAGGCTAATCTTTCTAACGCCACATCGACATACAAGCGTGCGCAGGAACTCTATGCCAAGAAGTTGATGAGCCAGCAGGACTTGGAAACCGCAAAGACCACGTACGAGGTCGACAAAGCCTCGTACGAATCCGCGCAGGCAAATGTCGAGCAGGCGAGGGCACAAGTCGGCCTCAATCAGGATGCGCTCAACAAAACGACGATTAAGTCTCCGATGGACGGCGTAGTTACCGTCTTGAACTCCAAACTCGGGGAGACGGTCCTGGGAACTAATTTTACTAGCGGTACCGAAATCATGGACATTGCCAACATGAACACCATGGAAGCTCAGGTGAACGTTGACGAAAATGATGTGGTTCTGGTTGCCGTCGGAGACACGGCGATTCTGTCCGTCGATGCGCTTCCGAATAAGAAGATCAAAGGAATTGTCTACCAGATTGCAACCTCGGGCACGACTACCGGTGCGGGTACCCAGGACCAGGTTACGAATTTCCTCGTGAAGATAAGGGTGCTTGATCCTGCCGAATATAATCTGAAGCCCGGGATGTCCGTGACAGCAGATATCCAGACCGCTACTCATCACGACGTTCTCTCTGTACCCATCCAGAGCGTGACCGTGAGGTCGTTGAAAGCGGCAGAAGGGAGCAAAGGTAAACCCGGTAATACAAAGATGGCCGGCGCGGGCAACCGCAGTGAGCAGGAGGTTGTTTTTGTCGTCAATAGCGGCGTCGCAAAAGCCGTACCGGTGAAGCGGGGGATCAGCGACGACAACTTTGTCGAGATAACTTCGGGTTTGAAGGCAGATGAGGAAGTCGTTAGCGGGAGCTTCGTGGCTATAAGCAGGGAACTCAACGACGGGTCCAAGGTTAGAGTAGAAAACAACAAAATGGTCGCAATGAAGGCTGTCGGAGGATAATCATGAACGTTATTGAGCTCGTCAAAGTGAACAAAGTGTACGACATGGGTGCCGAAGTACAGGTCCAGGCTCTCAATGAAATCTCGCTTTCGATTGAACGCGGTGAATACGTCGCTATAATGGGGCCGTCCGGTTCCGGCAAAACGACCCTGATGAACATTCTCGGATGTCTGGATACGCCCACGAGCGGGCTGTATCTGTTCGACGGGACCAACGTCAGCGACATGGACGACAATGAACTCGCCAAAATTCGCAACCAGGGAATCGGATTTGTGTTCCAAACCTTTAACCTGATACCTCGTTCAGATGCGCTCCATAATGTCGAGCTGCCTCTGATATACAGCGGTGTTCCTGTGTCGGAACGAAAAGAGAGGGCGAAGGCTACTCTTGAAATGGTTGGGCTCGGAGAGCGCGTTCACCACAAGCCTAACGAGCTTTCGGGCGGACAGCGTCAGCGCGTCGCCATCGCCAGAGCCCTCATCAATAACCCTTCTATCATACTTGCCGACGAACCGACAGGAAACCTCGACTCAAAAACCGGCGACGAAATTATGACGTTTTTCGAAGAGCTGTATGATAAAGGCAACACGATTATTCTGGTTACGCACGAAGAATACATTGCGGAGCATGCAAAGAGAATAATTCGAATTAAAGACGGCATGATCGAGAGCGACCTTCCGATCGCAAAGAACGGGAAGGTAAAGATGAGCCATCCGGCAGATAAGGTGCAGGCATGACCTTTGGGGCTGAATTCAAGGAAGGATTCAAGCTCTCTTTTGCCGCACTCAGGGCCAATAAGATCAGAGCTGTGCTCACGATGCTTGGGATAATCATCGGGATAGTTTCGGTAACTCTGATGGGGGCGGCAATCACGGGGCTTGGCAGGGCGTTCGACGAGAGTATCGCCTCAATCGGCGCCGATGTCCTTTATGTACAAAAATGGCCGTGGATGAGTCACGGGGAATGGTGGAAATATCGCAACCGCCAGGACCTGAAAATCGAGTATGCGGCTAAGATCAGACAGAACGCCACGCTGCTGGCGGCGGTCGCCCCGGTTGTCGGCAGGATGGGCACAATCAAGTATGAGAATCGCACCGCAAATAATGTACAGGTGGAGGGAACGACCTCCGAGCTGGCCTATGTCGCCAAGATGGATTTCTCCGAGGGAAGATTCTTCACCGACGTCGAATCGCGCGGAGACAGGCCGCTTGCCATAGTAGGCTCGGATGTTGCCGATCAACTTTTCCCGAATCAGGACCCGGTCGGGAAAATGGTCAAAGTCAACGGTCTGCCGTTCAGGATCATAGGTGTGAGAAGCAAGCAGGGAAGTTTTCTGGGAATGTTCAGTCTCGACAACCAGGTGATCATACCTGTGGGTCAGTTCCAGCATATCTATGGTAAGCATTTCCATCCCACGATAGAGGCTCGCGTCGCCAATCCAAATGATATGGAAGATGCCAAAGAAGAACTCAGGGGGATCCTGAGGAAGATCCGCGGTCTTGCCCCGGCTCAAGAGGATGATTTTTCCATAAATCAGCAGGATCTTCTGACAAATGCGTTCGAGAAGATCGCGAATATCATCGGCGGCGTAGGAATATTTGTTACGGCGCTGTCTCTGTTCGTAGGAGGAATCGGGATAATGAACATCATGTTTGTCAGCGTCACTGAGCGGACGAAGGAGATCGGAATACGGAAGGCTCTTGGGGCCAAAAGGCGGACGATCCTTGTTCAATTCCTGATCGAATCGTCTATGATCTGTTTGGGGGGCGGGCTGATCGGCCTTGCTTTCTCATATCCGTTGAGCATGCTTGTCGACAAGTTTCTCCCCACTTCGATGCCGATTTCTCTGGCCTTGATAGGGATATTGATATCGCTTGCGGTCGGCGTGGTCTCCGGCATTATTCCGGCGTCGAGGGCTTCGAAGCTCGACCCGGTGGATGCCCTGCGTTATGAGTAAGTCGAAATGAAAGCTCACCCCTCCTGTAATCCTGCGCTACGCGGGGAGGATGGAATGGCTTCCGTCCTTTCTCCTGGCAGGAGAGGGACGAGGAGAGGTGAGGTCAAAGGCTGAAAATGACAGACTACAGGTTGAGCTATCCGAAGGGGAGTATTGGGAAGGCAAAGGCTTTCCGCTCTACGATGACCAGCGCAGAAAGGAAACTCTGGTCGATACTCCGAAGAAATCAGCTTGGCGTTCATTTTCGTCGTCAAGTACCTCAAGGACCGTTTTTCTGTGACTTCGCTTGCTTGAGCGCCAGATTAGTAATCGAAGCTGACGGAAGTCAACACGCTAGCAAGGTCGGCCTGAAGCACGACGCTGAAAGAGACCGGTTTCTACGGAGTCGAGGGTTAACCGTGTTGCGGTTTACCAACAAGGATATTTTGACGAATACCGGCGGAGTTGTACAGAAGATACTTGAATGCCTTCATGGTGATGAGTAGGACTCACCCCTTCTGTAATCCTCCCCTACAGGGGAGGATGGGATGGCGTTTGTTCCTTCTCCTGATAGGAGAGGGCCAGGGAGAGGTAAGGTCGTTGGATTACCGAAACCGGCTGTAGTTGAAAGAGCGGAAATAGATGCAGTTTAGAGAAATCAAACTTGAAAAGAAGGCTCACCCCTCTTGTAATCCTGCGCTACGCGGGGAGGATGGAATGGCTTCCGTCCCCCTCTCCTGCCAGGAGAGGGCCAGGGAGAGGTGATGTCGACATGGAGTGTCTACACTCATGAATTTCGCAAAACATAGAGGGCTTATGGGATCGAGAGTAGAACATGAATAGAACATTTCTTTGGTCTGAATGGTCCGAGAGTTTCTTGATGGCTCTCGCGGCAATCCGCTCGAACAAACTGCGCTCGATTCTGACGCTTCTCGGAATAGTGATCGGAGTGTTCTCGATCATTGCCGTTACGACGGCCATGCGGGTATTGCAGAACAATATCGAAAGCGAATTGAACTCCCTCGGCTCCAATGTGTTCATGATTACAAAGTTTCCGGTCTTTCATGCCGGCGGGCCGGGCTGGTGGCGGAAATACAGGAACCGGAAGGACTTGACCTATGAGCAGGTACTCAAACTGAAGGAACGCGCGACGCTCGCGAGCAGTGTAGGCGCCGAAGCTGACAGAGGCGGAAAGATAGTAACCTATAAGGGCCAAAACACAAACCCCAACGTCGATATCATCGGAGTTACTCCCGACATTTTCGCTGCCCAGAACAAGCAGATAGGCGAAGGAAGAGCGATCAGCCAAAGCGACCTGGAGATCGGCAGGCTCGCTTGTGTGATAGACCCCAATCTGGTGAAGAACCTCTTCCCGCATTCGGATCCGATCGGCGCAACCGTGAAAGTAGACGGCATCGGTTACCGCGTTGTCGGCACCATCAAAGATGTCGGCAACGTTGTCGGAAGCGGCTCGCCGTATATGATCGTTCCCATTACCACTTTCTTCGCCAGGTATGGAAAAGAGAGAAGTCTCGACATATATGTCCAGTCCGTCAGCCAAAAGGACTTCCAGGCGGCCCAGGAACAGACCGAGTCAATTCTCCGTGCTATCCGCGGCGTGCCTCCCGGGAAGGACGATGACTTTGAGATGACCACCAATGCGTCGCTGATCGATCAGTTCAACCAGATGACCTTCTACATAAGGATCGGTGCGATCGTGGTAAGTGCAATTGCGCTTCTCGCTGCGGGTGTGGGCATTATGAATATAATGCTGGTTGGGGTGACCGAGCGGACTCGCGAGATCGGAGTCAGAAAGTCTGTGGGTGCAACGAAGCGCAACATTCTCACGCAGTTTCTGCTCGAGGCTATCGTGCTCTGCGAAGTCGGAGGCGTCGTAGGCATTCTGCTCGGTCTGATAGGAGGCAACCTGGCGGCGCTCGCCCTTCATATGCACGCCGCTTTCCCGCTGGACTGGGCGGTGATAGGATTGGTAGTTTGTTCAATCGTGGGGGTGACGTTTGGCGTCTACCCGGCGTACAAGGCGGCAAGTGTCGACCCCATTGAGTCATTGAGATACGAGTAATGGTGTAAGACCCAGCAATGCGAGGATGAAGGCCGAAGTACCAGCAATCTTACGACTTGTAGCCGGCCTTACGGTTTCAGGGTAACTTGCCCTGCCACGCGGCTGATGTAGAAAGTCGCCGCGGAGTTTGAGGGGTGGGGAACCGGAAATTTGATTGAAAGGCGGTCCCGCTCAAAGCGTGATTCATCAGGTTGAGATAACGCGAAGCAGGATATTCCGATACCTTTTGGTTGAAAATTACTCTTGCGAATGGAGATAGGGTCTTTGATTGCACGACTGCTGAATCCAGGTGAAGTCATCGGTTGCGGTTTTGACGCCCATGGTTTGCCCGGTGACCTTTTTCCTTTCCGCTCGGACGGTTACAGCCCGAGAACTGTGGACTACCGGTCCAGGAAAGAGAGGTACCCCGTGCAGTTCCCACGGAGGAGAGGATGGAGCCATGACTTTCGGAATTGAATTCAGAGAAGGGTTCCTGCTGTCCTTTACTGCCCTGATGGCGAATAAAGGGCGCGCGGTCCTGACGATGCTCGGGATCATTATAGGCGTGGTGTCCGTGACTCTGATGGGAGCCGCGATCGAAGGCCTGACAAGGGAGTTCAACAAGAGTTTCGCGTTCATGGGGGCGGATGTCCTCTACGTCGACAAATGGCAGTGGGGATTCGGCGGCGGCGAATGGTGGAAATATCGCAACCGTAAGCCGCTGAAGATCGAGTATGCTGATAGAATAAGGAAGGAGGCGACCCTCGTCGCCGCGGTTGCGCCTGAAGTCGATAGGAGTGGCAAAGTGAAGTGCGGAAGCAAGGTGGCAAACAATGTCGACGTCGACGGAACGACTGCCGATTATCCCTACGTGACCAAGATGGATTTTGACGCAGGAAGATTTTTTACGCAGGAAGAATCCCGAGGGAACCGGCCTGTAGCCGTTATCGGCAAAGACGTGGCAAATCTCCTGTTTCCCAACCGGGATCCTGTAGGAAAGGCAATAAAGATAAACGGCCTTCCGTTTCGCGTGATTGGAGTCAGGAGTACGCAGGGAAGCGTCCTGGGGATGTTCAGCCTTGATAATGTGGTGTACATCCCGATCGGTCAGTTCGAGAGAATGTTCGGAACCCGGTTCTCGGCAACCATAAGCGTGCGTGCTGCTCCGGATGTCGAGCTGGACAATGCGAAGGAGGAACTGCGCGGTCTGATGCGCAAGGTCAGAGGCCTTACACCGTTCGAAGAGGATGACTTCTCGATAAACCAACAGACCGCTTTCACCAATGCTTTTGATCAAATGATTTTTTATGTGGGTGCAATCGGATTGTTCGTGACGGCGCTCTCGCTCTTTGTGGGAGGGATAGGGATAATGAACATCATGTTTGTCAGTGTGACCGAACGAACCAAGGAGATAGGCATAAGAAAGGCACTTGGTGCGAAAAAGAGGACAATTCTGATGCAATTTCTGACAGAGTCGACGCTCATTTGCCTCGGGGGCGGGATCCTCGGCCTTGCGGCTTCATATCCGCTGAGTGAGCTTCTGGACAATTTCCTCCCGACATCGATGCCTGTCTCGATTGCCTTCGCCGCTATAATTATCTCACTGGTCGTCGGCGTGGTTTCAGGCATGGTTCCCGCGCTGAGGGCGTCCAAACTTGATCCCGTTGAGGCACTGCGGTATGAGTAGATTCCGGGCTAGTGTAATAACTGAAGACGTTCTTACAAAGACTCATGTTGAGGCGGCCTGTGTCGTTGCTGCCGAGAAACACCTTGAGGGGCGCTGCGGAGGCACCGAGATATGAATAACACCTTCATCATCTCCGAGTGGAATGAGAGCCTATCGATGGCACTGTTTGCCCTGCGGTCCAACAAGATGCGTTCGAGTCTTACATTGCTCGGGATAGTCGTGGGAGTGTTTTCCATCATTGCCGTAAACACAGCTATGAGAGTGCTCCAGGATTTCGTCGAATCGAAGCTGAACTCGATGGGATCGAACGTATTCATGGTCCGGAAATTCCCGGCATTCTTCACCGACTGGGACAAGTACAAGAATCGGAAGGACATAACCTTTGAGCAGGCAATGGAGTTGAAGGAGAGGGCAACGCTTGCAAAGAACGTCGGAGTTCTGTCCGGCACTTGGGGGAAGATTGTTAGATTCCGCGACCAGAAGACCAATCCGAACGTAAGCATGCTCGGCGTGACGCCAGATATTTCCGCTGCTCGTAATGAAAAAATGGATGAAGGGAGAGGGATAAGCGAAAGCGACGTGGAGATAGGACGCCACGTCTGCGTCCTCGATCCAAACCTGGCGAAAGCCTTGTTTGTTCGTTCCGACCCGTTTGGAGCGGTAGTGACAGTGGGAGGAATAGGATATACCGTTGTGGGAGTCATCCAGGACCAGGGCGCAACAATCGGCCAGCAGTATTATCTGGAAGTCCCGATCACGACATTCTTCGGCAGGTACGGCAAGGAAAGGAGCATGAACATTTATGTGCAGGCGATGGACCAGGAGTCTTTTGCCGCGGCTCAGGAACAGACTATCGGAATACTCCGGGCGATAAGGAAGGTACCCCCCGGAAAGGACAATGATTTTGATATAATTTCAAATGCCTCGTTGGTTAGCCAATTCAACGAGGTGACGTTTTATGTAAGGATCGGTGCGATGGCCGTGAGTGCCATAGCGCTGCTAGCCGCGGGTGTCGGCATAATGAACATAATGCTTGTGGGAGTCACCGAGAGGACAAGGGAAATCGGGATCAGGAAATCGGTCGGTGCCACCAAGAGGAACATCCTGTTTCAATTCCTGCTGGAAGCCGTCCTGCTCTGCGAGGTCGGAGGTATCGTCGGCATCCTGCTCGGCTTGATCGGAGGCAATCTCGCGGCACTTGCCCTGAATCTGCGAGCCGTCTTTCCGGTTGACTGGGCTCTCATCGGCCTTGTTGTCTGTTCGCTCGTCGGGGTGACCTTCGGGGTCTATCCCGCTTACAAGGCGGCTAGCGTGGATCCGATTGAATCCTTGAGGTACGAATAGGTGCTTGCAGGACACAACGTTTGACCTGTCAATGAAATGAAGCTGTAGTGAAATAGTAGTATTTTAAACGAGTGGGAGCTCTTCCGGGCTCTCCTCTCTTTATGCAGAAGAACCATTTAAAATGATTGCCGAAGCACTAATAGACGGACTGACCTCTTCTTTCGAAGAGATATCCATCTTTTCGGAATCCAATTCGAAGCGACCAGCACAGCGAAGATTGTCTTCGCGAAACCTTGAGCTGTGCCCAAGCGTTGAAGTATTACCGGGACTCTTCTAATGGGAACTGAAGACGGCTTTGCAGCGATTCCGACCACGGATGAATCGACTGCTGCTTTTGGCAAAGAAAAGGAAGCATCCAGATGACTTTAGGTTTGGAAATCAAAGAAGGTTTGAAACTCTCGCTTTCGGCACTCATGGCCAATAAAGTGAGAGCCGTACTCACAATGCTCGGCATCATCATCGGGATAGTCTCTGTTACTCTGATGGGCTCTGCCATCGACGGCCTCAATCAGGCATTCAACAACAGCATATCTTCGATCGGTGCGGATGTGCTTTACGTACAAAAGTGGCCCTGGCTGAGCCACGGCCTGTGGTGGAAATACCGGGACCGCCGCAGGATACATGTTTACTATGTAAACCAAATCAAGAATGAGGGTACTCTCTTTGCAGCTGTCGCTCCGGTTGTACAGAGGCTCGGGACAATTGGATACAAGAACAGGTCCGCCCAGAATGTCCAGGTCGAGGGTACAACCGCCGACTATGCTTACGTTGCCAAAATGGATTTTACCGAGGGGCGTTTCTTCAGCGACATGGAGGTAAGGGGAAATATGCCTGTCACTGTGATCGGTGCGGACGTCGCTACTCAGCTCTTTCCGAACACCGACCCTATAGGAAAAACTATAAAGATAGACGGGTTGTCGTTCAGAGTCATCGGTGTAAGGAGCAAACAGGGGAGCTTCATGGGGATGTTCAGCCTTGACAATGAAGTCATAATTCCGATAAGTCAATTCCGTGATATTTATGGCCGGCGCTTCTTTCCGTCAATCGAAGCGCGCGTCGCCAACCCGAAAGAGCTGGTCAATGCGAAGGAGCAGCTGCGCGGAATAATGAGGAAGGTTAGAGGCCTTTCGCCGTTCCAACCGGATGACTTCTCCATAAATCAGCAGAGTCTCCTCACAAATGCATTCGATCGGATTGAAGGCATAATAGGAGCGGTAGGGATCTTTGTGACCGCCTTGTCGCTCTTTGTCGGCGGAATCGGAATCATGAATATCATGTTCGTGAGCGTGACGGAGAGGACGAAGGAAATAGGTATTCGTAAGGCCTTAGGTGCAAAAAGGCGAACCATACTGATCCAGTTCCTGATCGAATCCTCCCTCATCTGTCTCGGCGGAGGGCTTATAGGACTTGGTTTTTCCTATCCTTTAAGCATGCTCGTCGACAAGTTCTTGCCGACGGCGATGCCGGTTTCTCTGGCATTGTTGGGAATCGTGATATCGCTGGCGGTCGGGGTGATATCGGGCATAGTCCCTGCTTCCAGGGCATCGAAGCTCGACTGCGTGGACGCTTTGAGGTATGAATGAGAAGGTACGAGTCGCGGATATCCTGACCCGTATACATCACACGTGAGTTTGTACGTGCTGCAGCACCTTCGCAGGAATCAACTACCGCGATGCGCGTATCGTTCCACTCGCCGCAAAGGGCACCCGTGTCGAAGGGAGAATGGATCCCGAATCCTTGTCGGGAAAAGATATACGGTTTTTTAAACTTTTGTTAATGGAAGTAAGAAATGAGAAGGCACTTTGTTTTGTCGAAATGGTCGGAGAGCTTCATGATGGCATTGTGGGCTATCCGCTCGAACAAGTTGAGATCCACATTAACTCTCCTCGGAATTGTTGTGGGAGTGTTTTCTATCATAGCCGTCACTACCGCCATGCGAGTGATGCAGGACTCTATCGAGAGCAGGCTGAACTCGCTCGGCTCGGATACGTTTGAGGTTACCAAGTTTCCGGTATTTCATGCCGGCGGTCCCGGATGGTGGAGAAAATATTGGAACCGGAAGGATCTTACCTATCAGGAAGTGGTCGATCTGAGGAGTCGGGCTACCCTGGCAAAGAGCGTAGGCGCCACGGTCGATAAGGGAGGCATGATCGCCACTCATGGTAAGCAGCAGACGAATCCCAACGTAGACGTGATGGGTGTTACGCCCGAGATTTTTTCTGCAGAAAACAGACCGATAGGGCAAGGGAGGGCGATTACTCAAAGCGACCTTGATATTTCACGTCTTATCTGCGTGATCGATCCGAATATGGCTACGACGCTCTTTCCGCATTCCGATCCCGTTGGACAGCAGGTAAAGGTCGACGGCATAGGATACACGGTCGTCGGCGTTATCAAGAACCAGGGCAACGTGCTGGGGGAGGGAAATCCGTATATGATGATCCCCATTACCACTTTCTTTAACCGCTACGGAAAATGGAGGAGTCTCGATATCTACATCCAGGCCAGAAGCCAAAAGATGTTCGCACTGACGGAAGATCAGACTGAAGCAATTCTACGCGCGATCAGGGGTGTCGAACCGGGGAAACCGAACAATTTCGAATTGATTTCCAATGCTTCGCTGATCCAACAGTTCAATCATATCACCTTTTACGTAAGGGTCGGCGCCATCGTGGTGAGCGCAATAGCGCTTCTCGCCGCAGGGGTTGGTATAATGAACATAATGCTTGTCGGCGTCACGGAACGGACGAGGGAGATAGGTGTCAGAAAGTCGATCGGTGCGACGAAAAGCAATATCCTTGTTCAGTTCTTGCTTGAAGCGATCGTCCTCTGTGAGGTCGGAGGTATTGTCGGTGTCCTGCTGGGCCTTGTCGGGGGCAATCTCGCGGCTGTAGCCCTGCATATGCAGGCAGCATTTCCCCTGGATTGGGCAATCATAGGACTCGTGGTGTGCTCGATTGTCGGCGTGGTATTCGGCGTATATCCCGCTTACAAGGCAGCAAGCGTTGATCCGATTGAGTCTCTACGATATGAATGAAGAAAGGCTAAGGGCTAAAGGTAAAGGGCTGAAGGAGAAGAGGCGCTTCGACCGGGAACAAGTCCCATTACACATTCTCCGATGACGCCCGGTCCTTCTAATCCGACGGGCCATTGCTTTTGGCCTTTGGCCCTTGACCTTTCGCCCTTCAGCCTTGTTTTGCCTTTTTGACTTTTTACCTTTGACTTTCCTTAGGCTTTCATCCTCAGGCCCTTTTCCTCGTAAGAAAAAATCCAGCCGACTATCTTCCCGGGCTCGATCGTCTCAAAATTGTCCCAGTAATCGTTCGTGTAGATGAAGCGAGAGCTCGTCTCCCCCAGGGGGATCGGCTCGGTCATCTTCCTTATCTCGCGGAACCTGCTTCTCCACAGCGCCATATTCTTGACCCGCAGGTCAACCCAGCCGTCATGCGCCCAGGCGTCTATCGCTTTCTGACTTGCGGGAAGAACCATCTCGCCCCTGAACGGAGGTATTTTTATGTCTTCGCCCCTGAGCATACTCTTCCCGTCCGGGAGGAGGATCGGAATTCCGATCGATATTATCTCAGAACGCAGCTTCTCATCGGCCTTCACCATCTCAAACAGTTCCTTCGACATTTCTTCTGACGAGACTTTTTCCACCGCGTCGAAGCCTCCATACCGCTTCGACAGAAGGTAGCTCTCATACAGAAGCTTGGAGAGCCGCGGCGGGCCGAGAAGCTCGAACGCCACACTGTCGACATTGTGTTCCTTTTCAAGCTGGCGCATCCTGGAAAACGCTGAATGGAAGAGGTATCCTGCACGGTATGTAGGGGCAAGAGTTGCGTTATCCAGCGCATTGATGATGTCGTGTCCCGTGTTCCCGCCTTTAATTTCGAAAATCACATCTTCGGCAATCTCCTCGGGAGTTACGTATTCCATCTGACCGGGAGTTGTGATGGCCTGGAATTCGCCACGTGAGAACAGGCCGTTTTCACCCGTATCAATGAAGACCGAGCGCATCGGTTTGTCGGTCTTCCTGGTCTTGCTGGCAGTCTTGAGCTCGAGATTATCCCCAATTACATACGGATCATCAGGAGTGCAATCCTGCAAAAGGATCGGTTTCCCGCGGCGCATTATCTCCCCGAAGGCAACGCGCTTCCAGGCTATCGCGGCGGTCGGTTTGATCTCCTTCGTTATCGGGGCATCCGGAGTTCGTCCCATCAGGAACATGAGCAGCGTGTGTGCACCCGCGACGGCTGATTTGCTGAGTAGTACACTGCTGGGTTTTTCCTCGCTGTGGGTGTACGGTATGTTCAGCCCCATCCCGCCCGTGCCGCTGGTTCCTATCTTGACATAGATCTTCGTGCCCGCATCGTGCATCGACCGGTATAATACCTGAACGTGCCTGATTAGCTGCGGAGTATATAACGTGCACAGCATCCTTTCGATCGAATCGAACAGCTGATCTGTTACTGCCGAAGACTCCCTCCTGGCCTTGTCGAGCTCTTTTACTAACGAGCGGCTCGACTGAAACTGGTCCTGATATGCAATAGCGGTTGCGGAATTGATGCAATCAATGATTACCTCCGGACGGTAATCTGTGAGCAAATTATAGATAGTGCTGGACTTCAGAATTTCCTCAGACAGTTCTCCCAGCGTGTCGTTTATGAGCGCGCGCCTCCGCTCGGGCGCCGTTAGTATCTCCTCACGTGACAGGTCTTTGAATTCCTCGCGGACAAATATGTTGCCACAATACGGAACGAAAAAATCCGGATTGTGATCCGGATATTCATGCCGCAGTTGTTCAACGGCTTGAAGTGCTTCTGATTTGAGAAGGGAAGAAACAACAATCTTGTCCGGTTTTTCCGGAACGAGTTTTCGGCAGATTGCAGAGCCCACCAAGCCCCATCCGCCAAGAACAAGGACGGTTTTTCCTTTGATCTCCATTGTGGGTTCCTTTCTTTAGGTGACAACAAAATAATTGCCGGCGGTCGCTCGAACAAGCTCATGCCTGATGTTCTCCTAGCAGTTTTCCGCTTCAATTGATGGATCCGCATGGTGAAGTCTCTCGGCAGCACTATGGAATCTGTCCCGTAAAGTGTAGATTTCGGAGCCGGGCAATTTGACTTTCTGTTTTGCATCGCTTAAAATAGCCCGTCGTAAAAATTAAAAAGGAGGTGCTTGTGGCTTGCTTCAATAAGAAAGCTATAACATTTGTGGGAATAGCCCTCATGTCTGTGTCTACGGCGTTTGCCGGTGGATATCAGCTAAACGAACATGGTGCACGAGCGGTTTCGATGGGGGGGGCCTTTGTTGCTCGTGCGTGGGATGCTTCTGCGATCTACTTCAATCCTGCGGGCTTGAGTTATGTGAAGGGGCTTAACGTCATGCTTGGCGGCACGCTTATCCTCCCCAACACCACGTTCACAGGCCCTTACCCTGACAACACAGAGTGGAAAATGAACTCCATTTCATTTTTCCCTCCAAACGCTTATGTCAGCTACAACTTCAACAACGGCTTTGCTGCAGGCGTCGGGGTGTTCACTCCCGATGGATTGGGTACAGACTGGCCCCGGGACTGGGTCGGCCGATTCCTGATAACCAAGATCAACCTTCAGTCCTTCAACATCAATCCGACCGTCTCCTATGAGTATGGGAATTTCATTTCGGTCGGTGTCGGGTTTGATTACGCGCTCGGCAACGTTCTTCTGCAGAAGTATAATCCGACTCCGTTCAGCGATGCTTCCGGAAACCCGATCACTCCGTTCATTGATATGAAAGGCGATGCGAAGGGAACGGGGTACAATTTCGGGGTGATGTTGAAACCGACGGACAATATCTCGATCGGGTTCTCTTACAGGAGCAAGATCGAATTCAAGACAGACAACGGAAACGTGACTTTCTCGGATGCGGGGGTTCTTGCCGGCGAGCTTCCCGGTGGAAGCGTCTCGACGTCCCTTCCGTTTCCCGCAAACTGGTACCTCGGAGTAGCCTACAAGGGGGAGAACTACTCCCTCGAGGCCGATTATCAATATATATACTGGAGCGTATACAAGCAGCTCGATATCAGTTTCCAGACTCAAACCACACTTCAGCAGAATACATCTATCATAGGCGACTACGTCAACACTTATGCTATACGCGTCGGCGGCGAGTACAACTTGGACAAGATGTGGGCCCTTCGCGCAGGGGTGTTCTACGACAAGAATGCCGTGCCGGATGCCTACGAGTCTCCGATGCTGCCTGATGCCGACGAAATCGGCTTCAACGTCGGAGTCGGTGTCAATTTGACCAATCACTTTGCTGTCGATGCATCGTACATGTTCCTTCCGTTCAAGCAGCGCACCATAACGAATTCTGCCGACGGATTCAACGGAACTTATAATACGACAGCAAACCTGATCGGCATCGATTTGAGTTACAGACTGTAGTTGCCCTCAAACAAAAAGCGATAGGAACAAAAAAATGAAGAGTGTTCGTTCCAAGATTGTTTCCGCCCTCGCTGTAGCAGTGGTTGCAGTTCTGGTAGCGTCGTGCGGTGATTACAAGAAGTCGAGTGTCGTGAATCCGCCCTCAAACGGTTCGGTGGACTTCTCAATGTTTGTCTCGTTGGGGAATTCATTGACCGCGGGCTATCAGGGTGGGGCTCTGTACGAAACAGCCCAGGAGTACAGCTTTCCTGCCGAGATTGCGAAAGAAGCTGGAGTCACTCAATTTGAACAGCCGCTCATAAGTGACCCCGGAGTCGGGGGGCGGATGAAGATCCTTAACCTTTCCGGACCGGTGATAGGGGAAGACCCTGTTGCAGGCGGAGCGCCTATCAACTCGGCTCTGGCTCGCCCGTATAATAACCTCGGCATCCCCGGCGCGGTTCTGTACGATATGATTGACACTTCGAGCTTTGCCGCCAAAGCGGGCCCGCCGAGGGACAACCCGTTTTTCCAGATAGTCCTCAGAAGTCCTGCACTTGGCAGCAGTCCGGTTGCTCAGGCCCTCGCGCTTCATCCTACATTCATGAGTGTTTGGATAGGTGCGAACGATGTCCTGGGTTACGCAACGTCCGGCGGAACTGTGGGGACGCTCGGCCCGGGAACCGGCCCGACAGACGTTGCAACCTTTACGGGCCTGTACAACCAGGTGATGGGCGCCCTGCTGGCGGGAGCTCCGAACGCCAAGTTTGTCGTCGCGAACATCCCCGATGTTGCCGCAATTCCGCTGTTTACGACAGTGCCCGCGGTCGTCGTGAACCCGGCGACCCAGCAGCCCGTGCTGAACCCGCAGACCGGACAGCCGATACCGCTTATTGTCGAGAGGCATGACGCCAGCGGGAATCTGTATGCCGGTCCGGCCGATCCCACAAAGGATTTTGTTCTATTGACTGCAATGGATTCTCTGGAAGCCGGAGTCGGGATTCCCACTGCCGTCGGAGGCACCGGCAGGCCTCTTCCCAGTCAGTATGTTCTTGATTCATACGAGATTGGCGTAACCGAGCAGGCGATCCAGGGATACAATCAGGCGATAGGCGCTTTTGCTGCCAGCCACTCGGATCGTGTCGCCTTGGTGGATGCGTATACCCTTTTCAACGAGTTTGCCAAAACCGGATACATTGCAGAGGGAGTCGACCTGACAAACGCATACATAACGGGCGGCTTCTTCGGTCTTGACGGCGTACATCCGACCTCCCAGGGGTATGCCTATATTGCGAACACGTTTATCCAGGCGATAAACCAGAGGTTCGGCTCAAACATCCCCATAGTTCCGATTTCTTTGGTGCCGAGCTCGATAATTCTCGCCCCGTCGGGTGTCGTCCTGTGGCCGAAGGTCAACGGTGCCGCTTTGCAGCGCGCATTGCGGGTGTTCCAAGACACGAGCCGTTGAGTTAGAAGTCCAATACTTGGAAAAGGACGAAGATCGTCCTCAAGCACCGGTTGTGATGCCCCGTGAATACGGGGCATTTTTTTTGTAAATTAACTCAGGCTACATCATGGCTAAGCTTCTATGTCCTAACTGCAGCTCTGCGAGACTGCATCGGAGCCGCAGCCGCGGTTTCAGAGAGGTTTCTCTGAAGTTGTTCGGGCTCAGACCTTTCAGGTGCGCAGATTGCGGATGGCGCGGTATGATGAAAGCGGCGTCTGGGAAAAGAGGACGCGTTTCCAGGCGAAAGAGCTACGCATTTGTTATCGTATTTTCGTTAATCATTTTGTCGCTGCTCGCGGCTATCAACTTGCGTCCGGATATCTTTGAGAAAATTGCAAGAACACTGATTGGTCCCGTACAATGAATATACAAGCTGACCTGGAATCTGCCCGACAGATGGGGCTGACTCCTGAAGAATTTGACAAGATAAAGGAAATACTCGGCCGCGTACCCACTTACACAGAGCTCGGAATTTTCTCGGTTATGTGGTCGGAGCACGCCAGTTACAAGAACTCGATTCTCCAGCTGAAGAAGTTGCCTCGTGCAGGCAAGGGTCTGCTGGTTGGTGCGGGGGAAGAGAACGCTGGTCTGGTTGACGTAGGTGACGGTCTCGCCGTCGCATTCAAGATCGAGAGCCACAACCATCCGAGTGCGGTCGAGCCGTACCAGGGTGCCGCGACGGGAGTAGGCGGAATCCTGCGGGACATCTTCACGATGGGTGCCCGCCCCGTTGCCGCGCTCGACTCCCTTCGCTTCGGTAATCCTGACGCTTCGCGCGTGAAGTATCTCTTGGAAAACGTCGTCAAGGGGATTGCCGATTATGGCAACGCCTTCGGGGTACCGACCGTAGCCGGTGAGGTCTACTTCGATGAATGTTACGACGAGAACCCGCTCGTGAACGCCATGGCTGTCGGCATCGTAAGACACGACAGAGTCGCAAAGGCGGCGGCCAAGGGGGTCGGAAACCTGGTGATGATAGTCGGCTCTTCGACGGGGAGGGACGGGATCCACGGGGCCACTTTCGCATCGGAAGATATTTCGGAAGCGTCCGAGGCCAAGAGGCCCTCGGTGCAGGTCGGTGATCCGTTTACCGAGAAGCTCCTCCTCGAAGCAACCCTTGAAGCGATAGAGGCGGGCCTCGTAGTGGGAATACAGGACATGGGTGCGGCCGGAATCGCCTGCTCGACTTCCGAGATGAGCGCGAAGGCTGGTACGGGAATGGACGTGGACCTCGACCTCGTGCCCCTCCGCGAATCGGATATGTCGGCGTATGAAATAATGCTTTCCGAATCGCAGGAGCGGATGCTTGTTGTCATCAAACCGGAAGATGAGAAGGCGATAAAGAAGATATTCTCCAAATGGGATTTAAACGCTGAGGTCGTCGGAAAAGTAACGAACAGCGGCCTCTTGCGAATAAGTCGTCATGGAAAAGTGGAAGCGGAGATTCCGTCGAAGACCCTTGCCCTCGGTGAGGGTGCCCCGGTATACGTCAGAAAGAGCCGGAAACCCGAATATATCGAAAAGCTCGCAGGATTTGAGCCGTCTACGCTTCCTGAACCGGGTGACTACAACGATGTCCTGAAGAGACTCCTTTCATCTCCGAATATCGCCTGTAAGAAGTATGTGTTCGAGCAGTATGATTTCATGGTGGGGACGGACACGGTAGTTCTGCCGGGCGAGGGAGACGCGGCGGTAATGAGGCTTGAAAGGTGGGCCAGCAGTGAAAAGGGGAAGAAGACAGGTATCGCTCTCAAAACGGACTGCAATGCAAGATATGTTTATCTGGATCCGAAAACCGGAGCGGAGCACGCCGTCGTCGAGGCCGCACGTAACGTAGCATGTGTCGGTGCGAAACCGGTTGCCATCACGAATTGTCTCAACTTTGGAAACCCTTATAAGCCGGAAGTGTACTACCAGTTTGAGAAAGCAATCGAGGGGATGACCAGGGCGTGCACGGAACTGGAGACCCCGGTTACCGGCGGAAACGTCAGCTTTTACAACGAAAGCCCGAACCGTACGGTCTATCCCACTCCAGTAATCGGAATGCTCGGAGTCATCGAAGACGTCTCGAAGTCTGTACGTTCCAGATTTGTGAACAACGGCGACCTGATTGCGGTGGTGGGGCAGGAGAAAACCGAAATGGGAGGCAGTGAATACCTGGCAGTGATTCACAATCTCGTGGCCGGCAGAATTCCTCCTGTCGACTATGAGTATGAAAGACATCTTCATAACTTCCTGCGCGAGGGAGCTATCGCAGGTAGTATCAATTCCGCGCACGACATTTCAGAAGGTGGGATGGCAGTCGCGCTCGCTGAATGTTGTATTATGGATCCGGAAAGGATGATTGGCGCAAAAGTGGCGATTGATTTTCCGGCGCGCAAGGATTTCGTGCTGTTCGGAGAAGGCGGCGGCAGGGTGATCATATCTTTCGGCGCGGACATGAGTGATGAGATGATGAATCTGGCTAAGTCTGAACAACTAAACCTCGAAGTAGTCGGCGTTGTGTCTGGAGAGACGCTGCAGATAAATGACACCATAAACCTGGACTTGAAGGAACTGTCCGCCGGTTATTATGGTGCACTTCCCTCCAAGTTTGCCACTACGTTTACCGAATAAATTGAGAATTGCCTTCCACAGTTTGAAAAGGCCGTTGACCGTTATCTATTTCTACTTGAAGAACCTGACACACCGCTCCCTGTCTCATGATATCTTCTTCTATTCTTCCTCTCCGTATTTTCAAGTGATGCTCTGTCTTATACCGACGGTTTTTCTCGTAATTTGGGCGCTCGGCCCGTTGCGCAAAACTATCTTTCATGTGCTTCCTATTGAGTTGAACCGGTCATCCATTCGACAGACGCTTTATGGCCTGCGGATGCTGCTGATCGGCTTGCTCCTCCGGGTTTTCTATTCGACATTAGTGTTCATCATGGGCGTTGAACTCTCACGTATTCACTCTATGAGGAGGGCAGCGGTATGAAGAAGATATTTATTACTGGTTTCCCGGGTTTCATCGCCACTCGTCTTGTAAGAGAGCTGTTCAAGAAAGATGACAGCCTGGAATTTGTCGCACTCGTCCAGCACAAATACAGGCCGATCGCAGAGGCGTCGCGCACGAGACTCGCGGAGGAAATCCCCGCGATATCCGGCCATCTCCAATTTGTCCCCGGCGATATAACCGAAGAGGACCTCGGTCTGAAGGATCCCGAATCGATTGCCGAAGGGGTTACGGGGATATTCCATTTGGCCGCGGCTTACGATTTGGCGGTTGCGAGAATTACAGGGATGAAAGTCAACGTGGAAGGGACACGAAACGTCGTCACCTTCGCGGGGAGGTGCAAGAGCCTCGAACGGTTCGACTACATAAGCACGGCTTATGTCAGCGGGTCGTACAAGGGAACCTTTTCGGAAGACGATTTCGAACGCGGCCAAAATTTCAAGAACTTCTACGAGGAGACGAAATTTCTAGCGGAAAAAATTGTTAGGTATAGAAAGGATGTTCCGTCGGTGATTTACCGCCCCGGGGTAGTGGTCGGAGATTCTACAACGGGCGATACAGCCAAGTACGATGGGCCCTACTATGTCCTTCGGACGATGCAGTCTCTTCCCAATAATTTTCCTTTCCCCAGGATCGGTAAGGGAAACGTGGAAGTGAATCTTGTCCCGGTAGACTACGTGGTGAAAGCACTGGCCGAATTGTCAACCGACCAGGAGAGCATAGGCCGGACTTTTCACCTGACCGATCCCTCTCCGCTGCGAGTGGCCGAACTGCAGGAGCTGTTAGCAGCTGCGTTGAACAAGAGGTTTATCAGTTATCCACTGACTCCCGGCATCGCGAAAAGTGCGTTAAGGATCGGTGCCGTCAGGAACATCTACAAGATGCCCGTACAGCTGATCGACTATTTTGTACACGACGTGCATTATGATTCGTCAGGCACGACTCGATTTCTTCAAAAACACAATATGTCTTGCCCCAGGTTCGCCGATTATTGCCCGAATCTGGTTAAGTTCTTTCTTTCTCACAAACAGGAAGACCTGCAAGGGATTCTAATCTGAGGATAACAGACAATGGCGGAAAAAACCTTTCACTTTGCAAAAGAACGCAAGAAGGTGTACGAACTAGCATACAACCTGAGATGGTCCTTCGACTGTCCGACCCAGCAGTTTTTCGCGAAGCTGAGTCCGCGGACCTGGGACCAGTCGAACCATAACCCGATTACGGTTTTGACGGAGCTTAGCGAAGAGGAGTTGCGATCGCGTCTGATGAGCAAAGCCTTTCGAATCGAACTCGACGCGTGTCATAAGTCGCTGCAGGACTACCTGCGGTCGGTTCATAAACCGTTGCCTGCCTTCAAAAAGTTCGACAAACACCCTGTTGCTTACTTCAGTGCTGAAATAGGTATCCATGAGAGTTTACCCATTTACTCCGGCGGCCTGGGGATTCTTTCGGGCGACCATACTAAGAGTGCCAGCGACATCGGCCTCAATTTCGTCGGGGTCACACTGTTCTACAGGCAGGGCTACTTCGTGCAAAAGATCAACAGCGAAGGATGGCAGCTCGAGGAATACAACCAGCGTGATCACCATAGCCTTCCCATAACGCCGGTGGTAGACGAAGGGGGAAACCTTATGAAGGTGCAGGTGCAAATCGGGCGGAGTCTCGTTTCGGTTGCGGCGTATAAAGCCGTGGTCGGGCGCTCGGTGTTGTATCTTCTCGAAACGAATCTGCCGGAAAATGAACAGCACTATCGGGAGCTGACTGCGCGGGTTTACGGAGGGGACAGCACGACGCGAATTTCGCAGGAAATCATACTCGGAATCGGGGGAGTCAGGTTCTTGAGGAGCCTTGAGTACGAGCCGGCTGTCTACCATATGAACGAAGGCCATTCTGCTTTTCTGACTTTGGAGCTCTTACACGAACAGCTTCTGCTCGGCAAACCTCTTAACCGGGCAGTCGAAGAGGTGAAGAAGAGATGCGTCTTTACTACACATACGCCCGTCGCTGCAGGTCACGACAGGTTCAGCCAGGATTTGATAGACTTCAGCCTGAGCGAGTTTGTGGCCTCACTCGGAGTCTCGCTGGACGGATTCATGAAATTCGGCAGAGTAAATCCGGGTGACAAGGCGGAGACTTTCTGCATGACGGTTCTTGCATTGAAGATGAGCCGCGGTGCAAACGCCGTCAGCGAGCTCAACGGCAAGGTCAGCAGGCGGATGTGGACCGGGCTTTTCCCGGGAAAGAGGGCGGAACAGGTTCCGATCGGATATATAACTAACGGTATCCACAGTCTTTCCTGGCTTTCGGTGGAGTCGCGTGCCGTTTATGAAAAGGCCGCGGGTCCAAACTGGATGAACAAACTTGATCGCCCGGCAGAGTGGAACTCGGCTGTCAGGAAGCTCTCGGAAGAAGAAATCTGGGCTTTGCGGTACGCGCTGCGCAGAAGGCTTGTCGAATTCGCGAGAGAAAAGTTGAAGAGGCAGCAGTTGAGGTACGGAAACTCTTCGGGTTCTGTGGAAAAGATGCTTAATGCCGATGCCCTGACGATCGGATTCTCCAGGAGGTTTGCGACGTATAAGCGCGCTCCTCTCCTGTTCAGTGATCTTGACCGGGCAACCCGGCTGCTTGGGGACAGCAAGCGGCCCGTTCAAATTATATTCAGTGGAAAAGCTCACCCGCGGGACGACTCAGGGAAGGCCTTCATACAACGCATCTTCAATTTAAGCCGCGACCCTCGCTTTATTGGAAAGGTCGTATTTCTGGAAGACTATGACATGGCGGTTGCTCGACAGCTCGTGGCAGGATGTGATGTGTGGCTGAACAACCCGCGGCGCCCCCTTGAAGCAAGCGGGACAAGCGGTCAGAAGGTCATACTTAACGGCGGCGTCAACTGCAGTGTCATGGACGGGTGGTGGCGTGAGGCATACAACGGGAAGAATGGGTTCGCAATCGGCGAGGACAAGGATCTAAACGTTTCGCCGGAGGAACAGGACAGGATCGATTCACAGAATTTGTATGAGATACTTGAGGAGAGGTTGATCCCCCTGTTTTACGACAGGGACCCATCCGGTTTACCCCTGAAATGGATTAAGTTGATAAAGGAGTCCATCAGGACGATCGCGCCGGTATACAATACTACCAGGATGGTAAATGAGTATGTTCATAAGTATTATCTGCCAAAGTGAAATCATGTCGCGAAAAAGAGTTGCAATTCGCGGGAAAGGTGTAGATCATGACAAAAAATGAAGAGTTATGTATAAATACAATTCGGTTTTTAGCCGTCGATGCCGTCCAGAAGGCAAATTCCGGGCATCCCGGGATGCCTATGGGGACCGCGCCCATTGCCTATACGCTATGGACGAAGTACATGAAGTATAATCCCCGAAACCCGAAGTGGTTCAACAGAGATCGTTTCGTGCTGTCCGCCGGGCACGGGTCCATGCTGTTGTACTCGATGCTCCATTTGACGGGCTACGATGTTGCGCTTGATGACCTGAAACAGTTCAGGCAGTTCGGAAGCATCACGCCGGGTCATCCCGAATACGGACTCACTCCGGGCGTCGAGACGACTACAGGACCGCTTGGCCAGGGACTCGGCAACGCCGTCGGGATGGCAATTGCTGAAGAATACCTGTCCGCACATTTCAACAAGGAAGGGTTTGACGTCGTAGACCACTACACATACGTGATTGCCGGAGACGGCGACATGATGGAAGGTGTAACGAGCGAAGCCAGCTCCATCGCCAGCCACCTGAAGCTGGGGAAGCTCATCGTTTTCTATGATGACAACCATATCACGATCGAAGGTAATACGGAACTTGCGTTCAGCGAAGACGTCCTTGCACGTTATTCTTCCTACGGCTGGCACACCCAGCGTGTCGCGGACGGCAACGATCTGGATGCAATCTTCAGGGCCGTGGAAGCCGCTAAGAAAGAGGCGGGCAAACCTTCGATTATCGCCGTAAGGACGCACATCGGCTATGGCTCGCCGAACAAGCAGGATACAGGCGAGGCCCACGGCTCGCCGCTTGGAGAGAAGGAAGTGGAGCTGACAAAAAAAAGCCTTGGTTGGCCGATCGAGCCCAAGTTCCTCATTCCCGATGACGTCTTGAAGGTCTTCCGCGAAGCCGTAGGAAGAGGCAAGAATTACGAAGATGAATGGAACGCCCTATTCCGGGGGTACAAGAAGAAGTATCCGGACCTTGCGAATGAGTTTCAATCCTGGCTTTCCGGGAGAATTCCGGCGGAGGCCCTCAGAGATTTCCCGAAGTTTGAAGTATCGGCGGGACCGGTGGCGACCCGGTCCGCGTCGGGAAAGGTCATAAACGCTTTCGCTCCAAAGGTTACGAATTTTCTCGGAGGAGCTGCCGACCTCTCGCCGTCAACCGACACCATCATGAAGGAATATGCTTCTTTTTCCGGATCTGACAGGGAAGGGAGGAATTTCCATTTCGGCATAAGGGAACACGGGATGGGGGCAATTTTGAATGGGATGGCCGTACACGGCGGGCTCATCCCGTTCGGCGCGACATTCCTCGTCTTTTCGGACTACATGCGTCCGCCCATCCGCTTGGCTGCGCTTTCGCATTTCAGGACTGTTAACGTGTTCACTCACGACAGTATAGGCCTCGGCGAAGATGGACCGACTCACCAGCCGGTCGAGCATTTTATGGTGCTGCGCGATATCCCGGGCTTGACTGTAATACGTCCCGCCGATGCCAACGAGACTGCCGAAGCCTGGAAGTACATACTAAGCTATAATGATGGGCCAGCTGCAATCCTTCTGACCAGACAGAAACTTCCGGTGCTTGATCGCAACAAGTACGGGAGCGAAGCCGGCGTCCAGCGGGGCGCGTACGTGCTCGCGGAATCAGGAAAGCCTGAGGCAATTATCATAGCCACCGGGAGCGAGGTCTCGGTAGCCGTAAAGGCCTACGAGGATCTCATCGCAAAGGGAAAGAAGATAAGACTCGTCAGCATGCCCAGCTGGGAAGTCTTCGACAAACAGGATGAGAGCTACCGCGAGTCTGTTCTGCCGTCCGGCATACGCCGCCGGGTTTCAATCGAAGCCGGGATAACCAAAGGCTGGACCAAGTATGTCGGCGAGGAAGGCTTATCAATCGGTGTCGATCGTTTCGGCGCGTCGGCTCCGGGCGACGTCGTTATGAAGGAGTATGGAATAACGAGCGAAGCCGTTGTGGCAGCCATCGAGAAGCTGTTGAAGTAGAGCGAGAGGCAAGGACGGTCAGAACACAGGTACACCACCCGAAAGGCCCGTTCGGGTGTACACAGAGGCCGGTTATTTATACTTTACTCTCCGGTTCCTGTGCTATGGGCTCGTCAGGTTATGGAGGTATAGTATTGGGGCCCATGTCAAGATGCGCATCCGGTACCTGGCAGCGATAGACTCCGTTAGCGGACCGGAAGTGCAGTAGTGGGCGGGTTGCAATTTGTGCCTGCATTCAGGTACCGGCCAGGGCGCATTTCGGCCGAGTGCTCCACGCCCATTTCAAATGTCAGGAGATGCTTGAGCGGTTTACCATTGCAAAATCAGAAGGATAATCCATATGTCGATCAAGTATCAGTATCAAGTTGGAAAGAACACCGGGATCTTTTCAGAGAGTCTGAAAAAGGTCTCGGCCGACCAGCTATTGCAGAAAATGTGGCAAAAGGATGGTTCTGTATGGTCTGATGACCCTCAACACCATATCATTGCTGCAAACAGGCTCGGCTGGCTTGATCTCCCGTCAAAGATGAGCCGTGAGGCGGACGAACTGGAGAGATTCGCCCAGTCTAAAGTTTACCGGAAGGCAAGTCACATTGTCCATCTTGGCATGGGTGGCAGCAGTCTGGCCCCGGAGGTGCTCTACAAGACCTTCGGGAGCGCCGGCGATTATCCCGAGTTAGTTGTGCTTGATTCCACCGACCCGGACTATATCGATGACGTTCTGAAGCATATCGACCTCAGGACCACTTTGTTTATCGTTGCCTCCAAATCCGGCAATACAGTCGAGACACACTCCTTGGCAGAATTCTTCTACGATAAGGTGTCGCATGTCGATCCGGAAGGGGCAGCGAGCCATTTTATTGCCATTACCGATCCGGGAACGGTACTGCAAACCGACGGAGAGCAGAAGTACGACAAGGTTTTCGTCAGTCCGTCGGACATAGGCGGAAGGTACTCGGCCCTAAGCTATTTCGGACTTGTTCCGTTTGCGTTGCTGGGAAGGAACCTGTCCAGGCTTATCGAGAGAGCTCAGGAGGAGGAGAGGAAATGTGGCGCGAGCGTACCGTCGGAAAAGTGCGATGCAGTGAAGTTCGGATCTCTCCTGGGCGGGCTCGCTCATGCAGGAATCAACAAGCTGACCATTCAGTCCAGCTCATCACTATCGACCGTTGGATGGTGGATAGAGCAGCTCGTCGCCGAAAGCACTGGCAAGGATGGAAAAGGAATCCTGCCGATCTGCGGCGAGGAACTTACGGCACCGGCTCTGTATTCCCAAGATCGAGTATTCGTTTATATTAAGCTTCGTGGCGACATCGAGCTTGAGAGGGAAGAAAAGCTGAGAGTGTTAAAGAACGGCGGCTTTCCGGTAGTACAAATAGAGATTGACGATGTTTACGAGCTGGGCGGCCTGTTCTATCATTGGGAGATCGCGACGGCAGCAGCCGCATCCGTGATTAGAATTGACCCGTTCGACGAGCCGGATGTGCAGGAGAACAAGGAGAACACGAAACGCGTGTTGAACCAGTTTAAGACCGGAGGGAATATCGAGTTTGACAGCTCGCCTCTTCTTGACGGCGATCCTAAGGTCTACGGAAATATTTCTTCCGCCGGCGACGTCCAGGGAATATTGAGCAGCCTGTTTGCGGGGAAGAAGGGAGATGATTACTTGGCCGTCATGGCATACCTGCCAAGGCTGCCCGAGGCCGATTCCCCTCTCGATAGGCTTCAAGCCAAGCTGCGCGACAGGCTGAAGATACCCGTCACCATCGGTTATGGGCCAAGGTATCTTCACTCGACGGGGCAGTTCCACAAAGGCGGCACGAATAACGGACTCTTCCTGCAGATAGTACATCAACCTGAAAATGATTTTGCCATTCCTGGTGAGAGCTACACTTTCTCGAAGCTCTTCCTCGCGCAGGCTGTCGGCGATTACATCTCGCTCAAGAGCAAGGAGAAGCCGGTCGTGTCCGTCGTGTTTGGCGAAGACTATTATGGGCAGCTTGCGGAGATCGTCGGGAAGATTAAGTGATGTGAGGTCACGGCTAATTCGGTGGTTTCTAAAGGGAGAGCATGATAAAGGAACATGACCGAGTTGTCTTGACCGAATCGGTGCCCGCCGAGCGATTCGAGACAGGGGATGTCGGAAGCGTGGTCCATGTTTATGGCAACGGGTACGCATATGAGACCGATACTATGATCGCTCGTGGGCTGAATTTGTACTGATAACAGACGGGAAAACGCAGTGAAAATCATTGGGCAATCTCTGACGGGTAAGGCTGTGAAGCTCAGTCTGGTAATCCTTCTGCTTTCTGCCACGGATTCCATGGCACAGTCCGGGAAGTGGTATTTCGGAATGGACCTGGAACCCTGGAGCCTCCCTTTACAACGTGTGAGCATCGGTGCGCAGGCAGGATACTTCGGCAATGAGAGCTCGTTCCTGGAAGTTGAAGCTCGCGCCGGTGAATATGCAGGCGAAGAAAATAACGTGAAGGGTCAGTTCTTCAAACCGTTCGAATACAGAATGGCATTCACGAGCCTGGGGGTCAAGCTCGGGCTGGGAAGCAGCTACAAGTCGAAGATCAGATTTTATTATTTCCTGGGTGGAGACATGTACGTATGGGGAGGAATGCACGACATTGTCGTGGATTATTACGATAATCATAATCCTTCCATCCGCACCTATTCTTTTCACGCCGGAAAATTTCCACAGAGTATCGGGATGTCGTTGTACCTTCTCGGTTTAAGGATTGTCGCACCGGTATGCGGGATGGACGCCGAGCTCACGACAAGGATACTTCCCGGCTTGTTGAGTATGAACAGAACATTCAGTCAGGGGAACGACGATGGAGTTGGGCCGGTTCCACAGTGGTTCTTATTTTCTGTCGGTGTGAGATTGTAACCAGGTGTGATCAGAGAAGCGGTTCGGGCATTTCCTCCCGTCGTCCAATTTCATTCGCTGAGGAAACCAACTAAAGCGTCACCGGGTCTGGAAGGAAAGAGATAAGCGTTTTCTCTGTGCCTCTAGCGTCTCTCGTGGTTTGATTCTATTCTTTGTCCGACGATTGCCGATCTTTTAGAGGAAAAGAAGCGGCATCGCGACCGCGCCCACGACGCTCGCCGCAAAGTTGACGACGTCGTTGTTCATCCACCTGTACCCTCGAACGAGTGTCGTCTCCTGCCTGTCGCAGTGCATCTTTCGCTCGGTAATCTTGCCGCAGGATGTGCATCGATATTGCGACTGAAGCGTACCCCCCAACATGCTGTCGGCCAAACTCCCGATCGCTCCACTGAAGGCACCCGCGACCACAAACCGGATAGGAAACACCGCGTATCCCCCCGCGAAAGGAAGCGTCAAGGCCACCAGGGCAGCAGCCGAGAACATCCCGGAGACTGTGCCAAGAGAGGAAATAGCCCCCGAGACACCTTTTTCTACTCTCTTCCAGAGTGAGAGGGAAAACGGGCTATTTCTCGAAAATACCCCTATTTCGGTTGCCAGAGTATCGGCGGTCACTGCGGCAAGAGCGCCAAGATACGCGAGAAACCAGTGGTAGTTCGGCGACAGGACGTTGCAAATAAGCATAAGTAGAGCGAAGCCGCCGTTCGCGAACACCTGTGCTGAGTCGCGCGTGTGGCTCTTTTCATAAAGGAGGTTGTAGCTTGCCTTCCTTCGGGAAAACAGCTTCGACGCGACGCTGCCGATCACGAAGAAGAGGAGAATCGGTACCGACCATTCCCATCGGCCGAAGCCGAAAATGAACCCGCCGAGGATGAAAGTCGCAACCGCGCCGTCGCTTGTAAGAAACTTCAGCCTGTAGGAAACGCCGGCTACTGCGATTGCAAGAAGCTCGCCAATCATGAAGGACTCGAACAATAGCCGGTTGTCTGCGGAAACAAAGATGAGTAATGCTGAGAAAAGCGGAACGGTGAGGTTGTCGGTGGCCTTCGGCGAGATAAGCTCGATCGCCGCGACCATCAATCCGACCGATCCTGAAATAAGCAGGAGTAATCCGGGGGTAAAATTGGAAATGGACACTGAGAAATGTCTGAAGAACCAGAAGCCAATGAATACCGTGATCGAAGCCACGATGAACATTGCAGTGCTTCCTTCTAAGCTCTTCCGCTCACCAAAAGCCGTCACCGCGTGCGGCTTTCGTGCAGCTGAACCGACGATTGCAGCGGCCGGATCTGCCAGCCCCATTACCAGCATAGCGGTCGATACGATGAACGGATGCGTGTTCCAGAGCAGCAGAACCAAAACCAGAAATGACAACGGATAGTAAACGGTTCCAAGGTTCCGCTTGTCCAGATTCATGCCGCTGAATATCCCGAGCTTCACTGAGACGAAATTCACGGCAACGAATATGCCCGCCAGCAGGGCGGGATAGAGCTCCGACTCGAAGAGCAACGGAGCGAAGAAGACTACAATGGCTACCGCTCCATGCACGAACTCACGAGTCTTCTTCGGGTCGACCTGAAAGCGCTTTTTGAATAAGTCGGCCGCGACGACCAGAGCTGTGAGCCCCGCGAGCACCACGACAAAATTAAGAGGTTGATTCATTGGGAAAAAACTAAGAGGTGCCAGCTGAAAATACAAATCGTTATGGTCTCTTGTTTTAGTTTCCCCGGTATGGAAATCTAAGGCGCTTGTACTTATGAAATTGAGGCCGCAATGTCATAGCGGGACCAGCTTGATTCTTGTGCGAGTCCCGGTCGGTAGCTGTGTACCCGATCCTGCAAGGTTATCCGCGGAGGTCATTCCTACATGGGCACCCTTCAACGGCAATCAGGCCTGCTAAGGTTGCTAACAATGTCTATTTCAGCTAGATTTTAATGTCGTGCTAAGCAATTGCGGCCGCTTTCTAATCAACCCATTGCATTTGTCATGCACCTTTTGGTGCTCTTTAATTGAACGGGAGGTCTTGGAATGAAAATGCTTTTCCCGCTTATTGTGGTCTTTTCCGTACTTGCGCTGTCTATTGCTGCATCCGCGCAGGACCGCGTTAAAACTGGAGATGAGGTTTTCGTCGAGAAATACCTCGGCTTAATCAAGGGGAAGTCGATCGGGATCATCACAAACCACAGCGGCCTTCTGCCGGACGGCAGGCACATAGCGGATGTGATCGCAAGAGTCCCCGGAGTGAAGCTCGTGGCCCTGTTCGGCCCGGAACATGGCATCAGGGGAAAAGTACCGGACGGTGAGACAGTCTCAAACAGCATCGACCGGAAGACAGGCGTACAGGTCTACTCTCTCTACGGCAATGTAAGACAGCCCACCACCAAGATGTTGACAGGGATCGACGTTCTCATTTACGATATACAGGATGTCGGTGTCAGGTTTTATACGTTCATCAGTACTATGCAATTGACGATGGAGGCTGCGGCTTTGAACCATATCAAGTATATAGTCCTGGACAGACCCGACATGCTTCGCGCCGACATGGTGGAGGGACCGGTTCTTGCAGATTCCCTGAGATCATTTGTGGGCATGCAGCCGATACCGAGCGTCTACGGGATGACACCCGGCGAGTATGCAATTATGATAAATGAGGCCCATATGCTGGACGGAGGTGTGAAGGCTGATCTCGAAGTGATAAGAATGGAAAATTACAGAAGGGATATGTGGTACGACGAAACCGGCCTGAAATGGGTGAATCCTTCGCCGAACATTCCGGATATGAACTCGGTTGAGGTCTATCCCGGAACCGTCCTGATCGAGGCAACGAACGTATCCGAAGGGAGGGGAACCGACCACCCTTTCGAGAACATCGGTGCTCCGTACATAAACGGAGATAGTCTCGCCGGGTTGATGAATGAGCAGCACCTGCCGGGAGTAACATTCAAGCGGGTGGACTTTACTCCGCGTGCGCTGCCGTGGGTCACTGACCCGAAATACAAGGGAAAATTGTGTCATGGCGTGAAGATTACAGTGACGGACCGGGACAAATTCAAACCGGTCGGGATGGGGATCTGCCTGCTTTGGGCGATAAGGCACCTTTCTCCGAGGGAATTCCAGATCCGGGCTGATGACTTCGACAGACTGGCCGGCGTTCCTGCCGTCCGTAACCTTCTGGAATCGGGAGCAACTCCGGCGGAGATCATTTCTAAATGGAGCAAGGGAACAGAGGAATTCAGGAAGACGAGGGATAAATACCTGCTATACAGATAGAGGTTCGGTCCACCGCCAGAGCGGACGCTTATACATAGTTTCGCTTGTGAAATGCCTGTCAGCGCGTTCTCAGGCTGTCGATACGGTTCAAGGTGTCCGTGTTCTATGGGACTTCCAGGCGCCTTCGGGAAACCATGGCCTGCAAGTGAGCTATAACTTCCCTCAGACTCCTCCTTTTGGACTTCCAGAGGGCGTTTCTTAAATTTCAAAAAAGGGATTCGGTATGCCTCAACTATTCCTTGACGGCGACTCGTTAACCATCGAAAGTGCCTACCTCGCCGAAAAAAATCATTCCAAAATCTCTTTGTCGAAGGCTGCCGTCAGAAGGATGCAGCGGTCGCGGCGCCAGGTCGAAAAATGGCTGGCAAGAGACGAGGTGATTTATGGGGTCACAACCGGGTTCGGAGAGTTCTCTACGATCAGGATTCCGCACGAGCGTATCGCCGAGTTGCAGGTCAACCTCATAAGGAGTCATTCGGCGGGAACAGGTGACCCTCTCCCGGATAATATCGTTCGGCTGATGATTCTGCTTCGCGCTAACGCACTCGCAAAAGGGTACAGCGGTGTACGCGGGGAAGTGATTCAGAAGTTGATGAAAGTATTCAACCTGGGGCTGGTGCCGTTTATACCCGAGAAAGGCTCGGTTGGAAGCAGCGGGGACCTCGTTCAGCTGGCGCATCTTGTATTGGCTCTGATGGGCGAAGGAAAATTCGTCGCCGACGGTCGCATTGTCTCTGCGCGAAAGATCCTGGAGCGTCATAAGCTGAAGCCTCTGGTTCTTTCCGCCAAGGAAGGTCTGGCGCTAGTCAACGGCACCCAGATGATGGGAGCCTTCGCGGTCCATTGTGCTCATGAAGCCGCTCAGGTGGCGAAAGTGTTCGACATAACCGGTGCTTTAAGCGTAGAGGCGCTTCGAGGAACGGATGTCGCATTCGACGAGCGGATTCACAAGTTGAGGCCATATCACGGCCAGCAGGTTTCGGCGCGCAACATCAGGCGGCTCATGCGCGGCAGTGAAATAAGGAAGTCCCACCTTCACAACGACACGAGGGTTCAGGATGCATATTCTTTGAGATGCATGCCGCAGGTCCATGGAGCGGTCAGGGATACGGTCGACTTTTGCAGAAGACAGGTTAATATAGAAATCAACTCGGCCACCGACAACCCCCTGATATTCGCAAAAGACGGCATCCACCTAGAAGGGGGAAACTTCCACGGGGAACCGCTTGCTCTGGCGTGTGATTTTCTGGGAATCGGATTGAGCGAGTTTGCAAGCATATCCGAGCGGCGAGTCGAACGAATGGTAAACGGACAACTCAGCGGGCTTCCGAAGTTCTTGAGCGAGAATGGCGGCCTGAACTCCGGGATGATGATAGCCCAGTACACTGCCGCATCTCTTGTCAGCGAGAACAAAGTCCTCTCTCACCCTGCGAGCGTCGATTCGATACCGACAAGTGCCAACCAGGAAGATCACAACTCGATGGGTTCTATAGCAGCCCAGAAGTGCTTTCGGATCCTGGAAAATGTCTGGCGGGTGGCTGCAATCGAACTTCTGGTTTCATGCCAGGCAATTGATTTCTCCAAGAATATAGGCAGCCACGGTGTCCCCTTGAAATGCGGAGCCGGGACAGAAGCCGTCTATCGCCTGGTAAGAACGAGGATTAAACACCTTGTAAGGGACAGGGTCCTGCACAAAGACATTGAAGAAGCCCTGAATTTGTTGAAATCCGGCGAGGTTCTGAGGATTGCAGAGAAAACCGCAGGGCAACTGGAATAGCATCAAGAGTATTATTTACATAGGAAGACGACATGAACATAACTTTTCAAGTTAGCTTATACCCGATTGCGAAGGAGGATTTCAAGACGCCGATTAACGATTTCATATCAGAAATGAAGAAGGCAAAACTCGGCGTAACGGTCCACGAGACCTCCACAATCGGCAGCGGAGAAATCGGCAAGGTGTTCGAAACACTGAAGAACGCCTATTCGTCTGCCGCCGGGAAGGGAGATGCGGTAATGGTCTTGACGTTAGTCAGCGGGAGCCCGACTAAAGGGGAATTGGACGCGCTCAATGATAAATAGCCGATCGTCCGAATTGAAACATAATGAACGAGACATAGGAGCTTCACAAACATATCGATCAAAACCGGAGAAATGAATGCCCAATCTTACGAACGCAATAAAAGAAATGCCGAAGGTTCAGCTTCACGATCATCTCGACGGAGGCCTTCGCCCCGAGACGGTGATAGAACTCGCAAAGGATCAAAAATACGACAAGCTCCCGACGCAGGATCCCGGCGAACTCGCTGAATGGTTTCATCGCGGCGCGAACAGGGGAAGTCTCCCGTTGTACCTGGAGGGCTTCGCTCACACGACAGGTGTCATGCAGACTGACGAAGCGCTGGAACGAGTCGCTTACGAGATGATGGAAGACATGAAGAGAGACGGCGTGGTCTATGTCGAGACACGGTTTGCCCCGGTGTTCCATACCGACCAGGGGCTCCATTGGGAAGAGATTGTGGCGTCCGTCCTTCGAGGGATGGAGCGCGGGAGCAAAGATTTCGGGGTGGAATATGGACTTATCATTTCCGCGATGAGAAACATGAACCTGAGCGAAGAGATGGCTCAGCTTGCCGTCGATTTCAGGGACAGGGGAGTAGTTGGGTTCGATCTGGCCGGTGAAGAAGGAGGCTACCCTCCCAAGAAGCATGTCGAAGCGTTCCAATATATTCAAAGACAAAATTTCAATATAACCATACATGCCGGCGAGGGTTTCGGGAAAGAATCGATCTGGCAGGCGATTCAGTGGTGCGGCGCTCACAGGATCGGTCATGCGACACGCCTGATAGAAGATATCGTGATAGCCGATGGAAAGGTCGTCAAGCTCGGTACCCTTGCGCAGTATGTCCTGGACAAGAGGATCCCGCTCGAGATTTGCCTGAGCTCGAACGTTCATACCGGGGCGGCAAGAAATCTGCAGGAACATCCGTTCGGGACCTACTACAAAGAGAAATTCCGCGTTACCCTGAATACAGATAATCGGCTGATGAGTGCGACAACTTTGTCCAAGGAGTTCCAGATTGCAGAGGAAGTGTTTCACATTACGTTCGGAGAGATGGAGAAGCTGACCATCAACGCGATGAAGAGCGCGTTCATACCTTACGGTGACCGGCTAAGGATTATTTATGATCTGATAAAACCCGGTTTCAAAGTTATTCGTGAGAAATACGGCATAAGCGGAGAAGCGCCATACGGCGGAAAGCTTGTGTCCTGACAAAACAATCGGAGAAGTAACATGTCAAGCGAAGAGAGAACAAACACGACGGAACCTCGCGTGATCCATGCACCAAGGGGAAGGCGGCTGAACACCAGAGGGTGGCAGCAAGAGGCAGCCCTGCGGATGTTGATGAACAATCTCGACCCGGAAGTGGCCGAAAAGCCTGACGAACTCATAGTATATGGGGGAAGCGGGAAGGCCGCAAGGAACTGGGAGGCGTACGATGCGATAGTCGAGACCCTGAAGCGCCTCAAGAACGATGAGACGCTTCTCGTGCAGTCGGGCAAACCCGTCGCCGTCTTCCAAACATACGAGGATGCCCCGCGCGTGCTGATTTCGAACGCTATGCTCGTTCCCGCCTGGGCGAACTGGGACGAATTTCGAAGACTCGAGCATCTCGGTTTGACGATGTTCGGGCAGATGACCGCGGGCAGCTGGATATACATCGGCACGCAGGGGATTTTGCAAGGAACGTACGAGACATTCGCGGAAGCATCCCGAAAGTATTTCGGCGGGACACTTGCCGGAAGATTTGTTCTGACCAGCGGACTCGGCGGTATGGGGGGAGCGCAGCCGCTTGCTGCTACTATGAACGGCGGTGCCTTCCTCGGCGTGGAAGTCGACCGCGGCAGGATCGAACGTCGCCTCAAGACGGGATATCTTGACAAAATGAGCGAGAGCCTCGATGAGGCTCTCGCCCTTGTTCTGGATGCCAAGTCAAAGAAGCAGGCTCTCTCTGTGGGGCTGCTCGGCAACGCCGCTGAAGTGATTCCGGAAATCGCAAAACGAAAGATTGTTCCGGATATGCTCACCGACCAAACCAGCGCGCATGACACTTTGAACGGTTACGTCCCATCAGGCATACCATATGAATCGGCATTGGAGCTTCGGAAGAGCGATCCTCAGAAGTACATATCAATGGCAAGGGGTTCAATCGCAAAGCATGTACGCGCGATGCTTGACCTGAAGCAGCAGGGTGCTGTGACCTTTGATTACGGAAACAATATCAGGGGCGAGGCGAAAGCAAACGGAGTCGAAGATGCCTTTGAAATACCCGGCTTTGTTCCGGAATTCATTCGCCCCCTGTTCTGCGAGGGAAAAGGTCCGTTCCGGTGGGCCGCGCTCAGCGGTGAACCGGATGATATTTATGCCACCGACGAAGCGATCATGAGCAACTTCCCGGAGAACAAGCATCTTATTAACTGGATACAGAAGGCCAGGAAGTATGTGCACTTCCAGGGACTTCCTTCGAGGATTTGCTGGCTCGGCTATCAGGAGCGGGACAAGATGGGGTTGATCTTTAACAACCTCGTCAGGAGCGGAAGAGTTAAGGCTCCGATCGTAATCGGCCGGGATCATCTGGATGCAGGAAGCGTGGCGTCGCCGAATCGTGAGACCGAAAAGATGAAAGATGGCTCGGATGCGATCGCCGACTGGCCGATTCTCAACGCGCTGTTGAACGCTGTCGGCGGAGCGAGCTGGGTTTCCGTACATCACGGCGGCGGCGTCGGAATAGGTCTGGCGATTCATGCTGGAATGGTAGTCGTTGCTGATGGTACCGAAGCTGCCGCCAGGAGGCTGAAGAGGGTGCTGACTTACGATCCGGGACTGGGAGTGGTCCGCCATGCCGATGCGGGCTACGAAGATGCGATTCGTGTTGCAAAGGAAAAAGGGATAGACATGCCGATGTTGCGGTAATTCGTCTCTGCCCGGAATCCTGATCGGGAAAATCGAATCAAATCATTGCAGAGAGAATCCGATGAAATTGTACTATCGCACAACCGGCCACGGCCAGCCCCTCGTCATTCTGCATGGGTTGTTCGGATCAAGCGACAATTGGTACACACTCTCCAACGCCTTTGCGGAAAATTTCAAGGTGTTCGCGGTCGATC
The DNA here is from genome assembly GCA_046705025.1 of Candidatus Kryptoniota bacterium. Classification (GTDB taxonomy): domain Bacteria; phylum Bacteroidota; class Ignavibacteria; order Kryptoniales; family JAKASW01; genus JAKASW01. The sequence continues at coordinate 13,822 of JBJKQU010000236.1, read as the reverse complement.
TCCGGAATCACGGGCGTTCTCCCCACAGCGACGTTTTCGACTACAAAGCGATGGCGGATGATTTGAGAGACTTACTGGTTCACGAGGGCGTGAACTCGACATTTCTTCTCGGCCACTCGATGGGGGGCAAGACGGCGATGCAATTCGCCCTGACCTATCCTGAGAAAGTCGATCGTTTGATAGTTGTGGACATCGGCATCAAGGCTTATCCGCCGCAGCACGACAGGCTGTTTGAGGCGCTCTTTGGTCTGAAACTAAGTCAGTACAATACCCGCTCTGAGCTTGATGGTGCGTTGTCCGGTTACATTGACGGCTATGCTGTGAGACAACTCCTCCTGAAGAACGTCGCGCGAGACGATAAAGGGGAGTTCAAATGGAAAATTGACCTCCGGGCGCTCCGCAAGAACTACGATAAGATAAACTCATCGATTGAATCGACACGGCGATTTGAAGGCCCCACCCTTTTCATTAGAGGAGCTAACTCATCGTATATTTTGGACGACGACCTGAAACAACTAAGCAGTGTCTTTCCTAAGGCTGATTTTGTAACCGTGAAAAATGCAGGCCACTGGGTGCACGCCGAGGCTCCCGGCGAATTTGCCCGGGTAGTCGTGGAATTTTTATTGCGAAGCCGGCGTTAAAAGCATTGGCTCCCCAAGCATTAGTTGTTTGCACATGCATACTTGGCGGCTACTATGAGCATGTCTCTCAACAAACTGATTCACCGGGGGCAAGTTTGAAACTCTTTCTATCACAAGGTAACTTCTTTTCACGGTAAAACTGGAGGAAAAAATGGCAGTTGAAATTGGAAAAAAAGCCCCCGACTTCAAACTATATGATACCGATCGCAAGGAAAGAAGCCTGTCGGATTTCGCAGGCAAGAAAGTGGTCCTTGCATTCTATCCTGGAGCATTCACGGGAGTCTGCACGAAGGAGATGTGCAACTTTCGCGATTCTATGAGCAAATTCAACAACGTGAACGCGCAGGTTATCGGAATCAGCGTCGATCCACCTTTCTCCAACAAAGCTTTTGCCGACCAGAACAAGCTCAGCTTTCCTATCCTTTCTGACTTCAATCGCCAGGTGGTGAAGGACTACGATGCATATCACGAGAATTTCATCGGATTAAATGGCTACACAGCGGCAAAGCGGGCAGTCTTCGTGATCAACAAGGAAGGCGCAGTGGCTTATAAGTGGGTTTCAGACAATCCGGGCGTCGAACCGAACTACGATGAAGTCTACAAAGCAGTAGAATCACTGAAATAATCGTGTCGGAGGATTATGATACCATGGGCTCGCGGGTAACCGTCGAGCCTGTTTTTTCATAAGTTGTTCCGCGGAGAGTGTTGTTAGTAAGATCTCTCGGCGGTAGAATGGAGGAGGAAGGAAATGGTAAAGTCCGCGAAGAGTGCACCGAAAGCGAGCAAAGCAGTGCTTGATGTCGGTGACAAGGCACCCGATTTCGCACTCAAGAGTGACAAAGAGGAAGTCGTAACTCTGTCGAAGCAGAGGGGCAAGAAGGTCGTCTTGTACTTCTACCCGAAAGACGACACGCCGGGGTGCACGAAGGAGGCTTGCTCGTTCAGAGATGGCTTTGCGGCCGTTCAGAAAAAAGGGGCTGTTCTTTTCGGCGTGAGCATGGACTCGGTGGAGTCGCACAAGAAGTTCAAGGAAAAGTTTCATCTGAACTTTCCGCTGTTGAGTGACGAGGAAAAGAAAGTGGTAAATGCGTACGGTGTCTGGAAAGAGAAAGCTCTTTACGGCAGGAAGTATATGGGAATCGAACGCACAACTTTCATAATAGACGAAAACGGGAAGATCAAGAAGATATTTCCGAAGGTCAAGGTCGACGGGCATTACGAAGAAGTGCTTGCTGAGCTGTAATGAGCAACTCCCTTTCTCAAAAATGTGGAACTTGAATAAGGCAGAAAATAATGAGTGAAGTAAAGGTCGAGCTGGAGCTTGAGGATCTCATCAGGGAAATGCTTGTCAAACTGGATGAGGATCCTGACCGCGAAGGCCTGAAGAAGACCCCGTACAGGGTCGCGCGCGCTTTCGAGTTTTTGACGAAGGGCTACAAGCAGGACATTGAGACCGTGATGAACAATGCCATCTTCGAAGAAAAGTACAGCGAAATGGTGCTCGTCAAGGATATCGACTTTTTCAGCATGTGTGAACACCATCTGCTCCCGTTCTTCGGAAAGGTTCATATAGCTTACATCCCGGACGGCAGGATCGTGGGATTGAGCAAGATGCCGCGTGTCGTGGAAGTGTTTGCCCGGCGTCTCCAGGTCCAGGAGCGAATGACCCAGGAGATCGCGGACACTCTGTACGAGTACCTTCAGCCGCGGGGGGTCGGAGTCGTGATCGAAGCCCAGCACCTTTGCATGATGATGCGCGGAGTCGAGAAGCAAAATTCGACGGCAACTACAAGCGCAATGATCGGGGAATTCAGAGAAGATGTCAAGACGAGGGACGAATTTCTAAACTTAATCAGTCGCAGGTGAGAAAGCTTTGAAGCTGAAGGACAGGGTAGCCGTTGTGACCGGTGCGAGCAAAGGCATCGGCAGGTCTATAGCCGAACATTATGCCGGAGAGGGAGCAAAGCTTGTCCTCTGCGCCCGCAGCGCCGGATTACTGTCGGAGGTTGGAGACATACTGAAGAGTGCAGGTTCAGAGGTAGTGACGGTCAAGGCAGACATGGCGGAGGAAAAAGACGTCATCAATCTAATAAAGGCGGCACACGAGTCATTCGGCAGAATCGATATACTGGTAAACAACGCCGGCTTTGGAATGTTCAAGCCCGTTGCTGAAACGAAAACCGAAGACTTTGACTCGCTTTTCAGCGTCAATATGCGCGGCCCCTTTATCGCTGTCAGGGAGGTTCTGCCCTACATGATCAAACAGAACGACGGGGTGATAGTAAACATAGCTTCGCTGGCGGGGAAGAATGCAGTCGAAAACGGTGCCATCTATGCCGCGACGAAGTGGGCTTTGCTGGGTTTCGGGAAGAGTCTGATGCTCGAGGTGCGGAAGTATAACATCAGAGTGGTTACGATTTGTCCGGGTTCTGTCGATACGGATTTTGGGCTTCACAATCGGCCCAATCGCGGCAAGATACTCAAGCCGGAAGACGTTGCCGAGGCTGCGGTTCTTGCCGCTTCCTTGCCTGCCCGTTCTATGATGAGTGAAATAGACCTGAGACCAACCAATCCCAGGTAATGCGGGTCTTGCCATGGATATTTATGATGTAACGATAATCGGTAGCGGGCCGGTCGGTTTGTACGGCGCCTTTTATGCCGGACTGCGGGGGATGAGAGCCAAGATTTTAGATGCGCTTCCCGAGCTCGGCGGGCAGCTCGTTACCCTTTATCCCGAAAAGTATATTTTTGATGTCGCCGGATTTCCCAAAATACTTGCGAGGGACCTTGCGAAGAATCTTATCGAGCAGGCACTGTCTCTCGGTCCGACGGTGTGTGTCGGAACGAAGGTGACCGACTTAAAAATTCACGAAGCAGGCTCAGAGAAATTCTTCGAACTCGTTGCCGGCGACGGGTCCTCTCATTTCACGAAGGCTGTCGTCCTGACAGCAGGCATCGGCGCTTTCCAGCCGAAGAAACTCAACATACCCGGCATCGAAGCCCACGAAGGGAAAGGTATACATTATTTCGTAAATGAAAAGAAAGTCTTCCGGGACAAAGAGATTCTCATTGTCGGCGGAGGCGACTCTGCTGTCGATTGGGCACTGAACCTGTTCGACACCGCAAAGAAGATTACGCTCATTCACCGGAGAGACCAGTTCCGCGCTCATGAAGAGAGCGTGAAAGAACTCATGTCGTCACCTGTGGACGTTAAGACCTTTCATGAACTGAAAGCGGTCGGTGGAAACTCCAGAGTCGAGGAAGCAGTGATATTCGACAACAGGACGCAGGAAGAACAGACACTCAAGGTTGACGAAATTATACTTAACCTGGGTTTTCGTGCGGACCTCGGTCCGATAAAGCGGTGGGGTCTCGAAATCGAGAAAGGGGGCATCAAGGTGAACTACCGGATGGAGACGAGCATCGAGGGTATTTTCGCCGCCGGTGACGTCGCCTCTCATCCCGGTAAATTGAAACTTATCAGCACTGGTTTTGGCGAGGTTGCCACGGCAATCAACTTCGCGAAGAACCTGATCGACCCCTCTTCGAGAGTCTACCCGGGTCATTCGAGCGATATGCAAAGTCTGCCGCGCTCGGATACTTCCCGCTGAAAATGCTGCCGGTTTCCCTTTCGATGGTTTGTTAGGCATGCTGCCATTCGATATATTCGTATCAATTTTCCGTAAAATGGTGCTTGTTCGCATGTATTCCGCTTATTCTGAGGTCTAGGAAAGGTCCATTAGAATGTTGAATGGAAGAACGGGCCTCCTGACCTCGACTCTTAAGAAGAATTTCAGGTCGCTGCGGCATTACAACTATCGCCTGTATTGGATTTCCCAGCTGGTTTCGGTCACCGGCACGTGGATGCAAAATGTAGCCCTCGCCTGGCTCGTTATAACACTGACTGAATCTGCCGTAGCTCTCGGGACAGCTACCGCATTGCAGTTTCTACCTATACTTTTCCTTTCACTGTTTGCGGGCGTAGTGATCGACCGTTTGCCGAAGAGAAAGATTCTCATAGTAACACAAGGCGTTTTTGCTGTCCAGGCGTTTATTTTCTGGATACTGGTTGTGTTGAAAGTTGTCACTCTCTGGGAGATTTATGCACTCTCGCTCCTCATCGGATTTGTGAATGCGCTCGACCAGCCCGCGCGGCAGGCATTCGTGGCAGAGATGGTGCCTGACGAGGATGTGGGGAACGCAGTTGCGCTCAATTCTTTTTTGTTCAATGCGGCGAGGACGTTAGGACCCGCGGTAGCCGGCGTAACCATCGCGCTGGTTGGCCTAGCTCCAACCTTCCTGCTGAACGGAGTTAGTTATCTGGCGATAATCGTGGCTCTTCTGATGATGAGGCAATCCCAGCTGCGATCCTTCTCTTCGAAGGTAAGCGCAACGATGAGGGAAGGACTGAAGGAGGGGATTTCGTTCGCTGTGACCGAACCGTTGATTTTGTCGGTCCTGATTGTTCTGACATTTGTCGGGATGTTCGGATACAACTACAGCACCGTCCTGCCTCTCCTGGTGAAGTTCGTTATGAATGGCGGGCCTGAAATGTTCGGTGTGCTGACGGCGGCGCTCGGAATAGGTTCAATGCTCGGCGCGCTCCTCGTCGCAGGGCGCCAGCAGCCCTCGCGCAGATTCATCTTCACTTTTGCAACGATATTCGGAATGATCGATATCGCCATGGCTTTCTCGCGAAGCTATGCCTTGACTGTTACCCTGCTTGTAGCTCTCGGAATCGCAAGCATCTCTTACATTGCCTCGACTAATACATCGTTGCAGATGAACAGCCCGACTCACCTTCGAGGGAGAATTATGGGTTTGTACGTCGTCATCTTCGCCGGCAGCACGCCGATAGGCGCGCTCTTCACCGGCTTCGTTGCCGAATGGCTCGGCACTGCACAGATGATCTTCATTGAAGGGGTGTTGTGTCTGCTCGGAGTTGCGTCCGGAGTGATTTATATAAAGAGGAAAAGAGCAGTTGTTAGAGCGAAGGAAGTCCCGGAGGTATCCGAGACTTCCTGAGGCGCCCTTGATTACTTACCTGTATCGGGCGATGGCCAGGCCTGTCGATTCCACATGTTCTGTCGTCCCCATGTATTCATGTTGCCCTGCATTCCCTGGCCATTTCTCATGATCTGCATCCTGTTCATCATCATGCCGCCGTTTCCCATCCGGCCTCTCCACATCCTTGCACCTCTGTCATGCCTGAACATCATCGGACGCTCGAGCACCTTCTTCCACGTCTTCTGCTGTTCTGGTGTCAGGATCTTGTTTATCGCGAACCATCCGTCGAGCATGTTCGTCCGAAGCTGGCCCTGCAGTTTTGCGATGTCCTCTAGCTTCGAGCTGATCGCTTTCTGGTCCGGATTGGCGGCCGAGGCCAACTCTTCGTAATCTATCCGCGCATGGGCAATGTTTGCCCGCACATCGATTTGCTTTTGCATAATGTTGAGCCTGATCTTCTGCACTTCGGCTTTCTGTTGGTCGGTGAGCTTCAACTGGGCTAAGAGCATTGGGGTGCGTTTCATCGTCATCGGATGCATTCGCGCTCTTGCCGGCTGCTGGGCCAGGGCTGCGCCTGCCGCAACCAGAAGCCCCAGTACGGCAACAAGAATCTTACTTTTCATTTCGTTTCTCCTTTCATTAAATCTATCCTTTTGACACCGTATCGATGCTTCGGGTTTAATACTTCTAACTTGAAGGGCTTTTCTCCCTTTTTTATATTCATAAAGTGAAAGCAATCTTGAGAGGGAGGCTCGTTGTTGACAGTCTCCATGAAGTCAGCGAGAATACAGCGATTGTCATAGACGGCGGGACCATCTTGCATGTCGGCAAGTTTAACGAGGTCTCCCGACATAACAGCACCCTTCCTGTCTATAATTTCGACGGCATATTGTGTCCCGGTCTCATAAATGCTCACACCCATCTCGAACTTTCACTGTTTCACAAAGGACTTTTTCCTCACAAGGATTTCGTCGATTGGGTGCTCCAGCTTGTCGATAGAAGAGCTTCAACGTCCTCCAAGGAAGTACATATTGAGTGCTCGAAGGCGAAGCGGGATGCGGAGAAGCACGGCACCGCATATTTTGTCAATGTGGGGAATGATTACGACATAAATACGTCACTCGGGAAGAATCAGCTATTCCAGTTTGAACAAATGGGAATAGACAGTTCTTATGCCGACAGGATCTTAGATCGCGCGAAGTCGACGGTTGAGAATGACCGAGGAGTAAATGTGTCCCTTGCCGTGCATTCACCTTACTCGGTTTCGCCGGAATTAATGAAGGGAATCAAGGCCTTCAACAACGACCGAGGGACTTTGACGTCCGTCCATCTTGCTGAGACTTCCGACGAAGTCGAATTCACCCGATCGGGAAAAGGGCGGATGACTGATCTCCTCAACCAGCGCGTCGGGAGCTGGAACTTCGAAGTACCGGGCGTCTCTCCTGTCGAATATGTCGATTCATTGGGCATACTGGATGAAAAGACACTTTGCGCCCACTGCGTCTTCGTCGACGATAATGACATAAGGCTTCTTAGTGACCGAGGAAGTGCAGTGGCAGTCTGCGTCAGGAGCAACCTGGAGCTGTCGGGTGAAAAACCTCCGGTGAAGAAATTCATGGAGAACGGTGTGAGGATTCTTATCGGTACAGACAGCAAAGCGAGCTCCCCCGACATAGATATGTTCTCCGAGATAGCTGCCTTTTACAACGAGTATCACGATTTGTTTACCCCTTCTGAAATATTGGATCTTGCGACAGCCGATGCAGCCGATTTCCTGGGGATTAGCGATCACTATGGACGGATTGCAGCCGGCGTGAACGACTCGCTGGTATATGTCCCGTTCGACGGTGGAACCGGGGAGGCTTTTGAGTTTCTTGTGTCTGAGGCTGTCGGTAAAACGGAGGCGGTGGAAATTTGAGCGCGAAATCGATCCTTGCCCTAATTTTTGCGGTTCTGTTCGGGATAGTAGCCTATAAGACTGTCTTCTCTCCCGTCAGTATTGCCATACGTAGTTACCCTAAGAAAATTTATATCGACAGCTCCAATCCGGTCGATGTCAAAGTAGTTGCGGTGAACAGAATCGGATTTGGCATCCCATTCATGCGGCTCCGGGGGCATTTCCTCATACAGGAAGGCGCTACCAAGATACAGGTGCTCAAGACAAAAGGCGATGAATTGATATTCAGGACCAAGAGTGCTACGGGGAAGCTGGTGATCCTTTACTACACTACGGTCGTCCCTTTTCCTGTGGAGATTGTACTGAACATAGAAACCGCGGCAATTGCTTCTGTTGATACTCCCCTCCTACTTTTCTGTTAAGTGTCTGGATGCTTGAATTCAAACTCGTAAAGAAAGACGCTCGAACGAAGGCGCGTGTCGGCCTGCTTCAAACTGATCATGGTACTGTAAGAACGCCCGTCTTCATGCCTGTCGGTACGAGAGGAAGCGTGAAGGCTGTCGAACAGCGCGAACTGTTGGAGCTGAATGCTCCAATAATCCTCGGCAATACCTATCATCTTTTTCAGCGCCCGGGCGTCGAGGTCATCCAGAAGTTCGGAGGATTGCACTCATTCATCTCCTGGCCGCGCCCCATGTTGACTGACAGCGGAGGATTCCAAATACTCAGCCTGTCGGAACTGAGGAAGCTCACGAAGGACGGCGTGGAATTCCGGTCGCACATCGACGGCGCCTACTATTTTTTCGGCCCGGAGAAAATTATCGAGGTCGAGCGCCAGATCGGGGCCGACATCATCATGGTACTCGATGAGTGTCCTCCATATCCTGCAGAGAGGGAGTACATTGCCGAGAGTGTAGAGCTGACGAGCGACTGGGCGATGCGATGCAAGGAGAGTTTTCTGAGATTGCCGCCGCTCTATAATTACGGTCAGTACCTGTTCGGAATAGTTCAGGGGGGAATCCATTTGGATCTCAGGGAGAAGAGTGCCGGACGTCTGATCGGGGGGGACTTCGACGGCTATGCCATAGGCGGGTTGGCCGTCGGTGAACCGGTTAACGAAATGTATAGAGTGGCCGAATATGTGGCAGATATCCTGCCGGAGCAAAAGCCGCGATACCTGATGGGAGTCGGAACGCCCGAGAATCTGCTGGAGGCAGTCGAACGGGGAGTAGACATGTTTGACTGCGTTATGCCGACGCGCAATGGGCGAAACGCCCAGGTTTTCACATCAGGCGGCGTATTGAACATAAAGAATGCCGTCTACAGGTTCGATGATTCGCCGCTCGACGACAATTGCGATTGCTATACATGCAAGAACTATTCCCGCTCGTATTTGAGGCATTTGTTCAATGTCGGCGAAATACTCGGTTTGCAGCTGGCATCCTTACATAATTTGCGATTTTTTATTAGCTTAATGGAGCAAACGCGGCAGGCGATTATCGAAGACCGCTTTGTAGAATACAAGAAAGAAATGCTCGGGAATATGGACAAAAAGAAAAAGGAGGTAATTTGAACAGTCTATTTCTTGTACTGATGGCTCCACAAGGTGGAGATGCCGGAGGCGGCATGGTCAGCACCGTCATAATGTTTGCGCTGATCATCTTCATCTTCTATTTCATGATCATTCGCCCGCAAAGCAAGCGTCAGAAAGAGCGTCAGAAAATGCTCGAAGCGATGAAAAAGGGTGACAAGGTCATAACGAACGGCGGTATACACGGAAAAATCATCGGCATGGAGGACAAAACCCTGCTCGTCGAGATTGCCGACAACGTAAAGGTAAAAGTTGAGAAATCCTCTGTGTCTGCAGTAGTGCCGGAATAGACATGTTTGAGTTTGATAGTATCGATGCTGCGATCAAGGACATAAAAGGCGGCAAAAGTGTCATTGTCGTCGACGACGAAGAGCGGGAGAACGAGGGTGATTTCGTACTCGCGGCAGAAAAGATAACTCCCGAATCTGTCAACTTCCTTACAAAACATGGGCGCGGGATAATCTGCGTCTCTTTGCTTCCCGAACGCGCAGACCAGCTGCAGCTTGACATGATGGTCGGTGCTAATACGTCTCTGCACCAAACTGCGTTTACGGTGAGCGTAGATGCATTGAAGGGGACAACGACAGGAGTTTCTGCGTCGGACCGTGCAACGACAATTCTTGCATTGGTAAACCCGGCCACATTGCCGTCTGACCTCGCCAGGCCCGGACATATTTTCCCTTTGCGCGGAGTAAAAGAAGGCGTGTTGCGAAGAGCCGGACATACGGAAGCTGCGATAGACCTGGCGCGGCTGGCATCCCTCTATCCGGCAGGGGTACTTTGCGAAATTATGAACGACGACGGGACGATGGCGCGGGTGCCCCAATTAGTTAAAATCGCCGAAAAGTTCGGCCTGCGCATCATAACAATCAGGGACCTTATCAACTATCGGATGAAGCGCGAGAAGATGGTGAAGAAGATAGTTGTCACCAAACTTCCTACCCAGTACGGCAGTTTCGACCTCCATCTTTATCAGGGTGTAATCGACAAAAAGGAGCACCTCGCGCTCGTCAAGGGTAAGATATCCGGGGATGTCCCCGTGTTGGTGCGTGTACATTCAGAGTGTCTTACCGGGGATGTCTTCGCTTCCAAAAGGTGCGACTGCGGCGAACAGCTGCACTCCGCTATGAAGATGGTCGAACAGGAAGGGGCCGGGATTGTGCTCTACATGCGCCAGGAAGGAAGAGGCATCGGTCTCGTGAACAAGATTAAGGCGTACAAGTTGCAGGACGATGGGCACGACACGGTAGAAGCCAACGAGAAGCTCGGCTTCAAAGCCGACCTCCGTGACTACGGTATCGGAGCTCAGATACTCGTCGACCTCGGCGTAAAGAAAATGCGCCTGATGACAAACAACCCGAAGAAGATCATAGGCCTGGAAGGATACGGTCTTGAGGTCGTTGAACGCGTGCCGATTGAGGTCGAGCCTAACGAAGAGAATCAGAAGTACCTCGAGACCAAGCGCGACAAAATGGGCCATCTGATTCTCGATCCTTAAGTGAGTTTGAGGAGCTCCCCCTGCCGCTTGTGAAAATTCCCGGCAGAATAGCGGGAGGCATCTGGATATATTTGTAAATAGTTTATTATCTTTAACAAAAGCCATTTAGTCCCTATATGTCGGGACGAATGGCTTTTGTGTTTGTATGAAACGAAGTTAGGAGGAATCGATGTCGAATAACTTTGTCTATTTGACAAAAGAAAAACTGGCTGAACTCGAGGCACAGCTCAAGGACATGAAATTGAACGGCAGGTCGGAAGCCGCGAGAAAGATTGCTGAGGCAAGAGCACACGGCGATCTTTCCGAGAACTCCGAATACGATGCCGCGAAAGAAGAGATGCAGATGCTTGAACTGCGCATTTCCCAGTTGGAGCAGACCCTTACGAGGACGCGCGTCATCGATCCCTCTGAGGTAAGGACGGACAAAGTCTACATCTTCAGCAAAGTGCAGCTTCTGGACATGCTTTCAAACAAAAAGATAGAGTACCAGCTGGTCTCGACTGAAGAGGCTGACCTGGTCAAGGGGAAAATATCGACCGACTCGCCAATAGGCAGGAGCCTTCTCGGCAAGGAAGTGGGGGAAGTGGTTTCGGTGAAGGTCCCCGCGGGCATGAAGCAGTACAAGATTTTGCGGATCGGCAGGTAATGCCCAAGAACCTTGAGTTCAAGGCAAAAGTCAGGGAGCGGGCATTGCTCGAGGAAGCCTTTTATAATAAAGGCGCGACATTTGTCGAGACTCTTAACCAGACGGATACCTACTTCGTCGTTTCGAAAGGGAGGCTGAAGCTCAGGGAAGCAAGGGGAAAGAAGCCCGAGTTGATTTTCTATGAGAGAGACGAGACTTCTCCGTCTGAAATGTGCAGCCTCTACAACGTATTGCCCCTGGCAGATTCGGCAGTCAAGGACGTCCTGTTGAAAGCATTAGGCGTAAAAATTATCGTCGCCAAGGAGAGACGGCTGCTTAAGCTTCGGAACGCGAGGATACATCTTGACGAAGTCAAAGGACTCGGCAGCTTTCTGGAATTCGAAGTCGTGTCCGAAGGCGACGATGCCGGAGACCGGACCCTGCTCGACAGGTTGAAGGAAATTGCGGCACTATTCGTGGAGATGGAGATAAACAGATCGTACAGCGACCTCATGCTTGCGGAGTCTGTGTCATAATACTTCTGCCGGCGACTGGCCGCAGGAGGCCACCGGTTGGACTGGATAATGTAAGGGAAGGCTGATGGGAGACAGCGACTACAAAGTCAAAGTTGATATTGAGTGTTGCATCGGAGGGGGTGTATTGTCATATCAGCAGACAGGGGCGCGAAGAGCCAATCTGAGCTTTAAAGCAGATCCTATAGATCCCTGCGGCTCGCGATGTAGACCTCGGAGGAAGGCAAGCGGGATAAAGAGGGCTGAAAGGACATCAGGCTTGAAAGATGACTTACAGAAGCTTCGAACTTTTGGCAGGTTTTTTCATGCCCCCTTGTCATTCGTTGGTCTTTGGATCAAGCAGGAAGGTCTGGTCAAACGGTTCGCGTGGATTCTGTTTTTAATCTCTGTTTCAATCCTTTCGATATTTGCCGACGATTCCATGGCTCAAGTCAGCAAGGCGTATTTCGGCGTGGAATATGAGCTTGATCCTTCGCCCAAGTTTCTCTTTCACGGAATGGGGAATCGCGTGAAATGGGACAATATCGCGCTCTACGCGGGATATTTTACGGACAAATATACCTCCGTCGAGGCATTCACAAATTTCGGTGAATACTCTGATCGTCATTACTTCGACAAATACGGTTATCTTTTGCCGGGTTACGAGGGCAACTGGCTGTTTGCCACGACAGGGATTCGGCTGAACCTTGGCTCAAGCTATGATGCAAGAGGCGTGAGGTGGTATTTCTTGCTGGGCGCAGAGGGGATTTTCTATGGATCTCTGAATCGAGACAGGACCGCGACATTCTCCGACGGAATCACCACTCTGTCGGAGATGTGGTCATTCCCGAAGTTTAAATATCAAGGATGGGGAATCACTCTTCTTGGATTCAGGCTCCTAGTGCCGGTTCCGTATGCAAATCTATCCTGGACTTCAAGATTTACCATACCTTTGCTCAAAAGTGGGTGGGATAATATGCCGGACGCTCAGTTACTCTCGAGTACGATAGGAGTCCGGTTTTAGGGAACCAGCGGGGCCCGATCCGTAATTGGAGCCGCCAGATTTTCCGGTGGGGTCATTTCTTCTAGGAACTTGTTAAACGCTGTCTCTATCTCGGCAACCGTCCCAAGCCTCACGAGCGCAGACCTCAGCGCCGATCCGTTGCGGATGCCGTGAACGTACCCATGATAATACTTCCTGAACTCCAGTACCCCGCGGTGCTCGCCCTTCAGTTCAATCTCCATCTTCAGATGCCGGAGGCAGGTATCGGCAAGCTCCCGGAAGTCAGCCGCGGGAGGAAGCGTACCGGACCGCATCATCTGTTTAATATCGCGGAAAATCCACGGATTGCTGACTGCACCCCTCGCTACCATCACCCCGTCGCATTTGGTGTATTCGAACATGTCGAGCGCGTCCTGAGCGCAGCGGATGTCGCCATTCCCTATGATCGGGAGTTCGGCCATTTCCTTCACGCGGCGGATCCAGTCCCAGTTCGCTTCGCCATCGTGGTGCTGCGCCCTGGTCCGGGCATGGATGGTAAGCGCGGCGAGCCCTTCGTCCGCACATATCTTCGCGACCTCGAAAATACTAATCGAATTCGAGTCCCAGCCGAGGCGGGTCTTCAGCGTGACCGGAATCGAGACCGCATTCTTGACCGCATGAATGATCGCCCGCATCTGGTCGAGGTCTTTGAGTAGTCCGGCTCCTGCTCCTTTCTGCGCGACCTTCGGTACCCAGCAGCCGGCGTTGATGTCGATGAGATCCGGCCCCGCATCTTCCGCCATCCTGGCAGCGTCAGCCATTACGCTCGGATTGCCGCCGAAGATCTGGATGCCGACCGGCCGCTCCTTTTCGTCAGTTATCAGCTTCTGCGTACTCTTCCTGGCGGAGCGGATCAGCCCCTCCGAGCTGATGAACTCGGTGTACACTATGTCCGCGCCGAACTCCCTGCATATCAGTCGGAAGCCGAGATCGGTGACGTCCTCCATCGGAGCCAGAGCGACGGGGTTTTCGAGTTCATATTTGCCTAAGTTTATCTTCATGTCCAGAT
>JBJKQU010000235.1:0-7564 GCA_046705025.1 Candidatus Kryptoniota bacterium | reverse complement strand
ATCAAGACACCGCTCGGCAAAAACCAACGCGCGGCAGGCCGCAAAGTCATTCGGATAATTCGTCGTTACCGTCTCAAAAGCCTGGAGTGCATCCTTATAATCTCCTCCAAGATACAATCGGTACGCCGCGTCGAGCTTTGTGATGCTTGTGTCCGAGCTTGCGATGCCCGGCTGGGAGATTTGCGGCCCCGATGGAGAAGATGGTACTGATTGAACGACAATGACGTGTTTTCCGTCGACTTCTTTCATTTCGGAATCCGGATCCGAGGAAAGCCAGTTGGAATAATCCACATTGGAAGTAACGTAGGGAGAAGGCGAAGAGCTTCCCCACCAGTTCCCCTCGGCGCTGATGGTACCGCTATAAGTTGAATACACCTGGTAGATCCCGGGGTTACGGAAGCTGTTATACCCCGGCCCTATCGACGTTCCAAGCAGCGGTGTCGAGGTAGCGTCACCGTAGACATCGTAGTTGTTCCCGCTGAAAACGGTCGATATAAAACTCGGGTCGCTGTAGTTGGTGCAGTTTACTCCGTAGTCGTTGTTGGTAATAACCAGGGGATTGGCAGGGAGGTAGCTTGAGATTAGGTTCAATCCATAGGTGGCATCCTTTATGGTGCAATAGCGTAGGGCAGAACCTCCAGATACGTTGTAAAATTCGATGCCGAACCACGAACCAGGTGAGCCGTTGCCCTGGAAGGTGATCGGGCTACCTGATGAACCGCTGGCATAGAGTGCTCCCTCGATGCGGAGCTTGTAGTAGCCACTGAAGATAATGGTGGCACCGGGGTCGACTTGAAGCGTGATCCCGGAGGGAACAGTAATATTGCTGCTCACGGTCTACGAGCCCCTGACCACAACGGTCTGTCCGCTGACAGCAGCCGAAAGAGCGGAAGCAATGGTGGGATAAACATCAGGAACAACCAGATTGGAAGAAAGATCATATACCAGGTTTTGTCCTGCCGGAGTTCCCAAGCCGGTGCACAGATCGTATCCTGATACCGTCGAAGCTGAGAATTTCACGGAACTGCCCGGCCACGCGTTGTTGCCACTTGTCACATCATGAAAATCGTACCCGAATGAAGTGCCTTTCCCGAGAGTATAAAGTTCGCTGTTGACAGACCCGATGGAACCGATTCCCAGCGACGAGCGCTCCTGATTGACCATGGCGACGAGCCCTGCCCACAGCGGTGCAGCAGCGCTTGTACCATCACCCAGCTGATCGCTACCGTCCCAGTATCCGTAAAGGCTGTCTGCCACAAGGGCGACGTCAGGTACGTTTCGATAAGACGTCGAAACTTGATTGTTGTTTGGATTGGCGTTTTGCTGCCAACTCGGAATTGAGTACAAATTGCTTACTCCACCTGAACTTCCAACGAACGCACGATTGTGATAGTAGTAATAGTCAGGATTCCAGACTGCTTCGTTTACATAAGATCCGCCGGGACCGGTCGTTCTTAACTCAGTTCCACCAACCGATGTAACATTTGGATCGTCCGAGGGGAAACCGAAATAAGAATACACCGTGTCTCCTCCGCTTATCCAAGTAGAATTGGTAACCGCGTCCCCATCTCCGGACGCCTGAAAGAACAACTGACCATCTGTAGCCATTTCGACAAAACTGTTGTCAGCTGTTCCGTCAGTTATATCTTCAAAACCGCTCAGACCGCCGGTAAGTGTCCATGATGAGCTGAATTGTTTTATGTAACTGTCCTGCGTCATCTCAGCAAGAATATCGTTATAATGTGTCTCAAGTGTGTATGGTGAACCTGTCGTTTCGAAGGACACAATGCTAGATAAATTCGGCGCCATGGCCATGGCCATTTCGATATCGAGCGATACCTCACCTTCGTGTGCGATCGGGTTACCGTTGAATCCATCTATTAAGACGGTATCGACAGCTGGAGGATTATTCGTCAGCCCCGTTTTGCTCTCGTAGGTCGATATATCGCTGTAGGTAAAGCCATCGAGTTCCAACAACCCAACTGTCTGGCCAGACCCGTTCAGCGATACTGCTGGAGCATAGGCTGCACGAATATCTTTTGTATCATATAGACCATTGAAAGAGCCGGTATTGTTCAGCGGTGATGCCGGGCCACTTCTTGACAAAGGAGTAAATTTCGCATGTGAAACAGCGACGATGTCGTCCCTCAACCCGCTGATGTGAGCGATCGGTGTAGTCACATTCAAGGTCGGTTCTGAATCGGGTGCGTAGAAGGTACCTTTACCCGATGGGCTATTATAGACCATCATCCTCAAGTGAAACGTTCGTTCGATATTGGCCACTGTTCCACTCGCATCGATCAGCATCCTATTAGGAAATGTTTTAGTCACGGTGAAACCGTTCGCTTCTAAATAGTTTAATACTTGTTGATAATCTCCCTGCGATGGAGCGAATTGGGCCGTGAATTCTGAAGGTGTCAGCCAGTGATGGAAATTTGGGTCGCCGGGAGTGTAGAGCTGTCGAAGCAGGCTTGTCAAAGCTTGACTATTTTGCAACGACAAGCCGATTCCGACAGTCAGGACTTTCGTTGTATCAAGGCGGGCGACTGGGCGCAGCCCGAACTGCTTGATGTACATGGGAACACTTCCGTGTGTAGTTTGCTGTGCTTCCATGGTGGTGCATATCCCAAGCTGAAATAAAATAAGAGTGAATGCCATAAGAAGCCGTTCTATTCTGTGCGTTCTCATGATAGTTTCCTTTCAACCTTTGAAAATTGGTGAATAGTTTGTTAATTGATTGCGGCAAACAAAAAAGCAGCGCTTCTCCTCCGTGGAGAATGTGATTACTTCAGTGCGTTTGCCTTAACTGCTGTGGGGGGCGCGCCAACGCCCCCCATGGTTATATGAACTTCAGCATATTATCCTCCTTGGGGTTTCTTTGAGATTTCGTTCTTCATGTTTTGAGTGAATTCTGGTAACAAAAACAGTGGATACCGCCAAACGCCTCCACCACAATTGGCAAACAAATAAGGTCCGTCCGACCAGACCGTAGGGGTTGCTCCGCTAAAAGGAGCGGCATTTGAGATATCTATCCATGTTGCACCGAGGTCATCCGAAAAAAAGATTGCCGTCTCAGTTCCAGCAAACAGGTAAGATCCGTTGGCACAAATGTCGCCAACACCATGGTCTGGCAGATCGGCATCTGCACGCTGCCAGCTCTTGCCATTGTCCGTGGAGGCAAAGACACCTCCGGTCACCGGTTCGTCCGGAACATTGAATGCCGACGCAAAGACCTCCGAGCCTATCGCCGCGAGACGGTGGAACGAGCCATCTATAGAATCGACTTCAGCCCAACTTGCACCGCCATTCATGGATCGGTATATGTTATAGCCCCCACTTGAGGCAAAAAGATTTATCCCCACTACAACAAGGTCGGTGATAACGGGGGGGTGCCCGGTATATATAGTAGGGAGTCCTGTATTGTCGGCGTGCCAGGTACTTCCCTCATCTGTCGATACAAAGACTCCATGGTAGGTCCCCGCAAAGATACTGCCGTTCAGCACCGTAAAGCAGTTTACATCTTCTGAGTTATCAGAGTCGTTCTCCGGCCAGCTTATTCCTTCGTTGCTCCATGTTATTCCATTGTCGGACGACCTGTAGATTGCTCCCCTTAAACAGTCACTCACACCGGCAAGAAGATAGTGGCCATCACTTCTAAAGGCGATAGGAGCGGAAGTATATAATCCGTTGGTATAGTATCCGTTGTCAAAATGGTTATATACGTGAAAAGCGGTGTCCAGCTTCCATGTCGAGCCTTCATCTTTTGAAATAAAGATGTAAGCCTGTGAGCATGGAGCACAGTACGTGCTTGCGAGGAGATTTCCCCCGCTTGCATAGAAGTGGTTCACATTGATAACTCCGGTGCCCTGAGTCCAGGCAGAATTGCCAGCACTTGTAGGATTGTTTTGACAGCCCATGAGGAAGCTAATACCTATAACCAGTGCGGATAAAAATCTTTTGCTTCTCATTAGGGTCTTCATTCTTTCTCCAGGGCTAACTTTATGATAAAGTCGGACACCACTTGTCCTGTCTCGCGGGAACTTCTTAGAAATAAACGCCAAGCGTCAGATTTGCCGTCTGAAATCCAATTTCAAGTTCCTGCTGCGTCGAGCCTGGTGATTGGGTAGTGTTCATCGCAGTTAGCCCGAATTGGTATTCTGCGCTCAGGCTGATGTTCTTATTGAAAAAATATTCCACTCCGGCAATCCCAGCCACTCCAGCAGATGTAGAGGTGGATGTCGCTCCCGTTATTTTCGTATCCTCGCTCTTGGCGGTCACCATGCCGCCAACGTACGGGCTAGCGTTTGTCGAAATTGGCAGATGATACTCCAGCCCGGCACTGAGTCCGAATTGGATATTATCGTTTTTTGCGCCGGCCAGGCTCCTGTTATCCAGCCCGAACAACAACATGGCACGAAGAGCGGTCTGATCCGAAAGGAAGTACTTTCCGCCGATTCCGCCGTTGTAGGCATTAGCACCAAGGTTACTGAGACCAGCAAAGTCAAATAAGAGTGCTTTACTCCCCTTTGATGGAACAACGGTCGTCTGAGATCGTGCAATCGGAAAGGCGAGCAGCGTTAGTGTGAACACGAGAATGATTAATCTTTGCATAAACAGGTTCTCCTTTTTGTGCTTCATTTAGATTTTTTATTGCTTATCTGCTGGTCGTACGTCTTTCTTTTCTTCTCGGTTTCCATTTCCAGTATCCTCCTTCACGAAGTTACTGGCTTTTCTCCTTGTCTACAAAACAGGGTAAGGTCCAAGAATAGCCGCAGCAGCAGAACTGCATGATAGGGCGCTAACCTATGGCGGTCGTTCTCGGAATATGGGGGGCAGCATGTCAGCGTTGCCCTCCTTTGTTTCACACTATTCTCTAGCTCTTTTTCTTCTCTATTGTTTTAACCTACCGTGCAAGATGTAACTCGACCACCCGTCGGTCAGAGAGAAGAACACATCTTCGCCGAATACGGCCGAGTTAAGGGTGAAGTAGGTCTTCCCCGGCGTCCATTTGTATATGTACTGAATATCGGTTCCGTTGAAAAGTGCCACTCCATCCCACATGTTCAAAAGTATGTCGTCGCGGTTTCGGCCGGAGACATGCTGAATCCAATTCGGGTTATCGACCGAGAACTGTTTGATGAATGCCCCGTTTGAATACGTATATACGTTGTCCCCAAACGGGAAATACACTTCTCCCCCAATGGTCTCGATCTGGCTGTTTAGGGCATAACCGACATAAGAATAGATCTTCTCCAGTTGATTACCGTCTACTTTGTATATGACTGCTTCGGTACTATCGCTGCTAATGTGACTCCCGCGGTATTCCTGAACAAAGACATTGCCGCGCTCCCCCTTTATGTCCACGAACTGGTACTGGTAACCGGAATCCCCCCTGCAGACCTCACTCCACGATGAGCCGTTATAGTGAAGGAGAAATCCTTTGAACGAGGTCCCCTGGGGGACTAAATTGGGCGAATACGACATTAAACCACAGGCATATATATCGTCACTGCGGGCTCCCCAAATGTCTGTTATCTGAGCAAAGGAAAACGTATCAGACCCCGGATTGTAACCAGAATATTCTCCCCACCCATTGCCGTTCCAATGACACAATCCGGCACCCGGAGCCCCAAAAGACTGCCCGCCTATCCAGACCTCGTTTGAGTCGAAGCCGAAAATGGCGCTGGCACTACAATACGCAAGACCCCTGCTCCCTCCGTAAGTGGCGTACCACGGTATCCATTTTGTGCCGTCATAGTGCCACAGGAAGTCCGCTTCGGTCCCTCCGGGCCCGCCGGCCCACACGTTAGTTGGTGATGCTCCCCAAAGCCCTGTTATCGTGTTGAAAAGTGTGTGAAGCGTGTCCAGCGTCCACACATAATCCGTCGGCCCCGGCTGTATCACGGGAGCAACAGGGTTATGAGTGCAGGAAGTCATTGTGATTAAAAACGATGCAAATAGTGCAATGACACTGAGTTTTGTCGTCACTAGCTTTCCCTTTCCCGTACAGCCCCGGAGTTTATCCGGAGCCCGTTGAATCCGAACAGTTAGATATCCGTCGCGAAGATTGATGGCTGTAATTTACAGAGCCCGTGCGCACAACGCAATCGCCCAGATGGGTGATTTTTAAGTTAACAGAAAATCAGTCCGGGTCCGCGCCATGGGTGATCACCGCATCCGATAGTAATTTCGCCACCGCGGCAGACTCGATGTGCACTCCAAGTTTTCTAAATACACTTCGAAGATGAGTCTTCACCGTATTAACACTGAGATTCAGCCTAAGCGCAATCTCCTTCCGCTGCAATCCTTCTACGAGGAGTTGAACCACTCTCGTTTCAGCGTCAGTCAATTCGGATCCAAATAAAAGTGGATTCTGAGAGAGTCCCATTCTTCTATCCTCCCAACTGTACTTGCGCATAACCTAACCGTCCTTCCGGTGATCCGTAACCTGCAACGGAGAGCGGTTCCTTGTCTGGTCAGATATACGCAAGTGTCGTGCCCGTCAGTTTTAACGAGTGGCGGAGCTGCCGAGCACTTCGAATAATTTAACCACGATCCTAAGGATCCCTTCGGGCGAGACACTGAGCCACGGAGAAGAGCTGCCCCTGGGAGAGCCGCCGGTTCTATCCGGATGGACGAGCACCCCGAAACGAAAGTAATAACTCCTGCGCCGCCGCCTACCGCCTTCTACCTACTACCTTCTCCCTACATGCTCCTACCCTTCCATATACAGCTGCCTGTCCAGCGTTCGGTACTGTATCGCCTCAGCGATATGCTCGGGCATTATCTCGCCGCTGTCCGCAAGGTCCGCTATGGTCCTCGCAACTTTGAGTATCCGGTCGTAAGCCCGTGCGCTCAGTCCGAGCTTGGTAATAGCCTGCTTCAGAAGGTCTTCTCCCCCTTTGTCCGGCTGGCAGAACTCCCGTATTTCTTTGCTTTCCATGTCCGCGTTCTTAAATAGCCCCTTGCGACCTCTGAATCTCTCCCTCTGCATTTCGCGCGCCTTCCGTACTCTCGCTCTCACTGCAGCCGACGCTTCGCCCGATCTCTTGCTCGACAGCTCCGCGTATTTCACGGCCGGCACCTCCACGTGTATGTCTATCCTGTCGAGCAGCGGTCCGCTGATCCTCGACATGTACCGCTGTATCTGCGTCTGGCTGCAGGTGCAGGTTCCGTTCGGGTTGCCGTAGTTGCCGCAGGGACATGGTTGCGTTGCCATTCTGCCATATAGAATTTCGCTCAAAAAAGCCCCTTCCAAAGGCGTTTCCCAAGCAGCTGGCTACTTTAGGGGACCATCTGAGAAAGAGGCGCCTGGAGCTAAATTTGACACAATCCGAGGCGGCTGCGGCCATGGGTGTGGATGAAATGACGGTTGTCGGGTGGGAGCTGAACCGGCATGCAGTCTCCGTCTCCAAAACCCCGTCCCTGATCCGCTTATGTTTTTTCCGCCTGAAAACTGAACACTTTTCCGCGTGAAAATTGCACACCTATAGAGTCTAACTTTCCTCTCAGAGAGTACAAGGAAATGGACAATCTGAGAGGAGCAAAAATAGGTGATTGCAAT
>JBJKQU010000234.1:0-8700 GCA_046705025.1 Candidatus Kryptoniota bacterium | reverse complement strand
TATGAGCAAAGCCAGCGGATCTATGTCAAAGCCTATCCCTACCCTCGACGCGGACAAAGCCTCTACTATCGTCGTGCCGGACCCGGCCATCGGATCCAGTACCAGGTCGCCGGGAGAAGTCAGATTCTCAATGAATACGCGTGGCAGCTGCGGAGGAAATTTGGCAGGAAAGGAATGGAAATTATGTTTGCCGTTATTGACCGGTGCATCGTGGAACCCCAAATCCTCAGAGAGAAGAGTCTTCAGTTTCTTAATCATTACACTACGAGCAGACCGGGCTAGGCGAGGAGTGGATACGAAGTCACTCTTGAACTCAGATACCTTGGGACGTTTGTTTCGGTCGACTCGGCGCTTTTGCATTGAAGAATTTCTGTAGCACATAATACGCAAGACGGGAGAGCTTTTCAAGAAGTAGGATGCTCCATCCGACGAATGTTATCAGAGATCCGAATGAGCCTTTCAGTCTATCCTGTCTGTTCTCCGGTCGCGCATCTCGTTAAGGGTTTTCCTCGCGTCATAGGGTGCGATGTAGGCGTCGAATTCCTCGTGCGATATCCTGTTCACAAACCGCAGCATCACATCTTCGACCTCGCTTATCCGAGACTCAATCTTGTCGCACGGGTAGTCGTAGCAGTCCGCGCATGTATTCATCCCTCTCTCCAGGACACAGACTCGTATCGGGCAGGAGGGATCCGGCAGCGCATCTCCGGCGCATTCGCCGTCCCGGCACCCGTTGCAGTGAAGCTTCTCCGGCGGTATCTTCAGACCGAAATATTTCGACCACGCGGACGCAACCTTGAGGCGGTCTTCATTTGAATGATTGTTTGCGGCATATGCTTTACAGGCATCGCATCTGAACCCGCATCTCGCAACGATTTGTCCCATATTCAGCCTCCATTCTCAATAACACTTCCAGTTACCGGCCCTTCTGCTTCACGCTGAGCCGACTCAAACCGGGCCCGCCGGCCTGAGAGAGGATCGGTTGACGCGAGGCCCCCGGCTTCACAACGCCTATAATATGCATCACGGAAGAACATTTTGCGAGCATGCCAAACCCCGGAATAACAGGTGTCAGGGAGTGCCCGAGGTGCAATTCTCATTGAGCCATCGGCTCTGATAGCGTGTGTGGGCGTGCCCTCCCGGGTCTTAGCCCCCCAGTCGATGATCACTCCGGGTTAAAACCCGCTCAGGCTGCTTTTCCTGTCCACGAGCTGAAGCTCGTGGCAATATCTCAGACTCTCTGTCTTGTCAACGAGATGAAAGTTGCGGCGTTACTCCCGCCCTGTGGGCCAACCCAAGAGATCAAGCTGGCAGTAACTAATCTATCCTTGTTCTAAAGCCATCAATCCGGGTATCTGGTGCGGGCTTGCTCAGGGGTCTCTTATATCGCCACAACCCTCAGGCCGTGCCTATGCGCCGGAGCCCGCCGGGCTTTGCCCCCCTTATCTGCGCCCTTCTAGCATGCTGCCTTTCCTGCCCACGAGCCGGCCCACTTCCTGCCGGAGCGCCCTAGAGCACAATCTCTATCACGGGATGTTCAAGCATCCCCTTCATGTTGACCGTGATCATCCCGTCGTTGTATCCGAAAGGAGCACTCGACCCGTTCACCTTCACCTCCCGCGGCCGGGTCGCGGAATAAGCGGCGAACGGACCCGATTCTCCGACCCTGATGGTCACAATCTTGCCGTGCCGCTCATAACTCTCGATCGTACCGGGAGCGTTGTACTTGTCGCTCAAACCTACCGGCGCGAAGCCGTCCTCGATCGGCGAGATGTAGTACAGCCTGTATCCCATCCTTCCGAGCCTGACAGGGATAGCCTGATCCCTGCCGGCAATCATATGAGACTTTGAGAAATACTCGTAGACCAGGAAACGTTTTCCCCGTATGCCGTAGACATCTGATGGCTTGAATGTGCCGGTGACGAGATTCGTATCCGCCACATCCCATATTGCCAATAGTCCGGTCTTCCCCGACATGCTGAAGGCCTTGAAGGGCTTCGGGTCTTGAACCTGGAAGAGGCAGTCTTCAGTCGGTCTCGCGGGCTCGTCCGTCCGGATTATTCTTCCGTTGCGGTAGACAAGCGGCAGGAGGACGCTGAAGTTATGCTTGCCGGACTTGTCTGTCACATAGACAGGGCCGTCGCTGATCGCGCGCGCAACTGCACCGAAAGTCGCGTTGGGAGCATCGCTCTCGAACTCGTCGTAATCAGGATATACCATTTCCCCGAACCATAGCGAATTGGCGACGGCACCCAGAACGTGGACCGCGGCATTTCCTCTCATCATGTTGTAGCCCAGATTAGGCTCATAAGGGAAGAAGTCTTCCGAGGTGCGCGCGACGGCCGTATTGCCGAAGTTGTAATATGCACTGTTCCCCATGTCCATGCAGTTGATTATCGTGTTGTCGAAGTACTTGTCGACCGCCCTGTTCAGCTGCCTGTGAATTCTCTCCGCGAAGTCGAAGACAGGATAGTTGTCTCTCGCCATGTCGGGAATCGAAAGCTGGTTGTCGACCTTCACAAAATCGACTCCCTGCAACTTCAGATACTCGTACCAGTCATCGTAGAACAGGGAAAGCGAATCGGAGTAAGGAGAGATGAAATCGAATCTCGACACCTTTCCCTTGCCGTTTGTTTCCGTCCAGGAAAACATCGCTTTCCTGAACCGCCGCCCCAAAGCGGAGTTCGTGTCGATGCCGCTCCAGTACCCGTCGATGGTGTGCCACACGCCGACGTACTTGACGCCGTAGTCCTTCTTGAGCGCACTTATTACCGGTTTGAATCCGTCCGGGAATTTGGCTGGAATAGGCTTGTAGCTCGACAGGGCTCCCCTACCGTCGCTCTGCAGCCAGCCGTCGTCGATCATGATCCACGACAGTGGAAACTTGTGATTGTAGAATGATTTCGCCCCATCGATGACCAGCTTCGCAGTCTGGTTCCTCCCGTTGTCCGAGGCGTTCCAGGTGCACCAGCCGAAGTAGTCGAGAATTTTCGGATACTTCTTGTCGACGCGGAGATCCCTGGCCCTTCCGATCATCGACAAACCGTCATGATATAATTCGGATATGAGCGCATAAGGATCTTTCCCGAACCCGACCGCGAGCATTGGCACTTCCGCGGCCCGCGTGCCGTCATACCCACTCACGGCTTTACAGCCTATGCCCACCTCACAGCGGCCGAGTGCGGACTCGTAACCGTGCCCGCTTAGCGGCATCGCCGCACCGTAAGTCTCGTCTTCATACTGCCAGAGAAAGAACTGTACGCCGTGATCGGGGAAGTCGCCGACATCTTCCACCTTCATCGGCTTGGTCCATGGGTTCCAATCCCGCATGAACCAGTAGCATACCCCCTGTTTGTAGCCAGGAAACGTGTTGAAGAAGAGGCCGATGTAGTCCGTTCCCTTCGGCGGCTTGTTCCCGTGAGTGACCAGGAATAGTCCAGTGACATTCTCGTGAGTCAGCTTCTTCGCGATAACGCCGAGCCGCTCTCCGTTAGGAATCCGGAATCCGAACGTGGAATCGCTCATCATGCTGCCGACCGCTTCGCCCGGCTTTTCGTCGCCCTGAATGGCCGGCACACCGCCTGAAAGACGAACCTTCCCTCCCCACACAATGTCGAGCCGGCCTTTTGAAACCGACAGGCTCACTCGTGACTGAGGGCCGTTCAGGGTCATTGAATTCGACACGCCTGAAAAGAAGGCCAGGATAACTATAAATGACAGGGTTCTTCTCATTCTTTCACTCCGCAGTTTTCATATGGTTTACATCCGTTTATTCGCTCGGCCGGGACGCCGGATTGACCGGCGGCTTCCGCTGACCGGAGCACGCTTTCCTGACGAACTTCGAGTTCAACTTCGAGAAGTCCTTTCGCGGCTCCATATCCCTGAACATGCGATTCCTGTATTCAACCAAAACGGCTATGTCCCTCCTGTCTGCCCTGCGAACCTTAACTTCATCCATCTCGTTCCTTTCAGTCTAAAAAGACAACCCCTGGTTCTAATCTTCAGTAGAGAAACGGCACAAGCTTCTTCGTTCTCTTCGAGTATTCCTCAAATTCAGTCCCGTATTTTGACCTGAGGTAGCTGTCGAGTTTCGGCGCGTTGTAGAAAGCGAAGAAGAAAAAAATCAATACCGGTATCGCCGCGGAATACCAATTTCTTGTTACGATAGCGTACGCCGTGACCCAGAGGATATCGCCGAAATAGTTGATGTGCATCGAGTAACTGAAAAGCCCCGACGTATAAAGGTGCCCTTTATTCGAAGGGACCTTTTTCCATCTGTCCCTCTGCAGTTCTGAATAAGTGTTAAGAAACGATCCGAACAGGAAGAGAAGAATTGCGAATACGTCGACAGCATCGACGGGCTTCCCCGATGGGTATCCGAGGAGCGCGTAGCCCAAATAGTATATGGCGAACGCGAAGGGCACACTCACAGCTTCCTGCCACGGCACTGCCCTCTTGAGGAGGTAGAAAAAAGTAACGGAAGTTCTGACTAAGACGATGCAGCTGAAGATGAATATCAGCACATGACGACCTAAATCGCCGACCATCGTGCCCGAATGGAATATCGAGCCGTAGCCACCGAGAAAAAGCACCCAGTAGCTTACCGCAAGGATGCAAAGCTCAAGCCCGACCATGACGCTCTTTTGAGGAAGACTCCTGTCGTACCTGCCGTAGAGGTCCATCTACATGTCCGTTCTTTCGCACGAAGGACCGGGACGCAGGTCCGCCGCGTCTTTCTTCGCTGCTTTCCGAATAAGTACACCTTTCATTGCCTCTCCTCAACGGGTCATTCCATAATGTGGCAAATTACGGGGAAATTCCAAACTAATGAATTAAACTCTGGATTTGGCGGGCAGGAAACGAAATAAGATTAAGCATATGGTCAGGCACTATCACTCTGCAGAACCGAAAGTGATGGAACCATTACATCACTATTTGCCTATGCGGTTTGGAATCCTTCAGGCCCGTCAAGCGGGTCCATGCTCTGTGATCTCTTAAATCGGAGATGGGGTGCTCTTTGCGCTCTGCGCTTTGCCGAAGACTCAGTGGTTCATCCTCTTGAACTGCTCACCGAAGTTATTCCGCGATGCATCGACGAGACCCTGCGCGTCCCCGACAGCGCACTCGAACTGATTGTCGGCGAGTGCCTTCATCGTCGCGACCGCCACCTCGGTCGGTGGAATACCTCTATATGCCATGTTCCTCAGCGCCCGCGTTCCCCTGTCGAGCTCGGTGTCGACGGTCGGGGGGATGATCTCGAACACCTTCACCGTCGTGTCTTTGAGCTGATGTCTCAGCGACACGCTGAACGAATGCATCGCGGCTTTCGTCGCGCAATAAATGGGCATTACCACAAGCGGCATGAATCCCAGCCCGGATGAGACGTTTACTATCGCCGATTCATTCCGGGTCATGAACGTCGGGATGAAGTACGCCGACAGATGGATTGTCGCCGTGAGGTTGATATCGACCTCGTTCTCGTGCTTGGCGAGCTCCCCGATACCCTTCTTGAAATCGATCATCCTCTGGACACCGGCATTGTTCACGAGAATGTTGATTCCCTTGAAATCGGAAGTCACCCAATTGAAGAGCTTTTCGCGGTCCTTCGGATTTGAAACGTCACAGACGGTCGTGTGTATCTTCGGCAGTTTTGCCTTCGCTTCTTTCAGCTTCTCTTCCCTTCTGCCGCAAATAATTACTTCGCTGCCTGATTTTACGAATTCTTCGGCGATACAGAACCCTATTCCGGTTCCCCCGCCAGTGATCAGTACCGTGTTTCCTGTTATGTTCATTACGTTTCTCCATCGGGACGTTTTTATGGGTATGGACGAAGGAGAGCAAGATGCGTTCAGCGCGGACGAGCCATCAGCTCTCAAAGCCACGATAGCTTCTTCTCTACTCCGATCCCCCCGTCCTCGCTGACGACCTCGACGAATATCTCCTCCAGAGAAGAATACGTTTCATTCCCCAGCTCGTCCTTCAGCCTCGTCCCGATCTCTTCCATCTTGCTCTTGAAAACAATCTTTCCCTTGTTCACGATCGCAATCTCATCGCAGAGCTTCTCGACCGTATCGAGCACATGCGAGCTCAAAAGGACGGTCGTTCCCTGCTGCACCATGAGTCTCAGATTATCCTTTATCAACTTCGCCGAGACTGGGTCGATGGCCTCCAGCGGCTCGTCTAGCACCAGGATCTTCGGGCGGTGGATTATCGCGGCCGCTAGCGACACCTTCTTCTTCATTCCCGCGGATAACGTCTCGATCCTCGCCTTCTTCTTCCCCTCGAGATCGAGAAAGCCCAGCAGCTCGTCGATTCTCGATCTTGCCTCCCCATCTTCAATCCCGTACATGCTTGCGGCGAAGTGCAGGTATTCCCGGGGAGTCAGCTTGTCGATGTAGCGCGGGGTCTCGAGGACAAAACCCAGGTTTCGCTTGTACTCGAAATCTGTCGGCTTAATTTCCTCGCCGAGAAGCCGCACCTCCCCCTCATCCTTCCTTATCAGGCCGGCGATAATGTTTATCGTTGTTGACTTGCCCGCCCCGTTTGGGCCGACGAAACCGAGCAGCGTTCCCACCTCGACCGCAAGATCGAGCCCGTCCAGCGCCTTCGCTCCCTTCGTATACGTCTTCTGCAAACCGATAAGTTCTATGGCCTTCATTTCGATTCCTCGAGAAGTGTTTGAAATCTGGTCGACAGCTGTCTCCCCCATCCGGGCACCAGGAAGAAATACGTAAACGAAAACAGTCCCAGCACGAACGCGATTCCCAGAAGAAAGTTGAGCACCATCAGCAGCACATAAACCAGCGTCGCGATGAGCTCCCCAACTATCGTAATGACAAACGAAATAATCGGATGCCGCGAATAAATATCGAAAGTTATGATAAGAGTGTTTGCAAGTAGTATCGCGACCAGAGGCATGAAGAAAGAATATATTACGCCCTGCAAGATCTGGTAGGCTGCAACGTGCAGCTGCACGCCAAGCACGACTACCAGAATAAGATTTCCAGTTGCGATAGGAGACCAGGATGAAAACGATCTTACAAACACGTATCGCTTTAGTTCAAATGGAAACACGGAAACGTGTTTCAACCGCAGACCATGATTCGTAATGTAGTTGTCCGTAAGAACCGCGCCGAGCATCAGGGTCACAAGGAATACGGGAAATACCAGCGAAGCGAGCGGACTGTGAGAACGGCGGGCTATTGTTTGCGCCAGGAATACCCCCATGAAGGGAAACATCAAAATCGTATAGAAGAGCCGTTCCTCCTTTTGATGTATTTTCCAGTCGAGAAAGATGAGACGGCTATTGCTGCTCGCAGTCGGGCCGGAAGAGTATCCGCGGAGGACATCGGCATCGGCGGCGGCCGTCCCACCGCGCGGTTGTAACGAGGCGGCTTCCGCAGAGACAATCGTCGCTCCGGCCCGCGCGGCGTGGTGTTGTGAAGACAACTGCAACTCGATCCCGATTTTTGAAAAGAGCCGATATCCGCAGACTAAAACAGCAGCAAGGAGAGCTGATATCAGCAGGAGGTAGCCGATCTGAGTGAACGCGCCCGGAAAATTCGAAATTGCGGCGTTCCGGAATCCATTCACGAACTCGGCGAGAACCGGGATTCGCAGCGGAAGATCGGGGGGGAGATGGATCATCGACGCAAGTATGAAAACGCCTATGAAAGGCAGCGTCACGACTTGCATCACCGTCCTCACACCGAACCGATCGGCCAGTTTGCGAAGGAGCGGAAAGAGGGCAAAGAGAAGCTCCGACGCGATGAGATAGGTGAGCGCGAAGATGAGGACCAATGCGGCCGAACCGGCCGGGGTACCCTTGACAAAAAGTGCGATCACCGCCGCCAACATCGGAAAGAGATAAAAGATGGCCCGCTTGTCGACCAGCAATAGGAGAAAGCGGAGCGCAATCGATCGCGGTGCGGACAAAGGAAACAGTGAGAAGAGCGATTTGTCTATAAGCGCGGCCCCGTTCAGCTTCGTCTGGATGCTGAAAAAATCGAGCATGACAAGGAAGCCAAACAGGGTAAGTCGAAGTTGGCCTGAAACTCCGAGCGCCGGGGTGAGAGCGGGGGGTACCGCGAGACTTGCAAGGAGCAGCCCACCAAATGCATATGCAAGATAAGTCAAGAACGGATTAGCCGCCTCCCGATTCATCAGGATGAGGTTTGTTCTGATTGAGACGCCGGCTATTCTACCGGGGCGGCTCACCAGATTCTTCCGCAGACGGGTTGAACTCGATTGGTATGAAGAAAAAGCATCTTCCTCACGAATTAGTGCCTGATCTGAACCGGGCCATACTATCAGAAAGCCCCGGCTCGGCTCAGGAAAAAGCTAAAGGCATCCGGGCAAAAGAGCAAACGTAGGGGGACGGCATAAGTTGTAAACCGTTGCCTGGCTCCGCATGGAACCTCGTCCGATCGCATCTTCTAGTCATCCTGAGCGAACGAAGTGAGTCGAAGGATGAACGAACGAAGTGAGTCGAAGGATGAGCGAACGAAGTGAGTCGAAGGATGAGCGAACGAAGTGAGTCGAAGGATGAGCGACCCCGACGAAGGTCGGGGGAGTCTCCCGGTAAATTGGAAAAGAAGGTCTCACATTCGTAACGTGGTGTAATTCCGGGAGTGCCGGAATAAGAATGACAACTCACAAAACGAAAGGAGACCTTCAATGACTAAGGTCAAGTTACAAGAG
>JBJKQU010000233.1:0-14773 GCA_046705025.1 Candidatus Kryptoniota bacterium | reverse complement strand
TACAGGAACTCTACGTCCCACGAAGACCCGGGCGGGCATTTCCACTTTTTTAGAGGCTGGCTGCAATGCGGGCAGCTTCCCGCTTTCTCTCGCTCTATCTCAGGCACGGTTCCGACTCCTGGGTTCTAGACAAAAATCAGTAACTCAAAGAAAGCGGGGAGCGACTGGCATCGCTCCCCGTTGTTCATGTGCGTCTCAGTTGACTATCGAGTGGATCGGCCTGGAGAACACTTCCCACTTGTTCTCTCTGGGGATCCACTTCATATTCACGAATACCTTCCAGTCCTTCTCGTCCATGGAGGGCTTGTCGGC
The DNA here is from genome assembly GCA_046705025.1 of Candidatus Kryptoniota bacterium. Lineage (GTDB taxonomy): Bacteria > Bacteroidota > Ignavibacteria > Kryptoniales > JAKASW01 > JAKASW01. The sequence goes on along the minus strand of JBJKQU010000233.1, from coordinate 14,461 downwards.
CCTGAAATAGTATCCGGGCCAGCGGGTTTCTTCTCTGAACAGGATGGCTCTGACATGGGCCTCGGCCTGCCACATCCTGTGGACGTTTTCCCAGCATCTCATCAGCTCGTGAAGATCCGATGCTGCCAGCTTCTCGGAATCAACCTTCAGGTATTGAAGCAAATCCAGTCCTTTTTCGAGAAGGGCCTTGCTCGTCTTGAACTGAGCGGAGACGCCGCCCGCATACTCGTCCATGATCTTCTGAAGCCTGAACATGAACATTTTAGGCCTGATATAATTCGGGTTAATTTCCGGGTCGCTCGAAGTCTTGGCGAATTGCGCGTAGGTATTGAGCGGCTTCAGGATTTCCGCCTTCAGGGCATCGATCTGGGCCTGATCGTACTTGCGAGCGTCCGGATTATCGACGATATAGTCGATCGCGGATTTCGCGGCAATCCTTCCTTCGGCGTGAGAGCCGGAAGAGAATTTGTGGCTCGACGCACCGGAAGCATCGCCCGCGCAGAAGATGCCGTTGATGGTGGACATGTTCGCATAGCCCCAGAAGTAATCGGCCGGGGCGAGGTCTTTGGGACCGCTGACCCATGCGCCGGAAGCACCGGAGTGCGAGCCGATGAAGTACGGCTCAGCAGCTGCGATCTCGGAAGGCTTCTGCTCGGGAGCGGTGTCCGTCCCTGCCCAAAGGATCGCCTGCGAGATCGTCATATCCAGGAAGTCCTCCCATGCTTCGGCCTCCAGCTCTTTGATTCTCTTCTTGGCTGCCTTTTCGTCACCGGACTCTGCCGCGATCTTCGTGATGGCCTCTTCGGTTCTCATGTAGATCGGGCCTTTTCCGTCCATGACGTCGAGCATCATGAGCCAGTTGCGGAGGTTCGCGGGAACCGGCTTCACTTTTCCGTAAGGCACCCATTTCTCCAGTTCGTCTCTGCGCTCTACCATGTAGTCGCCGCCCATTCCGTTCGTGGCTCTCGACTTGAACAGCAGGAACCACGCGCCGACGGGACCGTAGGCATCTTTGAAGCGGACGGGGATGAAGCGCACTTCCTGGCACGTCATTTCGGCGCCAGCCTTCAAAGTGAAGTAAGCGCTCGATCCGGCGTTCCATGGCGGATACCACGCGCGCCCCAGGCCTTCACCTGACGACCTCGGCTTGAACACATGTACCGCTCCGCCCATCGCCACCAGGACGGCCTTGGATTTGAATATGTAGAACTTCTCTTCGCGGACGCTGAAGCCGACCGCTCCGACGCACACGTCGCCGTCCATGAGCGGCCCGACGATGAACACTCTCTCGTAGATGTTCTCGGCACCGAGCGCGTTCTTCGCCGCTTCGGCCACGATTACCTTGTACGATTCGCCGTTGATCATCAGCTGCCACCGGCCTTCGTGCACGTAGTTGCCGTTTTCATCCTTCCATATCGGCAGGCCCCACTTCTCGAACAGGTGCACCGTCGAATCGACGTGACGCGCGATGTTGTACACCAGGTCCTCGCGGGTGATTCCCATCAGGTCGCTCCGTACGTACTTGACATAGTCTTCTACGGTGTTCTTTCCATCTTTGATCCCGACGTACTGGTTAATTGCCGAGAGTCCCATCGCTACGGCACCGCTTCTGTCTACGGCGGCCTTGTCGACCAGCGTGACTTTCAGACCGTGTTGTTTCGCCCAGTATGCAGCCTCGACGGCTGCACCGCACGCGGCCATTCCACCGCCGACTATCAGCAGATCCGTCTCTACAACTTCTGTCTTGAAATTCGCCATAATTGTTCCAACCTCCCTAATGCTTTATTGTGACAACTTCTGGAAGACCCAAAGACTCTGGCTCCGTGAAAAGCACAGGACTCTTGAGGTCGGCATTGTTCGCTTTCCATCCGCCATCCGGCACCGCTTTTCCTTCATCGGTGGTACGAATGGGGAATTTGAACCTTTTGAGGGTACCGTTGCGAAACTTGATAGTCCACATTATCGAATCGGTACTTCTCATCGGCGTGACGGTGGCACCCAGCGGGACAAAGTCCGCATATCCGCGCACCTCGATCGCCTGCGTCGGACAAATCTTGACGCAGTTGTAGCATTCCCAGCACATTTCCGGCTCGCGGTTGTATGCTTTCATTATATCTTTGTTCAACGCCATCAGATCGTTCGGACAGATATACTGACAAGCGGTTTTGTCCAATGCCTTGCATCCGTCGCATTTGTCGGGATTTACATAACTCGGCATGAAATTGCCTCCTTTTCAGTTTCATTTGATAAACAGAGATTCTGATAATCAATCATCGTTTGAATTCTAAATTCGAAACCCTAAACTCTAAACAATTTTCAAAACTCAAATGGCAACAGGCCCAACTGTTCCGATTTTGCCTTGAACTCAGCTCTTCTGCGTTTTGGTATTTGAACATTCTAATTTGTTTAGGATTTCGTATTTAGATTTTAGGATTTCTTTCCAGTTGTGTCGCCAGTCGCATACTGGTGCATCTTGATCTCGACTTTGTTTTCCAGCTTCGAGTAGTAGTCGCGAAGGATCGCGAGCACTTCCGGACGGCTGAATTCGGGCGCCACGTCTTTTCCTTCCGACAGCGCCTTGCGGAGAGCCGTACCGCTCAGGAAGAGTCTGTCTTCCTTCGCGTGCGGACAGGTCTTCATCGACGCCATGCCGCCGCACTTGTAACACCAGAAGGTCCAGTCAATCGGAAGCGGCTTCAACAGTAATGCGCTTTCCGGGATCTCGTAGAATATCTTCTGCGCATCGAACGGGCCGTAATAATTTCCGACACCGGCATGATCGCGTCCTACAATGAGGTGAGTGCATCCGAAGTTCTGTCTGAACACGCCGTGCAGCAACGCTTCTCTCGGACCCGCGTATCTCATATCGAGAGGATACCCGCCACAGATAACGGAATCCTTGACGAAGTATTTTTCGACGAGAGTATTAATGCACTTGACCCTGACCTCGGCGGGTATATCGCCCGGTTTCAGCTTTCCGACAAGCTGGTGAATGTACAGCCCATCACTGACTTCTAGAGCGATCTTGGCCAGGTATTCATGTGACCGGTGCATGGGGTTGCGGAGCTGCAACGCGGCTATCGTTCTCCATCCCTTTTCCGCAAACGCCTTCCGGCTCTCAGAGGGTCTCTGATACAACCCCTCAAATTCGGTCGGGAAATAACTCTCGGACAGAACCCTGACCGGACCGGCAATGTTCCAGGGTTTTTGCTGCATCACCATCTTCACGCCGGGATGCTCAGGGTCTTCAGTGGTAAATACCTGCTTGCACTCGAAGCCCTTGTCGATCTGGTACTTCTCAGCGACTTTCATCGTGCCCATGAGTTCGTCAGTCTTGTCGCTGTACAACGCGATTTCCTGACCGGTTTTGATAGACTTAGCATCGTCGTCGGCTACCGACATCGTGATTGGAATCGGCCAGAACAGTCCGTCCGTCATTCTCATATCCGAGCAGACTCCCTGCCAGTTATCATGATCCATAAATCCGTCGAGCGGAGTGAAGCCCCCGATCCCCAGCATAATCAAGTCCCCGGTTTCCCGGCTAGTTATACAAATCTTCTTCAGCCCCGCCGCCTTCTTCTTTTCTTCTTCCTTTTCCTTGCCACCCAGCAGAAGGACTTTCAGCTTGTCGCTTCCGTGCGGCCGTATCAAAGTGGATTCTGCCATAACTTTCCTCTCATTTAAGAATTTTACCAACGAAAACATATCGGAGTGAGCAGGTACATTCAACGCGAACAAGGAGTTCTGTAATCGTTCTGTTGCTCAACTCGTCTTTCATCGATCACATCCCCTTGTAAGGATTGGGTCCAAGCTCCCTCACCTCTTCAACAAAACCATTGAATATATCGGGCAGCGTCGCGTACTCATCTATCGAGATAGTCAGAAGTTTCACCCTTTCCGGTTCAAGCACGAGCTGTTTTAATTTCTCCCGAACGTTTTCCATTCTCTTGTTCGCGAGCTCGCTCCCCTTTATGAAGTGGCACTGATAATCCACACCGAATTTGCAGCCGAGCATCAGGACACCGTCGAAACCTTTGGAGAGCGCATCGGCAATCCACACCACATTGACGGAGCCGAGGCACCTGACTGGAATGACGCGAATATTCGGATCATACTGGAGCCTGTACTTGCCCACCGTATCGAGTGCGGGGTACGCGTCGTTCTCACACATGAAAGCTAGTATTCTCGGTTTGTCTTCGTCTTCGTCCGGTATTTCGACCGCCTTGATCATCGAAGAAATCATGGGGACGGAATAATCCTTGAACGAAATGATTCTCTCGGGACACGCGCCTAAACATATTCCGCACCTCCTGCATCTGTTGAGGTTCAGCAACGGTGTCCCTTTCTCGTCCTCGTCCAGCGTGCCGAAAGGACATTCTTCCGTGCAGCGTTTGCATTGCGTGCAGCGCTGCAGGAAGAAATCAGGGTAAGACTGATCGCCCGACCTCGGATGGACCGCCTTCCCTTCCTTCGCTGAATGTATGAGCTGGATCGCCTTAAGAGTCGCGCCGTAAGCGTCGTTCATGCTGGCTGCAAAATCCATCGGCGACCGCACGCAGCCGGCCGCATAAATACCTGTGCGCCTTGTCTCATACGGGAAACAAATAAAGTGCGAATCCGGGAATCCATATTTCAGCGTCGGCAAATCGGTGCCCTGCCTGTAGGCAAGATTCAGTATCTTCGCACCTGCCTCCGCAGATTCTGCCGCCTTCTTCCCGTCGAGGGTCTTCTCAGCCGCCACCGGTTCGGGATCTTCCGACTCGACACTTCCGACGAGTGTCGACGGGACCATCCCGGTAGCCAGCACTACAATGTCGGATTCAATGCTGATCTTGTCGCCGAGAAGAGTATTGTCGATGTCGATGAGTATCGCCCCGTTTTCTGATTTGGATAAAACGGAGACTTCTCCTTTTGTAAAGAAGATATTGCGTTCGTTCTGCACCCTTTTGTAGAACAGCTCGTGCTCGCCCGGCGTCCGCATGTCTCTGTATATGATGTAAATGAGCGCATCGGGATATTTCTCTCTGATATAAAGAGCCTGTTTGAGAGACATCGAGCAGCAGATGGATGAACAGTAAGGAAGGTGTTTCTCATCGCGCGAACCCGCACATAGGACAAACGCAACACTCTTGACCGGTTTGCTCCCTAACAGGTCACCGTTGCCGCTCGCCTTGAAGCGTTCCTCCAGCTGAAAACCCGTTATGACATTTTCAAACTTTCCATATCCAAGTTCACCGAGGTTATTCGGATCGTAGGGCTTCCATCCGGTTGCCTGAACGATGGCACCGACGGTCAGCAGCTCAGTCTGCTCCCCGCCGTTGATTCTCAGTACGACATGAAAATCACCGGGCTGACCTGAAATCTTATCAATCGAGGAGGATCTCACGACGGTTATTTTGTCGTTTGATTCCACCTCAGCAATAAGCCGATCTATTTCCGGGTATTGCGGCTCTGTGTAAGGAGCCTTGAACGGTGCAACCTTGTGGAACTTCCTCATCTGACCGCCCAGTTGGTCTTCTTTCTCGGTCAGCACAACGGAGAAGCCGGCCTTTGCGGCCGCAAGCGCAGATGTAAGTCCGGAAGTACCCCCGCCTACTACAAGGATAGACTCGTTGGCTTCACTCTCAGACGGCTCCGGCAGCTCGCTGTTTCTTACCTTCGCTATGCCCATTCGGATGTAATCTTCAGCGAGCATCTGCGTGTCTTCATCGTTCGGTTTGTGTGTCCATGCGACGTTCTCACGGAGGTTGACGCGTTCCACCATAACCTTCGAATCGAATCGAAACACGTCCGACAGAAATCTCTGCGAACAGGCCCCGACGACGACCCGGTTCAGGCTCTCCTTTTCGATATCTTCCCTGATTGCGCCGACGCCCTCTTCGCTGCATAACCACCCGTTGACTTTGCAGACCGGCACCTTGCTCTCGCCGGTAGCGACTTTCGCCAGCCCTTCACAATTGATTGACTCGCCGATCCCGCAGCCCGAACACAGATAAACACCGACTTTCGTCTCTATAGCCATAATGCTAATTCCCCTTTATTGCCTGGATTGCTTTCAAAACCGAACCTGTCGCTTCCTGTACGACCGCCGATACATCCTTTGGACTTGTGCTCACGCCGCACCCGATGGTTCCGGTTCCGTCTGAGATCAGGAAGCCGTTACTGTCGAAGGAGGACGGGGCCAACGGCAAATCCCTTGCTGTCGGCTTAATCCCCGTCGCGAGCACGACCAGGTCCACTGTTTCCTTCAGGCGAGTGCTCGTCAGAGTATCTTCGGCTTCTACCAGCAATTTGTCTGAAGAGGAATCGAGGGACACTTTAGCCACTTTCCCCCTGTGAAAATGGACCTTCTCGTCCTTTCGGACTTCGCCGTAGAAATCTTCGAAGAAGCCGCTCGATCTTACGTCGATGTAGTGAATGTGAATCTCTGCATCAGGGTATTGCTCTCTTATGTACCTCACATGCTTGAGAGACGCCATGCAGCAGACCGACGAACAGTACTCGAGATGATTCTCATCCCTGGATCCGGCGCATTGAACGAACGCGACGGTCTTTATGTCTCCGTTCGTGGACGGTCTCACTATCCGCCCTCTTGTCGGACCGTCCGGCGCAGCAAGCCTTTCCATCATTACGTTCGTGATGACGTCCGGAAATTGCCCGAAGCCGAGGACATCCAACCTGTTTGCATCGTATGGTTCCCAGCCGGTAGCCCAGATGATCGCACCGGCCTCCACCGTGATAGACTTTTCCTTTTCGGACAAGTCTATCGCACCGTATTTGCACACCTCCACGCACTTGTTGCAGCTGGTCCCCTTGCACGCCGCGGGGTCTATTACGTATCGCTCCGGGAAAGCATTTTCGTACGGAAGATAAATCGAGGTCGTTTCATCCATACCGTAGTTGAAATCGTTCCTCCTCGATTCGGGGCAGACCTTCACGCAGTCGCCGCAGGATGTGCACTGACTAGTGACGAACCTGGGACTCAGTTTCACGTTTGCCCTGTACTTTCCAGGCTCGCCGGAAAAATCGACGACTGCCGCCTGGGTGAACAGCCTGATAGACGGGTTGGTGCGCAAGCGGCGGATATTGATTTCGAGGCCGCAGCTTGGCGGGCACAGCTTAGGGAAATACTTGTTGAACTGTGTTACCTTACCTCCGATGTACGGCCTTTTTTCCACCAGGGTCACAGTCAGCCCCGTTTCAGCTGCCTCTACCGCCGCCGTGATCCCTGCTATTCCCGCGCCTACAACTAGAAGGTCCGATGCGATTGAGCTTTCGTTCATAATCATTTTCCGTTCTTGGTTTCAGCCACCCGTTTCCGGGCGGTGTATCTCATAATCCGGTATTCCGTAATCCATATTTTGAGCATGCAGGTCATTCGTAGAATCCCACCACAGATTTGTGAACCTTGATCGTTTTCACGCCCTTCACTTTCGCCAGCACAGCCCTGATATCACTCTCCCAAGTCTCAGCGCCTACCCTCGGACAATTGCCTGTCACCGAGAGCTCTCCGCTTGCCGAGTCGGCTTCAATATCCACGTCACTTCCTCTCGTGCGGGGCGATTGCTGCAAAGACACCTTTGCCAGAGAAGCCAAATGCAAATCGCTGATCAGCTTTTGCGTCTCGTGACCGGTCTGAAAATCGTTACTGGCGGCCACATCCGCGAGGATATTCGCGGCTAGATCTACACTTATTCTCTCGATATTGAACACTATGTCGTAATGCGATGGATCTTTCCAGTTCACACCGTACAAGAAGTGGGACCATTTCCGTCTTCTCTCGTCGGTCAGCTTTATGTAAGCGGCGGCTTCCTCTTTCGTCTTGCCGCTCTCCTTCATAACGCTGTTGATCCTGAACGCCTCCGGAGCTGTCAGCAGGACCCGGACGACCGATGGAATTTTCGTGAGAAGGAATTGCGCCAGGTGACCGTTATAGACGAAGTTCCCTTTGAGCGCAAAATCGAACAGGGCAGTCTGGAAGCATAACAAATAATGCCGTTTTCGATCACTCATTTTGTCGAGGAGACGCGGCGACTTTTCGATAAAAGACAATTCTCCGAGCCCCGTCTCCTTGATCCCGTATTCGTCCGCGGCAGCGAGGACATCCTCTCGCGTCACTACAGGCCATTCGAGCTTTTCAGAAATTTTCTGTGCAAGCAGTGACGACGCACTTAAAGAACCTCTGGAGATAGTTATGATGGACATAAGACCTCCTTCTTATGAATTCCAAGCACCGAAATACAGGCTCCAGTTAAAAGAAGAACACCAATTTCGAAAAGACTAAGAAGCATGAGACAAGTCCTTGTTTTTCTGACCGCCGGAATTACTCCCGGACTGGCTTGATTCGTATCCGAGCTTCCTTATCGACTCATAAAGCAAAAAGCCGCCACCCAGATAGGAAACGTCCTTGAATCCATTGTTCAAGAGAACCCGTGCCGCCTCATAGCCTCTCGAGCCCTTCGAACATGCGCATATTATCGGGCAATCCGTTTCGAAATCGTTAAGTCTCGACCGCAGTTCGGGCAAGGGTACATGAAAGCATTCCCAGGGAACAGTGAGCGAATCGACTTCCAGCGGCTCCCGCACATCGATCATGATTCCGCTGAAGGACTGAAGGAGAAGCGGGCTTACATTCCTCACGCCATCCAGCTCCTGATCGAGCGCCATAGAGCCTAAATGATTCAGCGGTGATACCGGAGATGAATGTACCGGCTCGAAAGCGTGCTCCGCATTAACCAGGTCAACGACGGCCTTTCTTTCCCTCAGCAATTCCATGAACACGTCTACATACCCGGTGAATTCACCTTCCCCCACCAGCTGCAGCCCCAACAATCTCAGCCCGCCTTTCTCATACACGAGCTTCCCAAAAACAGGTTTTCCTTCAGGGTCATAGTCCGCCCTGCTGGACCAGCATCCGATCACACTCGCGGCATCATAGCCGAGTTTCATCGCACTGGATTGAGTCAGTCCGGCTGCGCATGCGACTCTGTCAAAGCACTGCAGCGAGACGTTTCCTGCTGCAGCGGGAAACGATGCAGGCCTTCCTGCAATAGAATCGGCAGCAACTCTTCCCATCCGATTCGAGAGCGAACCGGACGACGAAAAGACTTGTTCGTCCGACAGAAGGCTATTTGCTTCCACGCAATCGCCTGCTGCCCGGACATTGTGGATGTTCGTTCTCATCTGATCGTCGACGACTATCCCCAGGTTCTTGCCGGTCTTGATGCCCGACTTCAAGGCAAGGCATGTGTTCGGTTTGGAACCGAGACTGTAGAGTACATAGTCACACTCGATCCGCTGACCGTCTGCGAGGAATACCACCGGCAGGCCGTTCTTGTCGGTTTCCACTCTGTCCACGGTTTTAGAGAGCAAAAGCTGAGTCTTTTCCGATACGATGCAGCCTTCCAGATAAGCCGACAATTCAGCGTCAAGCCAGTCTGACAATAGAAACTCATCTTTCTCTATCAGTACAGTCTGGATGCCCCAAAGGGTGGTCAATGCCTCGGTTAATTCGCAGCCGGCAAGATTGCCTCCAATTATGACGGCTTTGCCGATTTTCCCCTGCTGAGCGGCTTTCTTGAGGCGCACGGCATCCTCGGCTGCATGAAAAGCCGATATCAGGGGTGAAGGGGGACACGGGAAATCAGGCTTTACGGCTTCCGACCCCGTTGAGAGAATCAGAGAATCAAATGGAAGAACAAACGTCTGGTCCTTGACACTGCCTCTGCAGGTGACTTCATTTCTTGCAGTATCGATTTCCACAACCTCTGTTTGTGTAAGAACTCTTACTGCCTTCACTTCTCGGAAATACTTCTCGTCACGTACAACGCCGTAGGGAGTCTTTGAAAGGTTGGAGACGTCGTCTATCTCTCCCGACACAAACATCGGAAGTCCACAGCTGTTGAGTGATATGTAAGATCCCCTCTCGATTATTGTTACGTGAAAATCGGGAGACAGCCTGCTCAGCCGTGCGGCCGCGCTGCATCCTGCCGCCATGCCGCCGACGATAACGACGTTATACACCCTTCGCTCCATGATTTGATTCTCCAACTCTATCAGCGAATTCCTCCGTCCTTTCCTCCGAGTCATATCGTTTTGAATTTTCTTCTTCCATTTGATATAGTTTAGAGCTTAGGATTTCGAATTTCGTATGAAGATCTCCTTTACATCAAGATCGCTGCTCAACATTAAGCTTCAGCTTCTTTCCTAATAGAAAGAGTCATCTTGTAGAATATCGTTATCAGGAAGAAGCCGACAGCCCAGACCCCGAGTGCGATGAGGCTCTCGGGAACAGTCGGCCAGTACTGAATCACTTTTCCGAACGGCGACGGGATGAATCCCGTTATGACCAAGCCGAGTCCTTTGTCGATCCATATCGACAGGAAAACCGCCACGCAGGCGATGAAAAATGTCCGGTGATTGTTGCGCGTCTTAGGCACAATGAGCAGGACGAGAGACATGACCGCAAGGACCCCGGAGCTCCACATCCAGGGAACCAGCCTCGCGTGACCCTCGAAACCGAAATACAGGTATTGCAGGTGCGAGACATCTTCCGGAATGCCGCTGTAAAACGTCGTGAAAAATTCCATCAGAATAAAGAACACGTTGACACACATGGCGTAGGTTATGATGACTCCCAACTTCTTGAATGCCTCGTCCCCGGCATCGAAGTTTACCAGCTTCTTCATGATAAAGCAGAGGATCACCAGGAGTGCCGGACCGGCAGAGAATGCGGATGCAAGGAAGCGCGGTGCCATAATGGCGGTCATCCAGAAAGATCTCCCCGCAAGGCCGGAAATCAGGAACGCGGTAACAGTGTGGATACTAATAGCCCACGGAATGGAAAGAATTATGAAAGGATGAATCCATTTGGGAGGGGGAATTGAATTCCGGTGCGCCTCCAGAGTCACTCGGGTAATAAGGACGTTCAGGAACAGGTAGCCTGTCAGGGCGACCACGTCCCAGAACATCATCGAATGAAATGTGGGATAGAGAAAGATATTCAGAACTCTGAACGGTTGTCCCAGATCCACGAAGACAAATGTCATGCACATTACTACAGAGGCAATGGCCAGGAACTCCCCGAGTATCGTCACTTTTGCGAAAGCCTTGTAGTCATGAAGGTAATAAGGGAGAACGACCATGACGGCCGACGCCGCGACGCCTACCATGAAAGTGAACTGAGCGATGTACAGTCCCCAGCTCACATTCCTGCTCATGCCTGTCAACCCCAGTCCATAATTGAATTGCTTCAAATAGAAATAGAAGCCCGCGAGGATTATGAGACCCAGGAAGAGAAGCCAGCCCCAGTACCTTTTACTTCCTCTGAATGCATGTTCTATCATACTTACGCCTTATACGAGATAATAGATTTCCGGATTCGTGCCCAGCCCGGGTTTCCGCCTGACTGAGAAATTGTCTTTCAGGAGCTGCCTCACCTCGGAATTAGGATCGTTGAGATTGCCGAAGACCATCGCCTTCTCGGGACAGGCTTCAACGCAGAGCGGGAGCAGGCCCTGATCAATTCTCTCGTCGCACCAGGTACATTTCTCAACCACACCTCTCATTCGCGTCGGGTAATCGGGATTGATGTCTTTGATGAACGGCCTCGGGTCTCTCCAGTTGAAACTTCTCGAGCCGTATGGACAGGCGGCCATGCAGTACCTGCAGCCAATGCACCGGTGCCAGTCTATCATAACGATCCCGTCATCGCGTTTGAAAGTTGCCTGCGTCGGGCAGACTTCCACGCAGGGCGGGTTGTCACAGTTGTTGCAGAAGACCGGGACTTTCTTGTTTTTGAATTCGTCCCGCATATAGAAATTTTGCTGGTCGAGAAAGGCATCTTCGTAAGGCTCTTTCCAGATCCATTTTATTTCATCCTTGGATTCCCCGAAGTCCGGAATGTTGTGCGCCTTGTTGCAGACATCTATGCACTTGGTGCAGCCCTTGTCGGAGACGCATTTCCTCAGGTCCACGACCATTGCGAGGCGTACCTTTGCCTGGGCCTTAGTCCCGGCCAATCGCTTTCCTGCCCCGACGGCCTTCGAAAGGAGCTTAGCGGATGCGCTTCCCGCGTGGACGCTCACGTATTTCTCCGCCGTCACTCCGAGGGCGGTCAGTCCGACCAGTTTCAGCAACTTTCTTCGACTTATATCCATCAGTTACTCTTCACGTTTGGAGATTTGTTGTGGCAGTCCCAGCAGTAAGGGTTGACGCTTACATAGTTGTGGCACTGATCGCAGAACTGAGACGTGTTCGGATGACAGCCAAGGCACGTCTTCGTGAATCTCATTTCGAACACCCTGCCGGTGCTTGACGTATAATACATCCCTCCGTCCCTGACCACCTCCGTCCTCCACTCGTTCAACAATTCCATGTGGTCGCGCCTCATGTACTCCAGACTCGCGACGCATTGTTTCTCATTCTCCTTAGTGGGAAGAACAAGGTCGGGTCTCTCGAGCGCTTTGCCGTTCGAGATATCGTACCAGAATGGTGAGGTGAACAGGCCGACGAAGATTATCAAACCGACAATTATTTTTCCCTTATCGTACATTCCTTTTCCCTTCAATAGGTCGGCCGGAGGCAGCTTGCGCTGCGGCGCCCGACGTACGGCGGACAACGGGAGAGTAAAATCGGAGGTCTCTCATCGCGTCTAGGATCTCCATTTTGACTTCTCTATGACAGAAGAAAGCATCCCTTCCAGTTCATTCGCTTTCTCGATCAGCGTCCGGGCTTCATCGGCGTTGGCAAGTTCATTGGTCTCGTTTATCAACCTCAACCAGTAGCGGCTCTCTCTGACTTTCTTACGGCTAATCTTGGTCCTTACCAGAAAATCCTTGCTGCTCAGGGCTTCGCTCGCCTCGATATAGCTCGCCCCGGCGCACCCTGAGGCGTTGACCAGTTGTTTCTCATCTTCCACATTCTCAATTGTTTTGGGAATAGTTCTCGCGAAGAGCCTTACAGACTTCGAAAATTGGAAGGCCTTCTCTTCCAGGTCGCTTGGATGGCGACCCGCACTGGGATGTGAACTGTTATCCATTTTGAACTCCATCATATCAGGGTTCCACAACCTGTTGATGTGATTTTTCCCCGGCGGCTTCGAGCGGCTCTCCGCGAAGATCCGTCGTCCTTTCTTTTTCTCCTTTCATTACCAGCGCGTTGCCGACGAGTTCGTGTATCCCGCCCACGTCCACGCCTCCGACCCAGTATTCCATCAGCGGAGGAAGGGTAGCTTTGTCGATAGCGCAAATACAGCCGAGGAAATTGACGCCGTGCTTCTCCTTGACGAACTTCACTGCGTTTGCTCTCGGCAGGCCGCCTCTCATTCTTATTTCGAGATTTTCGTCGGTACCGAGCCCTGCGCCGCTGCCGCAGCAGAATGTCTGCTCTTTGATGGTATTCTCGGGCATCTCGTAGAAATAGTTGCAGGCATTCCGTATAACGTAACGGGGCTCTTCTATCAGGCCAAGAGCGCGCACCGGATTGCACGAATCGTGAAAGGTGATCTTGCGGTGATCGTTACGACTCTTGTCCAGCTTTATCTTGTTGTTCTTTATCAAATCGGCGGTGAACTCACATATGTGCACCATCTTCGTCGACTTCGTGTTTTCGAACTTTGTTCCCGTGATGGGAGAAACCGGCTCCTCGAGAAAATCGGCGGGGCCGTTCAGCGTGTCCATGTACTGGTGAACCACTCTCCACATGTGACCGCATTCTCCTCCGAGGATCCATTTGACCCCCAGACGTCTCGCCTCGGCATACATCTTCGCGTTAAGGCTCTTCATGAGATCGTGAGATATAAACGAGCCGAAGTTACCGCCCTCCGAAGCGTAGGTGCTCCAGGTGTAGTCCAGCCCTATTTCGTGAAAGAGAGCCAGATATCCGAGCAGCGTGTAGTAATGAGGGGTCCCGAAATAATCCGCCGAGGGAGTGATGAAAAGAATTTCCGCGCCTTTCTTATTGATCGGCGCCTCGACCCTGACTCCTGTGATAGACTCGAGCTCGTCGACCGCAAAATCGATGCTGTCCTTGAAACCGTGCGGCTGAATGCCGAGGTGATTGCCCGTTCTGAAGCTGTTGGCGACGGGCGTAACGACCCAGTCGATATTAACCCCGATGAGGTTAAGCAGCTCGCGGACGAGTATCGTGATCTCGGCAGTATCGATGCCGTACGGACAAAAGACTGAACAGCGCCTGCATTGCGTACACTGATAGAAATAATAGAACCATTCCTTCAAGACGTCGAACGTCAGCTCACGCGCGCCGGCAAATTTTCCGAATATCTTTCCTGCCAGAGTGAAATCATGTCTGTAAACCGATCTCAGTAGCTCTGCACGCATGACCGGCATGTTCTTCGGGTCGCCGGATCCGATGAAGAAATGACACTTGTCGGCGCAGGCGCCGCAGCGCACACAGATGTCCATGAATATCTGCAGAGAGCGGAATCTGTGAAGCCTGTCCC
>JBJKQU010000232.1:0-2844 GCA_046705025.1 Candidatus Kryptoniota bacterium | reverse complement strand
CCACTCTACCACCTTGCCCGTTTTGTTTGCAGGGATAAGACTCCGAACCACGAACCAACCATTCTGTGCGACGTTCCTCCCGTCGAACAGCATCAGCCTGCTGTCTGAGGAGCGGATCTCGACTCGTTTTTCCGGGTCTTCGGGGGCGAGTACCAAATCGGAGCCCTCGGCGATGGGTTTCGGGTCGACGAACACACGCCGCCCGGATCATCAAAAGTCGAGTGCCCCGCATACTGCCCGATTTTTATTGAATCGGGTTTAAGCAGCATCGGCCCTGCGGGGTATAGCGGGAAGATACCCGGTTTATCGTCCATTAGAAATGTTTTCTCGAAATACGCAGAGGGCAGGAACTCAAGGTTGAATCCGGCATTTCCGACGAGCCTGCCGGGGAGCGGTTTGTCAATGTAGACGTCGATAGTTACACCCGCGTCGACTGCGGTGACGACAACCCTCGAATCGAATTTGAACTCTTCATAACGGAGAAGGAATTCGATACTGTTCTTATCCTTGTGGATGCTTCGCTCGACAACAAGAGGAATCTGGTCCCATTGCTCCGGCGTCGATCTCAACCTCACCGCTCCGCCGGTGGCTGTCCTCACTCCGTGGTGGATTAACTCGATGCCTGCGGTCTTCTCGTCGAAGAAGTACCCGTTATACTGGTTGCTGAAAACCAGCACGTTGAGACCCGGCTCCTCGAAGTAGCCGAGATCATTTAAGTGCAACCCCTGGGCGAACGACATCCGGGAGGGCACGGCCACAAGGATCAGTACGGGAAGTAGCAGAAGCGAAGACCGAAACTTTCCCGCTGCGCGTGCAATCAGAGGACAGGCCTCTTTGAACGAAAGATTGCGAAATGACATAGATTCCCCCTTGACATATTGTTAATGATTGATGCATACCACGCAAACGACAACAAGTGCTACTCTTTGATTTCAGCTATGTATTTTGCGCCGCACCGGTGGCAAACCGACAGCGGTTTTCTGCGTCTGTATTCCCGGAACCGTGCGGCTCTCTCGCCGTCCCACAGCTCTTTGATGCTCGCTCCCATCACGCTGCCGATCGAGTAGTCGGGAAAGTCGACACAGAAATTCGCGTCGCCGCTCGGCTGGATATCGATCAGGTTTTCGACATTCATGCAGCGCGAAGTCCCGACCGGCGTTACGGCATCACGAAACCAGATCCCGTATTCGTCTTCGGTGAGAGGAAGAAACGGAAAGTTCTCTATCCCGTCGAGACCGGCAAGGTATTTCTCGTGTTCTTCACGGAAGATACCGAAATCGAGACCTGAATATTCGTGATGAAATCCTTTCCAGGAAAATGCGGCGCAATCGAAGTTCTCCCTGAGCTCTCCTTCGTATGTGTTTCCAACGTGTTCAGGAAAATAGTAATACGGAACGATGTTTATCGATTTTATCGACATGCTCCGGGCTACGTCGGGCATTTCTCCCAGATATTTGTAGTTGTACCTGCTGATCGTGAAGCAGATACTTTTGCTTATCCTGCCGCCAGTCCCGGCTTCCAGTTCATTGAGAAGCGCGATATTGTCCCTGATCTTCTTGAACGAGCCCTTGATCCCTCTGACCCGGTCGTGGATTTCTTCCGGTCCGTCCCCCGCGAAAGTGATGTGCCTGTTCCCGATTAGCACAAGACGGTCGGCAAAACGATCGATGAACATCCCGTTGGTGTCAACGGAAACAGCGATCCCGCTGTTGCTTATGTACCTCAGGAGTTCCATTATCCCACGATACATGAACGGCTCGCCGCCCCGCACCAGTATGAATCTGATCTTCTGCCCGGCGGCTTCGTCGACAAGCCGTTTCCAGTCCGCCAGTTTCATGCGCGTGCGTGTGTCGGTCGTGCGGTTCAGGACATAGCCTTCCTCGCTCCATTGACCGCACATCCTGCAGCTGAGATTGCATGCGTTCGTCACGGTGAATGAAATGAACTCCGGGAAATCCATGTCGGTATCTCCAGTGTAAGAGTGATTCCTACAGGTTTGGCGCCCTGCCGTACTTTGAATCTTTTGCCGAAGGTTCTTTAGCAAGCCCTGAGGACCGGCCCGAGGTTGAATCTAATGAGCCGGTCCGTTGATTTACAATCTATAGCCGCGCATCTCCCTTTTCAAGCTGCACGTTTACCGGGTTATTCGATCTTCAGTTTTATCTGGGTAAACGAATGTGCCGGGAAAGAATGGGTAAACTCGTGTCCCTTCACCGTCATTTCCTTCGCGACAGGGACATACGCATCCCGGTCGGCATATTTGTAGGGAGCGGTGATGTTGTCACTGTTAATGACGGTCACGGAGGCCTTCGCTGTGAAGTCACCCGAATTGGTTACGATCTCGGTCGACACGGCCTTCTTCTCATGCCGGTTCACTACGTTGATTACGAGCGACTTCGTGTCCCTTCTGTAAACGCAGGAGACGTCCAGATATGGAATGTCGTTGTAGTAGCTGCTTGTGCTGAATGTATCGCACTGCACGAGAGGATTCAGAGAAATACCTCTGCAGTTGTTTGAAAACAATTTAAACGTGTAGAAACTCGGCGATTTGAAGAGGTGACCGTCCCGGTCGCGATCGAGAATGGAGGTCAGCAACGTGTAGTTCGCCATCTTAACAACGTTCGCATGACGGATGAACGAGTTGAAATACTGTGCCATCGCCAGCGTGGGAAGCAGACTGTTGCCGAATGCACCCCATTCATCAAAGGCTATGTAGATCGGTTTTGTCATCATGTATTTCGAACTTACCACAGAGATGATGTCGGCGGTCGTCGTTATCTTCCGCTCCACGTCCATCGCGCTCTGTCCCATATAGTCGTAATAGTTCTTCGAGTTGTCCCAGTA
>JBJKQU010000231.1:0-2809 GCA_046705025.1 Candidatus Kryptoniota bacterium | reverse complement strand
ACATATAGTACTTTCCTGTTCTCACTGAATTCGGCCATTGCACATATCTCCTTCGTTCATTTGCAACTCACACATCATAAAGCCAGCCTTCTCTTCCATTCAGGGACGTATTCGATGAGCCCCTGGTCGACTGGAAAATCATCAGCAGTTACGTCGATCAGGTTCGCGAGCTGGACAATTCTGACGTAATCCTCTGCTGCGGAAACTGAATGATTGTCTCCGACAGTTTTGACGATATCGGATGGGAAATTCCAGTGTTCAAGAATTGCGGCACCAATCTGTTCATGGGAATATGTCCCGAAGACCTCCCTCTCGGCATCGCGCGCCGACATCCCCGTCGATTTCATTGTTTTCAGATAACCATCGTATTGTTCGGGCCTGAGACAGATCCTCGCAAAGAGGCCGATGTCCTGCAGGAGGGTTGAAACGTAAGGGATATACTTGTTGGCCAACCCGGGCCACCGTTGTGCTATGTCCCTTGCGAGAATACCCCGGCGCACCGAAGTATTCGTCATGCCTTCAATCAGAGCTGCATATCTCTCGGGAACCCTGTTTGAATACGAGTCGAACGCTACCAGCGCGGTTACCATTGAAGCGATGTATTCCAGACCTATGAAGAAGACTGCATCCTTTACGTAAGTAATCCTTTATCTAATTCCGAGATGAACGGAATTGGCGACCCGGATAAGCTTCGCCACCAGGGCGGGGCTCAGCTCGATTTCCTGTACAATTCTGGATATAGGCGCGTCCAGGCTGGAAAGCATCTCGCTTAGTCTCTCGTGGAATTTTGGGGGGCTGGGAAGGTCCTCGAATTCATACAGAATATTCGTGCCGTCGCGGCGCTTAAGCCGTGTGATTGAATCGTTACAGTTCGAAAGCAGCTCGCGGAACTCACCATCATCCCAAGGTTTGTAAATGAAATGATTGATGAGGCCTGCTGAAAGGGCAAGCAAAACAATCGACTTGTCTTCGAACCCGCTCATGAGTACACGCTCAGTGAGCGGCCTCATGCGGGCCACTTCCTTCATGAACTCGACTCCGTTGCTGTCTTGCATGCGCAGGTCGGATACGACAACATCAACATCTGAAGTCCTTAGCACTTGCAGTGCCGCCGAAGGTGTGGTGAAGAACCTGAACTTATAAGGCTGCTTTCTGAAGAGGCTCTTGATGGAAGTCAAAATGGCAGATTCATCGTCGACCACCAGGACTTGCAGCGCATCACCGCTATCTTCACTCTGCGGAATCATTTCAGCCTTCTCCTCCCGCTCCGTCAATGGGCAACATGACGGTCATTTTTGTTCCCTTTCCGACCTCGCTTTCCGCAAGAAGCTTTCCGGCGTGCTTCTGAACTATTGAAGTGGAGACCCAGAGTCCGAGTCCGGTACCGGTACCGACGGGTTTTGTCGTAAAGAACGGGTCGAATATTCGCTGGAGATTTCCCGGGGCGATCCCTATCCCGGTATCTATGATGTCGATGACAGCATACGCACCTTTGACCGTCGTGCGGACCGTAATTTCTCCCTTCGATTCAATAGCTTGCGACGCGTTCACGAGCAGATTCACCAGTACCTGCTTTATTTCTCCAAGATTGCACGTGACCTTCGGGATCTGACCGTATTCCTTCTTCACCACGGCTTTGTACTTTATCTCGTTCCAGACAATCGCCAGCGTGTCATCTACGGCGGAATTTATTTCAGCGAGCGTGACGCCGTCATCGGAAAGATGAGTGAAGCCTCTCAGCTGCTCAACAATCTTTTTTATTCTCTGGGCACCGCTCTTCGTTTGAGACATAAGTTTATCGAAGTCTTCCGCAAGAAGATCCGTTTCCGCATCTGCCTCGCACGCGCGCATTCCATTCAACATTTCTCCGGCGGATAGACTTCCGTGATCTACAGCTTCCGCCGTATCGCGCCACTTCTTGTTCACCTCCAGGAATTCATGGAAGTACTCGTCGAACCTGTTCAGGTTGCTGTAAACGAACGCGAGAGGGTTGTTGATTTCGTGCGCCACACCGGCAACCAGCTGGCCGATTGAGGCTAGCTTTTCCGACTGAACCAATCCCCTCTGCATTTCCTTCATTTCATAGAGTGTGCGCTCCAACTCGGTATTTCGTTTCTGCAGCTGATCCTGCAGTTCCTGTCTCTCCTTTTCATGCCTGATCTGTTCTGTAATATCCCTCATAACAATCATCACCTGCTCACCGTTCTCATTAAGAACCGCGCTGACCGTAGCCGCTTTTGTCTTCCAGACTCTGGCGTCGGTCGAAAATCTAAACTGAAGCATTTGATAGCTGTGCGTCTCAACCGCGGTCATTGTCACGCTCTTCAGGGCCATGACGTCGTCCGGATGCACGAAGGAAAGGAAATTTTTGCCTCCCATGGCTCTCGGGTCGACACCCTCGCGCACGAATGACGGGCTCGCGTAAAGGCAGGAGAACCCGCGGTCGAGAAGGGCGATCATATCGACAACATTTTCAGAAATCAACCTGAAGCGTTCCTCACTGGCCCGCAACAACAGTTCCGCCCTCTTGATTTCCGAAAGGTCCAGCAGCGTCTCTATGCCTCCGGTAATCTCGCCCTTTGAATTTCGAAGCGCGGTGGCAAACGCCATGAAATATGCCTCCTTGCCATTCTGGCGAGACACGAATGATCCCGCCCTGATCGTATCACCGTCAATTCTGATGTCCTCATAGCCTGACTTGGGAAGCGATTCGGCCTTTATTACCCGGTAGATCAGGATAGGACATCTTTTCCCGTAAAACGGCAGCGAGTATTCGACATATCACTTACCCACCATCATTTCCGCAGGA
>JBJKQU010000230.1:0-14812 GCA_046705025.1 Candidatus Kryptoniota bacterium | reverse complement strand
ATCGACATCTCAGTATCGGGATAGGTACTTCCGGCGACGACCGCCCCTTCCTCCGCGTCGAAGAGCGCTACTTTGATTGACGAACTACCAATGTCATAACCAAGAGTGTACATCGAGAGACCCTTTCTTCCTAGCTATGGTGGGCTGTCCTAATTCAATGGACAAAAAGACAGCGTAATTCGGTAAAGTACCTGGACAGTTGAAGTGGTTCGCGCGAAGATGCCACGGATCTGCTTGTCACAATTCGCTTCTCCTCACTACCCAACCGCCAGATTTCGAAACGTTCGCCAACTTAGCGATATCCGAGATCGTCATTAGCATTTCCTAGCCCCCCTTGTATAATGAAGGAATTATTAACTAGTCACGGCAAAAGGTTCTGCTCGTTGCCCCTTCAGTCTACCAAAGCGCTTCAGTAAATGCAATCCTTCAGCACTCTTGGAACGGACAATAGCGGCAGATATCAATGGAATAGAAATATAACTATCTTAACCATTTGTCTCTTCGCTGACAATCACTAGGCCCATGGAGATTCGATTCGCATCTCCAAACCGGCTGATATAGACTCCGATTACCCGTTTCACACAAGTTCCTGGATCACGAAGAGAAACGATGAAATGCTATGAACATCCTCTTAATAAATGGCCATTACCAACGTTCGATTCACATCCTTACTATTTACACAGCCTCGATCCTTTGGACAGGAGTTCTTTACACACTACGCTGTTCTCCGTCGCTCCTTGGCGCATCCCCAGAATGTGCTTCTTTCCGCTCGTTTCTACACCTAATGCAACGATTTGGACCGTTTCGTCCACATGTATCCCGTCCAACACGAGAACACATACATCCGGCTTCGACAAGTCCCTCTCACACAGCTCCTTCAGCTTTCCTGTCGTCGCCTCCACTACCTTCCTGCTTGTCACTGACTTCGAGATACCGTACCCGTCTCCGAACTCTTCTACCGTCCTGGCGTAGTTGCGGCTGCTTACTCCTGCTACCAGCCGATTGAACACCGACTTTGTCCGATGGCTCTCATTCTGGAACTGCTCATAGCTTGTCAAGCTCACTTCCTGCTTCTCCTTGTTACGCAATCGTGGTCGTCTCACCCGGACTTTCTGACCCCCTAATAACACATATCCCGATTCCGTGCCCCATCGGTCGATATCAGTCTTCCGTGAATACCGCTTTCCAGCCAGCTGTTCCGACTCCGAGTTCATGATCGCTTCTATCATCACCGTGCCTGCACTCACCGCCAACGATCGGATCTCTACCTTCAGTGAGTCCATCAGTCCTTCGATGTCGAACTCTCCGTCCGGCATTCCATTGATGGAAAGTTTGATTTCATCCTGCTGCCGTGCTACCTTCTTCTTGCCCATGGCGCTTGTACCTTTCTGAGTTTAATGAATACGAGTCTGTTATTCTCAGAAGTTACTTTGCCTTGGGCTTTTTTATTACTCCTCAATTTCAACGAAATCTGGAACAGCATCCACGTTACCTCCTTGATGTTCAAGGCCAGTCGATTACTTCTCACAAATCGCTTAAAACTTGTGTAGCTTACTTTTCCGGTCAGGTCGTGCCTTTGACAGAGAACAGCGAATGCCGTCTTTGGCTTCAAAGTGTCTTTGGAAATCAGTTCTTTGAGCTCTTCCAGGTAAGACTCAAGGAGGATTTGCTTTTGTGAGGACCGCTCACGCTGCGTTATACTCTTCTCAAGTATGCTGAGAAGTTTCTTCTTTCTCTACTGCTGTGCCATTATCCAATATCCCCTTTGAACGCAGATAATTGATATACTTCTTTACGCTCTTGCGGTCGTACCCAAGTGTACGGGCTATTAACCGTATTCCCTGTCCTGCCTGGTATCGGCGGATAATTTCCCAGATGTCCAATGTATTGATCCTTTTGTATGCCATTTATTTCCCTTCCACTGTGAAGGAAACAAAATGACACCACTGATAAAATTTTGAAAGTTACCAGGTGGGGGAATACAAATGGCCCCGCCCGGGGGAATTGTGGTGGCCCTAAGTCAGCCTAAGTGGGGGAATTCTCGTGGCCCTGGTAAAGTTGGAAATTCCCAGCATAGAGGAGTCCAAAAGCAGAATACTCTCCCTTTGTGATAACTTGAGTCGCGTGTAGGCTACCTTCCGCGCTCCCCAATTCGGCGTCATAATATTTCGCCAAAAGACTTGACATTGGTATTTCAGGCGTCTATATTCGTGTGTCATGGGAGTGAACACGTGTATCATTTTCCGGCTGATACTTGAGTTCAACAAATGCGCTGTTCTACTAACCTTAAAAGAGGAAGGTTTGTTATGATCAGACGATTTCTGCTTTACGCAGTCTTGTTCTTGTCCGGTGCCGCTGTTGCATTCGGTCAAGAAGGGCTTGTAGCCCATTATACGTTCTCGGGGAACTTCGCCGATTCGTCTTCAAATCATTTTAATGCTATCCCATTCGGCGATGCCAAGATTGTCTACGATTCTCTCCGCAACGAGAACGTTGTAGACCTGGATGGGACGACAGGTACGTATGTCCGTCTAGGGAACGACACGCTTTTCAACTGGCACGGTGGTTGGACCGCGTCATTTTGGGTATACCTTAGAAGTTGGAATGGTGTCAACTGGTGTACGCTTCTGAAGAAAAACAATGCCTGGTCCTTCGAAAGGAATGTATCTGCTGATCAGTTGGCTTTCTACAGTTGGCCCAATTTCGCACCCACAAGTGTCCCTCTCGCACCTGATGGGCAATGGCACCATGTAGCTGCCACAATGGATGGACAAACGCAGAATCTCTATCTTGACGGGCTCCTGTTCCAGAGCGTGAAGAGCGCTGGCCAGTTTGCTACGGATACAGATGCTGTCATCTTGGGGTCTGAGGGTGGGACTGATCGTTTCGCTGATGCTAGATTCGCTGACGTTCGGTTGTATGATGTTGCGTTGACCACAAGTCAAATCCAGAAGCTTGCGGGATATACACCGCCCCCATCACCTCTCGTAGCTCGTTACACATTTAACGGGACGTACGCTGATTCATCGAATAACGGCCTGGACGCGAAACCGTATGGGAATGCGGCTCTAGTTTATGATCCTGTGAAAGAGGGCACGGTTCTTTCGCTAGATGGCACGAACGGAACCTATGTCGATTTTGGGAACGATACGCTTTTCAATTGGCAAGGAAGCTGGACGGCAGCGTTCTGGGTGAAGCTCCGCAACTGGAATAGCGGAGGGTGGGCGACACTTCTCAAGAAGAGTGATTCATACTCTTTTGAGAGGAACGTCACTCAGGATACACTGGCCTTTTATCAATGGCCCAATTTTGCGCCGACTGTTGCTAAACTCCTTCCTGACTCGACGTGGCACTACGTCGCGGCTACACTCGATGGCTCTACCCAGAAGCTATACATGGATGGTGCACTCGTTGCCAGCGTCCCCAACGCCGGCAACTTTGCTACGGACACTAACCACGTGATACTTGGTTCCGCCGACGGAACCAGCCGGTTCGTAAATGCATCCTTTTCCGACGTACGCTTCTACAATGTGGCACTTTCTGCGTCAGATATACGGCAGCTTGCAGGTGCACCGCCGATCGTCGGAGATGTAGCATTGTTTCATTTCAATGGGAATTTCAATAATGATGCTGCAACCGGAGATACCATCACGCCGCATGGAAAGGTTACCTTTGTGAACGGTTTGCCTGGAAAAGGGAAGGCAATATATTTAGACAACAGCGCGGCAACCGATAGTAGCTATTTATCCTTTCCGGATATGACTGAACTCAACATTACCGGCAGCATGACTATCCAAGGATGGTTCAGCTACGCGGACACCGCTGCTACGCCGTGGAACAATGCGGCTTATCTGGTGAGCAAGATTGACCCCACAGCTAGGCCGAACTACTATGTCATGAGCAACCTGAGCGGCACCGCCTCTCTCAGGGCGGGATATACATCGGTAAACCAGGGAAATAGCGTACCAGATCCGGCAGTCACGGATACTCTTTCGTCGCAAGCTGCGTTTCTGAACCATTGGTATCACTTTGTATACCAGCGCGACTCTGTGTTGCGGGTTGTTAGCCTGGCTATTTTGGATACTGGAGGGAACATAGTTAGTTTCGGCTTCAGGCAATCGCACCCTGCGTATGACATGCCTCAGACATCTACGGCGACGCCTTTGCTTATTGGACGCTCAAGGACGAATTCCAACAACTTCTTCAACGGCTATTTGGACGATATTGAGATAAGTAACGTGGCGGAGCCACTCGATTTGCCGCCGGTCATCGTCTATCCGCATTACCTCACCGATCCCGTCTATTCGGAAAAGATAGGCAACCAAGATGTGTCACTCTCCCAGTATCCGGTCAGCGTCTACATTAAGGTCCTGGGTAACCCGAATGGAGTTGCCAGCGCGAAGATCCGATATCACGTTGTCACCGATCCATACGAGAAAGTGGCTGTCAGCGATTCACGATGGACTGACGTGCCCATGACGAAAGGTTCAGGTGACCTTTGGACGGGATATATTCCCAAGCAGCCGCTAGCGACCGTGATTGATTATTATATTTCAGCGACGTCGACCACGGGAAGGACCACGACGGTTGGCGCCAACCCTGACAGCGTGTATGACAGGTTTGGAGTCTGGCGGCAGCATGACATGGTTCTCAAACTGTCATTCGAACAGACGGATTTGAATTTCATAGATTCGACTGTCTATAAGAACGAGCTCAACAAGCTTGGGAACTGGGTTGTGTGGGATGACCCCACTAGCCAGATTGAAGGTCATTACTGCGCATATTTGCCTCAAGGCGGGTTCGGCGTGGGTGAAATCATCTCCCCGTTCCTGTCCCTGGAACAATTTACTGTGACCGCGTGGCTGAAACCCGTGCCGAACGCAATGCTGCACAACACCTATGTGATTAGTATGACCGCGGGCTCCTATGACAAGAGTATCCCCATGGTTACGGACGCGACTCATCCCTGGCCAGAGCAAAACTATACGTTTCTCCAACGCTACACCGAGATCAAGGATGATATCAATCACGATAATCGTTGGCCGGATGAGGTGACTTATCAAGGTGACCTATCCTTTGTCCATGAGGACACTCTTGGCGAATGGTCACACTATTTGATTAGTTGCGGGCCCGACAGCCTAGTCGTGCAGCGCAACAATTCACTGGATCAACCGGTTGAGCGGCAGGTATTCAAGGGGCCCACAGGTACCGGCTGGGAGCATCCGTTTATGCCGTTTGTTCCTTCGATAGGAAGGTTCAGAATTGGTCCTCCGGGTCCACCCGACGGTGATCCTTTCTACTCAGGATACATCGACGACATCGAAGTCTACAACTACCAAACGCTGCCCGGCAATTTCGCAAATCCTCTGACTGGCATCGTTGAAAATTCGACTTCTGTTCCGACCCGATACGAATTATACCAGAATTATCCGAATCCGTTCAACCCGACGACCACAATCCGTTTTGCTGTGGCACACAAAGGGAAGGTTTCGCTCGTTGTCTACAACGTACTGGGTCAGAAAGTGGCGACGCTCGTCGAAGCGAATAAAGACCCGGGCACATACAGTGTTCGGTTCAACGCGTCTGATCTCGCCTCGGGTGTCTACTTCTATAGGTTCGTGGCAGGAACATATGTCAAGGTCAAAAAACTGATGCTCCTTAAGTAGAGTTATGCGACGCACTTCCTCAAGCGCTCTTTCGTGTTTTAGGGACCCGCGGCTTGATGCTTCTCCTCCCCAGGAGTGGACAGGAACGTGTTCTGTTCTTGCGAAACCCTTGGGGAGGGAGGTGTGACCGAGCCTACGTTGATGAATATGAACTTTAGCAATGGACATAGAGCAGTCATCGCCGGGCTACTTGTGCTTGGTGGTTGCATCATGTGTGAGATGGGCTGTAGCAACGATTACAAAATTGTTGGGGTGAACTCGTCAGAGCCGGGTGTAATCGAAGTATTCATAAAACCCGATGATGCCGACAGCATGATCGTAATAGCTGGTGACACAGTGAAACCTACCAATACGAATTCTGACTCGCTCCCCATCACAATCTCAAAGGGGACTGTATTTAGAGGCGCAGATTACGCAGTGTTGTATGGTAATCTAAAAGCTTACCTGGAGGTCAACGCAACATACAACCTGATCAGCAAGCAGGGAAATGTGTACCAGACCTTGTTGGTGTTTCAGTCGTACTTACCGCCTGCCACTTACGATTCCCTGAGTTTCGTTCTCAGTGCGAGTTATATGCACATGGGTTTTTATCAGGTGCCGCTTGCGCCCCTGCAGGAGTCAAGCGACTTTGTGAGTTTTGCTCAGCCTTTTCAAATTGCGCAAGGGGAGACCACGGCAGTAATTCTGAAACTCAAGCCTTTCGCCTCACTGACGAGAGTAGGAGACAGCTACAGGTATTCGTGGATCTTTGATTCAGTACAAGTCAAGATGGTCAAATGAATCGAAGGCAACTAGCTACGGCTTCACTCCCACATGTTCGAAAGGGTACAGCGGCACGATTTCGTCTGCAGAGAGTGGCAATGGTTGTTGCTTTAGTCATTTCCTGTTGTGAGATATCATCATGTGTCAAATTTTCTGTGGAGTCTAAGGCTCCATCTCCGAATGAGCCGCCCAGTACCACACTCGCTAATGTCCCGGTCAACAATGATACGATGCCAGCAGTCGTCACCTCACTGTATTGGGATGGACACGATAACGATGGTTTCGTCGTCGGATTTCAATATCGGTACACGACATACCCTCTTGGCAAATCCAGAGGGGATTCTGTCGTGCAAGGCTGGATCACAACCACCAGCCACACCGATACTCTAACATTCCCGTCCCCCGACCCGCTTAATCTACAGGTGTTCCGTGTTCGGGCGGTAGACAATTCGGGGAATGTCGACCCTGCTCCGGCAACACTAGTCTTCTATACTCTCCAAACGAATACACCTGTGACAAAAATACTCTCTCCGACTACTGGGAGCGAATTCTACGTCGTGCCACAGACGAATTATTGGTTTCCTGGCGTCGTTGTGACAATGACCGCTCAAGTACCTTGGTCTTCTAACCCCGCACTTCAAGGGAGCTCGATAATTCAATATGGTTGGTCGGCAGACAACGGACCGGTTCACTGGGTCCCCGCTATGGACTCTGTCGTGACCGTCACACCACAGGACTTCAAGCCTCCTCTCACTGGCACACACACAATTCACGCTATGAGCCAGAGCAACACTCTACTGATTGATTCCATTGGGGCGACGATCAGTGTGAAACTGGTCCAACCGACTTTTCAAAAGGATATTGTCATACTGGATGATACCCAGCCGGATGTCAGCATCCGGAACGCGTCCAAGGCCAGCATAGATTCCTTTTACGCCGCCATTTTCGGCGCCAACAATTCTTACAGTATAGATGTGCGTGATCTCCAAACAAGGGCCTTCCCATCACGCACGGTACTTGGATATTATAAACTAGCCATCTGGCATCATGATGATTCAAACATACCGTTTTATATGGGTAACGCCGTTGCCATCCAGACTATCGAAGACTATTTGCACGTCGGCGGGAACTTGATCATATGCGGTACACGCACTTGGGAGGCATGGTTACCGCCTGCCGATCCAACCATGGGACTCCCGCATCCGTTCTCTTTCCAGCCAGGGACTTTTGTATATGATTTCTTACATATATATGCGGGAGACGAGTCCGCTTTTACACCCGGTGATTTCTCGCGGGCGACCGGAGTGGACGGTTTCACAGATGTTGAGGTCGACACATCGAAGATAAATCCAAGCTATCCACAATATAGCAAACCCCAGTGGGTGAGTGTTGTAGCACGGCCAGGACCATTTACACGCACGCTCCTCACATTCAAAGACAAAGATCCTTACGCCACGGGGTTGCCATGTGCAATCCGGTATTATGGTGACACTTACAATATCACTTGGCTCGGATTTCCGCTCTGGGCGTTGAAATACAACGATGCACAAACGCTTGCTCAGCAGATTCTCAAGGACATGGGCTACTGAAGGACTCTTTCGAATCTTGAAAACGCGATGAAAAATATATATGCTGCCGTTCTGATTTTCGTCTGCTTCAGCCAGATACTGATAGCTGGCAACACGGGCAAGATAGCAGGCAAGGTGACCGACAAGGCGAATGGAACCGCGTTGGTTGGTGTTACCATCCGTATCGTTGGAACCAGTCTGGGTGCCGCTTCGAGCACAGACGGAACATATTACATCATTAATATCCCGCCTGGCACCTACAATGTTCAAATTTCCTACATCGGATATCGAACGCTGACTGTGAAAGATGTTATCGTTCGGGTTGACCTTACAACACAGCTAGACGTTAAACTTGAACCGGGTGCCATTATGACATCGACTGTCGAAGTTATCGCCGAACAGTCTATGATCAGAAAAGACGTCACTTCAACCAGGCAAGTGATAACGCAGGCTAACGTTTCCGAAACCCCGGGAATTCATACGGTGACGGATGTCTTTAAGATGCTCACCGGAGTCTCGGTGGATCAGCAGCCCATCCGGTTACCTTTAGGAAGCGGCACTCAGATTCAGGTTCAAGACCAAAGTGTCAAAGACATCCATGTCGAAGGAGGACGAGGAGGGGAAATTCTGTTTGTCGTAGATGGTATGCCGGTCACGCATCCACTCTACGGTGGTCGAGACGTATTAGATCTCAACGTTCAGGACGTTAATCAGATCGAATTCTTGACTGGCGGATTTAACGCCGAGTATGGCGAAGCGCAATCGGGTGTCATTAACATCACTACCAAGTCGGGCACTAGGAAATTCGAGGCAGGCGCTGACTTCAGGCAAGATCTACCATCAAGCTTGTCCCCAAACCAGAACAACCAATATTTCTCGATGTATGCAAGTGGTCCATTGAGATTCGCTGGTGTTAAAGATTCGCTCGCGCGACTCTCGTATTTTGCCTCTGCGGGTCTCCAAAGAGACGATGGGCCATTGACTTTGGGCCGTCGCAGCGAGAATCTCCCGGTGTTTGGCCTGATTAATCTGCGCAACGCTGCCCGTCAAGACAATACATCGGACCTTAACCTGAAACTGACATGGAATGCCTCAGATCAGTCAACCTTTGTTCTCAGTCATCAGGGCTCATGGAAAAACTGGGCAGATGAAGCAGGCGAGGATGATTGGATCTTCAAGAATTTCCCGAATAATACGGCTCAGTACTTCAGGAACACACAGAATTGGATTTTTAACTACACTAACGTGTTTTCTAAATCCACAGTCTTTACGATGAACTTGGGATATCTTTATGTCAAATACCAAGGCTCCCTAGATGGAAGCATGACCCCCGCCGAATACTGGGTACATACAAAGAGCGCATCAGGAGAGGACTCTGTATACACAACAATTACACCGCTAACAGTGGATCCTGCAACGAATTTTTACAACAGCACCAGCGCCCAAGCTATTTGGCGGGACGATCTTACGGGCACTTACACTGTCAAGATGGACCTCCTTTCGCAAGTCACTCCGGAACACCTCATGAAGACAGGCGTCCAAGTTCAGTATAATGATCTCCGCTACATTGATATTCCTGATGGCGCGTATAAGCTTTCTAATTATGGGCTATGGGTTTACGGCCAGGGTCCGTACGCTTCTCCTCCGCCAGGACCATTCCAGATATTCGGCCAAAATCGATGGTGCTTCCATACGTATCCAATAATCGGGGACGCATATGTGCAAGACAAGTTTGAAAAAGAGACCCTAATCTTGAACCTAGGCTTGAGACTCGATTGGCTCTATCTGGGAAAGCAAGTGAATAATCCGGCATATAAAGCGCAGTGGTTAGCAGCAACGGGAATCCAGCCTAACTGGAATCTATTCAAATATGTTGTGAGCCCCCGATTCGGCATATCATTCCCGATTTCCGAATCGATGGTTGCTTTTTTCTCCTATGGCCATTTCAACCAACTTCCCGAAATGCAGGCATATTATCGGGACCCCTGGTCGGGAAGCCTGACGGGGAACCCCCAGATGGGTTTTGAGAAGACAATAGTATATGAGTTTGGGTTCTCTTATCAGTTTTTGAGGAACTGGGCTCTGGATGTAAAGTCGTATGGGAAGGATCTATCAGACCAGACCAGCACTGAACAGCTTAAAGCAGCGTTAGGGGTTCCCGTGCAATTGTTCGTCACTGACAACTATGGTAGGGTGCGTGGCCTGCAACTCGAACTGAGGAAGCAGTACTCGGACTTCACCGTCCTCGATTTGTCATATACCCTTCAGTGGGCGGACGGGTACGAGTCGACTGAGTATTCGCAATTCATACAAACGAGCCTGAACCTGCCTCCCCCAATTCGTGAACGGCCTCTCGATTGGGATATACGGGATCAAGTGATGTTGAATCTCACATTTGTCTCCCCACCAGGAAAAAGCCTGGAGTTGTTAGGCGTGAAAATTCCGGATAACTGGACGCTTTCATTTCTAACGCGTTTTGCTTCGGGGCTCCCTTTCACCCCTGGGACGACAGATCCTCTACAGGCTCAGGTTCTTGAGAACTCAGCAAACATGCCGTCTACGATAACCACCGATATGCGCTTCGAAAAGCCGTTCACATTTCCGGGCGGAACGATGAACGTTCATGTAGATGTGTTCAACCTGTTTAATACACGCAATGTACTCTCGGTTAATACATGGACGGGTCAGGCGTACACGTATGGTGATGTAACCGGCGGACAGCATGACATCAATCCGTGGCGTGAAGCTTATTCGATCATGAGTCCCAGTTGGTATTCGCCGCCTAGGGAGATACAAATTGGTCTTCGCTATGATATTAAGTGAAGCATCTCAATGAGTACTCGGCATAAAATAACTGCCATTGGGGTGTGCATCGGCCTTCTTACGATACTTGAGCCCTGCACTGTTCTCGCTCAATATGAACGACCCGGGAGTAGTACAGCCCAGTTCCTTGATATCGGTGTGAGCCCTCGCGGTGAAGCCATGGCGGGATCGTATATCTCAGTTGCCGAGGGGGCAGAGGGAGTATACTATAATCCTGCCGTATTGTCGAAAGATGAAGGGACTGATGTGGCCGTTTCTTTTACGCAATGGTTCGCTAACATAAATCATGATTTCTTGTCCGTCTCCCATAACTTTGGAGAGCTGAGTGTTGCACTTTCAGCAACAGTCCTGCAGACCGATGAAATGAAAGTGCGGACCCCATTGCAGCCGGATGGGACGGGAGAAACCTTCGTAGCCGGATGTGATCGTTTTGGGATCTCGCTGGCGCATGCGTTTACAGATCATGTTACCATCGGCATAACCGGCAATTTCATACGCCAATATCTGTTCGAGTCTTTTGCGCAAAACGCCTATGCTGGAGATGTCGGTTTGCTGTACGACACCGGGATGAGAAACCTCAAATTCGGCTTCATGCTATCCAACTTCGGCTCCAACGTTACGTTTGTGAGCGAATCTTACCCCATGCCGACAAGCTTTTCATTTGGGCTCAGCATGAATGCTCTGGAACTCTCGAGCCATACTCTTCTGGTTAGCGTTTCGGCGTTTAAGCCGAACGACGGGGGGCCTCGAATTATGGTCGGCGCGGAATACAATTTCGATAATTTGTTCTTCGCCCGGGCTGGGTGGCATGATGATGATGTGAAAACGTTTGACGCAGGCTTTGGCGTCAGGATTGTCCTGAGTTCTTACACATTGAAGGTGGATTACTCGTACAGCAGTTTTCGTGTCCTTGGAGGAGTGCAACGTGTTGGTTTGAATTTTCATCTATAGGAGAATGTAATTCATGACAGTGATTTCCTCGCGAAGAGTTCTTGTCGCACTTGTAGTTGGACTTGCCGCGGCGTGCAATGCACAGCAGGCGAACCTGGACTTTAAGGTCAGCAACATCGGCCCAATCTTTCAGGTCGTATCCAATCATGCCATGATGGGGGGTGTCGACACAAAGTACACTGGCCAGTGGGATTGCGAGTATCCGGCAGGTAGCGGAATTGAATACGGTTCTTTTGCAATCTGGATCGGGGGAATTCGGGGAGGAGTCAAGTCAGTTGCCGAAGGGGGGCCATGGGCAGTTCCTTTCTATGGGAATACAGTGACCATGTTACCGAGTACTAACCCATGGGATACGATTTGGGTCGTAAATCGCGGTCAAACGGTCGATATTCCTTACTGGCCCGGGTACACGGGTGTCTCTGACCAGGACCTTGTTTGCAGATACAGCGATGTGGCACAGAATATACCTGGGCACCAGCCGCTGAATATCCAGGTAACCCAGGTGACTTATGCTTGGACACAATCGGAATTTTTGGTCCATCAGTTCTGGATCACGTCACTCCAGGGGGACGTACGGGACGTTTACGTAGGTCTATTTGACAACGCTCTGATTGGCAAATTCACGGAAATCCTCGGAGATCCGAATGAAGAATTTGGCAGCTACGACGCTTCCAACCACTTTGGCTTGGAACAGTCCAATCGGCCTCCATCAGGTGCTGCGCTCGGTCCGATAGGATTCAGACTAGTCGCAGATATTCCCGACTCCGCTGTCCATTGGACCTGGATCGATGGGAGTTCTGGTGGGGTGGACATCTTTGAAGGCTTCAACACTGATGAGATCCGCTATGACTACATGACGAGTGGAGTAGTTCACGATCCGGTGCAGAGTGAGAAATATGGGCACTGCCTTTACGACATCGGTCCCTTCCAGCTGCACATGGGCGACACGGTCCATTTCACTCTCGGGGAAATCCTAGGTGTAGGAACAAGCGGCGTTTACGACAACTTGAACCGATTTCTAAAGCTGAAAAGTCAGCAGTACCTTACTCCGGCCCCTCCTCCCAAACCACCACTCCGGTACCAGGTAGCAAATCATCAAGTTACACTTAGTTGGGCCCCGCAACCCAGTGACGTCAACCCGGAGACTTATACCGATCCCTACAGGGGGGATGGAGACACTCAGCCTTTCGAGGGTTACCGTGTATATAAGAGTTATGTGGGGCCCAATGGACCATGGATCCTTCTTGCAGATTACGACCGGATCGACGGAATCGGGAACAATACAGGTCTACGACACTCGTTCACAGATAATGGCCTCCTGAATAATTTCGTCTATTATTATACAGTGACCGCTTACTCTAAACCTGATTCAGTCCTTAACTTTCCACCGAATGCATCGAGTCTCAACGCAAATAGTGTGGGGATAGTCCCAGGGACGGCTACGCCCTCCACTGTAGGCCAGGTCGCCGTGGTCCCCAATCCGTATCGAGGCGATCAGAAGTACTATGCCAGCATCCCACCCTGGGAAGTTGCCACGTTTGGAGGCGTGTGGACTGAGCATGATCGCAGGATTCAATTCATAAACTTACCGAGTCGCTGTGAAATCAAGATTTACACATTATCAGGTGAGTATGTGAACACGATCAATCACGATAATTCCACCTACGGCTTCGAGAACTGGAATTTAACCTCGCATGTGGGGCAAGCGATCGCAAGTGGGATTTACCTATTTGCCGTAACGGATCTCAACACCGGGCGGGTGCAGGTAGGAAAGTTCGTGGTGATCAAATGACGTTTTCAAGGAAGAAAACACGCCGGCTTGTCAGGGTCTTGAATATTGGAAGGAATGCACAATGAGCAAGCATCAAGCTTTAGTTTTCGCTCTCCTGCTCCTGACACCATGTAGCTTTTCGTTCGCGCAGAGTGGTCTAGTTGCGCAGTACACTTTCGAAAACGGGTTCGCAGATGCATCAGAGAACAACCTTAATGGCATTCCACAGGGCGGAGCCACAATCGTCTATGACAGTGTCAAACAGAGCCATGTGCTCCAGCTAGACGGTAACACCGCTACTGTAGACCTGGGGAACAGCACACTCTTTAATTGGGGCGGCGCGTTCTCAGCCGCCTTTTGGGTGAAGGTTGACCATTGGAGCAGTAGTTGGACCACACTTCTCAAGAAGACAAACGCTTGGAGTTTTGAAAGGAACATAGATCAACAGAGTCTTGCTTTCTATTCCTGGCCGGAATTTGTCCCAACGGCGATACCCCTTTCCGATGACGGCACATGGCATCATGTTGCAGCAACATATGACGGTGTAACGCAGTGTCTCTATCTTGATGGCACGCTGACTAGCGTGGCATCGAACCCGGGCAGCATTGCAGTAGATACAAATCATATATTCGTCGGTTCTGCAGATGGAACAGACCGTTTCTTCAGCGGCTCGCTGGACGACATTAGAATCTACAACAGAGTCATTACGCCGTTCGAAATTGACAGCCTAGCTGGTGTGGCCTATGATTCTTCTTCGGGAAAGTTTGGGCCTGTCGTGGAGGTTGATGGAGACTACGACCTTAGTGTGCAGGTTTCGCAGGGATCGAAATCCGGCTCGGCTAAAGTGTTCTTTTCGGGTAGCGCTGATACCTCAATGTACGCGTTTGCTGAGATTGACGGTGACAACCTTCGCATCGGGAGATATTGGGACGGGATGACACAGATATGGAAGTCGACCTCTGGTGTCGGAAGTCCGCCATGGAGCATCAGGATTCTTAAGAAAGGTAGCTACTATCGTTTTTGGGCGAATGGGGCTACTTCTTGGATTCGTGGCCCACTTGGAGAATGGGAGGGCATCTACGAGCCAAGGAAGGCATTGGTGGGTGTAATCACGCCAGATTCTGGGATGGTGCACTCGTTCGCGGTAACTACACTGCCTTGGCTTCAGCAAATAACAACTCCAGTCATATCCTTGGGAGCGCCAGGAAGTTTCTACGAGTCGCAGGTCATCCCGGGTGCCATCATCCGGTTTAGGGGAACGTACTACATGT
>JBJKQU010000229.1:0-3353 GCA_046705025.1 Candidatus Kryptoniota bacterium | reverse complement strand
CTCCTAGGATTCTCATTCCACGGTTATCTGGCCCTTACCAACCACGAAGATCCGTTGTTTATCGGCGACTTACTCATGCTTACCATGGCATTTTTCATGTTTGGAGCAAAGGTAAAACAGCGCTCGGCGGTTATTTGGCTCCTTCCAATACTGCTTTTGGGATTTTATGCCGGGCAGAGACGGGCGGCATATGCGGCCATTATCATATCGGTTGCAGTCTTTGTGTTGATGTTGACCACTGAGGAAAAAGCCAAATTCTTTCGAAAGAGTCTTCCTGTCCTCATATTCTTGACTATTTATACCGCTGCGTTTTGGAACAGCAAGAGTAAAGCGGGTGCTCCGGTGGAGTTGATCAAGTCTGGCTTTTTCTACAACAAGAAGGAAGCAGGCGGGCGGTACTGGTCTAATCTCGGGAGAGAGTTTGAGCGATATGACTTGGCGGCTACGGTGCAGAGTTCACCCATCATTGGCATCGGTTTCGGGAGGAAGTACCTCCAACCCCTAAATCTCTCGGCAGTTATCGGACCGTGGTCTTTACGAGATTGGATAGGACATGATCAGATCTTATGGCTGCTGGCAAACATGGGGGCAATAGGCTTTTTTGTTTTTTGGGTTCTGATTGATTCTCTTTTGTTCGAAGCCGGAAGGCTCGGTCGGAACCTGAAGGATCCTTTTCTCAGAGCGATCGCTTTTATGATCCTTCTCGCTATCGTAGGTCAGATAGTAGTATCGTATTTCGATCTGCAATTGACGTACTATCGCAACATGGTAGTGCTTGGTACTCTCTGCGGCTTGCTTCCGACGATCGCAGCATTGGACAAGAAAGAAGGAGAACGTGCTGTTGCGGAGGAACGGGAAGGGATCATGGAGACCGCCGATGTTCTGTGAAAACTGATCTTTGCGGACCATCGGATACGTTCCGAACGAGGTCAGATCTTGTTTGTGATTTGAAGGGAGAGCTCCGAATCATATGAAGAGAAGACGAAGAGAGGCGAAAAATGAGTCAGAAACTGACCAGTAGACCTTCTATGAAAAGCGGGGCTGCTAAGGTGTTAATGTATCACAGGGTAATACCCGGCCGCCGACGGGGGGCTGTCAATATCTGGGCCGTTACCCAGTCACAGTTATACATGCACCTGGAATTGCTGCAAAAGTGGGGGTACACATGCATTAGTTTTGAAGATCATTCCTTAGCCATGAGTGGAAGGCTTGAGCTGCCAAAGAAACCGGTGATGCTTACATTCGACGATGGCTATGAAGAGATATACAGATATGCCCTACCTGTCTTGAAGGAATTCGGAGTGAGAGCCACTCTGTTTGTTTTGGGTAGCCGTTCTATGACGAAAAACTCATGGGACACTCCCGCAAATTCCGGCGGGGCCCCGCTCTTGAATAGAGATATGATATGCGAACTCCATGATGCCGGCTTCGAGATCGGGTCACATTCGATGACACACGCAGACCTGACTAAGATAGGTCGCAAAGAGGCGTGGGATGAAATAGCAAGCTCAAAAGCCGAACTGGAAGATCTGATCAAGTCGCCGGTCCTATCGTTCGCATATCCGTTCGGATCCGTCAATGCAGAGTTGGAAGACATGGTGAAAGCTGCACAATACGAGTACGGTTGCGGTGTCTATTCGGGGCCGCCTCGATTCTCCACAAACTTGTTTGACATCAGACGAATTCAGATCTCTGCTACGACCAACGCCTTGGATTTCAGCATCAAGATGCTCACACCTTACGGACATTACAATTGGCTGCAGTGGAAAGCACGGCGGGTGATCGCCGCCCGGCCAAAGCAGACCGGCGTGCGGAAAGAGATCAGAAGCTCCAATGATGACACCGCTGTCGAGGGTGCGGGGAACTAAATGCTACGAAAGGAAGAGAGCCAAGTGAATGTGGGAACTCGTGACCTCGGTTGGGTCGACGACGGGACGGTTGCACACGAAAATCCCGATATGACCCCGCAAAGAAGGCCCATCTGGAATTTTGCCGAGGAGGATTATGGCGCGATCAGAGAACCACAAGGGGATGAAGTCCTGCGCGTCCAGATCATAAACGATATCGTCAAGTTCACGGCATTGAGATCGGAATGGGAAGAGCTCGAATGCAATTCGTCGGCAAGCATCTTCCAGACCTTCGACTGGGAATATCTCTGGTGGAAGCACTTCGCGTCGGAGACCTATCACCATCTATTGATTATCCTTATGAGAAACGACAGCGAGGTCGTAGGCATAGCCCCATTCTTCGTCCAGAGTTATTCCCTTTTCGGTTTCAGGACTTTTAGAAAATTGAAACTTATCGGAGCCGGGCTCGGATATTCCGGGTCACCGGTATTGTCAATGGACACGGTAGGGCCTACCGACTACCTAGACATCCTAATCAGAAAGGGATACGAGCATCAGGTTGCCGCCTCACTTTCGGTTTTCCTCCGCGACCACTCACATCTCTGGGATGAGATTGAGCTTCAGAATGTTCCGGAAACAGGCGCTATGTTCAACCATGTTCTTCCTCTTCTGAAAGATATGGGTATCCCGATCAAAAAAGAAATATCTGATGTCTGTCCCAGAATTATCTTGCCCGGATCTGTCGATGAGTACTTGGCCTCATTGAACCGTAAGCTCAGGCGCAAATTCCGTTTGTCGGAGAAAACCTTCCTAAAAAGGAGCGACTGTTCAGTTGAGGAGATCGAGAGGGGAAAAAGCACCGAAGGAGGAATGCAGGTTTTGTCCTCGCTCCATCAAATGCGGTGGAACCAAATCGGCTATCCCGGGCTCTTTTCCGACAAACGCTTTGCGCAATTTCAGCGGGACATCGCCAAGGCCCTGAGTGAAAAAGACAGGCTTTGGCTTCGAACGCTTCGGCAGGATGGCAAGCCGGTTGCTTCGCGACTCGGCTTCAAGTTCCATGGATGCATTTACGATTACCTTAGCGGTTTCAACCATGAATACGAAGGTCCCCACGACAGCAGTCCAGGTCGCGCACTGATGTTGGATTTGATCTCAGATTCCATTCAATCAGGTTGCGAAATTCTGGATTTCATGCGCGGAGATGAAGACTATAAGTTTACACTGACCTCGACAATCAGCCACAACTGGGATATCCTGGTCGGAAGCCCGGGCACCGACAGGATCAAAATGCCGGTCTTGTTTAAGGCATATACCAAGCGAGACTACTTGATGTCGCGGATTACCTGTGAGGTGTCGATTTTTAAGATAATCGCCGGGCAACGCACTATCGTTTCGGCTGTCCTACCTTACCTGAATCATGTGCGGAGGCGCTTGTTCCGAGGCAGTCCGAAATCGACCACCCGCGGTCTGGCAGGACTTAAGGCTCTTTTCACGGGACAGCCC
>JBJKQU010000228.1:0-2814 GCA_046705025.1 Candidatus Kryptoniota bacterium | reverse complement strand
GCATAAGACTTACGGCTTGCTTTACCTCGGGGAAATTGCTGCGCAACGCATTTTCGACTGCGGGCCCGACAAACGGAATTTGGGACTCCGCTTCGCCAAGTTTGAAATGCCACACGAGCCGGTAGATCCGGTCTGCATTGACATTGAAGCGGTCGTAACTCGTCTCGTTCTTAACATACAGAAATACGACCATACAGCAGGCAATCGCCACCGACAAGCCGGCGATATTTATGACGGAGAATGTTCTCCGCTTTTTCAGATTCCTGAAGGCGATTTGCAGGTAACTCTTCAGCATGGCTCTTCCTCAATTCTCAATTAGCATTGATCAATGATCATTGAACATTGACAATTGACATCACTCATATCGGAGCGCCTCTACCGGATTTGCCCTGGCGGTCCTCAAGGCCATCAGCAGAACAGTTATGAACGTAAGAGCTATCATCGCCGCTCCGACCAGCGGGAAGATAAAGAGGTCGATCGTGATCCTGTACGCGTAATTCTGGAGCCAGCCGCGCATGACGAGGAAAGCAACCGGCCAGGCTATGACGTTCGCCAGGATTACTAACTTCACGAAGCTTCCTGACAAAAGCTCGATAACACCGGTTACCGAGGAGCCGAGGACCTTCCGAATAGCGATTTCCTTGGTTTTGGTCTCGACCAGGAAAGACGACAGTGCAAAGACTCCCATCAATGCTATCAGCCCGGCCAGTGCCGACCCGAAAAGCAGTGCAATGAACATCCTGTCCTCGTTCGAATACAGTTTGTCGATCTTGTCCTGCAGGAAAAAATAATTGAACTCCTGATTGGGACTTGCCCTTTTCCAGACTCGCCTGACGTATGCTAGGGCTTCCTCATCTCCTCCCTTTCGCACTTTCAGCACAAGGTACCTGTAAGACTTCACAAATCGCATCGCGATCGGTTTTACGCCGCTCCTAAGCGATTGGAAATTGAAATCCCGCACTACCCCCAGTATCTTCCAGTTATTTCCGAAGAAATGGACGCTGTCTCCTACCGGTCCGGCTTCGCTCAGCTCCCGTACCGCTTCCTGATTTAGTATAACCGCTCCTGAGTCCGATGCCAGATTCGGATTGAAGTTTCGGCCCTTGATAAGGTGCAAACCCATGAGGGGAACGAAATTTGCATCCACCCATACTTCATTGAGTGTTATCGTTCTCTTGTACCCCTCTCCCTGCCCGGTCACCGCATAAACCGGGTTGCCCGGTACCCATGTCGTTGCGGATACTTTTTCGATGCCCGGATCTCGCTCAACCTCGTTTTCCAGCACACTAACGTTGCCTGAAATACTTGGAAGGTCCACGACGAGTATATTCTTCGGATTGAACCCCAGATCCTTGTGCCTCATGAAATTCAACTGGTCTATCATGACCACCGAACAGCAAATAAGAAAAGCTCCAATCGCAAATTGAAAGCCGATCAGGGCTCGCTTCAGAATAGTCCGCAGGAAAGACTCACCAAACCTCCCCTTTATAAGCAGGTGTGGCTTCGATGAAGAGAAAAAGTGAGTGGAATAGAAGCTCATGAAGCCGATGAGGAGAAGAGTCACCCCTAATATGAAGACCAAGGATGAGAAGGAAATCATGAAGATCGGCCTGAGTTTCAAACCCATCAGCGTGTCAAACACCGGCAGGAGTAATTCCGCGAAACAAATCCCAATAACAAGAGACGCTGATATCGAAATCGCAGTCTCCACGAAGAATTGCGCAGTAAGATTGGTGCGTTTGGCTCCGATCACCTTGCGTATCCCGACTTCCCTCAGCCGGCGGGAGAACAGCGTCAAATTCATCCCGATGAAATTGAATAGCGAAACAAGCAGCACTAAGAGAGCAACCCCCGTCAGTATGTAGAGGTACTTTATCGGATAGGTTGAGAATGCCGTCGAGATGTCGGTCCTAAAGTGGATATCCTTCATCGGCACCAGAACCGGCAAATCATAAGCCGGGTCACCGCCGGTCGACTTTACGAAGTCAGCCATCCTATTATTGATCATGCTGAGGTCAGTCGCGCTTTTCAACTTTATAAAGCAGTAAGGATAAAACGTCCCCCAATTAGGACCGTTCCTACGATAGTATTTCACAAAGTCAAATGTTCCCCCCGAGCCCACGGCCTCGAAATTGAAACTAGTGTTCTTGGGGATGTCTTCCATAACTCCGGTTACGATGCAGTCATGCACGCCGCCGGAGTGAAGCTGAAGCGTTCTCCCCAACACACCCACTGATCCAAACCATTTCATCGCCGTCTTTCGGGTAAGAACAACGGAGTTGGGCTGCTTAAGACATGAATTGATATCTCCTTTTAAAAGGCTGAATCCAAAGACCTTGAAGAAGTCTGGACCTACGGCCCAGAAATTCAACTTCGAAAATGAGCTGGGATTACTTCGCGATGGAAGCCAGACAGGGAATGGGATAACTGAAACCGCAGACTTTACATCGGCAAAATGCGATTTCATCATCTGACCCAACTCGGGCACGTTGCTCGCCTGCCATGTGACCAGATCTCCCATCTTCGACCGCAGCACTACCTGGTACACTCTATTGGCGTCCTTTACGTTGTCGAAGCTAAACTCATAGGTGAGGTATTGCAGTGCGAGCAGACAGACGCCCAACCCGAGCCCGAGTCCGAGTACACTTACCGCAGTGTAGAGCTTGTTCCTTAGAATGTTTCTAAGTGCCGTCTTCAGGTAGTTCTTCAGCATGACCTCGCCTTATCTCGAATGGAAGGCTCTGAAGTTCCATCAAAAAGCCCAGGAATCTCACGAATTGGCGGAGGAATTCGAAAACCCAGCCCGGGAATCAC
>JBJKQU010000227.1:0-5275 GCA_046705025.1 Candidatus Kryptoniota bacterium | reverse complement strand
GGGCCTCGTGGCAGGGAATCGGAATCTGGGTGACTCCTTGGTCGGCCGCGAAGCAGGGTCTTATCAAGTCGGGCGGCACGCCCTCGAACACGAACTGCATAATGGGACAAACCTACGACGCCGTATTGAGTTCTTCCGATACCTCCACTATCTACATGTCGATGGATGAGGAGTCATGCACATGGTCATACGGCGGATTCTTTGTGAGCACCGACAACGGGGCCGACTGGAAACAGGTATCGGACCAGTTCGGGTTTTCCATGATGACAGTTCCCGGAAATCCCGGACGGATATACATGTATGGCACGCAGACAAGCGACGACAGCGGCCGCACCTGGACAAATTTGACTTTCCCGGACGGCGTCTCCGGCAACTGGAGCGGCACAGTGTCCGGGCGGACAGTTTACTTCGCATTTGCAACCGGAGTATATGAGAGTACCGATCAGGGCTCCTCGTGGCAGAAGACACCTGGCTCAGACCGGCTCCCACTCACGGCGGGGTATGGCGGAATTGCCTTTGACAGCACCACCGGTAAACTGTACGCCGGTACAGGTCAGGGCTTGTATGAATACAATCTTGTCACCGGCGTGGTCGCACATGCTTCGTTACCGGACAATTTTTCACTGAGCCAGAACTACCCGAACCCGTTCAACCCTTCCACTACGATTACGTACTCGCTTCCCGGCATTTCGTACGTTCGATTGGATATCTTCAACGATCTTGGAGAAAGGGTCGCCACTCTTGCTGATGATATGGAACAGCCCGGGATACACCGTGTCGTTTTTGGCGGTGCCGGTTTGGCGAGCGGGGTCTATTTCTATCGATTGACTTCCGGAGCATATACGAGGACCTTAAAGATGCTCTTAATGAAGTAGGCGAGTATCGGCCGGTTAGTGCCTTACTTCAACGACGTCTGCTCAATTTTCTGGTCTGCTTTACCCGATCGTCCCGGGCGACCTCTCCCCGTGGAAATATTCCGATAATTAGCGGCAACCTTCGTATTTAGAGCCCTTCCAATTTAGCGGGCTTCAGGCCCAATCGGTCCACATGGACAAGCGGAACTGCTCTACCTGCAATCCCTGTTTTACTGAAGACTCCTGTACACTGTCTGTCCGATCTCAATCAAATCGGAAGGGTTTCCTGATCGCGCGTGTTTATCTCCGTTTACAAATTCACTAGCTGCACTTTGCACTATGGAGAGAAGATGAAAAGTCGAGCGAACAACCACTAATCAAATGGAAAGAAGATATGTCTCGGAAATATATGTGGATCAGCAGCACCATTTTGTTGCTACTGGCCTCCGTCAGCACATTTGCACAACAAGTTGTTCGCTATGATCTCTACGTCAGCGATACCACCGTGAATTACACCGGCAAAAGGGTGAAGGCTATCTCAGTAAACGGGCAAATCCCCGGCCCGCCGCTAAATTTCACGGAAGGCGATACGGCAGAAATCTATGTTCACAATCAGATGAATGTTCCGACTTCCATCCATTGGCACGGGCTTATACTTCCCAACACGCAGGACGGTGTTCCCTACCTGACAACCGCTCCGGTTTGGCCGCACACAACCCACTTATACAAGTTTCCTGTTGTGCAGCATGGGACCTATTGGTATCACTCTCATCTGGGATTCCAGGAACAGATCGGGGAGTACGGGGCGATCATATTGCACAGGAGGCATTCCGACGACTCGATTCCCCAATATGATGTCGTGCTGAGCGACTGGACCAACCAAAGTCCCGGGCAAGTTATGCGCACATTAAAAAGCGGAAACGATTGGTACAACATAAAGAACGGATCGGTGCAGAGCTGGGGAGGTACGCTCGTTAACGGATACCTTGGCGCGAAGCTTGTCCAGGAGTGGCACCGGATGCCGACAATGGGCGTGAGCGATGTTTACTACAATGCATTCCTGCTGAACGGAAAGCCAAGTCAACATTTGCCTCAGCTTAAAGCCGGAGAGAAGATAAGGCTGCGCATTGTGAACGCTTCCGCCTCGACTTATTTCTGGCTGCAGTTTGCAGGAGGAAAGCTGACTGTGATCGCCAGCGACGGCGGCGACGACGTTCCCGTCAGGGTGGATAGAATGATCATCGGGGTGGGCGAGACGTACGACGCAATCGTGACGATTCCCAGAGACAAGAGCTACCAGTTCCTCGCGACCGCCGAGGATCGAATGGGTCATGCATCGCTCTGGCTCGGAAGCGGAGAGAAGGTGTACGCCCCGAAACTGAAGAAGCTTGAATACTTCAAGGGAATGCAGGCGATGAACAACATGATGTATTCCTCCGGCGGAATGAGCATGAAAATGATGTACCAGGAGTACGATGTATTGGATGCCATGTACCCAGAACTTAATAACCGCCAAAGAGCCGGAATGAAACATGCGGCACAGGGAATGAGCACCATGACCGGCATGGGCGGAATGTCGAAGATGAAAGGTATGTCGGGCATGAGCGGCATGTCCTCCGCGGGCGGATCCGCTTCCGGCGGAATGGGGATGAACATGACAATGAACAACGGCGGTATCGTGACTCTCAACTACGGAATGTTGAAGTCCCCTGTGAAGACCGATCTCCCCGACTGGCCGACGGATACCCTCCGTTTCAACCTGACCGGCAACATGCGCAGGTATCAGTGGTC
Source organism: Candidatus Kryptoniota bacterium (assembly GCA_046705025.1). Lineage (GTDB taxonomy): Bacteria > Bacteroidota > Ignavibacteria > Kryptoniales > JAKASW01 > JAKASW01. The sequence goes on along the minus strand of JBJKQU010000227.1, from coordinate 2,630 downwards.
CATTAATGACCAGACACTTGCTCAGGTCGGCAGGATCCTGATACGCAAGGGCGAGAATGTCCTGATCGTGATTCACAACGAAACGATGATGCGTCACCCGATGCATCTGCACGGCATGTCGTTCAGGGTCCTGAACGGTCACGGTCCGTACGACCCGATGAAGAACGTACTGGACGTGATGCCGATGGAGACCGACACGATCGAATTTACGCCGCCTAATACCGGGGACTGGTTCTACCACTGCCACATCCTTTATCATCTCAACAGCGGTATGGCGAGGGTTTTCAGCGTTGCTCCAGCCGGCTCTCTTCCCGGTGCCGCCGCCCCACCCAATCCGGAGGTGGATACAATACATGATGCCTATGAGAAATTCGTAAGCACCGATAACCTATGGTATCCTTCCGCCGACATTGGGGCACAGTCCAACGGATTCTTCCCCACGATAAGGGCCGAGAACAGTAACTACGTCTTTCAATTTACCGGAGCCGCGGACTATCGTGGCGACTATCAGGGAGAGGCGCGCTTCGGGCGGTTGTTCGGCAACATGCAGTTCCTCGAAGCATACGTCGGAGTGGACGCGAGAAGACTCAACAGACTCGCGGCTATCATTCCAGGAACCCGGGACTATCGCATCAACAACCGGATTGTCGGGGTTGCGGGACTGCGGTATCTTCTGCCACTTTTTATCCAGACCGATTTTCGAATTGACGACACCGGTCATCTCAGGTTCCAGGTGAGCAGGAGCGACTTTGCGCTCACGTCACGACTGAGGTTGGACGGCATGTGGAACACCGATAACGAGTACGACGTAGGAGCGAGTTATATACTTACAAGAAACTTCTCACTGTCAGCCGACTACGATTCGGATTTTGGATTCGGCGGAGGGATTACTTGTACATATTAGAAACCACCGCGCAAGACAGGTCCTTCGAAAACGGTTGGAGGAAACCTGCTCAGTTTGCGCGCAACACCATTGCCTCGATTGTTCCTGCAAGAAGTGACGACAGGTCCGGAGAGGTAACAGGTGCTTACGAAGCGAAAAATTCTTGAGACAAGGGACCTGATTCCGAACCACGCCGCTCGATAATCGTTCAACCTGAATCTTCCACAATCATTCCGAAATTTCATTATCTCCCCAACCCATTTTTTTACTTTGCATCTCTGTGCCCTTGTGCCTGTGTCCTTTCAATTCCGCCTGTAACCGGTACGGCCATGTCGCGTCATTGGGGCTGAAATGAGAAAGCCCCGTTTAATAACGACCAATTGGCTGCGGCGGATTACCCCCGGCCATTACCACCCTGCAGAACATAGTGGAGGTTTGCCCCGACCCGAATTGTCAGAAGCCTTCAAACGCTGCAATCTGGCCGGTTCACTCCTGGCATGATAGTTGGCCACCATACCGGTAGCACAAATCTAGTGCGCGGAAAACATAGAAATGGATTCAAACAAAGTTGACATAAGATTTTTCGCCCTGGCGATCGGGTTCCTATTCCTGGCTATCGGGACAGTCTCTGCAACCTCGAACCGAAGCTGCCGGGACCAGGTGAAGTCGTGCTGCTCGCAGAGCGCGGCGTCAAACGAAAAGTGCCCCGGTTCCCAGGAGACTTCGACTCCCATGCCCGGGACGGCAGGCGGATCTTGCTGTACTACGATAGCGAGCACGGGTGCCAATACCTCCTTAGCCGTTATCCAGCAGGACAACTCAAGAGACAATAAAGCAGGTTCTGCTGAGGTGACTGCAGCTGTGGTAAGCTATCAGCTTCCTCGCGCGCAAACCTCATTACGCGGAAGACCCGGTCTCAACGATTCCCATCTCAGGACGTCGGTGGAGAAGTATCTGCTGACATCCACTCTCCTAATCTAATCCTATCTCAGTTTATCGGGCTCACAAGGGCAGGCCTTCTGTGAGCGGCGCACCGCATGACCGTCGCGATGCATAATCATCGTGTGACGGAATGCCCGGCGATCCGAGAACAAGAAGGCTGAGCAGAAGCGCAAGAACCACCGGATGCTCCTCAGCCGGAAACTCTCAAACGTTCAAAATGAAAAAGGAGAAATAAAATGAAACAGTGTCTAGTAAGCGGCATGGAGATAAAGAACCCCGATACCGCACCCCGGAGCGTGTTTGAAGGGACAACCTACTATTTCTGCTGCAAGACCTGCAAGGCGAAGTTTGACAGGCATCCGCAGAAATACATCGCCCGGACCGGCACCCATTGTGAGCAGCACAATTGTGGCTGCTGCTGATGGAGGCGAAACCATGTACTCAACTTATTGCACTGGAGGTGATTGGATTATGATGGGTCTGACAGCCATCGTGTTTCTGGTCGGAGCGTTCTTCCTGGTCAAGTACTTTCTTGACAGAAATCCGCATCAGTTACAAAACAGTTCAAGCGATTCGGCCATGGAGATCCTGAGGCGAAGATATGCATCGGGAGAAATCTCCAGGGAAGAATTCGAAGACAGAAAAAGAGATTTAGCCTAACAAAGAATTCAAAAGGAGATATGAAATGAAAACTAAGATATAGGCGGTATTGGCAACGGGGTTGGCAGTCTTGTTTCTCGGGGCTGCCCCCAACGTCGGCAAGAAGTTACATAAATCCGCGAACGACACCGGAGTTCTCGTATGC
>JBJKQU010000226.1:0-4901 GCA_046705025.1 Candidatus Kryptoniota bacterium | reverse complement strand
AGCACGAAGCGACATGGCTCGGGTGGCCGCACAACAGGAGCGACTGGCCGGGAAAGTTTCCGCCGATACCGTGGGTCTACGCCGAGATTGTCCGAAGGATATCCACCGGGGAGAAGGCGAGGATTGTGGTTGAGTCCACGGAAAACAAGCGGCAGGCTCTGGCGGTGCTGAGAGCGGCAGACGTCGAGACTTCGAATGTCGAATTTTACATCATGAAAACCGACAGGGGCTGGACGCGCGATTCCGGCCCGCAATTCATCAGGAATGCCGATGGTGTCGCACAGGTGAATTTCAGATTCAACGGGTGGGCGAAGTATTCCAACTACAAGAAAGACTGCAGGCTCCCGGGTTACATATCGAGAAGACTCGGACTCCGGTACTTTGTCCCCGACCATGATGGGCGGCATGTCGTCTTGGAGGGAGGCTCGATCGATTACAACGGCAAGGGGACGCTGCTCACGACTGAAGAGTGCCTGCTTGACGAGAAGACTCAGGCAAGAAATCCCGGTTTCTCAAAGAGTGATTACGAACGGATTTTCCGGGACTACCTCGGAACCACGAATGTTCTCTGGCTCGGCAAGGGCATTGCAGGCGACGACACACACGGGCATGTTGACGATCTCTGCCGGTTTGTTAACGCGAATACACTTCTGCTGGTACAGGAAAAAAATCCCCGGGACGACAACTATAAACCGCTGGCTGAAAACAGGGAGAGGATTCGGGATTTCAGGCTGGAAGACGGATCAAAGCCGGAGGTCACCTTCCTTCCGATGCCGGAGCCGGTCATTTTCAAAGGGCAGAGGCTGCCTGCAAGCTATGCCAATTTCTACATATCTAACGCCGCTGTTCTCGTCCCAACTTTCGACGATCCGAACGACAGAGCCGCTCTGGGAATCATAAGTGAGCTGATCACAGACCGTCCTGTTGTCGGGATTCACGCGCTCGACCTTGTTTGGGGACTGGGGACCCTCCACTGCCTCACACACGAACAACCTATCTAGCCGGAGAAACAGAGTTCGCTAAATTGATTTGCCAAATGAAGGATTAATCGTATGTCGAATTTGTGGCACCACCGAAGGCAGGGCAGTGTTCTAATTTCAGTTTCCAACGGGACACCAAAGATTTTTTGAAACGCAAAGCTCGCGAAGGAAGCGCAAAGGACAGAAAGAGATTATGAATTCGTTAATCGATATCTATTATTCTTTGCATGCTTTGCGGGAACTTACCGTCCTTTGCGTTAAATCTTTTCGAAAGGGCGATTCAAATTGGGACACCACCGAAAAACCCGTATCGTTGCCTGATTCGCACCCGTCAGTTATCTTATTCCGTCAGCGGTTCAAAATCTTACCTTGTAACTAACAAGCATTTCAACCCGGCATTCCATTGAGCGGGCCCCTTCCGGCTATCGGTCATCTTTAACTTGACGGATATGGGCTGGAGTGTAACCGGGGCATTGTCTCGCACGTATAACTCTGTGTCAGGGCTAAAGCTGCATCAATTTTGAATCAGAGGTTAGGATATCGTTGAAAACAGTTCCATCTCTAATGGTATTGCTGTATCTGTTTGCTTCATCGGCGTTCGGGCAAATGGGCAAAATCACCGGCTATGCCGCCGACGCTAAAACAGGCGAGCCGCTCATCGGCGTGAATGTTATCATCAACGAGCTGAAGGGAGTGGGAGCGAGCACGGATGAAAGCGGCAGGTTCAGGATTGCCGCTCCCGTCGGGAGCTACTCTCTGAAGGCGACGCTCTTAGGCTACCAGGCAATTGTCAAGACGGATATCATCGTAACGACCGGCGGGGAGACACAGGTCGTAATAAGGATGACCGAAGCCCCGCTCCAGCTCGGCCTTGTGACGATCGCCCCGGATTATTTCGACAAGGCGACGATAGAGAACACGATGAGCACCGTGGTCCTCAGCTCGGAAGAAGTCAGACGCTCTCCCGGGTCGGACCAGGACTTCCAGAGAATTCTTCAGGCCATGGCGGGAGTCTCCTTCTCGACCGATCAGACAAATGAGCTTCTCGTGAGGGGAGGCTCGCCGGACGAGAACCTGACCGTGCTCGACCATATGGAGATACATTCCACGAATCATTATCCCAACCAGTACAATTCCGGCGGCCCGATAAATATGATCAACGTCGACCTGATACAGGATGTACAGTTCTCGACCGGAGGGTTCATCTCCAAGTACGGAGACAAATCGTCGTCGGTAATGAACATTACCATGAGAGAGGGTACGCGCGAGAGCCTTTTGCATGGAAGCGCGAATCTCTCGATGGCGGGTTACGGTGCGGTGCTTGAAGGAAGGATCAGCGGCGGTTCGGGCTCCTGGCTCCTTTCCGCGCGCAGGAGTTACGTCGATCTCATCGCGGGCTCGTTCGGGCTTACGGCCATCCCAAAATATTACGACCTGCAGTCGAAAGCGGTCTACGACATTTCGCGCATCCACAGGGTGTCGTTCTCCGGCATATACGGCAACGATCTCATAAACATCGAAGGAGAGCCGAACACCGTCAATCTCTCGATGGCCGGCGGACGCGATACGGTCGACGTGTACAATGTCGATGTGAAGCAGCATCAGTACGCCGCGGGCATCACGCTCGAGAGCAAATGGTCCGAGAGATTTATTTCCATCATTACGTTGTCCAGAAATAGCTATCATGACGGCACATGCGTTACGAGCGCCTTCACCGAGAGGGGCTACAATTCCGCCGGTCAAGTGAGCCGGACGAACATGTTGTACAGCCGCGACATTTACAGGCAGAGCGCTGACAACGGAGAGACGGCGTTGAATTCGGAGTTCATCTGGAATGCCGGCAGGAACACCGAGGTCAGTTTCGGCGGGGCGCTGAAGTTTATCGAGTTCAAGTCGCTCGAATCGGCCGACGCGGACACTGCGCGCTACGACCTCGATTCCGACGGGGTGTTCGACAGGACTGTGGTTGTGCCTGAGGCTACGATAGACTACAATTTCCCCCTTCCCGAGCAGTACAAGGCATATTCATATATAAATGACAGGGTCAAGCTGTCAGGCAATCGCCTGATCGTCAACGTTGGACTCAGGTATGACTACATGTCTTACAGCGGGAATGGAAATGTCAGCCCGCGGCTTTCGGCTTCCTATGCCCTTATTCCGGAGAGAGTCACGTTGAACGCGGCCTTCGGGGAATATTTCCAGACCCCCGCGCTCCCGTACTTCGGCGACCGGTATCAGTCGGAAGTGAACCGGTATCTGGAGAGCAGCGAGGCGGACCACTACGTGCTCGGAGTGGAGTATCTGCCGGCTGCGGGGTTGAAAATCGATGTTGAGGGGTACTACAAGAGATATTCCGGTCTTCCGGTCTCCGAATCGTTCGTGCATTTCTTCGACCGTACGTTCAGATCCGAGAGGATTCTGAATATCGGCAGGCAGGATGTGTACGGTCTGGACGTCCTTGTTCAGCAGAAACTCGTCAGGGACATCTACGGCATCCTCGCGATTTCCAGGATGGAGAGCAGATACTACGACCCGCGGATCGGAATGGAGGGAAGGACATTTACTTCCGATTTCGATTTCCCTTACGTTGCTACCGCCATCTTCGGGAAGAGGTTCGCCGGCCTGAGGTCGAAGCTCAATGCAATGCCTTTTTTCATCAGGTACCCGAGTTACATCCTCCCGTTTTCGGACGATATGGAAATCAGCCTTCGGTATCGCTACGCGACAGGAAAGCCTTACACGCCCCAGTTGTTTGTGACTTCGGAGCAGCACAGGGAAGGCGCGTCGAAGTGGAGCAGCGGATGGTGGGTAGCGACAGACAAAATCAATTCCGTCCGATATCCCGACTATCAGCGGCTCGACGTGGCTTTTTCGAGCAGATTCAACTTCAGCAGTTGGAATATCGCCATGTATCTGTCGGTGCAGAATGTCTTGAACAGAAAGAACGTCGCCGCGTACCAGTACAATTCAGACGGTACTGTGGAGACAGTTTACCAGTTCGCGCTACTGCCGGTCTTGGGAATGGATGTGGAGTTCTAATTTTAACTACATTCGCGAATTAAGAACAAGGGATGAAGAAGCAAACAGCCGCATCATTGTTAATCTTGATATGCGTTGTTCTGGGGATTTTCCTGCTGACGAAAGTGATCAAGGTCTTTGTCAGCGGGATCGTTTTTGCCGTGGGACTTGTGACCCTTGGGCAGCAGTCGCCCGATGTTCATTGCGAGTGCACGCGCGCAACTCACCAGGCAGTTTTCGAGACGGCGCTCGGCCGCCCATTCAGGGTCGAGATCGTGGAGTCGCTTCGCCGGGGAGGCAAGACTTGCCACTTTATCGTGCACCTGGATTGAGATGCCGTCTCCGTAGAGGATAACCGGGATGTCCCGTGCGCGGCATGCCCTCTGAACCATCCGTACAGTAGAAGTTCTGATGAATTATTAATATACTGAACAGATGTCACCCGCGGACCCGATGCAGGTGATGGAAGTGAAAGAGCAGTACTAACCTCCAAACAGCACGATTGCAGAAATGAACAGTACAGAACTCCTAGAGAGATTGCGTCTGAGAATTGTGGGGCCGATTCTCCTGACTATAATATCGTTTTTGATGTGCGGGGCGACCGCACTTGCAAACCCGTCAACCTATACCCTGAGCAACGGAATTGTGCGGGCCACGCTCAATGAGAACGGCCTGGAGAGCATCTACAGCTACAAGCTTCACGAAGAGAAGCGTTTTACCAGAGACGCCTTTTCTATTGTAATCGACGGCCATGAAGTGACTGAGGGAGGGTTAACGCAGCGCGGGATCAGCCGCAGGCATGACGAATTCATTTATAAGTTCGAGTCTCCGGAATTCAAAATAAGGATTATATACACACTCAAAGCCGGGTGGGATTTTATCGGCAAGCAGCTTTTCCTTGTC
>JBJKQU010000225.1:0-10493 GCA_046705025.1 Candidatus Kryptoniota bacterium | reverse complement strand
TCGGTCTGATTTAACGCAAAGTCCACAAACCGAAATAATCGCAGAGACCGCGAAAGAATATACTTGTTCTGCGTGCTTTGCGCCTTCTTTGCGTCCTCTGCGTTGAATATTTTCAAATTGAGCCAGTACCTGCTCTTGCTCTTCCTTGCTTTTAGGCGGGGCCATAGGTAACTTCATCTGTGTGGTTGTATCGGGTGTGTGCAACTCAATTCGTGTTCGGTCGTGCCCCGATATGTTTATGAGCTTTAAATCAATTCAATCCTAAGCACTTTTCGGCTATTCAGGAACCTTTTGTAATTCGAGGCATGGGTCCGGTAATGGCAGCGTCAGGGCCCAGTTTGGCCAGAGTGAGGAGGAACCAATCAGTCACAATTTTCCGCTTCGTAACGTCATGCTCAGTCTCGGTGGGGGAATACCGTTTGAGGGCGGTCAGGCGGACAGTCCTGGAGCCGCCTCCGGGGAGATTGGGCATATTGCAAGATTGCAGGGTACCCTGGCAAGGGTCAATCAGGTGCTGTTGAGAGTCCGTTCTCGGGAGGAACTCCTCGAACGGATCTGTGAAGTGCTGGTCCGGCAGGGCGGTTACTTGATTGCCTGGATGGGGTGGCTTAATCCCAGAACGCATGTCGTGGTCCCGGCCGCGTTTGCCGGTGAAACCGCAGAGGAATATGTTCACAGAATTAAGGTCACGGTTGATGAGGAAGAGCTCGGCAAGGGTCCGACAGGAAGCGCGATTCGCGAGGGGAAACCCTTTGTGTCCAACGATTTCTTGTTAGATGAACGTACTAAGCCCTGGTGGAAATACGCGAAGGAAGCAGGCATTCGCGCGTCAGCAGCCATTCCTTTCACATGCAAGGGTGAGATTTGCGGGACGATGAACGTTTATTCAGGCGCGGTAAATATGTTCGGAGAAAAGGAAGTTTTGCTACTCGAAGAAGTCGCAGCTGACATCTCATTCGCGTTGGAACGGGTCGATGAAGACGTGAAGCGAATTCAATCGGAAAAGGCTCACATTAAAGAAGAGGAGAGATTTCGCGGTTTTGCTGAGGCTGCAGAACAGGTTTTCTGGATATCGAGTCTTCATCCCGAGCTCGTTTTATACGTAAATCCGGCATTCGAGCGCGTTTGGGGAAGATCCCCTTCGGAGTTGTATCGCAACCCGCGAATCTGGACCGACTCTATCCATTTAGACGATCGGGCATGCGTTATCGAAAGCTTTTCGAATTGGATAGAGGGTATACCGGGATCAAAATACGATGTGGAATACCGCATCCTCAAACCGAACGGAGAGACCTGCTGGGTCAGCGATCACGGATTCGTTCTCCGGCGTGAGGAAGACAAAGCAACGCTGGTCGCAGGGATCGCTGCCGACATCACAGACCGAAAGCGGGCGGAAGAGGAACTTAGGAAGTCGGAAGAGCGCTTCCGGCAGGCCCTCGACGGTATGATGGAAGGATGCATGATCATCGGGTTCGATTGGAGATACATCTATGTAAACGAAGCCGCTGCCAGGCACGGACGCCAGAAGAGGGAGAACCTGATCGGTCGGGCTATGATGGAGATTTACCCGGGCGTTGAGGAGACCGAAGTGTTCGCGGTATACAGACGCTGCATGCTTGAGTCTCTCCCGCAGCATTTCGAATCGAAATTCGTGTTTTTGGATGGGACTACGTGCTGGTACGAATTCATAGTCAATCCGGTTCCGGAGGGAATATTTGTCCTCAGCCTTGATATTACCGACCGAAAGCTTGCAATTGAGGCACTGATGGAAAGTGAAGTAACGCTCAAGGAAGCTCAGAGCCTCGCGCATCTGGGCGGTTGGAAACGCGACCTGTTGACCAACGAATTCACCTGTTCTGAAGAGCTGCTCCGAATCCTCGGAGAGAAGCGTGAAGAATTTGCTGGTACATTCGATGCATTCCTGCATGCAGTTCATAAAGATGACCGCGCTCTCGTGGAAGGAGCCTATAGAAAATCTGTCGACGAGAAAACATCGACCCATATCGCTCATAGATTGCTGATGAAGGACGGGAGAACCAAATTTGTATTGCAGCAGTTCAAGACGGTGTTCGATGACATGGGACGTCCTATCAGGTCGATGGGTACTGTTCAGGACGTTACGAACCGCGAACTGGGTGAGGAGGTATAGCATGGAACCTGCTGATAAGCAGTCTCGGAAATTCCCGACGTTCAGCTATAGAGGCCGGTTTGATGGCGTATCCCTGAAGGTGAAGTTGTCAGTAGGATTTGGGGTGATCATTCTGATGCTTCTGGCGGTAGTGATAACGGCATATACCGGAATCACCGAACTGGAGCGGTCGGAAAGGGAAATGTACGATCAGAACCTGGTAAACCTCGTAGATTTGCCCGCTTTGAGAGCCAACCTGAATGCCGAGAGGCTCGACATCGCAATGCTCCTCGAGAGCGATCCTTCGGAATGGGGCGGCTGGCTCGAAGAGCTTAACCGGCGGACCCGGAGTGACTACGGAATCATTAACAGGCTGATTCTCAGGCTGAGGGCGGATCCGTACGAGTCAACAAGACTGGGCGAATTCATCGACCTGCGCGATGCCTACCAGAAAGACAGGGACGAACAGATCCGGGAAATACAAAGCGGGGGCCAGAAGGGAGAAGCCAGGGATGCCTTTCTTGGAATCCAGGAAACGCGCTACCAGAAGATGCGATCCATCCTTTATGAGCTGGAAAACAACGAGATAAATGAAGCGAAACAAATGCTGGCGGATGCCGAGGGAACAACTCAGGCTCGAATCCGGATGTTTGTTTCTTTCGGTGTTGCGACGATCCTGCTCTCGATTCTACTGGCTGGTTTCATGAGCCGGAGCGTGTCCTCTCATATTTACAAGATGAAGCTGGAGGAAACAGCTCTCGCGCGGGCGAACAGGTCGCTCAGGCTGATCAACACCTGCAACGAGGTTATCGTTCGGGCAACGGATGAGACGCAGCTGCTCAACGAGGTGTGCAAATCGATAACCGAAACGGGTAAGTATAGACTTGCCTGGATTGGCTATGCACAAAATGACGAGCAGAAAAGCGTAAAACCGATGGCATTTGCCGGCGCTGACGGGGAGTATGTCCTTCGTGCCGAAGTCTCCTGGGGAGAAAATGAGCGTGGAAAAGGGCCGACAGGTGTCGTTATCCGGACGGGTAAACCTGTCGTTGTCCGAGACACCAGGACCGAGCCCGGCTTCGAGCCGTGGCGATATCATGCACTGGAAAAAGGGCTCCTCTCGTCGGCCACATTCCCGATGAAAGACGGAAAGACAGTCTACGGCGCTCTTATGGTTTATTCCGATAAGCCGGATGCGTTCGATGAAGACGAGACCCGCCTGCTGCAGGAATTTGCCGATGTGATGGCATATGCTGCCACGGCGTTGCGGGGTAGGGCGGCGCAATGCCAGGCGGAAGGAGACACGAAGGCAGCATTGCTCTACGTTCGAGACCTTCTGGATGTTAGTCAGTACCCTCTGCTAACAGTCGCGTTGGACGGAAGGATCATCGACTTGAACGCGGCTGCCGAGAACGTGACGGGGCGGTCAAGAACGGACCTTATCGGCTCAGATTTCTCGGCGAGTTTCACAGAGCCTGAGAAGGCGTTGCGGTTGTTCAGAGATGCGCTCCTGCATAGACTCGTGAAAGATTCGAGACTTACTGTTAAGAACATTACCGGAATAAGGAAGGACCTATCGTGTAATGCCTCTGTCTATCGAAATAGTGCCGGGGGAATTGAGGGAGTTTTGATAACCGCGCGCGAAATTACCACATTGGCGGTCAGGGATTAGAGAATAACGACATCGGTGACGGTGGGAGAGCAGATATAGAAAGGCCGCGGTTCGGGATTTCTCGGACTGCGGCTTACTTGCAGGTGCTGGCCTATCACGAAGTGAGCTAGTCTGCTTTCATTTCGGCAAGCGACTTCTTTATGATTTCCACACCTTCGTCCGCTTCCGACCTGCTGAGATTCAGCGGGGGTCTGAAGCGGATCGTGCGCTCACCGCATCCTATGAGCAAGAGGTTCTTTTCAAACACCCTCTTGCGCAGTTCGAGCCTCTTCTCGAACGACGGCAGGTCAAAAGCGCAGAAGAGCCCGAGCCCGCGGGAGTTGCTTACAAGCTGAGGGAATTCCGATTCTACTTCCCTCAACCTGCCCAGCAGGTACTCGCCGACCTGAGCGGCGTTGTCTACCAGCTTCTCTTCTTCAATAATCTCGAGGAACTTCATGAATCGCACCATATCGACGAGATTTCCCCCCCAGGTGCTGTTCAGCCTGCTTTGGGTATTGAAGGCGTTCTCGCGGATTTCGTCGAATTTCAACCCGGCGAGCACTCCGCATACCTGTGCTTTCTTTCCAAACGCTATCGCATCGGGCTCCACGAAATGCTGGTGCGCCCACATTTTTCCAGTCAGGCCGATTCCGGTTTGTACTTCATCCATTATCATGATAATATCGTTCTCGGAGCAAATCTCGCGGACGCGAACGAAAAACTCCTTGCGGAAATGATTGTCCCCGCCTTCTGCCTGTATAGGCTCCACAATAAGGGCAGCGATATTGTTCCCGAATTCGGCGACTGCCTGCTTTATCTGATTTAGCGCAATCTCTTCTTCCTGCCTTACAAATTGAAGATTCTGATCGTTTAGCGGGAACCGCACGGCCGGGTTGTGAATCCGCGGCCAATCGAACTTCGGATAGTATTTCGTCTTCATCGGGTCGGTGTTTGTCAGTGAAAGCGTATACCCGCTCCGCCCGTGGAACGCTCTCCTGAAATGGATGATCTTCATCTTGTTCTCATCCTCCTCTGAAGAGTAGAAACCGCTTTCCAGATTTTTCCTCATCCTGTAATCGAAGGCCGCCTTCAGTGTGTTTTCCACCGCAAGGGCACCGCCTTCTATCAGAAACGTATGAGGCAGGTAGTCCGGAATGGCGATTCTCGAAAAGGTATCCATAAATTCCGCCATCTCGACTGTATAAGAGTCGGAGGTCGAAGGCTTGTGAACCGACACGTAAGCCAGCCTCTCCAGGAACTCCGGCGTCGTCATTTTCGGATGGTTGAACCCGATCGGGGACGACGCGAAGAAGGTGAAGAAATCCAGGTAGTATTTCTTCCTTTTTGAGTCGAAGACGTAAGAGCCTTTGCTCTGTTTGAGATCAAAGACTATGTCAAATCCGTCAACCAGCATGTGCTTCCTGAGGACGTCCATGACCTGTTCGGGTCTGACTTGCGAGGAGTAAGCTACCTCACCGACACTGGTTGTGGTTTCCTTCCTGTCTTGAGCTTTGATAATTGTCATATTGCACCTTAAAAGAGTTTAGTTTTTGGCCTTGTCGGGATCACGATAAGTATCTATTTGAGCTCGTTGCAGCTTGTCACTGTAATCGACATACACGGTCTTGATTTCGGTGAAGAATTCGAACGCACCCGCACCGCCTTCCCGGTGGCCGTTGCCTGTCTGCTTCACACCGCCGAAAGGCATGTGCGTTTCCGCGCCGATGGTAGGAGCGTTTATGTAAGTAATGCCCGCTTTTATATCGCGGATTGCCTTGAAAGCGTCGTTGATGTTCCTGGTGTACACTGCCGAGCTCAGCCCGTAGATTGTTCCGTTAAGGAGCTCAATTGCATGCTCCATGGACCTGGCCTTGAGGACGGACAGTACCGGTCCGAATATCTCTTCTCGTGCAATCGTCATGTCCGGCTTGACATCTGCAAAGATGGTCGGTTTGTAGAACCAACCTTTGTCGAGATCGCCGCCTTTCGCGAATTCGCCGCCGATTACCAGCCTTGCTCCTTCTTTCTTGCCGATTTGGAGGTACGAATGGATCTTCTCCCGTTGTGCCTCGTTGACGCAAGGTCCGACTTCGACCGACTCATCGAGCCCGTTGCCCAGCTTCAGGCGGGAAGCTCTCTCCGCCAGCATATCGAGGAACTTGTCGTAGATTTTCTCGTGAAGGATCAGCCTGCTGGTTGCCGTGCATCTCTGGCCGGTTGTGCCGAATGCGCCCCAGAGGATCCCGTCGAGGGCAAGCTCCAGATTCGCATCATCCATCACGATTTCCGCGTTTTTGCCGCCCAGTTCCAGCGACACACGCTTCAAGGACTTCGATGCCACTTCAGAGATTTTCTTCCCGACGGCAGTGGAACCCGTGAAGCTGATGAGTTCCACGTCCTCGTGCTCTACTATCGGCATACCGACATCATTGCCGGTGCCGTGAACGATGTTAATCACGCCTTCCGGCACTCCCGCCTCGACAAGGATCTCGACCAGGGTCGCTGCGGTTTTCGGAGTATCGGAAGCCGGTTTGAATACGATGGTGTCGCCCGATACCAGAGCGGGGAAGATCTTCCATGTCGGAATCGCCATCGGGAAATTCCAGGGGCTGATGACTCCCGCGACCCCGACCGGAACTCTCATCGACATTGTGAATTTGTTCTGGAGCTCGCTCGGTGCCGTCACGCCGAACATCCTTCGTCCCTCGCTTGCCGAGTAGTAAGCGGTATCGATCCCTTCCTGAACGTCGCCGCGTGTTTCGAGAAGGACCTTTCCCATCTCCCGTGTCATTTCACGCGCAAGTTCTTCCTTTCGCGCTACCAGGATATCGCCGGCTTTCTTTACGATGTCGCCGCGTTTGGGAGCAGGGTAAAGGCTCCATTCCCGGTATGCCTGTTTGGCAGCGTCGACAGCCGCATCTACGTCGCGCTTGTCGCTTTTCGGGAACACACCGACGACCTCGTTCCAATCGGCAGGATTTCGGTTTTCAAAAGTCTTCCCGGATTCGGCGTCTCTTTCCTTTCCGCCGATATAGTTCTTGAAAGCTTTGCCCATAATGGTCTCCTAGTTTGGACTGAAGAAGAGGATAATTGACAAGATTAAAATCAGGACAGGCAGCAGAGAGAAAAACAGCACGTAGTGCAGCCGTCTGCTGAAAAGCAGCTCATCTTCACGGAAAAGATGTTTGCTGACTAAATGAGAGCCTGCTACGGACGCCCCCCCCGCGAGCACTATAAGTGTTATCGACTTTATCGGACCGAGTGAAAATTTGAGAAAAGCAATCTGCGCCGCCATTGCAATGGTCAATCCTGCCAGGAGCCCGTAAAAGCCTCCGAGCCATACCAGCAACGATTTGTTTTGCAGTAGCGAAGATGCTTTCACTCTTTAAGTCCCAATGTTTTGTAGATGTAATCGACATTCTTGAGAAGTGAGTTAAGGTCAAATACCTTTTCCAGTTCATCACGGGTTACTCTTTCCGCTACTTCGTGATCGTTTGCAAGAGCCGTCAGGAAATCTTCGCCGGTTTCCCAGCAGTGCATCGCGTTTCTCTGAACGAGAGAGTAAGCCTGTTCCCTCGTCAAACCCTTTCCTATCAGTTTCAGCAGGACATCCTCGGAGAAGAAAAGCCCGTGAGTAATAGCGAGGTTCTTCTGCATTTTTTCGGGGTAAACCACGAAATTCCGGAAGATTTTCTGGGACTCCTTGATCATGAAGTCCAGCCCGAGCGTCGCGTCGGGGAAAATAACCCGTTCCACAGATGAGTGCGATATGTCTCTTTCGTGCCAGAGCGCCTGGTTTTCCAGGGCCGACATTGCGTACGACCTGACAAGGCGCGCCATCCCGCAGATTCTCTCCGCGTTGACGGGATTCCGCTTGTGCGGCATGGCCGACGAGCCTTTCTGGCCCTTCGTAAACGGTTCTTCCGCTTCGAGGACCTCTGTCCTTTGAAGATGCCTTACTTCCAGTGCCATCTTCTCCAGCGTCCCTGCTATCACTGCAAGGGTCGTCATGAACTGTGCGTGCCTGTCGCGCTGTATGACCTGTGTAGAAGCTATTGAGGGCCGCAGGCCAAACTTCGCTGCGACATACTTCTCGACTTCAGGCGAAATGTGCGAATACGTGCCCACTGCTCCCGAGATTTTTGCAACCGCGATCTCTTCGTTGGCGGCTTTCATCCTCGCGATGTCTCTTCCGAGCTCGTCAAACCACACTGCCATCTTCAAGCCGAATGTCACCGGCTCTGCGTGAATCCCGTGCGTACGCCCGATCATCGGCACATCTTTATATCTTGTGCTCAATTCGCCGATCATCTTCCGCAGATCTACCAGGTCCTTCAGTATGATCTCGCCCGCCTGTTTCAGCTGGATCGCCGATGCCGTATCGAGAACGTCCGACGAAGTCATCCCGAGATGGACAAATCGAGCGGCGGGCCCTACGTTTTCACTGACATTCGTCAGGAAGGCTATGACATCGTGTTTTACGGTCCGCTCAATTTCATCTATTCTTTCAACGTTGAATTTTGCCTTTGCCTTTACCTCCTGGACTGCATCCGGCGGGACTCTGCCGAGTTGTGCCTGTGATTCCATCGCTGCAATTTCTACATCCAGCCAGATCTTGAACTTGTTTTCCTCGCTCCAGACGGCACTCATCTCAGCGGGTGAATAGCGTCTTATCATCTATTATTGTCCTTTGCCTTTCTTTCCGACTCTCAATGAGAGTGATAAAATGTCGTTGTTTCGAAGGATTTCGAATTTTACTCTTTGTCCCGGCCGGAGGTCACCGAGCGACGACTCAAGCGACGTCGCACTTCTCACGGGCATTCCCTGATATTTCAGTATCAAGTCGCCGGGCTTAAACCCGCTCTTATCTGCAGGGCTTCCTGTCTCTACATTGCGGACAAGGGCACCCACAGGCTCGCTAAGGCCGAAGTACTTGGCCAGTTCCCGGTCGATGTTCTGCAGCTGTAACCCTATCCAGGCGTCATTGACCACCCGGCCGTATCTCTTCAATTCATCGACGATTCGCCTGATCTTGTTTATGGGTATCGCGAAACCGTAGCCGATGTACGAGTTGCTTACTCCTGCCGTGTATATCATCGTGTTCATTCCGATGACTCTTCCGTTCGCATCGACAAGGGGTCCGCCCGAGTTGCCGGGATTGATAGCGGCATCCGTCTCGATCATGTTGTTGTAGTTCCGCGACCCGATTTTTGCGAGGTTCATGCCGAGGGAGCTGACCACACCGACCGTGACCGTAGGCTTGTCGTTTATGTTGAAGAGTCCGAACGGATTGCCGAAAGCAATAACCCATTCGCCGACGAGAATACTGTCGCTGTTCCCCAGCTTGCAATAGGGAAGTCTGTCGCCGTCAATTTTCAGCAAAGCGATGTCAGCGCGATCGTCATGTCCTATTATCTTCGCGCTCCGCTTGCTCCCGTCCGTCATCGTGACGATAATCTTCGTCGCGTCCCTAACGACATGTTCGTTTGTCACGATGTATCCGTCCGGGGAGATTATGAAGCCCGAGCCGAGGCTCCGAATCTCGATCTTCTGAGGTCCCAGGAGCTGTCTCAGAAACGGGTCATCCTTGAAGAACTGCCGGAATAACGGGTCGTTAAAGCCGAGGGGGCTCTGCCGTTCCTGAACAGCCGTGACGTTTATTCCCACGACTGCCGGGCTTATTTCTTGAACCGCCGTGGTGATGGCCGTCCTCCGGCTCGCGGTCGGGTCACCGGCAGGCGAGTCCGCAAATTGAGCGACTGCCATGTTAGTCCATAGACCCAACACGACTATCGAGATTACTGCCGTACCGATTTGTAGAAATCTCGGGGTCACCGCCGCATTCATATAGCTCAGATCCGATTCCTTCTCATTTAGATGTCTCTTGATCATTACTCGATTCGTCTCCAGAATGTGTTGTTCTCATATTCCAGGATAAGCGTGCTTCTCATTTCAAGTCCTGATTGAACGGATCGACTTCGAAGCGCTGCCTTCTTTCCGCCTTATTCCCACCGTGAAACTGGTGGAGTGGGGAGCGCGGGGGGCCCGGACAATAATGAGAATCTCCTCAAACCCTCAGTAGTCACCATCCTCAGCTGCTGTCGACTTCTTCGGCCCGGATGCATTCGGGGTATTCTCGGTCAGTCGATCTGCTCGTATTCCATCAGCCTGCTTCCCTCCCTGGACACAGGATCTTCTGTAGAAGCGTCGATACCGCGCCTTTGGTGGAACTGATTCAGTTCATAAATGCCATCTGAAGGGAAAGAGCAACGGTTCTCGATGGCGATGGCGAGGCTCGACACTGACTATAATAGCCAAAATGCGACAGAGTTTCAATAAATCAGGGTGCTCCGGCGCTGGCTCAGTTTGATTTAACGCAAAGTTCACAAAGACAAATAATCGCGGAGACCGCGAAAGAATATAGTTGTTCTGCGTGCTTTACGACTTCTTTGCGTCCCCTAGGTTGAATATTTATAAATTGAGCCAGTACCGGTGCTCCCACATGGTTGCTGATTGGATGAAGGCGGCGTCATACTCACGTCGCCACTGCTGCTAATCTAGTCAAAAAAGCGCCGGAAATACGGCAAAGATTGCGGATATTCTATGAGAGTGGGGATTTGGAATTGCCATCTAGTGAGGCAGAATGGAGCGTGGCTACCGCGCGTTCCTCCTGCTATTCCGCGACTGCCTTTTTCGGAGTCCAGTTGTAAC
>JBJKQU010000224.1:0-34019 GCA_046705025.1 Candidatus Kryptoniota bacterium | reverse complement strand
CTGCTGTTTCTGCCGCTCGTGCTCACAATTACAGTTGCACTGTTCGGCTCATTCTTTGTCTCGCGTACGGTAACGCCCCTCTTATGCAACCAGGTCCTGAAACCGGAGAGAGAAATCGATTCTAATTCCACACGTTTTATAGACAGAGCAAAGCTAAGCTCGAAGAATTTCTTTGACGGCCTCGATAACGGCTACCAGAGACTTATCGGAACGGCGTTGAAGCACAGGAAAGAAGTGATCTTCGGCGTCGCAGGTTTTGCCGTTGCATCCTTCGTTCTCTTCAAGTTTGTGGGTACGGAATTCTTTCCCGCAACTGATGAAAGCCAGTTTTCGGTAAGTGTCAAGATGCCGGTTGGTACGCGAATCGAGGAGACGGAAAAATATGTCACGAAGGTTGAGCAGATGATAGAGAAATATGCGCCGGAGACCACAAGGATAATTTCAGATGTCGGAGTCCCAAATGAAAAGAGCGGCAGTTTGTTTAGCCGCAACCCTGGAACCTACGCCGCAAATCTACAAGTACAGCTTGTGGACCCGACTATGAGGCAGCGGTCCGAGGAGCAAATAATGAATGCGGTCCGGACTCACTTAATGTCTTTGCCTGGCGCTCGTATATTCCTTACACCCGGCGGATTCATGACGTTCTTGTTGAATTTTGGTTCGAACGCCCCTATCGACGTCGAAATCATGGGCTATAATCTTCCGACCGCGATGAACCTTGCCCACAAGGTCCTCGATGCCGTCAGGACGACACCCGGCGCTACCGACGCTCAGATCAGTATGGATCCCAATATGCCGCAGTTGAAAGTCGTCGTCAATAGGGAAAAAGCAGGCGCCCTCGGAGTAGACGTCTCGGACGTTGCCAACACCGTGGCAACCGCCATCGATGGAGCCGTCGCTTCGCAGTTTACCGATCCCCAGAGCGGCAACCAATACAACATACTCGTTCGCCTCGATTCAACAGATCGTAATCGAATTGACGACGTCAGCAGATTGATGGTACCCAGTTCGACCGGCCAGCTTGTGAAATTAGGAAACATTGCCCAGGTGGTTATGAGCAACACCCCCGTTGAAATTGACAGGAAGTACCAGCAGAGAATCATAGACGTGACTGCCAACGTTACGGGAAGAGATCTTGGCAGTGTGTCATCCGACATTCAGACAAGACTCGACAGGCTGTCGGTACCGACCGGTTTTCAAATCGTTCAAAGCGGAAACATCGAGCAGCAAAACAGCACTTTCAAATCCCTTCTGCTGGCCCTGCTGCTGGCCATTATAATGGTCTACATGGTGATGGCCTCACAATTCCAGTCGCTCGTGGACCCGTTCATCATAATGTTTACCGTCCCGCTCGGTATTGCGGGTGTCGTCTGGGCTTTGTTCCTTACGAACACCACACTGTCCGTGACATCCTTCGAAGGCGTAATCGTTATGGTCGGAATTGTCGTGTCTAACGGAATACTTCTGATCGACTACATCAACAGACTACGGAAACGAGGGTTTGAGCTTCATGAGGCGGTTACACTCGGTGGAAGGACAAGGCTTCGCCCGATATTGATGACTTCACTCGCGACAGTCCTGGGACTTCTTCCGATGGCATTGGGGATGGGCGGTGACCGATCCCAGGCTCCGCTGGCAATTGCAGTTATCGGCGGTCTGACGGTCTCGACATTTTTGACGTTGATCTTCGTCCCGACCCTGTACACTGTCTTTGAAGAGAGATTCAAAAGAGAGATAAAGCAGGAAGAGTCCTAGACTTTGAAATATCCGGCCCTTCCAACTGAAAAAAGTTCTTGTAGCCACGAATTGCGGTCGATCTCATCGACCCGATTTGTGGCATCAAAAGAGGAGATGATTACAGAAGAATAGAGCTACGGATACAGTTGTATCACGGGCTTAATGCGACTTCCCCGTATGTGCAGGAAAGGTAGAGATGATGCAGAACAACAGACTAAACGAAGCCGCAGCCGGTTTTAGAATCGTGTCGGGGTTATGGGTAGTTGAAGAGGACGAGGTGATCCTATGTGGTTAACTCGACTTGCACTCAAGTATCCCATCTCAACTCTTATGGGCTCAATAGCGGTATTTGTACTGGGATTGGTGTCGTTCCTGCAGCTTCCGATCGATATGCTCCCCAGTATCCAGATACCGGTAATATCCGTCATAACCTTCTACAACGGCGCCGCCCCTGCGGACATGGAGCAATCCGTGACTGTTCCGCTCGAACGCGCGGTGAGCAGCACAAATGACATTAGCTACGTGGAATCGCGCACCCGCGAAGGCGTGTCTCAGATCTTCGTTTACTTCAACTGGGGGACGAATACGGACGTAGGCCTTGTCGACATCATCCAGAAAATAAACCGCGAACTGGAGCTTCTGCCGCCCGGTGTGTCGCAACCGATTGCACTCCAATTCGACATATCGAACATACCCGTATGTACGGTAGTCCTGAGCAGCAACATGGGACAGCGTGCTCTCTACGACCTTGCCTACAATGTCATCGAGCCGCAGCTCGAACATCTGCCGGGCGTCGCACAGGCAGCCGTTTCCGGCGGCAGGATCAGGGAAATTCACGTTATCATCAACAGAAGCAAGCTGCAGGCATTGAATATCCCTATCGAAGCGGTCACTCAGGCGGTGGCTAGCTCCAATCTCATTCTTCCCTCCGGAGATTTAAAAACGGGCGTATACGACTACTCCCTGACCACCGAAAGCCAGTTTAATGTGGTTAAGCCGATGGAAAACATAGTCGTAAAGGTGGTGAACGATGATCCTATTACGATCGGCGACATCGGCAAGGTGGAGGATTCCTACCAGGAGCAAACCGAAGTCCTTCGAGTAAACGGAAAGAACGGCGTCGTGCTGCGAGTTCAGAAATCGCCGGACGCCAATACCGTACAGGTCGTCAGCGAGGTAATGAAGGAACTGCCGAAACTTCAGGGGGTGCCGAAGTCGGTGAGAGCTTCCATCGCCTTCAATCAGAGCACTTACGTGGAGCAGTCGATAAGCGGCCTGGAGCAGGAGGCAATCCTCGGTGCGCTTCTCGCGACGATAGTGATCCTTCTTTTCCTGCGGGACTTCAAAAGTGCAATCGTTATTTTCACCGCCATCCCGTTGTCCATTCTGGTTACGTTCATCTTCTTCAGGTTCAGCGGGAATTCGCTTAACATCATGACACTGGGTGGCCTGGCCCTCGGCGTGGGCAGAATGGTGGACGACTCGATCGTCGAGCTTGAGAATATTACGCGCCATTTCAGCCTGATGGAAAAAACCGGAGTGAGCCGGATTCAGGCGACCCTCGACGCTGCAATTGAAGTCGCCGGCCCGATTTTCATTTCGACTCTCTCCACAGTGATAGTGTTCCTGCCTGTTATCTTCCTTTCCGGAATAGCAAAGCTGTTGTTCATGCCTCTCGTGCTTACCATCAGTGTTGCTCTCTTCGCGTCGTTCTTCGTATCGCAGAGCGTCACTTCCCTTCTCTCTTTCAAGGTGATAAACCCGGAAAAGGAAGTTGACCCCCAATCCGCTACGCTCATGGATAAATTGAAGCTTTACTCAAAGAATTTCTTCGACAGCGTCGACAACAATTATCAGAAATTCATCGCTACATCCATAAGTCACAGAAAGTCAGTGGTGTTTGCAGTACTTGGATTCTCGGTATTGTCGTTTGCACTCTTCAAATTCGTGGGTACGGAATTCTTCCCCAGCACGGATGAAAGCCAGTTCACGGTCAGTTTGAAACTGCCGGTCGGCACAAGAATCGAACAGACGGTAAAGTACGTCGAGAATGTGGAACGTCTTATCAGGAAAGACGTGCCGGAGACCAAAACCATAATATCCGACATCGGCGTGCCGTCCGAGAAGAGCGGCAACCTGTTTAGCCAGAATCCCGGTGAGTATGCTGCAAATATTCAGGTAGAGCTCGTGAGTCCGACCCAACGTAATCGCTCGGAAGAGCAGATTATGAACGCGTTGCGGCCAAAGCTAATGGCACTTCCCGGAGCAAAGATGTACCTTGCTCCGGGCGGCTTTCTCCATTTCCTTCTGAACTTCGGCTCAGCCGCCCCCATCGATGTGGAGATAATGGGATATAATCTGCAAACCGGGATGAGGCTTGCAAGGGAGGTCGACAATATTGTCGGCGCGACTCCAGGAGCAACTGATGCCCAGATAAGCATGGACCCTGATATGCCTCAACTGAAAGTCGTCATAAACAGAGAAGAGGCAGGCGCTTTGGGAGTCAATGTGTCCGACGTCGCCAACACCGTTGCGACAGCCATCGACGGCACCGTTGCATCTCAGTTCACGGATCCGAAGACGGGCGATCAGTACAACATTCTCGTGCGCCTGAAAAGAAGTGACCGCGACAACATAAGCGATATAGGCAAGCTCATGGTATCGAGCTCAAGCGGACAACTGGTGCGCCTGGGAAATATCGCCAAAGTCATCATGACAAAGACGCCGGTCGAAATCGACAGGAAATATCAGCAGAGGATCATCGATGTCACGGCGAACGTCACCGGCAGATCCCTCGGGAGTGTCTCGGCCGATATACAGGACAAGCTGAACAAGCTGGATGTACCCACCGGATTCCAGATAAAACAGAGCGGAAACATTCAACAGCAGAAGAGCACCTTTTCGTCTTTACTGCTCGCGCTCCTGCTTGCGATCGTGATGGTTTACATGGTGATGGCCTCGCAATTCCAGTCGCTGGTAGATCCGTTCATAATTATGTTCTCGGTTCCGCTCGGACTCGTCGGTGTCGTTTGGGCGCTGTTCCTGACCAACACCGATCTATCCGTCACTTCGTTTGAAGGTGTGATAGTCATGGTGGGAATAGTCGTGTCCAACGGCATACTGCTCGTAGACTATATCAACCGTCTTAGAAAAAGAGGGGTCGAACTCCATGAAGCGGTGATCCTCGGAGGCAGGACAAGACTCCGGCCGATTTTGATGACTTCGCTCGCTACGGTAATCGGGCTGTTACCGATGGCGTTCGGAATCGGCGGTGAGCGGTCCCAGGCACCGTTGGCAATAGCCGTTATCGGAGGATTGACCGTGTCTACATTCTTGACGCTGATCTTCATTCCCACTCTGTACACGATTTTCGAAGAGAGATTCAAGAGAGAACTCAAAGAGGAGTAGTCGAATCTTTCGCACAAAAGCGAGATCGTATACATTACGAAATTGCTTTTTCGGTGCCAGCTTCCTAACATATCACACTGTCAGTCATAACCAGATTGTATTCCTGCAAGTCGGAATGAATGGCAACGAGCCAAACTAAATCGCAGTGTTTCATGTCCCAAAAGGACTAAACCGCCTCGAATCGTCAGAAACTTTCCAGGAGGAAATGATGTACGGAAAATTCCAACAGCATCTCGCCGACCAAATCAACTCAATACGAGAAAACGGCCTCTACAAAGAAGAACGAATAATCGCGTCTCCTCAGGGGGCGTCGATAAAGCTCACGAACGGAAAGGAAGTACTCAACTTCTGCGCAAACAATTACCTCGGACTCTCCAGCCACCCGAAGGTTATCGGCGCCGCGAAGCACGGCCTCGATGAGCGGGGTTACGGAATGTCTTCCGTGAGATTTATCTGCGGCACCCAGGACATTCATAAAGAACTTGAAGCAAAAATATCGAAATTTCTTCACACAGATGACACGATTCTGTACGTAGCATGTTTCGACGCCAACGGAGGCATCTTCGAGCCGCTCCTGACGGAAGAAGATGCGATAGTATCGGACGAGCTCAACCATGCCAGCATAATCGACGGCATACGCGGCAGCAAGGCGGCTAGATACCGATACAAGCACGGCGATATGAAGGACCTCGAAGAACAGCTGAAGTCGGCTTCGGCTGCCCGCTTCAGGATGATAGCCACCGACGGCGTCTTCTCGATGGACGGCGATATAGCGAAGCTCGACCAGATTTGCGGCCTTGCGGAGAAATACGATGCACTTGTGATGGTCGACGACTCTCACGCGACCGGCTTCGTTGGAAAGACCGGCAGAGGTAGCATAGAGTACAGAAATGTCATGGGGCGAGTCGACCTCATTACGAGCACGCTCGGTAAGGCTGCCGGCGGAGCCGCAGGCGGTTTCACGAGCGGCAGAAAAGAGATAATTGAATTTCTCAGACAGAGATCCAGACCCTATCTCTTCTCAAACACGCTGCCGCCGTCTATCGTCAGTGCTGCAATAGCCGTGTTCGACCTTCTCGAATCCACTACGGAGCTGCGGGACAAACTCGAGCGGAATACCACATATTTCAGGACTGAACTGACGAAGCGGGGCTTTGAGATCACTCCGGGGGAGCATCCCATAGTTCCTATAATGCTCTATGACGCCAAGCTCGCGAGCGACTTCGCCAGCCAGCTCCTCGACGAAGGAATCTATGTGATAGGCTTCTCATATCCGGTCGTTCCCAAGGGGCAAGCCAGAATCAGAGTGCAGCTTTCTGCCGCTCACGAGAAGGAGCACCTTGATAAAGCTATCGCTGCATTCGAAAAAATCGGCAGGAAACTCGGCGTTTTGAAAAACTGACTCCTTCAGTCTGAGCCAGGCTGGTTACACGATAGAGACGTGAAAGCTCGCTGCGTTGCTCCCGCGTCTCCATCTCCACTCCGCTATCTTTTCCCGATTAACGAACGGAGCAGCTTCAGGTTCACAATGTCCATCTTGTATCCGTCGTCTCCCTTCGGAGTTTCGAGTATTTTCGGGACTGAGGTAAGTCTGTCGTCGTTCATAATGAAACGGAACCCTGCCTTCCCTATTTCTCCCTTTCCGATATGCTCGTGCCTGTCTACGCGGGAATTCAACGGCTTCTTCGCATCGTTCAGGTGAACAGCGTCCAGCAGCTCGAATCCGATTGTCCGGTCAAAGTCGTTCATGGTAGCTTCGTAAGTTTCCCTGGTTCTGATGTCATATCCCGCGGCGAATATATGGCACGTATCGATGCAAACGCCTACCCGTTTCTTGTCCTTCACCAGTGAGATCATTTCGGCTATTTCCTCGAAGCTGCTTCCAAGTGTCGTCCCCTGCCCAGCAGTAGTCTCTATCAGGGTCACTACATCAAGTGTTTTTGTTGCCGCATGGGCAAAGTTGAGCGAGTCCGCTACAAGCCTGAGCGCTTCCCTTCTCTCCAGCACAGTATGGGCGCCGGGATGGAAGATGACGTATCTTATGCCGAGTAGTGCACAGCGCTCGACCTCCCGTATAAACGCCTTCCTCGATTTTTCCAGAAGCCCTTCTGTCGCGCCGCATAGGTTTATGAGGTAAGAGTCATGAGAGACAACGGTGCGCACCTTTGATTTATTCTCTGCGTCGCGGTATTTTGAAACGTCATCGGACGAGATCACCGGGTCGTTCCATTGATTCGAATTTTTCGTGAATATTTGCATGGCGGTACAGCCGACGCGGTCGGCTCTCTCGAATGCAGTGTGCAATCCGCCCGCAACCGACATATGTGCGCCGAGGAGGTTGATAGGATCCGGCAGAGGTTTTTTCACTTTGGAATTTACTTGATTGGACGTTCAGGATGAAACAGCTTTTCGATCTATCTCAGAAAGAGAAGAAACTTATCATAGGGCTGATGAGCGGTACGAGCGTCGATGGAATCGACGCAGCGCTTGTTGAAGTAGAGGGAAGCGGAACCGCAACCAGGATTCGTCAGCTCGACTTCATGACGGTCCCCTTCCCCGACGGCTTCAAAGAATTCGTCCTGCGAAATTCTCAAACAGGCACGAGCGATGTTGCCGACATAACCAGGCTTAATTTCCTCCTGGCGCAATTGTACGCCGGGGCTGTCGCTGGTGTGTGCAAACACGCGAACATTCCGCAGTCCCGGGTTGACCTCATAGGTTCGCATGGACAAACCATTCATCACCTCCCTGCCAAAACCGAACTCTTTGGCGAGCAAATCGCGGCAACTCTGCAGATCGGCGATCCGTCCGTCCTGGCAAAATTAACAGGCATTGTTGCAATAGGGGATTTCAGAGTGGGAGATATGGCCTTCGGTGGACAGGGAGCGCCGCTGGTTCCCTATTTCGATTACCTCCTCTTCCGGTCGGATAAAGTCTCGCGCGCACTGCTGAACATCGGCGGAATAGCAAACATAACCTATTTGCCCAAGAACTGTAAAGCGAGCGATGTGCTGGCATTTGACACGGGTCCCGGAAACATGGTTGTCGACCAAATCATGAAGACACTCTACGGCAGAGAATACGATGTTGACGGTCAGGTCGCCTTCTCCGGAAAGATACTTCCAGACTTGACCGATTATCTGATGAAGGATGAGTACGTCACTCAAGTTCCACCTAAGTCGACCGGCCGCGAGCGTTACGGGAGCACGTACGTCTCTGGCATCCTCGCGGAATTCGCCTCGCGCCCCAAAGAGGACATAGTAGCGACCGTCGCGGATTTCACGGCCAGAGCAGTCTATGAGAACTTCAATCGATTCCTCTCTCCTAAAGTGGGCAACACCGGCGAAAACAGGTTGGCAGAGCTGTTCGTGAGCGGCGGCGGCGCCCGGAACAAGTTCTACATGCATTCCCTGCGAAATTATTTGAAGGGAACTCAAGTCGAAGTGGCCGAGAATCTCGGTATATCTTCGGATGCGAAAGAGGCAATATGCTTTGCCGTGCTCGCAAACGAAACGATATCCGGCAATCCTGCAAATATGCCTCAGGTAACAGGGGCAACGCAAAGAACTATTCTTGGAAAGATCTGTCTCCCCTGAGACTAAGAAATCCAGATTTCTCGCGAAGTAAGGCAGGGTGGCAGGCGGAAGTACTCAGGGGGTTGTGTATGCGGGGCCGCGAACGGAAGTCGCTATTTCCTCTTGGAAGCTTGCAGGACTTCGCGCACCTTCCTTGCAAGGGTACGCGGGGTGAAGGGTTTCTGGATGAATTCGATGCCCTCATCCAAAATCCCCCGGTGAGCTATCACATTCGCCGTGTATCCCGACATGAACAGGGTTTTGACGCCTGGCTTCACTTTCATGATCGCATCCCTCAGCTCCTTGCCGTTCATCTTCGGCATAATCACATCCGAAAGGAGCAAATCAATTTCACCGGAATACGTTTCACAGGTCTTGATTGCCTCTGCGGGCGTCCATGCGGCAAGTACTTCGTAACCGTATTCCTCAAGGCTGTTCTTCGCGAGTTCAAGCAGGTCGGGTTGGTCTTCGACGACGAGAATTGTCTCCTCTCCGGATAGAGATTCATCCTGCAGCTTCTCCTCGGAAATCTCCTTCTTGCCGTAGAATCTCGGGAAATAGACTCTCATTGTCGTCCCCCTGCCGGGTTCGCTATACACATTTACATTGCCGCCGTTCTGCTTGATTATTCCATAGACTGTAGAAAGCCCGAGTCCGGTCCCTTCACCCTTAGGCTTGGTGGTATAGAACGGCTCGAACATCTTTTCCTGGGTATCGCTGTCCATTCCTTTTCCGTCATCGGTGACGGATAGAACCACATACTCGCCCGGAGAGAACTCTCTGTGACCGTGAATGTACTGCTCATCAACGCTCTCGTTGTAAACCTCGATGGTCAATGTTCCTACGTTTCCGATTGCGTCTCTCGAATTAGTCGCCAGATTGAAGAGTATCTGGTCAAACTGGGCCGGGTCTATCTTAGTATTCCAGAGATCTTCACTGGTATTCACCGCCAGGCTGATGCTCTCGCCTATGAGACGTTGCACCATCGGACGAGCAGACTGAACGGCGGAACCGAGATTCAACACCTTTGGCGATACAATCTCTCGTCTAGCAAAAGCGAGGAGCTGTCTGGTCAGTTCGCTGCCGCGGTTCGCAGCTTTCAAGATCGCCTCTACCTGGTGATAGATGGGATCACCCTCATTCAGCTTTTTCTTCACAAGTTCGCCATATCCTAAGACTACGCCGAGAATGTTGTTGTAGTCGTGGGCAACGCCACCGGCAAGCCTCCCGATACCCTCGAGCTTCTGGGCCTGGAACAGCTGACGTTCGAGTGACTTGCGCTCGGTTTCATCCGTCAGGTAATGTTTCAGTCGCACCAGCTCACCATGTCCATCGAACACCCCGACGTATGTGGCTCTCGCGAAAACCGGGCTGCCGTCCCTCTTCCTGAGTTCCAGCTCGAATCCGGTCAAATCCTTCTTTTGCCTTATCAAGTCGAGTAACTCGGCATGCGTTTCCTTCTTAGCATACAGCTCCACGACATTCGTGGACAATGCCTCTTCTTTCGTCCTGAACCCAAACACTTTTAGAAAACCGGGATTGCATGCGGTAATTGTACCGTCGGGGAGGGTCAGGAAGTCTGCTGTGGGATCTTCCTCGAAGAATGACCGGTATTGTTCCTCGCTCTGACGCAAGGCTTGCTCCATTTCCTTGCGATAAGTGACGTCTTCAGCTGCCCCCTCATAATAAAGAGGCCTGCCGTCACTGCCATTCACCACGCGCGCGTTCTCGCGCACCCAAACGAAGGAGCCGTCCTTTTTCTTCCACCGGGTTTCCATGCCGACGACCTGGCCGTCTCGCTCGACTGCAGCTCTAAACTCCTCCCGAGTGTGCTCAAGTTCGAAAGAGTCTTCGGTCACGCCTTCCCGGGCAAGTTCTTCCGGAGAATCATAGCCCAACATTCTTACAAGAGCAGAATTGACGAACAATACTTTGCCCGAAGGCGTAGTGCGGTACATTCCGATATTTATGTTTTCGAATAAATTACGAAATCGCTCTTCAATTTCTTTCAGCGCCTCTTCAGTTTTCTTTCTCTCCGTAATATCCTGTAAGGCGGTCCTGACTCCGACCACCTCGCGATTTCCGTTATACAGGTAGTATTCTTCAACGAGGAAATAGACTACCGAGCCGTCCTTTCTGCAGAAAGCCCTTTCATAACTCCTCCCCGCGGGCTGTTCACCCGACAGCTTCTTCAAGACATTCGCTTTGGACTGTTCGTGGTCTTTCACGAATTCCCATATGAAGTGTCCCAGCATCTCATCGCCGTTGTAGCCCAACATATTCAGTTCAGTACGATTAACCCGGATTATCCGCCCTTCGGCATCCAACTCATGATAGCCCACGGGGGCCTCGTCGAAAAGCTCGCGATACCTCCGCTCACTCTCTTCGAGTGCCATCTCCGTCGTCCTGTATGCTTCTTCGGCGTGCTTGCGTTCGGACAGGTCTCTGGAAAAAGTCACTGAATATCCTTTTTCATCGAACTCGAGAAGGTTCACCAATACCTCGACCGGGATCGTAGAGCCATCCTTGCGTTTGTGCAAAGTCTCGAACCGCTTGACCATGTCTTTCTTGACCATCCCTCTGTGCTGTCGCCACTTTTCCGGCGTGAGGAGCGGGTCGATGTCGAAAACACTCAGCCTGAGCAATTCTTCCCTTGTGTATCCTAGACTCTTACATGCATGAGAGTTGACGTCCTCGATGCTTCCGCCGGGGCCAACCACAAAGATGCCCACGTTGGCACGGTCCACAATAGCCTGAGCCAGCAGAACTGCCTCTTGGGCACGCTTCTGATTTGTGACGTCTTCTAGTGTTCCGTCATAGTACAGAACCTTGCCGCGATGATCGCGAACCGCAGAGGCACTTTCTCGAACTTGAATGCCGGCCCCATCTTTTCTTATCCATGTACTCTCCAGTCCGACGACCATCCCGTCCCGATCGAGCCGGTCACAGAATTCCTTCCTGTCATAGGTAGGTCCGACTCTCGTATTGCCAAGGTCGATACCAGTCAGCTCCTTAATCGACTCAAACCCCAGCATTTTCAATCCGACCGCGTTGCAGGCC
Organism: Candidatus Kryptoniota bacterium; assembly: GCA_046705025.1. Classification (GTDB taxonomy): domain Bacteria; phylum Bacteroidota; class Ignavibacteria; order Kryptoniales; family JAKASW01; genus JAKASW01. The sequence goes on along the minus strand of JBJKQU010000224.1, from coordinate 22,239 downwards.
AATATCTTCCCCTCACGCGTGGTCCGATAAATTCCGACCGCAGAGTTGTCGAAAAGACTCTGCAGCCTTTCCTGACCCTCGCGCAGCCCCTCCTGGAGTTTCTGTCTAACGGTAACGTCGTTGACCATAGCAACCGTTGCAGCTCTTCCCATAAATCTTGTGCTGCGGGAGGTAATTTCCACATAATGTCTGTTGTTGTCTTTGGACTTGTGGACCCATACCCCCGATTGGCGGAAATCCACATTCTCCTGCGACAGGAACTTGTCGAGTTTCGGTAGCTCGGACTCCGGACGGATATCACGGATGGTCATGCTGAGAAACTCTTCACGCGTATATCCATATTTCCGGATCGCGGCATAGTTTACGGCCAGGAATCCCAGCGTCTCTGCATCATAGATCCACATCGGGAGTGGATTGTTTTCAAATAGTGATTGGCACCACTGTTCATCGAATTGATGCCGTCTCGGCGTGGTTTCTTTTCCTGACATTTATCTACTTCACAGCTGTTGTTCGGACAAGAAGATTCTGTAGGGCCTAAAAGGCCTTCGATCTCCCGCAATTCATTCTAAAAACCAACCGGCATAAAACATCATTAGAGTCGCTCACCCTGCAAATGTACTCGCTTGTTGTCGTTGCGCTTCTTCAATCACAGCCCTGTCTTGGGAATTCTAGTGCACAAATTAAGCAGCATTCCAGTTCCAAACAAATTGAGGATGAGAAAATTATCCTTCTATATTCTATCGGATTTCTCCTGCTCATCTAGAGTCCTCATGGCGGTCCCCGCCGCTTCGACGTTCCGACATGAGGAGCTGGCGGCCCCGCGAGGGCACCTGGACGGGAATACAATCGCAGGGTGCTTACCGGTCTGCCCCTGGCCAGCACCCACATCTCGAGATCTGCCCTGTCTCCCCGGCTTTCGCATTTTTCGGACCGTTTGAGCGTTTTTGACCGATCCATGGACATTCAAAAACTACTCATTGAAAAAAAAAAGAGTATTGTGCATATTAAGCCTGCCGATCCGGCATGTCTGTTATTGTTCTTTGTGACGCGCGAGTAATTCAGTGGTAGAATGCCAGCTTCCCAAGCTGGACGTCGCGGGTTCGAGTCCCGTCTCGCGCTCAAAAATTTGTTGAGAGTAGGAGTTGCAGCGGACGTCGCGGGTTCTGCGCCGAAGGCGCATCAGCCTCCGGATGAGAGTCCCGTCTCGCGCTCAAAAATTTGTTGAGAGTAAGAGTTGCGGCGGACGTCGCGGGTTCTGCGCCGAAGGCGCATCAGCCTCCGGATGAGAGTCCCGTCTCGCGCTCTTGTTTGAGATGCGACTCACTTCGAGAGTAAGTCGCATCTTTTCTGGGCAGTTAGCTCAGCTGGTTCAGAGCACATGCCTTACACGCATGGGGTCACAGGTTCGAATCCTGTACTGCCCACCAATACGACAACTGCGTCTCACTTCAGAAGTGAGTCGCATCTTAACTCTTCGCCTTTCCGTGGTCCAAAATCTCACGCACTTTTCGGGTTACCTCATCCACCCTGTAAGGTTTTTGAATAAACCCGTCGACCTGCAACCGCTCTATCTTCGCCGCTTCCTCAGGCGCCATGAATCCACTGGCCAGAATAACCGTTACCCCGGGATTGCCCTGTTTGATCCTTCTGAGCACTTCGATGCCGTCGAGTTCAGGTAGTCCCAAATCGGAGAGCACCATGGCAACATCGCTATTGATAGATAGCAGGAACAGCGCTTCAGTACCACTCCCCGCAGTAATGACTCTGTACCCTTTGTCGGCAAGGGCATCTTTCAGGAGTTCCCTGAGCGTCTCTTCGTCTTCAGCGACAAGTATTTTTTCACTTCCGCGATTGGCCTCCGGCGTGGTTTCCCCGGCGGCGGCCGTAACGTCACCGCCGGCAACCATTGTCGGGAAGAACAGAGTAAATGTAGTTCCCGTCCCCGGCTCGGTCTGAACGTCCACGAACCCCCCATGCTTCTTCATTACACCGAAAAGTGTTGCAAGCCCGATGCCGGTTCCTTTTCCTTTCTCCTTTGTCGTAAAAAAAGGTTCAAATATCCTCGAACGGGTCGCCTCGTCCATCCCGACACCCGTGTCACTCACGGCAACCGCAACAAAAGGAGAGTAAAAAGAGTCCTTCGCCAGACTCCCAACCTCTTGCTCATCCGCAATTCGCGTAAGCACTTTCATCTTCCCGCCTGAGGGCCTACCGTCTTTCCGGTCCATCATGGCGTCGCGCGCGTTAACACAGAGGTTGAGAATACACTGGTTGATCTGGATCTGATCTCCCACTATCAGCGGGACGTTTTCGTCGAGGGTCAACTCCATCGAAACGACTTTCGGAAATGTCTCAGAGACAAGCTTGAACACTTCACCTACAACATCATTGATATTTATCGGGGCAAACTGCAATTCCTCTTTGCGAGCAAATGTGAGGAGCTGTCTGACCAGTCCTACCCCCCTTTCAGCGGCTGACTGAATTGCATTGACACATTCCAGGAACTTACCCCTGTTTAGTTTCCTCTTTGAAATCAAGGCTGAATATCCTAGCACAATACCGAGAATATTATTGAAATCATGAGCTATCCCGCCCGCAAGTGTCCCGAGACTTTCCATTTTCTGGGCCTGCCTTAGAGCGGCCTCCGCTTCCCTTCGCTCGGTCACATCGCGGAAATTGGAGACTATCCCTCCAATCGTCGGTTCCGATTTCAGGTTGGAAAACGTCGACTCCAGCCAGTGCCACGAGCCGTCACCGTGCTTCTTCCGGTAGGCTACCGTAGCCTTTCCCCGATCGACGCGGATTATTCTCGCTATCTCGGATCTCATTCGGGCAAGGTCGTCAGGGTGAACCCTGTCGAATATGCTCCCTCCTTCCGGTTTGTAGTCCTGCAGGCCGAGTATGTAGGAATTTGCCGGGCTGCGATACAACACGTTCCCGTCCTCATCGAACACCTCTATGCCTTCAAGGCTGTTCTCGATGAGAGCCCGGAACCGACGGTCGCGTTGTTGCAGGGCCTCTTCCGCGTCTCGCCTCCGTGACTTTTCCTGTTTTTCCTTGACCGCACGTGTGACTGCCGGAACCAGCCGGCTCATCTTCGTCTTCGGCACGTAATCGGTCGCACCGTTTAACAGGCTCTCGATTGCATAATCTTCACCAACTGTCCCGGACACAATGATGAAAGGAGTATCGGAGTACCATCTGTGTGCATACTCCAGTGCAGACTTTCCGTTATAGGTAGGCAGACTGAAATCTGAAATTATGAGGTCGTAGCTCACCTCAGCCAGAGCGCGCTTGAAATCCTCCTCAGTGTCCACACGCCTGAAGTCACAGGTGAAACCTCCTCGTCTAAGTAAGAGGTGGATAAGCTCCGCGTCTCTTAAATCGTCCTCCAGATGAAGGACTTGAAGTCTATCTCTCAATTGCTATCCCCCCGACCCTGATTTGAGTGCACCAGGTGAACACATTGCCCACTTTGTTTGAAGTCCCCACTTCCATGCCTGAGCAAATTGAATCCGACTGGATAAGGAATCATTTGAATTTTCACTCCTTCTTGCCAGCCTGGATTCGCGGGAAGAATCCTCTTGCCACACAACCGGGCAAAAATGCCTGCCCCGGTCGATAAATTTGTAAGAGTTTCTTGTTTACATATTGGTCTATTGCGGCAAGCTCGGAATGAGCCCACTCAATCTTATAAGTCTTTGAATAACCTTTTGGTTCCTGCCCCTGCGATAATTTTACGCTGTTCTGCGCATCCCCGTCACCGCGAGAAAGCAGCTAAAACAGGAATCCGTCACCTCACGCGGTCCAGCGCTGAGAGCACTATTCCCGGCGTTATCAGCTCCGGCAATACGACCGGGCTGTTCTCACCGGCCGGGTAATAGACATAGAGAGGAACGCTGTCGCGCCCGAATTTGGCAAGCGCCTTTGCGATTATCGGGTCCTGATTTGTCCAGTCAGCCTTAAGCGCAACGATCCCCTTCTTTTTAAACGCATCCTGTACTTTCGCAGAAGTGAAAGCCACTCTCTCATTTACCTGACAGCTCAGACACCAGGCCGCCGTGAAATCGATAAACACCGGCTTGTGTTCATTTCGCAGCTTCGTCACCAGCTCCGGTGAGAAAGGTTTCCAGTCGATCCCTGCCCCCTGAGCCTCGACCGAGTTCAGCGGTGCGGCTTCCGTGCTTATGTTCTGAACCGCGAAGAGGATACCCGCGACCAGAGTCAGCCCGGCAACGATCTGAGCTACTCTCCTCGTTGATTTGGCTCTTGAAACTGTACCCCAGCGTCCGTACACCCAGGCTCCTATGCCGACAAGGAGAAGACACGCCAGAAGTATCAGCACACCCTGCGCACCAGCCTGCTGACTCAGAACCCATAGCAGCCAGAGGACCGTCGCCATAAGGAGGAAGCCCATGAATTGTTTCAGCGTTTCCATCCATACTCCCGGCTTCGGAACAAACCTGAGCAGCGCCGGCGAAGTAGTCAATACGAGATAAGGGGTCGCCATCCCCAGCCCGAGGAAGGTGAAGACAACGATTGACACAAACGCAGGCTGGCTGAGTGCAAAACCAAGCGCCGATCCCATGAACGGAGCCGTGCACGGAGTAGCGACAACTGTCGCCAATACCCCGCTTATAAACGAGCCGGTATAGCTCGACTTGCCGGAGACATTCTGCCCGACGGTTGAAAGTGAAACTCCGATTTCAAAGACTCCGAACATATTCAGCCCGAAAAGGAACAGGAAAATGGAGAGTATCGTCACAAAACCGATCGATTGCAGCTGGAAGCCCCATCCAAGGAATTCCCCGCTCGCCCTGAGAACAAGCAAAAGTCCCGCGAGTATCCAGAACGAGACCACGACGCCGATGGTAAATGCCATCCCGTGTCTCAGAACCTTCTTCCCGTCCTCGCCAGCCTGCTTAACAAACCCCATAATCTTCAGCGATAGAACCGGAAGAACACAAGGCATCAGGTTCAGTATTGCGCCGCCGGCGAACGCAAATACGATCATCAGGAGCAACTCGCCAAAGCTAAACGACGTTACTGGTGCGGTTACTTCTCCTACCTTGAGATCCTTCTCCACGGGCGCCGTGAAGGCGACAGCTTTCTCCGAACCTTCACCCCGCCATCCGCCGTCGGTCACGAGAACGCCGCTGATGCTTGACACATTTGCCGATTTCGAGCTGTCGAGCGGAATTGAAAGGAGATATCCGTCCTTCACTTGCCCGAGCACCTGCGCCGAATCGGGTTGGATAATGAAAGAGGAGTCATAAGGGAAAAACATCATCTGCTTGATTGCCCCGCTGAACCACTCCGGCTTGACAGCCTGAATTCTCAGATGCCTGTTTCCAATCGCTGCTTTGAACGTCCATCCGGAGTTTTCAATCGGAAGCTTGGAGCGAGCTTCCGCAAAGATCTTCGAGCTGCTTTCGTCGAGCTGGGCGGGGCCGTTCCCCGCCTTCAGTAGCAGCGATACTTCTGCTTTCCCCGGCATGCAAACCTTCTGACAGGCAAGCCAGCCGACATCGGCCTGCAGGTCTATTGCTTGCCCGGGCTTCAGATCCGTAGGCGGCGTGATCCGCACGAGCAGGTAAACGGTCCCTTCATATCCGTAAATTACCAGACCCTCAAAATCAAACCTCTGTGGATATGGCCATTGGATTGGTCCCGCTCTGAACCCTTGCGGCAGCTTCCAGTCGATCGAGGTCGGATATCCGGAGCTCCCGGGATTCCTCCAGTAGATGTGCCACTCGGGCGATGTCTCCAGCCGGACGGCAACCCAGAAAGGTCTGCCGGGCTGAACGGTCTTCACTTCCGAGATTATGCCCGCTTCGACGTGGTGGCTGTTCAAGGATTGTGAGAATGAAGTGCCTCCGAGCAGAAGCACGAGAATAGAGAGTTCGAGTATTCGCTTCACGATGATTCCAGGCTGTTTTCTTTTAGTCTGATAAGTCTTTTGCATGTCCAAAGAGTTAGATGCAGTTAATCGTTGGGCGTTGCAGCTGGAAATCACAACAGGTGTGTGGAGGATGGAAAGCGTGAACCCGCTGACGGCGCCCATATGCCTCAAGAATGTATAACATCATCTGTTTATCCTCAAGAATAGTAACGCTCCGCGCCTCTATGGCGTTCTTGTTTCTCCCCTCGACGACTATCTGGTAAGAGAAACCATGTGTCCTGTCTGTGAGAATCCGTCCCGTCCGTGTAGTCCGTGTTCTATCACTATTGAGCTTTCTTGGATTCCGTCGGGCGGCGCTTCCTTTTTGAGCTCCTTTCGGGTTTCTTCCAGCCAAGCGGCTCCAGCAGGATCTCGACCGACTTCATCGCAAGGTCCGTGTACTTCTCCATGTCATACCCGTCCTCAATCCGGTAAAAGGCGAACGGGACAGCCTTCCGGTCATCCCTCCTGCCCGTGTGGTCGATGATGATGTATTCCGCGGTTTCGCCGGGCTGAAGTGCGACCCCGGCATCCGACATTGCGCGTGCTATGACCGCCTGGGCGCTGCGGTTCTCGTACTCATCGGCCTCCTTTGAAATGGTCTGCCTTATTACAAGCTCCATCGGATCCACGCGGCCGGTCTTCAGCCTCTCCAGATGAGAGTTCAGAATGTCGATTGCGGAAGGAATAAGGCTCTTCAGCTCGGCAACCGAGCCGGCTGACGAAAACAGGTCGAGTATTTCCGACTGTATCTTCTTCACGAAGAGCGGAATGTCTCCCCTCCTTACTTCGAGTCCGCGGACCTTGATCTTGCCGTTCGTGTACGCGCCGACGTACCGGTTCGCCGTCGGAATTTCCGGATCCATCCGCGAGGACGGAAACAGTACCCACTTGTAAATCCCCTCCAGCGAGATGTCGACTCCGACAGTCTCCGTAATCTCCTTTCTCAGATCGTTATACTCTTCTTCCGTCGCGCCCTCTTTCGTCAGCCACAAACAATCGACGATGCCGTGTATTACTGAGAACCCGCGGTCTTCGGAAATTTTTTTTGCCTTAAGGAGTGTCTCTCTCGAAAACGCGTTTACCGACTCGTGAGCCTCTATCTTCCCGAACCGCGCGTTCTTGTAGCCCAGGTAGCCGAACGACGTTACCAGGAGCCACTTGAGCGCGGTCTGACGCTTGTGATATTCCGTCCGCTCTTCATCCGTAGAGGCGTTCCGTTCCCTCGCCTTGTACGTCGATCTCTTTTTCAGGACCGACGCGAGCGTCTCGGCAATTATCCCGCGCCTCTTCTCGCAGATGGTGTAATGTAGCTCCGGTACCTTGTCGTTTTCGCAGCACCTGCAGTTGATCGTCTCGGGCGATATGTTGTGCGAAACCATCAGGCTTGGATACATGGAGGCGAAATCCAGCTCCGCCACCCGCTCATGATAGCCGAGCTTTGGAAGGTATATCAGCCCTCCCCTGTCTGCGAGCAGGAGCGTCGAGGCTGATTTGAACTTCTCCCATTCCTGCTTCTTGCCGGGAATCAGAACGTCGTGCTGGTACGCCCATGTCAGCTGTATCGACGAAAGCCCGGTGCCTATACTCTCCCGCGCCTGCCGCTGGACCGGGATCCTCGTGATGCGCGAAAGCTCGAGCAGTCCCGACAGATCCGATTCATCCATGATGAAAGAGTTGTACGTGTCGAGGTGCCATCGGCCCGCAAGCTCGAACGAGCCGGCGCGGTGGACGATCTGTCCGTAACTCCAGTAGCTGACTTCCCGCGTGCGCTGGTAAGTAACGGACGCATCGCGGCTTAGATGGATCGGGACGCGTACCTGTCGCGACACCGATTCGAGCATCGGAAAAATGGTGTGGTCGCCGTACTGCGAAATGATGACGTCCGGGTCACAGCGTTCGATATGGTTGTCGATCCTGGTAATGAGCTCTTCCGGCGAATCTGCTTCGATGGAATAAGTGCGCCCGTCATAGCCTGCCTCCAGCGACAGGCTGCGCCTGTACTTCGGCGCGACATCCGAGAAGGACGGACGAAGCGTCATGACCGTGACCGGCGGAACGGTGTAGTCGACCGCGCTCGATTCGTCCTCCAGCTCCACACCGGCCAGCCTGCCGCTCTCATCGAAGGTGTAGACTCCGTAAGCGAGCGGAAAGAGGTCTGTTTCGAAGAGAAAGGTCTGTACGGGGAGAAGATCCGAATTGAAAAACACATAGTAAGGAAACTGCGATTCGAAACGGCGGACTATCTCCCGGAAATGAAGCGTGTCGGGAACCTCGACCCTGACAACCTTGAGATACCTGTTCGAGTAGAGTTCTTTCTTTTCGACCCACCCGTCGGCAACCCTGCACCTCAATTTCTTAGCTGCCGCCTCCACTTGCGGCCGGCTGCCTTCGTCTATGTGCATGAAGAACGACGGAACGAACGGTGCGTATCCCCGCAGGTGTCTCCCCGACTCGTCGATTACCCAGACAACGATCCCACCCGGCGCGGGGTAAAGATCAAACAGCCATCCCCTGACTCTTTCCATGATCGTTCTCCGCTTCGCCGAAGGCTCTATGAGAGCCGTTTACATATTCAATAAGTTCTTCGAGTCTCTTTTCAAGAGCGGTCGTTCTTTTTCTCTCTTCGAGGAGCATGGCCATGACGATATTCTCGAACGGAATGGGATTCACGGCATATGCGCAGGCCGCAAGGTGTATCTTCGGCGCCCTGAATAGATCGTCGAAAATCTCCTGGTCTTCTTTTCTCAACGCCTCCCTGAATTTTTTCCACCGGGCCTCCTGCTCATGGATAACCATCGTAAATGTAGGCACTGTCCTTCCCATTGAAATTCCCCTCCTTCCCTTTCGTATCGAAACGTCATCTTCTTATTACCGCCCGCTTCCTGTAAAGCGCGAACAGATTCTTTCGATCGATGTTATGCATGGAGCTTTCATTGAATAGATACAGCCTGTCTGCCATGTTCAGCATGTAGCTCGTAAGGTTTAGCCGATCCGACTGGTGCGGGTAAATATTCTCGGAGGCAAGGACGATCGAGATTCCTGCCTTCTTCATAATCTCAAATTGTGAACGAATTCTAACCAGGCTCTTGTACGACTCGCGCACAGGCATCTGGTCGTCGAACAGCGTGTGTAGCAGGCCGAACACAAATACCACTCGCGAATGAATCAGGTGTAGAAAAGGAGCGATGCCGTTGGTCAGCACGGCGTCCATCTGGTAGCCGGTAAATACCCTCGACAGATAGACCCTGTCGAGGACCTCCGCCGGATCGATACCTTCACTCTCCGCGAGCCGGGCGAGTGTGTAAACATCAAACCGGTTGGCGCCGTCGATGAGGGCGACCTTATCGGTGCGCTTCAGAAGCTCTTCGATCATGAAAAGTGACGCGCGGTATACGACCGGATGGCCATAGAGCAAAAGCGCCTTGCCGGGAGTTACGGCGCCGATATCCCTCGAAAGCTCGGCGCAGCTGCCGAACAACGAACCGCCTCCGGCCTGCCCTTCCATTTCCAACATGCCTTGCGTCCCTGCCACAACATCAGTGATCGGCTCCAACAAATCCCGCTCCTATTATAGTAGACAAATGTTCACCAACAGAAATGTATATTCTCCCTGAGAAAAAGTCAAGATGGTAGATATGATTTGGAATAATATTGATAACCTGCTGTGGTTCAGCAGGATATACAGACAATCAGTCCACACTTTATCGTGATGCTTCTAGGGCACTTATATCTACTAGTTTAAGTGATACCTAAAGCAGCACTGCGAATCCGAGCAGAAGTCGCCGGGCATAGATATGGTCCGTAAAGCTCGGATAATGCGCGAGGAAGGCCTGGTAGCGGTATTCTACCCTCAAGAGGGCCCTTCCTCCCAGCGTCATGATTTTCAGGCCGCATCCTGCATTGAACAGCGAAATATCCGAAGTATTATCGGCAGTTCGAACCATCGGCTGGCTGAATGGAACGCCGTTGCCGAGTCCGTATCCGACAAGCACGAACGGAACAAATTGAGAATACCCCATCCCGTAGCTATAGCAGAGGTTGCCGCTCAAATTTATGGCGTAGGGCTGGTCCTTGGAATCCCCATAGAACAATTCCGGTTCCACGGAAAGACCGTTCACGATGTACAAGCCGGGGCTGAAGGCAACGGCTGTATACCAATGGCTTCCGGTCGAATTTGAGTATGAGTTTAGATCCGTAGACAGTGTCATTTCCCACCTCGGCAGAAATCCCTGACAAAATGCGAGAGTAGGAAATAGAAAAATTAGGAGAAGCGTTTTCATCTGAATTCCCTCCAAGATTAATTCCAAATAGTTGCCTGAACAATATCTTTCGGGATAAACGAAAAATTTCCGTCCGCAGCCGAAAGAAAGTGCCCCTCAGGGCCTATGTAAAGCGCCTCCTCACAACCACGAAGACATCAACAAGCCACAGATTCGCACCCTTTTGGAGCCCTCCTGGCTTTCCAACCATGAAGACCGCAGACACCGTGCCACTTCTGTTTCCTGCAGCCATCACAGATAGATTCTAATAAGCAGGCGCTTATTTGTCAACTCCATTAGTTCTTACATGACTACCTGACAGAGACGTATCCTCCCGGCACTCCCTTCTTCGACAAGACAAGCTGCCAGAGCTGGTTGCTCCTTGCCCGAAAAGCGCCGGCGTTCGAAAGGAGGAAGTATTTCCACATCCTGAAAAACCTGTCGCTGTAGTTCTGTCTTATTGATACCCAGCTGCCGGTGAAATTGCCAAACCACGCCATCAGTGTCTTGTCGTAATAGGCTCCGAAGTTGTGCCAGTCTTCCATCACAAACAGGTTCTCAATTGCCCTCCCGAGCTGGGCAATCGACGGAAGCATCCCGTTAGGGAAGATGTATTTGTGAGACCACGCATCGCCGCTCTTCGCGGACACCGGATTACCGATCGTATGCAGCAGGAACAGGCCATCATCCTTCAGGCACCTTTCGGCCACTGTAAAGTAATCCCGGTAATTCTTGTAGCCGACATGCTCTATCATTCCTACGGAGACTATCCTGTCGAACTGCTCATTCATCTCCCGGTAGTCCTGCAGCCTGAACTCGACCGGCAAGCCCTCGCAGAGCTCCCTTCCAAGGGTGACCTGCTCCTTAGAGACCGTTACACCGACGACCTCGGCACCGTACTTCTCGGCAGCATACTTCCCGAAGGCTCCCCACCCGCATCCGATATCGAGAACCCTCATTCCAGACTCCAGGTAGAGCTTTCTGCAAATGAGATCGAGCTTCTTCTCCTGCGCCTCGTCCAGGTTCTTCGCGTCTTTCCAGTAGCCGCAGCTGTAGTTCATCCGGCTGTCGAGCATCTTTTGGAAAAGCTCATTTCCGAGGTCATAGTGCTTCTCCCCCACTATGAACGCCCTGCGCTTCGCCTGCATGTTGATGAGGGAGAAGCCTGCCAGCTGCAGGGCTATTTTATAATTCCCGCTTACCTTCTTTCTGAGGTCGCCCCGCAGAATCTTGTGAATCGTCTCATCGATTCTCTCAGCATCCCACCACCCGTCCATGTAGGATTCGCCTAACCCCAGCTCAACCTGCGTGACTACGCGTTTGTAGAACCTCTCATCGTGCACATGGATGTCCCAGGGATGGCTGCCGTTTATTTCTATCCCGACGAGTGACAGGAGTTCGCCGACCAGTGACTTGTACTTTTGAGATCCCATTACCGCACCTCTTGATTTACTGAAGGATTCTGCAGCAGGCCTCGTCATGGCTGCCGTCACGCAAAGTTATTGACCGCACGCTCGAAGTGCAACTAAGTCGGGTATCCGCTGCGCCGTGGCGAGAGAAAGAGGCTTGACGTTCAATGAACAAGCTGGAATCGCACCAGGATCACCACGGCTGAAAAGTTGAAATAATGTGGCCAATTGACCGTTTTATTGACGAATAGCCATAGAGGCCGAATCCTATTTCTCGTGCTTTTCGTACACCAGAGGAAGCTGTAGGCAATCTTTAAGAATCGCAGGTGCATTGCCGATTTTGGGACGGGTTGGCTTTATTCAGGGTCAGACTATCGATCTAGGCCGACCTCGACGGACCTGGCAATGCGCCAAAATCAGTCTCCAAAAGCGGATCAAAACTTTTTCACCGAAACTCTCGTCATAAAAGAGAATGTGGGACAATAAGGAATCGGAGCTTGTCGCGAGGTTCAAAGCCGGAGACCTGTACGTCTTCAATTTGTTGACGCGAATGTGGTACGAGAGGATCTTGAGTCTCCTGTACCGACTCTTGGGCAACATCCAAGACGCAGAAGATGTGTGCCAGAAAACGTTCATTACGGCCTACTCAAGACTCAGCCAGCTGAACGATAACGAGAGATTTTCTACATGGCTCTACCGGATCGCGAACAACCACGCAATCGACGAGCTCCGGGACAGAAAAAGACTGTCGCGCGGCCACGGGAAGTTGGACCCGAGCGGACAGGATCATCCGGTAGACCCTCCAGATTCAGATCAGGTCGACTTGGAAGCCGGGATCGACGGTGCCGAGCTTCGCCGGCTTTTCGAGAGTGTCATGCAGTCCATACCTGATGAACAGAGAGTGGTCGTAGTTATGAAGCTCTACCAGGATTTGAAGTTTACCGAAATAGGGGAGATTCTCGAAGTTCCGGTCAATACAGTCAAGACGCGCATGTATACGGGACTGCGTGCGATGAAGGATGCATTGAGCAACAATAGATTGATCGAGGAGATTTTAAAAGATGCGATGTGAAGACGTTCAGAAAGAACTGGTGTCCTTCGTACTCAACGAGTTAAGTGACACTGAAAACAAAGCGATTACTGATCACCTTAGCTCATGTGAGAAATGCAGGACCGAGGTGGCTATATATAAGAAGACCATCTCAGCGTTGAGCCGTTGGAAGGTCCCGCGACATAGCAATCCATCCGTTTTCGCCCTCTCCCCGAGCAGCCCTTCCCCCGGACGAATGATCCGATCGGAGAAGCGCAGCCTTTGGAAGGTGGTTGACTATGGCATACGCGCGGCTTTCGTAGCAGCGGTCGCGGCCGCCTTCATATTCGGCACGCGGATCCAGTACACAAAAGGCGGCCTGACTATCAATGTCGGAAACGTCGGCGCCCAACCCGTATCAATGGACTCGACGAATGTCGCAGCCTTTCTGGAAAAGGCGCAGCGACAGAATCTTCAGTTGGTGTCCCAAATGATACAGGCTAGTGAAGCACGACAGGCTGAAATCAACCGCTCAGATTTCGCGTCGCTTTCGCGACAGGTTGACAACCGTCAGCGCAACTACATTACTTACCTCATGAACCATATATATCGCCTGCAGCAGCAGGATCAACTTGCTTATTACCAATCGCGTGCTGCTTTAGACGGCATGGTAAAGCTTGCCAACGCGGTAAGATGAAAAGAAATCTGCGTCAGTCAATGACGCTCATATGGAGGAGAAAACAATGGCTCGGAAAATCGTCGGATTCACAGTAAGCACACTCGTAATCGTAACGCTCCTTGCTCCCTTTACGGCAATGGCGCAGCAGAAAAAGGCAGGTTCTTACCCTGACATCGGAATAATGAACAGTATCATCAAGGAACTAATGCAGGTTCCCTATGGCACGCATGATAGGATTGAAGTCTATGGTTCCTACTTGCCCAGTTTTGGACTCTTGTTCGTGGTGTCTCCCCCCTACAAATTCAACTTCGGATGGGATTTTGCGCCATTCGACTCGACGATGGCGGAGTTCAGCAAAACTATGGCCCAATTTGATTCCTCGATGGAACACTTTAACGCTATGGCACCGCGTCACAAGATATCTGCTCCCCGGGTAATACCGTTCAAAGAACCTCCGAGGCCTCCTGTAAGGAGAATAGGCGAAGAAGCCAACAACTATTCCGCAGGACAGTATGACGCCGTAATGAAGTTCCTCGAGAGCTACGCCGATGCGGAAAACAGGTTGTCGCCGACCCAGGACATCGGAGTTGTGGTCCTTTCTGACGGCGAGTCACCCGCACGATTCTTCAGGGTTTCAAAGAAGGTCGTTACAGACTACCGAACCGGCGCCGGGAACGAAGCCCGCTTCAAAGAAAACGTACGAATCAGTACCGTACAGAAGAAAGGCAAGGACAATTCGATAGACATCATGGCGACAATTCTGGACAAATCTTACGGCGGTATAGCTCCGGGTGAGGGATTCCCATTCCTTTCCTCAAGCGCCCAGGGTGTCTACCTCAAAGGTCTCGGTGCACTATTTGTCTGCAGGCCGGCGACCACTTACTCCACAGGGAAGTTCGGGGTTCAGTCCAAAGCTCAACACATGGATATTGCCCAGCTGAGGGATAGGACTGTTCAGGTTCTCGGTAACTACGGAGCTTCTCTCAGATTCATGCCGGACAGCGAGCCGATAATGGTACTGCTCAACATTGATTCGTTCGGCTCGCAGAATGAGCGCTTGCTGATAAGCCTGAAGAAGAGAGATATCGACCTGTACACAAGGAACGAGATCGACCTCAGCGCGCTGCAGCAAAGGGCGACGGTAATAGAGAATCAGTAAACCGGCGACACAGCAGACTCCTACGGACCGCATACTTGTGAGGTCCTCATTGAGGAGGCGTTGCACCCTACTACGACAAGATTGTTATTGCGACAAAAGGCGGACTCGAACGACCCGGTCCCGGCAAGTGGGTACCAAACGGCCGCCCGGAATATATCGAGGGAACGATAGAAGGAAGCTTACAGCGCCTCAAACGGGACCGGATCGATCTCTGGCAGCTGCACCGAATAGATCCCAAAGTGCCCGTGGAAGACACTCTCGGCCCTGTGGCAGAGGCCGTCAAGGCAGGAAAGATCAGGTTTGTCGGCCTCTCGGAAGCCAACGCCGCCAGCATCGAGCGGGCTCAAAAGGTAGTTCCGATAGTGTCGGTCCAGAACCTTTACAACCTGAGCAACAGGAATTGGGAAGAAGTCGTCGATTACACGGCAGAAAAGAACATCGCGTTCATTCCCTGGTTTCCGTTGGCATCAGGGCCAGACAGAATGAAGGACGGTGTCGACAAGATCGCAAAAAGGTACGATGCTACCGTAGCTCAGATAGCGTTGGCGTGGCTGCTGAAGCGTTCACTGAACATACTGCTTATCCCCGGAACGAGCTCCGCCCACCATCTGAAGGAAAACCTGGAAGCAGGCAAGATGGACCTCTCGGACGAGGATTTCGCAGCATTGTCCAGGTAGACCTGCTGTGGTCGGGTTGCAGCTCGTAAGGCGATTTCACGGTTTGGCGGGCAAGCAGCGTCGGTCGGTGAGGACATTGCCCAGGTGCCAATGCCTTCTATCACATTCCATGTTACCCCGGCAACGGGGAACTTGCGCCCGTCATTTAATGTAAGCCTTGTAGAAGGACCCGCAAGAATGGCAAGCATACACCGTTAATGGCGCTTCGACTGATTGAACTGACGATAAAGGGCGATCCCTCCACCGACGTGGAAGATGTTTTGAAGAATCGTTCAGTTCTGGATTCATGGAGGTACCGCTCCGATAACGGCAGACAGGTAGTCATGCTCCTGGTGGATGCGGAAAACACCGACGAAGTCTTGGCTTCCCTGAATGAAAGGTTCTCCGAATCTAAGGAGTTTAGACTAGTGCTGATCTCTGTGGACGCGACGCTTCCTGAAGTGAAGGACGATGGAAAAGGACCCCTTCAAAAGAAGACGAACGGTTTCTTCTCCAAGGGCAAGCACCTCAGTATTGAGGAACTGTACAGCGACATTTCGGACAAATCTCAACTGAGCATTGTCTACACGGCACTGGCTGTATTGTCGACTCTCGTTGCCGCATTCGGGATTCTTAGGGGAAACACCGTAATGATAATCGGTGCTATGGTCATTGCCCCCCTCCTGGGTCCGAACATGGCCATGTCGCTGGCGACGACGCTCGGAGATTTCCCATTCTTCAGGAAGTCATTCATCACCAGCGTATTTTATTTCCTTTCGGTCCTGATAGTGTCGGTGGGGATAGGGTTGTGGTTCAAACCAGGCTCGGGAACTGGCAGCATCGTTCAATATAGCAGCGCAAACCTTGGGGCTGTCACCCTATCCCTCGCTGCCGGTGCCGCGGGGGCACTATCGTTCACCATCGGGTTGTCGACTATGCTGATCGGAGTGACTGTCGCACTGGCTGTTCTGCCGTCACTGGCAACGACGGGAATGATGCTTGGAGCCGGCCACCCTGAAACAGCTTACGGAGCTTTGCTTCTTTTTCTGACGAACATCATCTGCATCAATCTAGCAGGTGTATTGACATTCCTGATTCAGGGAATACACCCGATCAAGTGGTGGGAAGCCGAAAAGGCCAAGAAGGCGACCATCGGAGCAGTGGTCTTCTGGGCATTCCTTCTCGCGGCGCTGGTGATTCTTATACGCGCACAGAACTTCAGTTGAATGAAAACTCAAAGAGGAATTGTGCGGCGACCGCGTTCTCCAGGCTGCCTGTGTTGGGCGAAATAATGTACTGAAGGTCTGGCTGAATGGCTAACCATTCGGCACCTCTCAGAAGCGCGGTAAGCTCTATCGCGGATTCAGCGCGCCTCACAGTCTTCCTCTTCTGCTCCTGTGCCTGAATATAATGCGACCCGTTGAAAGCGGTCGCCACCCCCAAGCCAACTTCATCCGACTTCCTGCCGGGGATGAATCCGCTTGCCACAGCTCCGAAGCCGAGGTAAGCACCAAACCTCGCCACCCGTGGGTCAGCGAGCCCCGCCTGAACAAAGCCTGACAGTCTGGTGCCACCGTGCTGAAGAAGCAGATGATCCATCAAGAGATAAACCCCCGTATCTCCGCGCCGTTGAGTAGGTTTCCCGGAGACACTTCTAACGCTTAGGTCACTGAATCTGGATGTGTAATGCCAGACACCGATGGCAATCTTCGTGCTGTAAGGAGGGAGCTGGGCAAGCCGTCCGATCCTCAGTCTGCGGTTGCCCGGGGCATCGCCACCCGCAGGGCGAACCAGCCACGCGGCTTCGGCGGCATATAGGCGTCCGTCTCGCGGACGAAAAGCGGCAAAGATACCGTTCGGCCGTACCCAGGGCACACCATCAATCGCTGCAGCCCTGAAAACGAGGCTGCGCATCGGCTTAACAGCCAGGCGCACACCGAACGCGGTCCGTGGAAATATGGAGGGGCCTTCTGCCCCTGTCTGTGAAAACGCCGGACCTATTCCGAACGAACTGTTCAGGAAGAGTCCTGCCGACTCAAGGCTGTAAAACTCGCTGTTCAAATCGTAAAGGCCCGCAAGAACTGAAACATGATTGTGCAAAATGTTTTGCTGAATCCATGCCTCATACAGCTCCCAGCCTCCTGGCCCGGCAATGTTGCTGACTCCCTGCGCGTCACCGCTCAGCCGACTTGGACGGCCGCCGTGCAAGAACATCCCCGTAAGAAAGAGAGAACCACCCTGCCACCCGACGAGCCGTCTCCCGTCCAGTGCCAACTGGATGTTCAGATTACCAAGGTATGTGCCCCCTCTTCGCAGCCCGCCGGTAAGGTTTGCAAACGCGTCTCCATCGTATGTGACAGAAGGGCTAATGCCGAGCGGCGCCAGCTGGGCTGAAACTCCCCTGCCCGTCGCCGGAGCAGAACCGGAAGCCGACAGAAGAAAAAGTGCTGCCAGAACACCGAACAGACTCTTTGTCTCGCGCATAGGCCGCCGTAAAACTGAACTCTTTCCTCAGTCGTCGTTTGCCGGTTTGCCGACAAGAACCGCCACGGGAAATGAACTTAATAGCGCACACAACTTTACGTTCTCAGATATTTCTACCTTCTTCTCGGTGAAGATATTCACCATGGTGGTCTCTAGGATGGATCTACCGGGTTCGATACGGGTATCTCCCCAAACATCGTCACCTGTTGGAAACTCACCCGGCTGGACAAGACTGGCCGTCAGCCGCGGCACGACCACCAACAAGCTTTCCCCGGAGCCTGTCCGGCTGAAGCCAATCACATTTCTGGTGTGTTCTCCCCTTACCGCCGTGGCAGCAAAATCTGATCCCCGAAACAACCCCGCATCTTCCTCGCGTAAATCAAGACACTTTCGGACGACATGCATCTTCAAGCGGCCGTCCTCGGGCGAGACGAGGAACTCACCCGGTTCCACGCCCGGCTTGCCAACTTCCTCCAAAATGGCAGAGCGCTTCCTGAAGTCCACAGGCCTCCGGTTGTCCGGATCGACCAGGCTGAAATCCCAAAACTCGGTCCCCTGATAGAAATCCGGAACGCCGGGCAGCGTAAGCTTGAGGACGAGTTGTGAGATCGAATTGAGCATCCCGAACCACGAAATATCGCGGGCAAATGCCCGGAGCTCCCTGATGAACGCGGCGTTTCGCGATTCATCCAGGCATTTTCTCACAAACCCGGAAATTGCCCTCTCGTAGTCCTCGTCGGGCTTAATCCAAGCCGTGTGCACCTTTGCCTCCCGCACTGCCTTGACCATGTAGTTCTCGAGGCGGCCGACATAACCCTCGTCGATCATGCCATCGAAAGGAAACGTCCCAACCAGCGTCTGATAGAAAAGGTACTGGTCGTTCCGATCGGGATAAGCCTCGCCCTCGCATTCCTGGACGTAAAAAGTGTTCAGCTTCGTCCATGATGCCAGTCGCTCCCCCCATTCGGTCGGCATCTCGCTCAGTGCCAGCAGGCGGGCGCGGGTATCTTCACCCCGCTTCGTGTCGTGCGTGGCTGTGGCGTTCATCGAAACGGGGTGCGTTAGATTTCGGGTTGAGACGAAGCGGTTGAAGTCTCTCAGGGTTATGCCGAAGTGATCGGGCCAGCCTCCGACCTCGTTGAGCGCGATGTTCCGGTCGTACACGTAAAAGAGCGTATCCTCGAACCCTTTGGCCATCAGCGGTCCGGTGAATTGTTGAAACCGCATCACGGCGCTTCTCCATGCCTCGTCGAAATCCGCTTCGTGGACGACGTCGCCTTTCACCATTAGGAACCGTTCTATGAAATCGAATTCGACTGCCAGTCCCGCCATCGTCTCCCGCGAGAGCTTCAGTGCGACGGCGATGTCACGCGCATCGTCGTCGGTGAAGGTATCCGTGGTAATGTAAGTCCGGTAAACCGGAAAATGAGTCAGCACCTCGACCAAAGCCCGGCGGAGACCGTAAAGCGTGATGTCCCGTCCCATCAGGTCAACCCCCGCGATTCGCATCACCAGGCGCGCAAGATTGTCGATATCACCCGCCATGTGTTTCCCGATTATAAGTCGTTTCTTGTCAATCTGAAGCTCGACGGGATCAACCCGTTCTCCGATGAATTTCGCGTAAAGTGTGTCGAACCGCTTCTCGGTCTCCCTGTCGCACAACGAGTAACTCAGATGATTGAGGAAGTCGTAACCAGTGGTACCCTGGATGGGCCAATCGGAGGGAAGGCTTTCACACTTGGCAAGAATCTTCTCAACGACAATGTAAGCCTGAGGCGCACGCCTGCGGAGCCGGTTCAGATAGCCTGCAGGATCGAACAGTCCGTCGATGTGGTCGACTCGAAGCCCATTGATCAGCCCCCTCTCCACGTACCCGAGTATGAAGGAATGCGTCTCTTCAAAGACTCGTTCGTATTCGACACGTATGCAGATCAGGTCGCTGACCGTGAAGAAACGCCTGTAATTAAGCTCCTCCGCCGCTACTTTCCAGAAGGCGAGCCTGAAGTTCTGCTTCGACATCAGAGCGTCAAAGCGCGCATTTGCGGACACGGAACCCGTGGAGAATTCCTGAACACGCTCCTCAACATGCCTCCGGACAGAGAGGTGCTCTTCGTAGAGGCGGCGGACCACCGATTTAGCCATGGAGGATTGCGCAGCTCTCTCACGCCTTGACCTGACGCCCGAAAGGTTCTTGAGAGCGTGAAGGGCGCCGAAAAGGCTCATGTAATCGTCCGTCTCCGGGTCGATAACGGTCTGCAGCTTTTCGATGTCCGCGCCGAAGACATCCCAATATGATTCAGGTGAAAGCGGGTAGCGCTGGTCAAAATAGGTAACCCACAGACCGCCGTTTTCGAACGCGATTTTCAGCTCACCGTCAATTACACACTGGCCGTAGGGCTTTCCGAGAAACGGGGCCAGCAGCCGTCCGCGGAGACTTTCGTGCTGGTGGTCCCACGTGATGTCGAAAAAGTCGGCGTAGCGCGACGCCATCCCATGCTCCAGCACATCGACCAGGTAAGGATTCTCATGCGAATAGGCCATGTGGTTTGGGACAATGTCCTGCAGCCATCCCATCTTTCGGTCCGTTACTTCCTTCAGCAGCTCTTCGAACTCATCAAGGGTCCCAAGTTCCGGATTCACAGTCTTCGGGTCGCAAACGTCATAGCCATGTGTACTTCCCGTCCGCGCTCTGGTTACCGGCGAGGCGTAAATATGGCTTATCCCGAGCCGCTGCAAGTAAGGAAGAAGCTCGAGCGCGTCCCTGAACCGGAATTCAGGCGTAAATTGTAGGCGATATGTTGCCCGCGGAACATGAAGTTCTTCCATATAAAGGCTTCTCCGATCTAAACCTGACCCGGCAGTCTGACGTAGACTACGCATTGATAAGGTCTCAGTTCGAGTCTTTCTGTCGTGGTCTCTATTCTATCCGGCAGCGCCGTTGCATTCTTAGTCCAATCAGCTGCCATGGAATCGAGAACTTTTTCCCAGCGTCCCCTGATCTCCCAGCTCACCTCTCCAACTACTTTCCCGAAATTGAAGAGACAAACGGCAGACTCTGTCTCATGAAGATAACGGATCGAGAGTACCGATGTATCCCCGTAACGGATTATCTCGAGTCTGTCGCGCGAGCACGGCGATATCGCCGGATACAATTTTCTGACTCGAATCAGTTCCTTATAAAATCGGTACATTCTGGAATACGGCTCTCTGTTCCGTTTATCCCAGTCGACCTTTGATTTTTCAAACGTCTGGAGAGCAAACGGGTCGGGGGGATTTCCTTGTTCGTGAAACTCGGCAAACTCAGCTTTGCGACCCTCGCGGACGGCACTTTTCAGAGAGTCGTCACTGTGATCGGCAAAATAAAGAAACGGGTTGTCCTCGCCATGCTCTTCCCCCATGAAGAGAAGGGGTATGTAAGGCGAGAGTATAACTACGGCCGCGGCGAGCTTAGCTCTCTCGAAATCGCAAAGAGATATCAGGCGTTCACCGAGCATGCGATTGCCAACCTGGTCATGGTTCTGCGAGCATACGACAAATCGGCCTGTGTGAAATCCCGATACGTCGTTGCCGTGGGTTCTCTTCCGTGCCACTGAATAGCCGCCGGAATAACAGAACCCTCTCTTCAACGTCCTGACCATATGGTCTATACTGCCGAAGTCCGCGTAGTAGCCGCGGGACTCGTCCGTCAGGAGGGTGTGCAGCGAGTGATGGAAATCGTCGCTCCATTGGGCATGAATACCAAAGCCGCCTTCTGCTCTGCCGCGAAGGATCCGGGAATCGTTCAGATCGCTCTCCGCTATCAGATACTTTCTCGTACCCGAACGCGCGGATTCGTCGTCGACGGCCTCGGCGAGCCGCTGCAAAAACGGATGCGCCCCCATGTCGGATATCGCATGGACGGCATCGACGCGAAGCGCATCGAAACGGAATTCTCTTAACCAATACAGAGCATTTGCTATGAAGAAATCGCAGACTCCGTCGCTGTAGGCGCCGTCGAAGTTGACACTTTCACCCCATGGGGTTTTATACCGGTCAGTAAAATACGGACCGAAGTCACGCAGATAGTTGCCCTCGGGTCCCAGATGGTTATAGACTACATCGAGAATCGCGGCCATCTTCTGCTTGTGAGCTTCGTCGACGAACGCCTTGAGACCAACAGCACCGCCGTACGAATTCTGAGCGGCGTACGGGTAGACGCCGTCATACCCCCAATTCCTCTTACCAGGGAATTGCCCCACCGGCATTACTTCTACGGCGTTGACGCCCAAAGCGCTCAGCTCCGACAGCCTGGCGGCCGCTGAGGCAAACGTACCTTCCCTTGTAAATGTCCCGACGTGCATTTCATAGATTACATAGTCATTGAGCTCTATTCCAGGATTCGGGTTATGCCAGCCGAAACGGCTGTGGTCAAGAACCATCGACGGCCCGTGCACCCCTTGCGGCTGGCTCGGCGACGCGGGATCAGGACGTTCGAGAGCCCCGTCCAGCCGGTAGCGGTAGAGAGCGCCATCGCCAATGCCATCGACGCGTGCAGTCCAATAACCGAATTCCTCGCGGGACATGGAGACCACCCTGTCGACCGGTTCAAGGATATGGACGTCCACGCTCCTCCGCAGCGG
>JBJKQU010000223.1:0-6848 GCA_046705025.1 Candidatus Kryptoniota bacterium | reverse complement strand
TCTCGACCTTCCCCGCAACTGTGGACTTGACTCTCTCATCGCGTAGAACAGTGAACGATCCGGTGGCGCTCACCATGTCGTTTATATTCCCCAGCCTGGCTGGCGCAACCTGCACATCGGCGCGAGGTCTTATTTCCTCCGCATCACCCTCACCTTTATGAGCGCAGCCGCCGACAAGGGAGGCCAGGAGGACCAGTGCCGGGAGGACAAAAAGCTTCTTCATCATTCTAAGTTTGCTCCGGAATAATTAAGCCTGTTCAATTTCAGGATACTCATTTCCCTTGACGCCTTGGTGTCTTCAATAGAGAGACGAATTTGATTCACCATTTGAATTGCGTTCAGGACGTCCAGACTGAGTCCGCTTCCCCCCGCATACTGTGCCTTGGAGAGGACCATGTTCTCCTGCGCGATGACCAGGTTTCTTTGAAGGGCCGCGATCTCGGAATCGGCTTGCGCTATCTCGTTTACCGTAGCCTCAAACTCGCGCTCGAGCACACTCTCAGAATATTTGTTCTGGAGAGCTATGCTGTTGGCGCTCGCCTGGGCAGCGCTGTAATTGTCATGCAGGGAACCGAAAGTAAATACGGGCACCGAAACCGAAATCCCAACAGACGCGCCGAATACATTTGCCAGACCCTGTTCGATGGTCGGGAGAGATGTCAATGCACCCGCATCAGCAGCGAGGGACACGGTCGGCCTGAGTTTCGAGCCGGCCAGCTGCGCGTCAAGCTGGGCCTGTTTCAATACAAGCCTCTGCGACTCCAGATCCACGTTCTGAGAGAGGTTGAATGTCGTATCGAATTCAATCGCAGGCATTACCGAGTCTACGCTTGTCACCTCGGATGAAGGGAGTCCGGCAACCTGAGCGAGCGATAGAAGGGCGTTTCTGTAGGCAACCTTGCGGCTGTTTATGTCGATCAGCGCGTTGTTCAGATCGACCGTCGTCTTCAGGAGATCCGTCTCGCTTCCCTGGCCCGCGGCATGTAGTTGTTTTATGAGCTGAAGGTAGTCGGCCAGGAGTGAATACTCTCTTTCCACGATCCGAAGTTCTCTCTTCTGTTTGACTGCGGCGACGTACGCGTTGGAGACTGAATAGACAATGTCGGCCCGTGTCAGTTTCTCGCCAAGCGAGCCCTGTTCCACGCCGACATTTCCCTTGCTCTCTTCGAGCGATTTCGCGCCGCCGTCGTAAAGCATGTAAGAACCGGTGATCTGCGCCCCGAACTCACCGCCGTTGGTGATGGCGGGATCGTATCCGGGCGGAACAATCAGGTGAGAGGCAATACCTATCTGTGGATAATACCCTTTCCTGATTCCTTCACTTGTAAATTCCGCCGACCGCTTCGTCTGAGCAGCCGAGCCAACCATGGGGTTGTTCTTGAGCGCGGCATTAACGTAATCAGACAGCGAGACGGGATTCGCCTGTCCAAATGCCGTCGAGCCGCAAAATGAAATCAGCACGAACAACAGCCCCGCGACTAAACGCCTGGAATACATTCGCTCCTTTGATGCTGAGTGTCAATTCTGGTTTAAGACAAGGGCGGCCGGGATCGCCGCCCTATTATTGTTTCAAGTTAAAAGATTCGATGCAATTATTGCCAGATATCCCTTCATTAATTCTTCGGCAACATCGATTTGCCGGGCATGGTGGATGTCTTCAGCACACGCCCGTTCTCGGGACTTATCCAGACATCCTTCTTGACGCCTGATTTGTTTACTATCACGGACCACACCATGATCTTGTCCTCCCTGACCTTGGCGGCCGAAACCACCTTTCCTCCATGGACCGCTTTCAGCGCGAGTTTCTCAGCGGCAGATTTCGTTATGCCCGGAGACAACCTGCTATGGTGCGTTGCCGCCATGTGGCTTCCGGTCGTCACTTTATGCTCGCCTGTCCGCTCCGCCTTTTCGTGGGACATCGACTCGTTCCCGACTTTAATAACCATTCCCGAGACGGGGTCGACCCATACTTCCTTTATGATTCCCGACTTGCGGACGTCGAATGACCAGACATGTTTGCCTCCTTCAATTTCATATTCACCGCTCAGTACTTTGCCGCCGTTCACCGCGGCAAGAGCGGCTTGCTCGGCCTGGGACTTCGTCACAGCAGGCTTCATTTGCGCCTGAGCCAGCAACGGCAGGCTGAGCGCCATGGCGATAACTGCAAGAGTTTTGATCTTCATGATATCTCCTCTTTGGTTTTAGGTTTTTTACCAAAGTAAGAGCCGCCTGTGAAGTGGATATGAAATTGGACCGGCAAAAATCGGAAAAATAGTTGCAGTCCGTCCGACTTTGCGTCGGGGAAGAACGCACGAGGGAAGCGGCTTTTGGCTCATCTTACTTCCCTCGCGCCTGTTTTTCTTTGTTCATCAAGTGAGACCCGCAAGGAGGTATTTGCCTGTGGGCATTCACATTCGCTTGGAAAATCATCCCTGCAAACAGAAACCTGCTTCGCGAATTGCAGCATGTGACCGAAATATAAATCGAGGACCATGGGCTGCCGTATCGCGTCAATCAGCGCTCGGGAGCGTAAAGACGCCGTCGGTGATTTTCAATTCCCGAATGCCTTTAGCCGCGCTCTCCGCATTCGCGCATTCGGAAAACCTTATGTAAGTTAGGCCCGTTTCATGAAATGAACATGAAACGAGCGGTTATTCCGGCGAGATACTCGCGTCAAACCGGCCGATCCCGCCAAAACGCCGCTATTCGTCCCTTGCAATTAATTTCACCTTTTTCTATCCTCTTGCAGGTAGGAGGACGATTAGGCGAGAAACCAGCTACTTGTAGCTGGGTAATTTCATTTTTATTTAACCGGACAACGTGTAAAAAAAATGAGAGTGCTGACGCTTCTGGCGGTGGTATTGCTATACCCCGTCCTGACGATTGCCCAATCCCCTCACGGGAAAAACTTCAACCTCGATTGCTCCGATTGTCATGTGCCGTCCGGCTGGAACGTCATGCCAGAGCAGCTCAAGTTCAATCACAGCGAGACACCATTCACGCTAACGGGACAACACGCGGCCGTTAGCTGCCGGGCATGCCACAAGAGCCTTGTCTTCTCGCAAGCTCCGACCTTGTGCAGAGGCTGCCATCCGGACGTACACCAGAACTCCGTCGGTCCGGATTGCGCCGGATGCCACACGACAACGACGTGGATAATACCCAACGAAAATGAGCTTCACCAGCGAACGAGGTTTCCGCTCGTGGGAGCGCACCAGAACCTCGACTGTTCGAGCTGCCACAGCGGCTACTCCAGGCTGTACTTTCCCCCGATTAATGTGGCGTGCATGACATGCCACTCGAAGGACTATTATGCCGCGACCTCTCCAAATCATGTCGAGGCCGGGTTCTCCACGCAATGCCAGCAATGCCACAGTGTCTCCGGGTTAGTTTGGGCCGCGGGTAATTTCGACCATAGCTTCTTCCCACTGGTTGGCGGGCATAACATTCAGAACAGTTACGCATGCCATGCCAGGGGAAACAATTTCAAAGGGCTGTCCACCGACTGCTACACGTGCCACAGTTCCGACTTCGTAGAAGCTACAGACCCCAATCATGTTCAGGGTGGGTTCCCACACGATTGCTCTCAGTGCCACACGGTCAACAGCTGGGGGAACGCGAGCTTCGACCACAGCAAGACGGGTTTTCTTCTGACGGCCGGTCACTCAAATCTGCAGTGTTCTCAATGCCATGCTTCAGGTTACACAAACACGCCGACTGCCTGCGTGAGCTGCCACCAAAGCAATTATCAGTCGACGACAAACCCAGGCCATGCAAAACTCGGCCTTTCAACGGACTGCGGCACATGCCACACCACCAATCAGGGATGGAAGCCCGCCACTTTTCCCGCGCACAGCAGTTACTTCGTAATCGCCGGGGCACACACCACGCTCTCCTGCGACCAGTGCCATAACGGTAATTATAATACGACTCCTTCGACATGCTATGGGTGTCACCAGAAGGATTACGACGCCACAACGAACCCCGCACATCAGCCGGCGGGCTTCGCGACCGACTGCACTCAATGCCATACCCAGACGGCCTGGAGCCCGTCGACATTCGACCACACGACTTTCTTCCCCTTGACGGGAAGCCACAACGTTTCTTGCACCAGATGCCATATCAACAGCTCGAACTTCGCTCAGTTTTCTTGCACGAACTCGTGCCACAGCCAGGCAAGCACGGACCCGCACCACACGGATGTCAGAAATTACGTTTACAGTCCGACCTCGTGCTACAGCTGCCATGCTAACGGAAAGGCGGGAGACGACTGATGCGGAGGAAAGGGCACGGCTTCGCGGCCCTTGCCGCCGGCTGGATCATATTGGTAACCGCAGGAGAGTCGAGCGCTCAGGCGGCCAGGCAAAAAAAGATGGAAGGCAAAATCACTTTTATCACCAGCCTGAATCTTTACGTCAGGTTCTCAAGCACCGGAGGATTGGCGCCGGGCGACACACTTTATCTCGCCGGAAACGGAAGGCCCGTCCCGGTCATGGTCGTACGCTACCTTTCATCGGAGTCCTGCTCAGGGGAAATCATCGGCAAGCCGCGTTTGAAGTCCGGAGAAACGGTTTATGCTTTAATGGTCCCTGATGCAGCCACAGACAAAGCGCGAACGCCCGGACCCGAGCCATTGGTTGCAGCCTCGCGGGATTCGCGACTTCCGGCACCCATGGTGCCGGAAGTCCACGGCGATAACCGGGCCGCCAGGATATATGGTGGAGTAACCGGCAATTCATACTCAAGCTTTTCAAATTTCTCCACCGGTAACGGCGCCCAGAGGTGGTACTATTCCTTAGCTGTCAACGGCGACAACCTGGTGAACGACAGAATCTCGTTCTCGAGCTACATGAATTACACTTACCTGGGCGGCCAGTGGAAGGATTTGACCGCGAACCCGTTCAGCAATCTGAAAGTCTACGACTTTGCTCTGGGTTATCATGTCGCAGGCTTCAAGGCGTGGGCCGGACGGCACATAAACCCGGCCATATCTGAAATCGGGCCGATAGACGGGATCCAACTTCAAAGTGACGCGGGCCCTGTAGTCGTAGGGGCGGCGATCGGATCCCGGCCGGATTATTACACTTACGGATACAGCCCATATCTCTTCGAACTTGGAGGGTACGTCAGCCGTGCAGACACATTCAGCGGCGGCAACGTGATGAATACGATAGGTCTCTTTCAGCAGTACAACAGGATGAAGACCGATAGAAGGTTCATCTATTTCCAGAATGTGACAAATCCGTCTTCCGATTTGAGCTTCTACCTGTCCGGCGAAGCAGATATATTCACCATGAAGAACGGTACACCGGCTTCGGATCTTTCTCTCACCGACATGTACCTGTCAGCTTTCTATACTCCCATCAACCGTGTCTCACTCAGCCTGTCCTACAGCGCCCTGAGAAACACGATATACTATCAGACTTTCGGAATTTCAGTCGATAGCCTTCTTCTGAGTCAAAACGAGCTCAGGCATAACGTGATGCTCGGGGCCACTTTCAGACCGTTTGCAAACAGCTTCCTGAGAATGCGGGGCGGATACAGTTTTCAGCAGGGAGACGTCTCCCCGACGAGAAACATTAACGCATCGATCACACAGGGAAACATTCCTCCTTTCGGACTGGCAGCGACAATCTCATACAACGCCATCAAAACCGGTTTCATGAGCGGTTCTTTGTATGGGATAAGCATCATAAAATACTTCAGTTTCAATTCAACAACCCTTTCACTTGGATTCCAGAAACAAGCCTATGTTTTCGGAACTACCACCGCAAGAAGCACGCAAGAGCAGGTAGACATGAACCTTAACACGAGGCTCTTAGGCCGACTCTTCCTGAACGTCTATTACCAGGGGATATTCTCCGGTCCGACTACATTCGGATCACTGATGGGAGGCTTCAGCTACCGTTTTTGACAATCCGGATACCGGCATCGGATTTTCGAAAGTCCTTCCATGAAACCCAAACTAATCGGGGAATGTTTGAGATAAGAAGCACGGGTACAGGATGCCGGTGGAAATTCAAAGTTCTCGGAGAGACGAAATCATGAATGATCTGAAAGATAAAGTAGTAATGATAACAGGCGCGACCGACGGGCTGGGAAAGGAAGTAGCGCGCCGGCTGGCGAACAGAGGAGCTGCGGTGCTATTGCATGGCCGCAATGAGAAGAAAGGTGAAGCCGCCCTTTCGGAAATGGGCGGCGGGCAGAACACGCTGGAGTATTACAACGCAGACCTATCTTCGCTGGAGGAGGTCAGAAAGATGGCAAAGGTTGTCCTCGACAGACACGACAGGCTGGACCTGCTGATAAACAACGCAGGGCTGGGAGGCGGTCCGAAAGGAAGCCGCAAGAGAGAACTGAGTAAGGAGGGGATTGAACTCAGGTTCGAGGTGAACTATCTGTCACATTTTCTGCTGACTTATTCACTCCTTCCCCTAATACAGGCTGCCGCACCGGCACGGATAATAAACGTCTCTTCGGTGGGACAACACCCGCTCGATTTCAACGATGTCATGCTCGAAAAAGGTTACGACAGCTTCAGGGCGTACCGCCAGAGCAAGCTTGCTCAGATTATGTTTACTATGGATCTGGCTGAAGAGCTTAGGGACAAAGGTGTCGTAGTCAACGCACTGCACCCCGCCACCCTGATGAACACGAATATGGTATTCGATTTCTTCGGAAGCACGATGAGTACGATAGGAGAAGGAGCCGACGCGGTGGAGTACGTCGCCACATCGAAGGAAACTGCAAATATAACAGGGGCCTACTTCGACCAGAAACGGGAAGCCATGGCTAATGCACAGGCTTACGACGCCGAGGCAAGACGAAGACTAAGAGAACTCTCGTTC
>JBJKQU010000222.1:0-3911 GCA_046705025.1 Candidatus Kryptoniota bacterium | reverse complement strand
GGGTGGGAGAGGATGGACGCGAGGTCATCCTCAGCATCCTGGGTGCGAGCGACATTTTCGGAGAGATGGCGCTGCTGGACGGAGAAGCGCGTTCAGCGAGTGTGGTCGCTCTTGACACCGCCGAGCTGTTCATGATTCACCGGAAGGATTTTCTCGGACTTCTCCACGAATATCCGAGCATAGCCATATCTTTGCTGAGACATCTTACTCAGCGATTGAGAAGAGCGGATGCTCTTATCAAGAGCCTGTCCCTGAAGGACGCGTATCATCGCGTAGGGTATGTTCTCCTCCAGTTCGCGGATGAGCGCGGCCGCATCAGGCAGGGTAAGGTAGAGATTGATAACTTGCCTGTTCAACAGGAAATTGCGAACATGGCAGGCACGACAAGGGAGACGGTCTCCCGGACATTCAGCAAGATGGAGAAATTAAAATTGCTTCAGGTTGACGGCAGCATGGTTATAATCCTCGACTACGACACTTTCAGGCAGAAATTCAGTTGATGAAGTGGAACCACGGTCCAGTGCAGATAAGATAGATTTTCACACGCACACGGAATACTCGGACGGTGCGCTGGGGACCGCGGCATTAATTGAAAAGGCAAGAGCTGCAGGAATAACGACTCTTGCAATCTGTGACCATGACAGCGTTTCGGCACTCGCAGAGGCGGAGAGGCTCTCGCGAAATGATGGGATCACTACCGTGCCGGGAATAGAGATCACCTCCAGGTTTGGGCGTTTTCAACTTCATTTTCTGGGCTTTTTTTTCGATTACACGGATTCAGAATTCAGCGCCGGGCTCGATGAGTTAAAGGAAGCCAGGATCAAACGCGCAAGAAAAATTGTCGCGAAGCTGAATCGCATAAAGATTCCGCTGAGGTTCGAGAGGGTGCTGGAAACTGCCGGTGAAAACAGTTCGGTGGGGCGGCCACATATCGCCAACACGATGGTCGAAGACGGATACGCCCGCTCATATGAAGAGGTTTTCCATAAATACATAGGAATAGGGCGGCCCGCCTACGAAGCCAACTACCCATTCCCGCCAGAGAGGGCGTTGGCCCTGATTGCGAAGGCGGGTGGCTTAAGTTTTCTCGCACATCCGTCGCATTATGTGGACGAAGACCTGTTGCGGAAATTGCTGGCCGCTGGTCTGGACGGAATTGAGGTTATTCATCCTTCACATACGGAAGAGGAAGTCGCATTCTACAACAAGTTTGCGGACGACAACTCGCTTCTCAAATCCGGCGGCAGCGATTTTCACGGCGGTTTGAAGAACGATGATGAGAGCCTCGGAAAATATCTGATATGTCATGACTGGGTAAACAGGATGCTGGCCAGGCTGCAGCATTGACTCTGTCAACGCATTCTAAAGGAGAAAAAGTTGGTTCACCACGAAGGTAAGCTGGACGGCGGCAAGCTGAAGATTGCCGTGGTCGTTAGCAGGTTCAATTCCATCATCACGGAGAGACTACTGTCCGGCGCCATGGACTGGCTTCTGAGACACGGTGTTGCGGACAACGCGATTGAGATCTACAGGTGTCCGGGCGCCTTTGAGATTCCGGCGGTCGCAAAGAAAATTATCGAAGCCGGAAAACACGACGCCGTGTTCTGTCTCGGAGCGGTCATCAGAGGCGAGACTCCCCACTTCGACTACATCGCGAGCGAGTCCGCGAAAGGTCTGGGTCAGCTTTCCTTGAGTTCGAAGATACCGGTGATATATGCTGTCCTGACGACCGATACGATGGAACAAGCCGTCGATCGTGCAGGGGGAAAAGCCGGCAATAAGGGATTCGACGCGGCGGAGGCAGCAGTGGAAATGGCAAACCTGTACGGACAGTTCTGATCGGTCTATGAGAGCAAAAGCCGTCTTCATTTTTCTGTTGCTGTCAGTATCTCTGCCTGTCCTGGCTCAAACACCCATCTGGAAAAACTACTCCAGTATGTACAACGTGAACGGGATTACCGTTGCCTCGGGTAAGGTCTGGGCCGCGACAAGTGGAGGAGTATTTTCTTATGACCCCGCCACCGGCGATTTTCTCCAATTCACGACGACAGAGGATCTCTCCAACATACAGGCTACTGCAATCGTTTCGGACTCGGGCTCTTATGTGGTTGTCGGGGAGGGAGATGGTTCGATCGACGAGCTTGACCAGCGGGGAAAGGCATTAAGATCGCAGAGTGACATTGCTAAATTCTCACAGATCTCAAAAGGAATTGTTCACCTTTCAACTGCGGGAGATACGCTGTTTGCCTGTACCCCATTCGGAGTTGTGCTTATCGCGCGTTCGACCTTTCATGTACTCGACACTTACTCGCATTTTTATCCGAACCAGGGTTCCATTCAGGCGAACGCAGCGGAGATTTTCAACGGGTATATCTACGTCGCGCATCAGTTTGGGCTTTCTTATGCGCCGCAGGCCTCCGTGAATCTTGCTGCACCCGACCTCTGGAAAGTCTTCACTGGACTTGGCTTCAGCGACGGTGTGAACGCTCTGGCTGTGTTCAACGGATCCTTGTATATCGGTACACAACACGGGTTGTTTTACACGAGTGACGGATCAACTATGCTACAGTATTCTGCTGTCCCCGGTTCCGCTGTATACAGTCTTTCTGCACAGCCGAACTCGCTATTGATTAACACGGCGCAGGGACTGTTCAGGCTGGGCAACGACGGTTCGTTCTCGACGATTTACGCAGACGGAACCCATCTTAACGACGTAGTAGCTCTTTCCGACTCGCAATCCGTCGCCGGCACTTCCCAGGGCATCATTGTTCTTGGCTCTTCTGCAAAACGTGTGTTGCCCCCGGGCCCTGCCACGAATATCGTGTCCGACCTGGCGGTAGATGGCTCCGGGAATCTCTGGTGCGCTACAAGCGGCGCCAGTGATGTGGGGGTGGCTATCATGAAGTTCGACGGCTCCGTTTGGACGAATTTCAGTCAGAGCAATACTCCACAACTTACGACAAACACTTTTTACGAAATGAATTCAGTCGGAGGAAATGAAATTGCCGCAGGCTCGTGGGGAGGGCCGGGAGATACCTCCTCATATCGGGGAGAATTCGTTCTCATGGACGGCGACTCTATAAAAACCTTCGACAACTCGAATTCGCCGCTGGTCGGATTCCCTGATGATCCCAAGTTAATCCTCGTCGGCGGCGCAGCGGCTGACGCCTCGGGAAATATATGGGTGATTAATCGCTCTTCATACACGAACGATCCGATCCTGGCATATTCGAAGCAGGACAACACGTGGTAACGTTTCCACAACTTCGTTACGCCGGTGGCCGGTTTCGCGCCGGTCGCGGTAGACGCTTTCGGAGGGGTATGGACCGGCGACAAGTACGGGATAAGCGGGACGACGAGTTTCGCAGGTCTGCTTTATTTCAACGCAGGCGGGACTTTCAACACTACCGCGGACGACCAGAGTTTTGAAGTGACCCAGGGGAACTCGGGGCTCCTGAGTAATCACATTACTGCCTTGCTCGTCGATAACGAAGACCAGGTCTGGATCGGTACTGATCTTGGAATGGACGTCATCTATGACCCTGACCCGTCGTATACGATCTACCTCCAGTCGATTTACTCATTGCTCGATCAGAACATCAACAGCATAGATTACGATGCGCTCGACCAGAAATGGGTTGCGACCAACACCGGGGTCTACGTTATCTCGCGTGACGGCAATACACCGATCACCAGCTACAACGTCACGAATAGTCCGCTCCCCAGCAACGATGTCCTTGCCGTCGCGTGCGACAGGAAAGATGGGATCGTATACTTCGCGACGCAGTATGGGATAACTGAATTAAAGACGGGCGTCGAGCAGCCATTACAGAATTTCTCCAAGCTCAAGATTTTCCCCGACCCGGCAAGATTGCCGCTTGCAAATCCCATTCACATAGAAGGTCTGGTTT
>JBJKQU010000221.1:0-2681 GCA_046705025.1 Candidatus Kryptoniota bacterium | reverse complement strand
CGGCCGACTTGTGGTCCGGATCGCGCGGATTGGTAAACAGCGGCGCGTTATGTCCGGCGAGCGAATCGCCGCCCGGTACGCTCATGTCGTATGTCATGAGGTTTATGAAGTCTAGATACTTCGCATCGACACCCATCTCGGTGTGTGCGAGGTAGTTGTTGGAAGCCCCCGCGGCGATGGTCAGCAGATATTTCTTCCCCGTCTTGACGCCAAGCTGGTCGAGCGCAACTCGCAGCTCCGCGAGGAGAGAAGTGAAATTCTGTTTGTCTTCGGGACGGTTGACGTTTCCCGCGCCCGGCAGTCCGGGATACTCCCAGTCGATATCGATGCCGTCGAGCTTGTTCTTTTGAATGAACCGGATCGCGCTACCGATGAACTTCGCACGGCTTTCGCTCGTGAGGCACATATCTGAAAAAGCCCCGGACCAGCTCCACCCTCCGACCGATATCAGAATCCTGAGGTGCGGATACTTCCGTTTCGCATCGTTGAGTATGCTGAAATTTTGCGAGTCATTCTTGAAACCTTCGGTGATGGTATCTCCCTCGATGTTGGCGAACGCATAATTCACGTCGGTCACCATTCCGAGATCGAGGGAATCCGGATTGACGATGCTGTTGCCCTGGAAGAGGTAGCCGACAATATATTTTTCGGCTCCGGGCCTCTGTCCGAGGCGGATTGTACCTACACAGGAAGCGAGAAAGACACTTAGTATACCCGCAGTGAAATAGCGCCACATGAGAGCTCCTTTGTGATTGCAGAATTAAAAACAATCTATCACGAACACAGGGCTTTCACAAGGAGCATCGTCCTCAATTCATTCTTTCCAGAACTCTTCCCAGCGTCCCTCCTCTTCCTGCAGGTTTATGCTTTGCAGAATCGAGGGGAAGTACTGCGCAAAACTTTCACCGGAAAGCTCGTACTGATGCAGCTTTTCGTAGATCGCCGGACACAATATGAACCCGAACTTGTACTCGCTGGTGAGGGCAGATTGCACTGCGGCGCTGTCCAGGCCGTAAAGTCCCTCCTCCATTCGTATGTCCATCGCCTCAGCGAAACATTCCGCAAGGAGTGTGTTCCAGTTTCCATGCCTCATGTCGACCTTCGATTTGACGAGATCATAAAGTGCCGAAAGCCGGCCGACGTCGGCGGAATCACTCCGTAAGAGCGGCATCGTTACGCGCGTGAGAAGATGATAATAAAAAATACTCCTGTCGGGCTTGTCTTCCTGCGGCCCGACAATCATATATATGTCCCCATTCACTCTTGCGGTCAGCGAAACGAAATATGGAAGCAGCGGCATGTACTGAAAGTGGATACGCCTGCTGCTCATGGAAAAATAATTGCTGTCGAGAAGACAATAGGCTTCGACATCGGCGACGGCACTGTCACCGAACGCTCTGTACTTATCGTTCTCGGCCTGGATGAGAGGCCGGTATTTCTTCCACAACCGGGCGATACCTGCCTTCCTGTAGAACTGGGCCAGGAGTTCCGGCAGCACCGAATCGGATTGTATGCTCTTTGCCAGCGATCCGGTTCTCTTCGGGTCATAGTTCAGGTGGAAATCCGGCGGGCCGTCGGTTAGAAGAGCGAGCTCATACGTTTCGAGTATACTTCCGTGACTTCGGTTGAAGTTTCTCAGTCTCCGCTGGAAGGCGGGAGTAAGTTTGCCCGCAAGGTCGGCGCGAAGCTCGCTCCTGATGGGATGCATCCCGGCGCGGCGCCATTCCCCCGTCCCCCCGGCGGCGTTCAGCATGGCGTAAGCGGTAAAGATGCGAACATCCGATGTGAAATCAAACAGGCTGTCGTTTCGTTGCCCACTAACCTGCGCAATCCCCGGGACCGACACCGATAGCGCCAATGCGACCGCCAGAATTCCGATTGATACTCTCCTTACTGCCTGTGAACTCATTACTTCCTCCTGACATTTTACAGACCGAACGCCTTGGCGGCATGGACGAGTGGCCTTGCCGTTTCGACCTTTCAAATCCCGTTTGGTGAATCCCTTTCCTGGTAAAACGCAGCCTTCTCGTTCGCGGGCGGCGCGGATCCCGGAGCGGGCACACAGAAAATCAATCCTTAGACGACGGTGCACAAAAAAGGTTGAATGGCCAACCGCCAACAAAAAAGCCCCGGTAAAAACCGGGGCCGATGTAGGAACCGAAATAGTTTCTAGAACGAGAAGTTGACGATCGGAAAGACCGGCATGAAGCCGCCTGTTTTTATGATGTTGATCAGGCCTATCTGCAGTCCGTACATGCTGCCGGCATAGTTCACAAGACCGAACTGGAGCCCGCTGACATGACCGCCGGAATTGAACCATCCCCACTGGACACCTTCCACGTTTCCCTTGGTCAGGTTAACGGCACTCCACTGAATCCCGGACGCATTCCCGTCACAGATATTGGCCAGACCCAGCTGCACGCCTGTCAAACCGCCCGAACCGACGGCATTCACGAGGCCCCAGTCCAGACCCTCCATGGACGCGTTCTTTCCGTAGATAAGATTTATGCGCAGTCCCATGATCGATGTATTCTCGGGAAAAATTTGAATCGGGGTGACCAGTGCAACATTCACCGGCTGTGTCTGAGCTGCGCTCAGGGCCGGCATGGCAAGAATAGCAATGACAAGAGCTCCGAACAGTAGACCAATTTTGCTTCTCATGATATTCTCCTTTGATTATA
>JBJKQU010000220.1:0-3512 GCA_046705025.1 Candidatus Kryptoniota bacterium | reverse complement strand
GCGGAAGGTATGAACATTTTATACCTTGTGCCGAGATTCTCTCCGATGAGTGGTAATCGATGTCCCATATTGCTCTTGCATGCCGGAACATCGTGTGTGCAAGGGCAAACCATTGGGTGGAAGGCTGTTCCGTATTGACGATGATGGAGTTTTCTGGCAATCCCTCGTGTCGTCTCAAATCACCCAGGCCCAGGTAGAAGAACTCATGGGGAGCGACAATGAGATGCCAATCCACATCGTTCATGAATTGTTCTCTTTCGTCTCTGATAGACACTTTGGCTCCGAGTTGTCTCAGCCCAGCTGCGATTAAATCGCTAATCTCGTTGAAGAAATAATTGCCAACTGAACTTGTATAGATTGCGAAACTGGCCTGGTGTCTATCCATTGCTATCTCCCTTCATAGAGAATATTGAGTGGTTCCAAAGTCGTCCGGTGAGTCCATTTATGGATTGTTCCGCGTGGTCCGTGAATACCCTGGAGTAATCAAGCCGTGCAGGTGCGCCCGAATTTCCTCTTGGTCACCGTTTTTGTCTATTTTGTGCTTTTGAAGTGCAACAACGTCCTGATGGTCATCCCAACCGTGCTCATGGTATGTCAAGAGTTGAAGGTCCGAATCGTTCAGCTGCAACAAGTCGGTCAGGACAAAGGAAGGAGTGCAGATGCTGATACCATACCCCGGGTTCTTGTCGGAATAGTCCACGTATCCGAATCCGTTCTGATAATAGCTGGTCAATAACTCGGCAATTTGATTCGCGGACAGCCCATAATTCCAATGTCCTCCGGTCATCCAGTCTTCCGTTCGCCTCCCGTGAGTAGTGAACATCATGATGCCCCCCACGTCCAGCACAGAATCGAATAACCGGATGAATTCCCTGCAGTGCTCCTCGGAAAGATGAGTCAAGAGTGAGCCGCTCCAGATTAAGTCGAATTTTCCTTGAAGACGGATGCGGTTCACGTCGATTTCCGAATAAACCGGTACAGCGCCAAATGTCTTCGCGCAGAAATCCACTCCGCTCCTGTTCAAATCACAAGCGGTTAACTCCGCATTCGGAAACGCAGCTCTGAATGAACGCATCACCCTGCCGTGACCGGAGGGGAGATCCAGGATTCTCCTGACGCTTCTTTTCTCTCTTCCCGCATTGAACAAGGCGGAATCTATGCAACGCATTGCCGATTCACCCACTCCAAAATAATGTTCGAGTTTGCCATCGTACATTTCGTCATCGGGAGCAATTTCGCGAATGATCTCGATTGCTGAGTTCGGCCGGAGATTGCCGTGGGCGTGCAACGATTCCCTATCCTCAGTGGGTGAAACGGTAACGGAACCGTGACCGCCATCAAAACCTAACTGTCCGTGCATAGCCGTCTCTGACGAAGTAATTGATGGATCATCATTAACAGGATTTGTTTTTGAACAGAACAAGTCCACCATTGGATATCCTCCCCAATCGTTGAAATGTTGAACGTTTATGATCTGAAAACCATTCTTTTGCAGGGCTTTTGCGAGTGATTCAAATGTCAACCAGAAAGATCGCTCTGAAAGACCGCCGAGAGGATCGGAGAACGAACCATTCTTGTGATATTCCCCTTCGAAGCCTTCGACTGATTCGCGCGCGGTCCTCGCATAGTGAGTCGATATGAAGAGATTGTCGGTGACTGCTGCAACTTTTTCAATCATTTGCCAGGGCCTGGAAAGCAAGAAGAGAACCCCAGCGCAAAACGCCGCATCGAATCGTCCGAATGATGAGAGGTCCTCCGACTCCAGATCGCATTTCACGAAATCCATCTTCTCACTCGCTGTCAAAGTCTTGATGAGCCTGGAGCGCTGGACTAGATAGTCTTTTCCTTCGACTCCCAATACGAAGTCGATTCGAGGACTCTGAATAAGCCGTATAGTATGTGATGCTTCGAATGAGCCGAGTTCGAGGATCCGTCCGCCCCTCGTATACCAGCTCAAGAAGTCCCTGATCCTCGGATCGTTGACATAAGGATTATTGCCCCCATATCTACGGCCGTTTAAAGTGTACCTCGTGTACCAATTCCCGAATGCCAGGAAACCATTCTGTATAATATGCTCGGGCATTTCTGTCGGCAGCCTGAAGTCTTCCATCGATGTGATCAGGTCGACTGACTGTTTGTACTCAAGCAGTTCCTCCTCTGACGTCGAGTGATGTCCATCTGGGTGTGACATATCCCGAGCACTTGTGACAACTGGCGGCTTTCTATTATTCAGGACAAGCAAGTTGTCGTTAGCGATCTTGTTTCCGGGATCGATAGATTTGACTTTCTCGAGCAAGGAGGTCGCTTCGTCCGGCTTTCCGACGAGGATATTTAGAACCGCAAGGTTGTTGAGAGCATCTACGTTGTACGGGAAAGACGACAATACTTGTGTGAGTGCTGCTTCAGCGCGAACGTAGTCTCGAGTGTCGATTGACATCTCGGCCTCTGCGAGCAGTTGTCTTACGTCAAGGATTGTCGAACTCTGTTCCGCGGCATCATCGGCAATTCCTTTTCCTGCTTCCGTGCTTCGGAGAGTTACTTCTGCCATCTCTTCCACCTGATTTTTGTGAGATTCATAATTCTATGTCTTCTTCCTGAATATTTGACTATGGCCCGGTGATAAGCTCCGGGGCGAGCTCTCCATTCCTTCCAGTAGTGTCGTTTGAAACGAGAAGGTGATGAATAATGCTCTCGCTGCATTGAGCTGCTCGATAGCCGGCATCTCTTGCTCTTCTAGAGAAGTCTTCGGATGAACTGATGCCGGCAATATGTTCGTCAAAGCCCCCAATTTGTTTGATCAAGTGTCGGGTCACCAACATACATGCTTCGCCGGGAAAATAAGTCCCCACTGTTGGATCGGTCTTGCCGACGGAGTCAGTTGAGTCCGAACGGTTCGCCTCATTCACTCCTTCAATTCCGAATGTGGCCTCAGGGTGTTCCCCAACTTCTGCTGGGATCAAGATCCCAACGACTTTTCCGGTTGCCTCCGCAGCTTCGAGTTCTTTCAGCAGCGCCGGGAGCCAACCCGTTTTCACTTCAATCTTGTCGTCGAGGAATACGATATTTTCAGAGTCGCTGAGGTTGATTCCCTGGTTTGCTGCCTCGGCAAAGTTTACCCTGTAGTTGTTCCTTAGAGATAAAATGTTGCCAAAATTGGATTTCAATTCTTCAATGAGTTTATCTTGGCCATGCGCTTTTGCGTCGTATATCACGATCAATTCGAAAAGCTCTACAGGCGTACAGGCATAAACGGATCTAATGCATTTCCGGGAAAGATCGGTGTCGTCGGTGAGTCGAATCACGATGGAAGCCCTGGGTGAAATAGACTCCGTTTTATCGTTGCCCGACTTCCTCCCCAGGTACGTTATGCCCTCCATCAGTTTGCGGAAATAGTAGTCATGTTTTTCGATGTCTTTGACATAGTGGTTCATAAGCTGAGTGCTTATATCGATTACCTGCTCTGAGAAAACTGTCCGTTTAACCTGAGGACCGAAGTATTTCAGGATCGAGTC
>JBJKQU010000219.1:0-44909 GCA_046705025.1 Candidatus Kryptoniota bacterium | reverse complement strand
TTGATTTAACGCAAAGTTCGCAAAGACAAATAATCGCAGAGACCGCGAAAGAATATAGTTGTTCTGCGTGCTTTGCGCCTCCTTTGCGTCCTCTGCGTTGAATGTTTTTAAATTGAGCCACTACCAGGCATTGGAGGGATAAGACCGCCCTGCCTCCGCTTGCGTGCTTCTTCATTCCTACTCCCTACTTTCTGAGCTTGCTTTAACCAGAGACGTTTCACGTGAAACCATCACTTACCAATACAGAACTTCGAGAATACGTTGTTAAGGATGTCTTCCGTGGTAATCTCGCCGGTTATTTCACCCAGCGCGTTCAGGCCACTTCGCAGATCCAGGGCAACAAATTCTCCCGATTTGCCGCTTTCCAGCGTTTCTATGGCATATTTAAGACTCTTTCGCGCCCTGGATAGGGCATCCCGATGGCGAGCATTGGTCACAACTACCGATGTCTCATTCGTACTCTCGCCCAACACCATATTGAACAACCCATCTTTGAGAAAATCAATTCCATCTCCGCGGAGCGCGGACACATAGAAGACCTTACCGTCTTCCTGTACGCGGGAAGCTGGTCCCTCGTACAGGTCTATCTTGTTCCAAACCTTCACCAGCCTGACCCTATCTCTCTTACAGATTTCCTCCAATTCCAGGTAAAGCGGCTCGGTGCCGTTATAATCTCGCTGTATATAGTCCATTACCAAGAGTACGATATCCGCCTCTCTCGCCTCTTTTCGTGCCCTCTCGACACCTTCCCGCTCAATCTTGTCCACGGTTTCCCTGAGACCTGCAGTATCAGTTAGTCTGAAGAGTATCCCCTTTATTGAGACTCTTTCCGATATCGTGTCTCTCGTCGTACCGGGAACCTCGCTTACAATCGCACGCTTGTCTTCAAGAATCGCGTTCAGCAGGCTGGACTTGCCCGCATTCGGTTTTCCTGCTATGGTGACCCGAACACCCTCGCGATACACCTTCCCGACCGAGTAGCTGGACAATAATTCGTCCACCAGCGAAACAGCGTCCTTCAGCCGCTTCTCAAGAGCCTTTCTGTTGGCAAATTCAACATCCTCTTCGGAAAAATCCAATTCCAGTTCCAGGAGCGCAGCCAAATTAAGAAGTTCGTCGCGCACACTCTTAATCTTCCGCGAAAGCTCGCCCGACAGCTGCCTTACTGAGCTCCGGTAGGCGGCGTCGCTTTCCGAATGTATCAGATCTGCAACGGCTTCCGCCTGAGACAGATCCAGCCTCCCGTTGAGAAAGGCCCGCCTTGTGAACTCGCCGGGCTCCGCCAGCCGCGCTCCCGCAGAAAGCAGCCGCTCGAGAACCCTCTGCGTGACCAAATATCCACCATGACAGCTTATCTCAACAACGTCCTCGCACGTATAACTGCTCGGGGCTCGAAACACGACAGCTACCACCTCATCGACAAGATTGCCGCTTTCTTCCACTACTCTTCCAAAATGGGCCGTATGTGACGGTGCCTCACTCAGCTTCGTCTTGCCGAGAAATACGCGGTCCGCAACTGCCAGAGCCTCGATTCCCGACACTCTTATCACACTTATCCCTCCTTCTCCCAGCGGGGTGGAGATGGCTGTAATTGTGTCGCTACTGTCCAGCATGTTATAAACGCTCAAATCCGGAATTCCCGGGACGGAGACGGGACCCCACTGGTCATGAAGGCGGATAAATCGGTCATCTTAGAATACTCAAACAAGTAAAACACCTCTCGCAGTAAATATAATCCCTATCCCCTATATGTTCCCAGTTCCCTCTCGATCCCACTGCCAAAGGAAGCTATAAGACCGCCCGCACCGCGCAGCCTGGTCGACGACGCCGCTTCTGCTCTCGCGACCGGCGCGTGCTCACGGAAGTGTTTCATCTCAAGGTCGCCATCGGTCCCTGACACATTCCCATTTATGATCAACAGGAAGTAACTCTCTGCAATCATCCCGGAACATTTGTGAATTCATACCCAAACGTTTTTATCTTGTAAATGTATGGAGATCGCGTAGTGGACATTACCTCCCCGCCTTTATGGGCCGGTCTGCCCTTCGTTCTACTGTTAGCGGCAATCGCTGCAGGCCCTCTCGTCAACGGCCGCTGGTGGGAAAAGTTCTATCCGGCCGTGTCCATCGGTCTCGCGCTCATAACGACGGCGTACTACCTCATTATTCTTCACGCCCCCGAACCGCTTCTCGATTCCGGACACGATTACATAAGCTTCATCGCGCTCATCGGCTCACTCTACATCATAGCCGGCGGCATCCACATCCGACTACGGGGGAGATCCCGGCCCCTGGCCAACGTGATCTTCCTGGCAATCGGTGCCCTGGTCTCCAACCTCGTCGGCACGACGGGTGCCGCCATGATTCTCATACGTCCGTACATCAGGGTGAACCGCTATCGGATAAAGCCTTTTCAC
The DNA here is from genome assembly GCA_046705025.1 of Candidatus Kryptoniota bacterium. Taxonomy (GTDB): domain Bacteria; phylum Bacteroidota; class Ignavibacteria; order Kryptoniales; family JAKASW01; genus JAKASW01. The sequence goes on along the minus strand of JBJKQU010000219.1, from coordinate 42,493 downwards.
ATCATATTCTTCATCTTCATCGTCAGCAATGTCGGCGGCGCTCTGACTCCCATAGGCGACCCTCCGCTGTTTCTCGGCTATCTCAAAGGTGTTCCTTTTTTCTGGTCGGTCGAGAACCTGTGGTACATCTGGTTCATCGCAGTCGCTATCATCCTCATCGTCTTCTACTTTTTCGACAGGAGGGATTTCTCGAGACTCCCTGAAAGCCAGCAGGAGCTCTCCGAGGAGCTGAGCGAAAGCGGAGAAGTCACCGGACTGCACAATGTCATTTTTCTAGCAATCGTTCTCGTGGCGGTCTTCATCACTCGCCCCCCCTTCCTTCGCGAGCTGGTAATGCTGCTCGCCGCGGCCGGATCATATTTCACGACGCGCAAAGAGACCCACAGAAAAAACGACTTCGATTTTCTGCCGATCAAGGAGGTATCGATACTCTTCATCGGGATCTTCATCACGATGGTGCCCGCGCTCGAGTGGATCAGACTGAACGCAGCTCACTTCGGATTCCGGGGACCGGGAGACTTTTACTGGACCACCGGCGCTCTCTCGTCCGTGCTTGACAACACACCGACTTACATCAACTTCCTCAGCGCCGCGCTCGGCAGGTTCGTAGACTACGGCACGGTTCAGCAAATACATCACCTCATCAGTATGCACGGCATCAGCCTTCCCTTCGTCGCGGCAGATTACCCACCGGACGTCCAAAGCACGCTGGCAATGCTGGTCGCAAACCACTCCGCCGGCGTTTCGGCCGGCAGTGTAACGACAGACCAGATCGCCACCGCATACCTGCTCGCGCATGACAAGGTCATCGTTCAGGCGATCTCGATAGGTGCCGTCTTTTTCGGCGCGATGACGTATATAGGCAACGGCCCCAACTTCATGGTAAAGAGCATTGCCGACCGGTCGGGCGTTCGCTGCCCGTCTTTCGTATCATACGTCGTCCGGTACGCTCTCCCGATACTCGTTCCAGTATTGCTCCTCGTCTGGATACTCTTCTTCAGGTAACGACACTCCGGGCCCTGCTTGCCGGACAACCGACTCCCCCCCTAGACATGCAGTCCTCCGGTGGAATCGGACCCTTTATTCTTGTTTTTTTCTTCGCTAGAATCGAACTTCAAGGCAAAAACTACAACAATGCAAATTCTCGACAAATCATCCAAGTTGGACAGAGTCTGTTACGATATCCGCGGGCCGGTACTCGACGAGGCGAAGCGGATGGAGAACGACGGACAGAAGATCCTCAAGTTGAACATCGGCAACCCCGCGCCGTTCGGCTTCGAGGCTCCCGAAGATGTCATACGCGAAGTGGCGGCCAACCTGAAAAATTCGGAAGGATACATAGATTCGAAGGGCCTTGTCGAGGCAAGAGAAGCAATCGTCGATTATTCATCACGGAGAGGGATCGAGGGAACGAGCATCGATACCGTGTTCATCGGCAACGGCGTCAGCGAGCTGATCGTCATGGCGATGCAGGCCCTGCTCAACGACGGCGATGAGATTCTCATCCCGGCGCCTGATTACCCGCTCTGGACCGCCGCCGTGGTCCTCACGGGGGGCAAGCCGGTTCATTACGTCTGCGACGAGGATTCCGACTGGTGCCCCGACCTCTCGGACATCGCGAAAAAAATCACCGGCCGGACCAAGGGCATCGTAGTTATAAATCCGAACAATCCCACAGGCGCGGTCTATCCGAAGGACGTCCTTGTCGGAATTACGAAGCTCGCGGAAGAGCACGGGCTGGTAATATTCAGCGACGAAATATACGACAGGATACTCTATGAAGATGCCCGGCACGTATCCACAGCCTCTTTGACAAACGGGACTACGTGTGTGACTCTGAACGGGCTTTCCAAGTCACACCTCATTACGGGATTCCGGGTCGGCTGGATGGCTTTCAGCGGTGATCTCCCGAGGGCGAAGGGATACCTGGAGGGCATCAACATGCTGGCGTCCATGAGGCTCTGCAGCAACGTCCCCGCCCAATATGCACTTCCGATCGCCCTGAGAGAGGACAATACAATAAGAGCGCATACGGCGGCCGGAGGGAGGCTGAAGGCGCAGCGCGACATCGGTTACGAGCGAATCAAAAACATACCCGGACTGTCATGCACCATGCCAAAGGGAGCATTCTACTTCTTCCCGAAGATCGATACGGACAGATTCGCTATAAAGGATGACGAGCGGTTCGTCCTCGATCTGCTGAAGAAGGAAAAGGTGCTGGTGGTCCAGGGGACAGGATTCAACTGGTTCAGGCCCGACCATTTCAGGATAGTTTTCCTTCCCGATGTGTCTTCCCTACGAAAGGCTATTAATTCAATCGGTGAATTCCTGACGGATTACAGGCAAGTGTAGGCCGGGAGGCACTTGGGTCAAACGGATGGAGCGCAATTTGCTCAGGGCGGCTTCTGCCTAATCGCCTGCTCCCGATCGATAAATCCGTACGCGTATTGACCACCACGGTGCCGCCCATCCTCCTGCCCTTGCATACTTCAATTCTTAGAATTAAAATACCGGCGACAGAGAAGCGGAGGTTAGAAAAGCATGCAATTCGCAAAGTACAGTTTCTTCCTTCTAAACATCTTTCTGATAGCGAACTGCGGCAGCGCACACAAACAGAACTATGCCGCAAGCAAAGAAGTGGAGGGTGCAATGTCAGCGACAACACAGAGAGAGTTCGCACTCACGAGCACCGCATTCAAAGAGGGCGAAATGATTCCGAAGAAATACACCTGCGACGGGCCGGATATTTCACCGCCGTTGGAATGGCATGAGGTCCCCGCTGGTGCCAAGAGTCTGGCCCTCATCGTCGAGGATCCGGACGCGCCGATGGGCATCTGGGTACACTGGGTCATCTTCAACATTCCGCCCGGCACATCGGGACTGCCCGAGCACGTTTCCACCGATAAGACGCTCGCCGACGGTGCCATCCAGGGACGCAACGATTTCCGTAAGATCGGATACGGCGGCCCGTGTCCCCCCGGCGGAACCCACAGATATTTCTTCATCCTATATGCCCTCGACACGACCCTGCGGCTGTCGCCCGGCAGCACGAAGGCAGAAATGGTGAGAGCGATGGAAGGACATATCGTCGGCAAAGCGCAGCTGATGGGCCGGTACTCACACTGATCATCCGGACTTTGGACGTTCTTCGTCGGTACGTAGCGTCTGCTCTTTCCTCTTAAGCGGGAAAATCTATCCGCCGCTGTCATATTCACGTCTGAAATCCTTGTGTGACTGAAGATGGTTCCAGCCTGCAGTTCATCACGTCGCCGGTCAATGCACTTCTCTGCAAATCTCGAATTAGTACTCCCGCCAACCTTGCATTTCAGCAACCCGCCGGCTAAACTCAGACATTCTTGGACGGTCAGGTGTGCTGGGGTCTAAGGCGGCAAAAGCCGCCAAGATCAATTTGTCAATCTGAGTAACAGGCATAATTCAGCGGATTGGTGGGCTGTTCTGCCGTTCCCTAAGGATATATTTATGAGGACAAACTATATGAGCTAAACTTACCGCTGTCTGCAATTCATCTGAATCACGTTCAAAATCCAAAACCCAGAAAGTCTAATCTCATGACTCTTGGATACCGCCGAAAAGCATGTCCGTCGCATTTCACCGACCCGTTGAAGAAGATCTTCGTAATATCTGCCTTGGTTTTTCCGCTCCCGTTTATGATGGTGAACGGCGCGAGAGCCGCGGAGCCCGGCAGTAATGGTATCGAAGGGCAAACAGCTAATGCTACTATAACTATCAAAGGATTCACACCGGCTGGTGACAGCGCGAAAGCCTTCGCGGCTGTTCTGTACGACGCTGATGGAGTCGTGAGAGACTCGACGGTGGCTGTGGGAAATCAGGCTCAGTTCCTGGATGTACCTACGGGAGTATTCGCTCACGGCTCCCCCACTGTTCCTGCCGGCTACGAGCTCTTCCAGAACTATCCCAACCCGTTCAATCCTTCGACAAGAATCAGAGTACAGATAGGACAATGGGGCACAGTCCGGCTGCAAATCTTCGATGTCCTGGGTAGGCTCGTGTCGAGCTACACGGGAAATCTCGAGGCAGGGACATACGAGTTTCAGTGGCAGGCGGGCGTCGCCGCGGGAGTCTATTTTTACAGAGTAATCGCTGGAAACTTCACGGAAACGAAGAAAATGGTGAAGCTCGACGGGGGCGGATATGGCGGCTCCTCGCTAACACTGATCAGCTCGAGCGTCGGAAGCTTCAATACTCCGGACGTTGAACCTCTTCACGACGAGCAGTTAAGAAAGGCGTTGTACAACATCGAGTCGACAGGATATGCAATCAGGATATACAGTCTTCTTCAGACCGACCCGCAGATTGTGGACACGGTCATCCAGGTCCCGACGCTCCCTCAGGACACGACTCTTACCGTTTACTTTCAGGGCGCGCCGAGAGATCTTGTCATCCCGATGCCCGATACCATGCAGATGACGAACGGATCGTTCGTACTCACGCCGAGCACGACGATATATGTCGAATCCGGCTCGACCGAACTGGCGAACATCGGCGGGTACCTTTCCGATCATCTGAAGCCGGCGACAGGATACGCCCTCCCTGTAGCAGCCGCGACGGGCCTGCCCGGCAAGGGCAACATCTATCTGTCCACCGACGCGAACGATTCTGCATTAGGAGACGAGGGATATATTCTGACGATTACTCCCGATTCCGTCCTGCTCAAAGCCAACCAGCCGGCTGGGGTATTTCACGGCGTACAGACCATCAGGCAGCTCCTTCCTCCGGGGATAGAGAGCCAGAACCTCCTTCCCGTCAAATGGACCACGCAGACCGGAAGGATAGTCGACCTTCCCCGCTTTCAGTGGAGGGGAGCAATGCTCGACGTGGCGAGACACTTCTTCGGCGTGCAGGATGTGGAGAAGTATATCGATCTCCTCGCATACTACAAGATCGACCGCCTGCACCTTCACCTTTCGGACGACGAGGGATGGAGGATACAAATCAATTCATGGCCGAATCTCGCACTAGTGGGCGGAAAAGGCCTGCCAAAATACAATAGTCCCGGGTACTACACACAGGCGCAATACTCGCAGATCGTGTCATACGCTCAAAGCAGGTATATCATGATCATTCCTGAGATCGACATGCCCGGGCACTTCGGAGCGGCGCTAGCCTCGTATATGCAGATGAAGTCGACAACTTACTACTGGACCACAAGTCTTTTCTACGAGATCGTAGACAGCGTAATCAAGGAGCTCTCGGCGATAACGCCCGGCCCTTATATTCACATCGGCGGAGATGAAGCGAGCTCATACGGCGTCTCGCCCTCGGATTACATTAAGGTCATCGACAGCGTACAGACCATAGTTCATGAGTACGGCAAGAAGATGATCGGATGGGCACAAAACATCGGCGAGGCGAACCTTTCCCCCACCACACTGGCGCAGAACTGGGACTGGCGAGAACCGAGTTTCGTAGACTCGGCGGTTGAAAAAGGGAGCAAGATTATCATGTCACCTGCGGACAAGATATACCTCGATCAAAAGTACAATTCATCGACACCTATCGGTTTCCATTGGGCAGGGTACGTCGATGTCGAGACCGCATACGACTGGGACCCCGACACGCAAATCTCCGGAGTCGGTGAAGAAGACATTGTCGGCGTCGAGGCACCGCTCTGGTCAGAATGGCTTCACACGCTGTCAGACATTGAATACATGGCCTTTCCCCGTGTCATCGGCAATGCCGAGATAGGGTGGTCACAGGCTACAGGAAGGAACTGGGATGAATACAGAGTCAGATTGGGGTACGACGGGATGAGACTCGATGCGATGGGAGTCAATTTCTACCGTTCGCCCGAAGTACCGTGGAAGTAAGCTTGTCGTTCCTTGAGAAACGGAAGAGAGGGCGAAATTATTTTGAGATTCCTGGTAACTCGAACTTCTTTTTCCTTGCTTCGACAGAGCCTACGCACTAAATTTATCCGCGTTCTTTCATAACAGTGAAGATATGGTGTCCCGACGGAAACGTCGGGGTGAAAAGGGAATCCCGTTTCCCGAACACGACGTTCGGGAAGCCGAACTTACAGGACGTGAATAGGTTCGGCTAAACCGGGAGCTGCCCCGCAACTGTATTCGGCACCTGCACCGGCTAGCCACTGTCCCAATAGGTTGGGTATGGGAAGGCAAAGCCGACGACTGCCGTGAGCCAGGAGACCTGCCAGTCTTTTTTTGAATGAGAACCTTCGAGGGAGAGGTTGAATCAATTCCGCAATTAATGCGGAAGAGTTTTCTTGCGTAACCCCAATCTCAACAAGGTTGGGGTTTTTTGTTTTTCATTAATGAGACCTGAATGCTCGCTATAATAATAACATTGCTGTTCCATCCAAGTGCCGACTCGCTGAAGGTCTTCACCGCACCGCCAGTTGTCATCTCCGCGACGCGCACCCGGATCAATCCGCAGGACTCGCCGACAAAGATCGTCGACCTCAATGTAAAGGCGATGGCCGACCTCGGGTTTTCCAGCATTTCAGGGATTCTCTCCTCAACCTCCGGACTGTTTGTGAAGGATTATGGACCCTCGCAGCTGTCGACTATAAGCACTCGCGGGACCGCGGCCGAAGAGACACTTTTCATGTTAGACGGCGTCAGGCTGAACAGCGTGCAGAACGGTGTGGTGGATCTCTTCCTCGTCCCGGTCTCGCAGATAGGCCGCATCGAGGTAGCCCAGGGCGGCTTCTCATCCCTGTTCGGCGCCGACGCTGTTGGCGGAGTTGTCAATATGAAGACAGTGTCGGATACCTCCCCTTCATTCGGGGTCAGTCTCGGCACTGGGCCGTATGGCTACCAGCAGACTTCGATGAACGTTGTCGAGAAAAAGGGCGGGATGCTTATCAATGCCATGGCGCAGCGCACACGCTCAATCGATAACTTCAAATTCGACTACACCAATGGTCCGAGCTCTTTTCCGATGAAGCGCAGCGGAGCCGACTATGTGTGCGACAACCAGTTTCTGCAACTGACCATGCCCGCGAGAGCGAGCACAACATCGGTAATCCTCAGCAACGTGAGCGCTGATCGCGGAACGCCGGGCGCCGTGACAGGGCCTTACTTCGTCGGGACACAGCGCGAATACGACAGCGACTTCCTTGCCGTCGTGAACCACAGGCGTAAGCTGGGAGACCTCACCCTCTCCGCTTCGGCCGGATTCACATACGGTTACCTTCGCTATGTGCAGCCGCCTCTTGTGGCCGGCGGTTATGGGATAAACAGCTACTACAAGATGGCTTCGGTGCAGCCGAGCGTCCAGCTCAACTACTCGTCCAAGACATTTGAAGCGGCGTTCGGCGCCGATGCCGAAGGCGACCGGGGAGCCAGCTCGGAGATGTCGGGCATCAAGGAAAGAGCCCGGGGAGGAGTCTTCGCAAGCGGAGTGATAAACCTCCAGGGTCCTTTTTCTTCTGAGCTCCATATTTCGCCCAGCGCAAGAGCCGACTGGTACTCGGACTTCGGAGCGGCGTTCAATCCCAAACTCGGCTTGAACGTCAGACCGGTCGCGTCTATCCCCGTCAACATCCGGGGAAGCGTCGGGACCAGTTTCAGGGCACCGACGTTCAACGAGCTCTACTATGCCGGCGCCGGAAACCCCGACATTAAGCCCGAGAAATCAGTAAGTTATGACGCCGGCCTGGTGTTCGGCATCACGATGCCCCTTGCTGTCCAAGCCAGTGCGGATTTCTACTCGATCCGAATCACCGACGGGATTGTCTGGGAACCCGCGGCCAACGGCATCTGGCGTCCGCAGAATTACCAGAAGATGCTCTCCCAGGGAATTGGGTTCAGTCTCCAGGCAAATTACAACAGCCTTGCGGTATTGAGTGCGAACTACTCCTTCGGCAAATCTCTCGACATTTCCAGCCCGAATTCATCTTCGTACGAAAAGCAATTGATCTACCTACCCCAGGAACAAGCCTCGCTGGTTGCCGCAGTATCTCCAGGCATACTGACCTTTTCGACCGTGGTCCAATTCACGGGTTTCAGATTCGTAACTCCGCAGAACGACGAGTTCCTTCCGGAATTCACGACCGTCAACGCATCTGCCGGCGCGAAGCTTACCGTCGGTCACCTTGTTTTCTCGCCGCTGCTTTCTGCGAAGAACATTTTCAACACTAACTATCAGATCGTCCCACAGTATCCGATGCCTCTTCGCACCTTCTATTTGACCATCGGTATCAGATATAACCAGTAAGGAAATCACATGAAAAAACTTCTCTTACTTCTTTCGACCTCACTAGCCCTGGCGTCCTGCGCAAAGAGCCCGACAGGGCCATCGAGCACTTTTTATCAGAGTGCGTCTGCTGTCTACGTGCTCAACCAGGGAATCTACGGTCAGGGCAATTCCACGCTTACGGCTTACTACCCCGACTCGAACACGGTTTCCAGCAACGTGTTCAAGGCGGTCAACGGAAGAAATCTCGGAGATACCGGGAATGACATGACGATCTTCAACGGGAAGGCGTACATGGTAATCAACAACTCGGACAAGATCGAAGTAATGGATGCCTCCACCGCGATGTGGCAGGCAACGATTTACTTCCCGAGCGGAACGAGTCCCTACCGGATCGGGGTCTATCCCGGCCAAAGCACCGGCTTCGTCTCCGACCTCTACACAAACACCGTTTCCGTGGTCGATCTTCTGACAAACTCCCTTGTCCCGGCGGACACGATCCCTGTCGGACCGAACCCCTACGGTATTGCCTATGCATCAGGAAAAGTTTTCGTTGCTAACTCCGGATATGGGTCCGGAAATACCGTGACCGTCATCGACGCAGCCACGAGGAAAGTCGTAAAGACAATCACGGTAGGCGGAGGGCCCACGGAGGTAGAGCCGGACGGTAACGGAAACGTCTGGGTGGAATGCCCGGGAAACTATGGAGATACCGGAAAGCTTTTCGTGATCAATGCCGCCACAAATTCCGTGTCGGATTCCATCGATGTCGGCGTCGCACTTCCCTCTTTCTGGGGGCGCACGCTGGCAATAGATTCGCAGCGCGACGCGGCTTACTTGATTGCGGATAGCTCCGTTATTAAGTTAGACCCGAAGGTGAATCAGATCGTGGATGCCAATTTCATAAAGGGCAGTTTCTACTCGATTGCCGTCGACGAGGCAACGGGAGACATCTACGTGGCAGACGCAAAGGATTTTAAGTCGGACGGTGAAGCCTATGTTTATTCGTCCGGCGGACAGTTTACAAACAGGTCCTTCACTACCGGAATTAACCCGGGCGTATTTACTTTTGAAAGGTGAAATCGGTGGTTGCTGCCCGCGCACTTAGCAGTCAAGATTCAGATGACATAAAACGAATTTTCACTTAACATAACCATTCAGTCAGTTGGAGGTTACTATGAACATCCTATTTATACTTACCCTGATTCTCTTTGCGGCGTTTTCGAGGCTGATCCCTCACGCCCCGAATTTCACGCCGGTAATTTCCATCGCGCTTTTCGCGGGAGCATACCTGAAAAAGGGGTTTGCGTTCCTCGTCCCGATCGCCGCACTCCTCGTGAGCGACTTGATCATAGGCTTCTACAGCCTCGGGTCGATGGCCACCGTCTACGGAACAATGCTCCTTATAGTCGCAGTCGGACTCATCCTGGAGAAGAAAGTCTCTGCCGGAAAGCTGCTCGGACTCTCGCTTGCCGGCGTAACGATTTTCTTCATCACGACCAACTTTGCGGTATGGATGATCCCCGGCTCGATGTACCCGATGACTCCTGCCGGCCTCGCAGAGTGCTACGTCATGGCAATACCATTCTTCGGGAACATGGTCCTGAGCACTTTGTTCTACAGCGCAGTTCTGTTCGGGTCCTATGAACTGGGAACCCGTTACGTCCTGAAGCCGAAAGAGGCGAGATAGACTTTTCAAGAGTGTGGTTGTCAACCGAAGCCTGCATCGTGGGTGAAATCCCGGACAGCCACACTCCCGACTTTGGCCAGCTTTCGCTTCTTTTTCTCAAATCAACACCGTCTGGCTTTATCGGCTTTCGCCATGAGATTTCGGGAAACATGAAGACCGGCAGACTTTCAGAAGCTCTTCCGTTCTTCAGCCGCGTGATTGATCGAGCTTTCACCACCCCGAAAATCCTTCAGGATTGACTTAACTCCCGAAATTCTTTAAAATTTCCGGCGATAGAGTCCTAAATCTGGAAGCGCTCGTTATGGATTACATACCTCGAATACAGCTCGAAAACCTCAGGGCCAAATTGAAATACAACAAAGTGACGCTGATTTGTGGACCGCGTCGGTGTGGAAAGACCACCCTGCTGAGAAAGTTTCTGGAGGAGCTGCCGAAGGAGGAGAAGTTTCTCTACTTGGATGCGGAGGATATTTACGTCCGGGATTTCTTGAGTACCGAATCTATCGCCAGGCTCAAGGAGTTAGTCGGAAGTAACAGGATTCTTGCAATTGATGAAGTCCAGAAGATTCCCAATGCCGCGCTCATTCTCAAGCACATTGTCGACAATATCGACGGCGTGCACATCGTAGCAACCGGATCATTATCCTTCGATTTGCACCGCCGGACAGGGGAACCCCTTGCCGGAAGAAACACGACTCTTTTCCTTCTTCCTCCGTCGGAAACGGAGCTGTCAAGGACAGAGAAACATGATGGGACAACCTCGAATCTTGAGACAAGGCTGATCTTCGGTTCGTATCCCGAGGTGATCCTGGAAAAGGGGAAAGAAGAGAAGATCTCTTATCTCCGTGAATTGACCGGGTCTTATCTCTGCAAGGACATCCTGGAGATGGACGGACTGAGACACTCGGAAAAGCTCGTCAGGATTCTGCAGCTGCTTGCATTCCATGTCGGCAGCGAGGTCTCACACTCCGAAATCGCCGCACAGGCGGGACTCAATAGGAGAACGCTCGAGCGCTACCTTGACCTGTTGGAGAAAGTGTTCGTCATATTCAAGCTTCCCGCGTTCAGCCGCAACCTGAAGAAGGAGATATCAAAAGCGCCCAGGTACTTTTTCTATGATGTGGGGGTTCGAAATGCCCTGATCGGCAATTTCAATCCGATAGACTCAAGAGACGATGTCGGCGCACTTTGGGAAAATTACATCATTTCGGAAAGGTTAAAGCATCGGGAGTATTCGGGAATTCACTCCAACAACTTTTTCTGGCGCACTTACGATGGAGAAGAAATTGATCTTGTGGAAGAACGTGAAGGGCAGCTTTTCCCTTATCAGATAAAATGGGGAAAGGCAAGCGGCTCACTTCCCAGGGACTGGGTCCGCACTTATGGGCAATCGCCGTTTACCTCCATATCCCAAGTCAACTACCTGGACTTCATAACATAGGCCGGCAAGGAGCGGCGAGTATTTGCGGGCCGTGGCAGATAGCTGCGATCGGCTTTCCCTGGAATGCCTTTACCATATTAATTACGTTCCTGTCGAACTGGCAATCGGGCAAGCAACTCAGATGAAACGGCCTGTATTCGCTCGACCTGCCGTTCGGCCTTATTTAGCCAACCCCCAAAACAGAGTTAACCAGAGATGTCTATCCGGCGCACCACAAGAAAGCGGGAGATGGTTAGTCTCCCGCTTGAATCCCACCAAAGGGAACGACCGGATTCGTTGAAATCCTCGGGTTAGCCGGAGGACTCACCGATAGATGAACCGCGTCACTTCATCAACAACATCTTCTGCTTGAACAACTGATCGCCTGCCCGCATCATGTAGAAGTATACACCTGATGCCAGTCTGTCGGCGTTGAAGGTAACCTGATGATTGCCGGCCTTCATATTCTGGTCGACGAGCATGGCGACACGCTGGCCGAGGATATTATAGACCGTTATCTGAACCTGGGCTTCTTTGGGCAGACCGAAGTTGATGGTCGTGGACGGATTGAAAGGATTCGGATAGTTCTGGCTTAGATAGAAAGTTGCCGGAACTCCGTTTTCCTTTTCTTTCACGGCGACAACTACGATGTGCTTCACATCCGCCGAATCACGCGGATTGAGCTCGTAGCCTCCTGTAACTCCGGAAGATGCATACTGGCTCACTACCCCGACTACATTCACCGGGTAGTCAGGTTCCGTCGTACCGCCTATCCCCATGTCTGCGTCGAAGAAAACCTGAACCGTGTCGGTCTCGGCCTGATTCATCATGTAGACACTTACATTTTTGCCGGCAGCAGGCCATGTCCCGGACGCCTTGAAGAGTGTGTCGATCTCTATGAGCTGGCCCTCATACGACTCGCCATTTTGAGTAAACTCATCGGCGCTTACTAACTTAGGCTGCGGAACCGTCGCCCCTGCCTTGAGCAGTCCAAAGTCTGCGGAATCGGCAGCAAGCAGCTTAAGTTCTGTGAGACCTCTGTACTGCGTTATCGTCCCGACGGCAAACACAGAATCACCGATGTTGAATTTCATCGCTTTGCCGCCTCCATAAACGTCGATTCCCGCAGTGGCGTCCTGAACATAATAGGACGTCCCGTTCGCCGAGGCGGTGAAATTAGGAGATGTAACCACTCCGCGCACCATCAAAGTATCGCCGGTAAGCGAGTAATCGGGAACCAGATCTTTGTTATCGTCTTTCCTCGCCGTAGCAATCGATGCGACTATCGGGACTCCATAGACTTTGTAATAGTCCGTCGTATCCCTCGGAAGTATTTCGAAGCCGCCTACACCGGACGGTGCATACTGACTCGAAATCCCGACAACGTTGATCGGATAGCTCGGTTCCGCGGTGCCGTCAATTTCCGTATCCTTGTCGATATAGATCTGTACCGTGTCTGACAGACTCATGTTCGTGACATATATACTGGCGTTTGAGTTTGCCTTCGGCCATGTTCCCCTCACTTTGGACAAGGTGTCTATCTCGACAAGCTGCCCTTCATAGCTCTCGGCATTCTGCATATACTGATGGAGCGTCAGGTGTTTCGGCTCAGGTACAACGGCGTTGTGCTTCAACACGCGGAGGTTGGTCGAGTCCGATGTCAGCGGCTCGAACTCCGTGACTCCGTTGTACTGCAGGATTTTTCCGACTGCAAGAACCGAGTCGCCGACGCTGTAGTTCAATACGGCTCCTCCCACATACAGGTCTATCCCGGCAGTTGCATCCTGCATATAGTACGACGTCGCGTTCGACGATGTGAGGTAATTTGGAGAAGTCACTACGCCGTAGACTTCGAGCGTATCGCCGGTCACAGAAAAATCGGGGACGTTGTCCTTATTCAGATCCTGCCTCGCCTGGGCGATAGAGACGGTGGAAACGATTCCCGGTACTTTCCAATAATCCGCGGTATCACGGGGGAGTATTTGGTATCCGCCTGCTCCGGAGTACGAATACTGGCTCGCGACGCCGACGAGATTTATCGGAAAGAGCGGTTCGGGACTTCCGTCGACGCCGCCGTCTTTGTCGATGTACATCTGAACCGTGTCGGCCTTCGATGAGTCCATGACGTAAATGCTCGCGTTCGAGTTCGCCTTCGGCCAGGTTCCCTGCACCTTGTAAAGTGTATCAATCTGCACCAGCTGCCCTTCGTACATCTCGGCATTCTGCAGATAGTCATGGAGGGTCAGAAGCTTCGGAGTCGGCATCTCGACGTTGTGTTCTATGACGCCGAAGTGAGTGCTGTCTGACGTAAGAGGGATAATCTCGGTGACGCCGTTATATATGTCTATCGTTCCGATCACGAAAACCGAATCGCCTTCGCTGAAATCCATCACTCCAGACGCGTACACATCTATTCCCGCCGTGGAATCCTCGATATAGTAGGATGTCGCATTTGACGAGAGCAGAAAGTTGGGGGAGATAACTACCCCGTATACTTCGAGCGTGTCTCCCGAGACCGAATAATCAGGAATCAAATCTCCGTTGGTATCACTGCGGGCCTGCTCGATCGTCACCACTTCCTCCGATGAAACCCCGACGGCCCGGAACGATGCAACATGATGACTGGGCACGCCCGTCAAAGTCGTTCGGTTCCCGCTCGCCGAAGTCTGAGCAAAGCCCGACAGCGCGGCAAACGCCACGATCATAATCGTCGAAACAACTCGCATTGTTTCCTCCTAGTTTTGGTTGTTACGTTTATGAATAGGAGGGAGTGCCCGCGCTAAGACTAGATTAACCCGCGCAGAAATCAATTCTTTTTACCCTGCAGTAATCCAAATCGCGAACAGGACCCACCATAGTTAGCACGACTTCATTTTGTGGTATAATTTCTAAAGCCTAGTCAAGAATATCAAGCAATTTGATCATGAAACTTCTGTTAACTTCCGGTGTAGGTAAAGTGAAGCTCCGCCGGACTGAGCTTCAGCTGTCGGTTCCCGGTCGCGCGCGGCCCTACTTCAATAGCAGCATCTTCCTGACAGAAGCATGCCCACCGGCCTCAAGCCGGTACACATATACCCCGCTCGCCAGGCCGCCTGCGTTGTAGCAAACCTCATAATTCCCTGCCTTCTGAACTCCATTCACGAGCATAGCGACTTTTCTTCCAAGCAGATCATAAATCACAAGTGAGACATGGCTGACTGCAGACAGCTCATAGCAGATCACCGTGGTCGGATTGAACGGATTGGGATAATTCTGATCCAGTTTGAACGCTGCCGGAATCCCTTCGGATCCCTTCTCGATCCCCAATATTATGTCATCCTCTCCGCCGGCTTCGATATACCGCGCCTTGAATTCCTGCAGATAGAGGTTTGCTATTCGACCGTTGTGGATAATCAGCGTGTTCTCGTTGTTTGAAGTCTCAGCAGCGCTCGACCAGTTGTGCGATCCGGTTATCACGGCCGGATCTGCAGACGGCATCTCGCCGTCGACGACCGCATACTTGTGGTGCAAGTACCCCGTGACCGCCTTTCCCTTTAGATGAACGTCCACCCCGCCGTTTTCCAGGCTGTTGAACTCGTTCCCGGTATCGGTATTGTTGTCCAGAATAACCCTCGCTTTATCCCCGGCCTCCTTCTTAGCAACGAGGATTTGGGCGAGATCGTCTCTCGTAAAAGTAAGCATTGCAACATCGATCGAGTACATTGCCGACTTAAGCTCGTCACTGATGTGCATGGTCGTATGGTCCGAAGGGCTGAAGTAAAGTTCTACCGGGGAGCCACCGATCAAGAAACGGTGGGGCGTGTTATCCGTCTTGCGGGCCCCGAAGCGGGAAGCCGCAGCATCCGGCGTATCGGTTTCGCTTCCCCACATTTCATCGAACTCCATCGTATAGGCGCTCGCGAGGGCCATGTCCTGAATTTCGACCACGTTCTGTGCATCATTATTATTTCCCTGGTCGGTTGCGTTCCAGGAGCCCGTCCACACCCAGTCGTCTGCAGCCGACGATGTATCCCGGAAGTCGAAGATCGCGAACTTGTTATGCATGAGTCCGTCACCCGCATTCAGCTGGTCGAACGAGTCGGTGATGAAGGGTACGCTGGCCTTCAGCGTATTCATCGGACTCGTGTTGGAATTGTCGCTCTCGACAATAACCCTGACCTTCACTCCGCGGCCCTTCGCGTCAATGAGCGCCGCGACAATGTTCGAACCGACCGTCCCGCTGAGGCTGTATAGAGCAACGTCGATGGAGTATTTCGCGGAGTCTATCCTTTCGATAAACTTCCGAGCTAAGTCGGTGGTTATCGCGTTCTCACCGAGTGAAACCGAGTGATCGGTCGGATAGTTGAAGTAGACCTCTATGCTGTCCGTCGAGCCCACGGGAGATGCGGTCGAGAAAATCGCGTCACCGCTGTAATTTGTCCCGGATTCATCCTGCACGCCGACCTGGTAGTGATATACGGTCGCCGGCCACAAACCGGACAGGGTGACACTGTGGATCGTGCTCGCACTTGAGATTACAATCGAATCATTATAAGTCTCGGCCCGGCCATACCTGACCACCGCCTCCGATGGGTTATCGGTGGCGAAATAAATCGTAGCGGAATAGCGGCCGATGTTTTTCTCGAACGGCTGGATGACAAAGGCCGGTCCGGAAGTCACTATGATATCGTCCTGACTTCGCGGATCGATCTCGTAACCGCTCGTGTAAGGTGAGCTCGTCTTGTGCTGTTTAACTATGCCGACAATGTCGAATGTTCCTGTGGGATACGTGTAGGTGTTCCCGGAGTAGACGGTGGCGGAACCCGTCTCATCGGTAATCGTGCCTCCGTAAGAACTGGATGAGACAAAAGTGACATGCTTGATCCTGACGAGTCGCCCTTCGTTCGGCTCGGTGAAATCATCCGTGCTGAAAGTACCATTAATGTCCGCGGCGCTGAGGATCATCGGAGCGGGCACGGCGTTACCCTGCGAATGTGTGACGACGCCGTCGGGGTCAGGCGTGATCTCGGTGAGCCCGGCATATTGCGAAATCGTTCCCGTTACCGTAACGCTGTCGCCGACATGGTAATCGGCATACCTTGTCGAGCCATAGACTTCGATTCCTGCCGTCTCGTCCTGGACACATATATCGGTTATCGAAGGGTTGAGGTCGGCAGTGATTATTCCGCTTATTTTCACCGGCGCACCAACCTGGTACGGCTCAACCGGCAAGCCATCGGCATCATTAATATGAACCGTAATGATCGGTGCAGACTTCGTGACCGACACGAAAAGCTGATCCTGAATCGGAGAAGGATCCGCGCCTTCGACTGCTGTTTCCAGAGTAAAGCTCGAGCGCACCACCGAATCGGGCGCCGTGATCGAGTGGAGCGCGATCCGTGCCGTGTCGGCCGCAGCAACATCCGCTCCGGAAATGAAGGTGGTGTCCTGGGAGACGGTACACGTTGCGGCAGCGATGCCGCCCCCGCCGAGTGATACGGCCGTGCCGTTCATCGGCCAAGTGAAGACGTCCGGGACGACAATGATGATCGTGCTTATGGTATCCGTTTCGTTGCCGGTGAGGGTTATCGTGAACGTCGTGGTTTCCCGGGCGGAGACGACTGTCGGAGATATTTGTGCCGAGCCGATGCCGCTGCCGGGAGTTGAATAGGGATTTATTTCGATCGGGCTCGACGAGTTGTGGACGACCGTTTGGGCCGACGTGTTCTCGAAGAAGTCTTTGGAGTTGTCGTTGGTGTCCCAGGCATTTCCAAGTGTATCGTCAGCGGTCGCGGTCGGCCCGCTCTTTCGCTCAAATGATTGACCATGTGAAGCAACAGTCGACGGAGAGTAGGCGGTCCCTTCAGGCGATAGGTTAGTACCCGCCGGATCCCACCCGAATGCATCTATGACGGTTGTTCCGTCCCTGAGCTGCACGCAGGACCGAACGCCCGAATTAGAGAGATTCTTGGACGAAGGAAAGGAGAGGTCGGGAGTGATCGCTACTCCGCCGTCACCGATAAGGAAGAAGCCGAAGGCCTTGATTGTTTTCCCGCTGAGTGAGAGCTGCCATTCAGCGTTGTTCGAGGTTGCTGTAGCGCTGCCGGAGACTATCTGTACATTCAGCCCGAAAGTGACGTCGGCCGGCAGCGGGTTATAAAGCTCGATAAACTCCCCAGTGTTGAATGACGATGAGTTGCCTCCCATGGGCGCGACTTCGGATATAACGACATGTTTCGCCGCCTGAGCATAGAGTGAACTCCCTGCAGACAAAACGGCAAGAAAGATGGCATATGCGGTAATGCCTGATCTCATTACGATTCTCCAGTCCCGCGGTCGATGCAGACCCGCAATTGTTCTCTAACGGAATTAATAGTGCTGTTCAGCCGTCACGACGGCGCCACAAAATTCCCTTCACGACTCTACTGCTAATATAATCGATGGGACTGAATGACGAAACGGGCCAAACTGCAGCTCACCCTCCCGCAAAGCGGAATATCTTTCGGCGAGCCGCAGTCTTTTTGTTGGCCCTGCCTATCTGACCAGCATGAGGCTCCTTACGGATGTGAAGGCCTTACCGTTATCCCCTGCGGCATCAAGTCTGTAAAAATACATCCCGCTGGCATGCATGCCTCCCTCGAATGTCACGTTGTGAAATCCCGGACCCTGCCGGCCATCTACCAGGGTTGTGATCTCCCTGCCGAGGACATCGTAGACTCTAAGTGTGACGCGGCTTTCGACCGAGAGCCGATAGCTGATAGCCGTTGAGGGGTTGAACGGGTTCGGAAAGTTCTGAAATAGTGCGAATTCCTCCGGGCTTGTTACTTCTACCGCGAGGATTTTTCCCACTTGTTCCGTCTCGCCGGATTTATCGACAGCATGAATCTTATAGAAATATGTTCGTCCGCTCATGACTTTCGAATCTACGAAAGCGTAAGAGCCACCGCCCGTGGCGGTGCCTGAGGCTATCAGAGATGCGTTTGAAGTATAGCTTGAAATGAGTTCGAAGGGCCCCGAGGGAGAGGTTGAGCGGAAAACATTGAAGCCAGCCAGAGCAACTTCACTCGCAGTGCTGAAACTGAGATAGACCTTCCCTCCTTCCGTTCGCGCGGAGAGATTGCTCACCGTGACGGGAAGAGGGGCATCCGACCAGGTGGGTCCAACGCGTATCTCATCTATTTCCAGCGTGCCCATTCCTGCGGTCTCGCGAAATCCGATTTTGGTTATGTTTGTTAGATCCGTCCCACCCGTATTTGTGTGATAGACAGCCGACGCTGGCTCGGAACCAGACAGCGAAGGGTTGACCCAAAGAGACGCCACATCGTCCCCGTCGCCACTGTTGAACGTGTACCGAATAACCACCAGATACGTCTGATTAGTGCTGAAGATAGTTGACAACCATTGAGTGTTGTCAACAGCGGTCCTAACATTGACTCCAACTTGAAACCCAGGGTCGACCGATCGAATCCAGATCGTTCCACCAAAAGTTGTGGATCCGGTCCCTTGGAGAAAATTGAAGAAATAAGTCCCCGATGCCGAAGGTAGTGAGGTGACTTTCATTAAAAAGGAAACGTTGACCGACCCGGAACTTACCGCGCTGGTCAGTGACCGTCCAATGTCTTCTGACTGTGTGGAGGTTATCCTAATCCTGCGGCCAACTGGTTGCTGATAGCCGGTGTAACTCAGACTTGTTCCTAAATCACCAGGAGTGTCGATGACTTGCACTTGTCCCTCTGTGCCCGAGTAGCTTGCCCAACTTGTAGTTACCACCGCCAGTGAACCGCTCTCATAGTCGAAGTGCTCCACAAAATCTGGACTCTGTGCCAGAGCACTGGAGCTAAACAGCGCCGCAATGAACAAAGTAACAGCTGTGCGCATTTCAATCCTCCCAATTTTCTGTTCATGAAAACCGTTCAGGGGTACGTTTACACCAACCGGAAGGAGCTACTCAAGATAAAGACGCTACTTGCGGCATCGTGCTGCGATTGGGCTCCGCAAACACACCGCGATCCTCAACCTTGAAATCTATTTTCTGAAACTCAGTAGAAACTATCCAGGACAAGTCCGAAGCGAGGATGAGACAACGACGTACGGACTGATGTGAAGAGTGGGGTACTCCGCGGCCTGCTGGAAGGTTGTTTTGCAGCTCTGTTGGCCGGCAACCCCCGAATCTCTGATGCCGCTAGTTTGACCCCAGGCAGTCAGTGAAAAAAACAAAAAGTAAAACAATGCAGTAAAAATCCGCATAATTCCCTCCAATTTCAACCGGTACCCTGGTGAAGCGGGATGATTGCCTATGGTACTGCGGACTTTAGATTTGCCCGGAATGGTGCTGCGGTTCTGGTTGTAATCACACCCACCGTCATGCCACAATCGCTCAACCGGTTCAATTTGAAAAACTCAAGTTTAATTGTCAAGCTCCGATATAAAGATTTTATGGGGCTTGACACTGAAAACCGTCGGATAGCTATATTATGGGGTAAAGGGCTGAACCCGCGATTTCGAATCGAAGGATGGTTCTGTCGGGTGGTAAATGGACCCGCAAACCGTGCCTGCATCTCCTGTCTTCCTGAAAACAAGGGTTCTTGCCCCGTTATCCTGTGACACATTTTATGAGAACAACAATGACAGTCGATCAGATACTTCACGACCGCATGAACGAAACCATATCTGAAGCCGAGAAAGCTCTCTCGAGCGCGCGGCTGACTCATTATGAAAAAGCCGGCGAAGAGCATAACCGGCAGAAGCTGAAGGCACTTTATACATTGACCGTGCGCGCAATCGCGGAAAGGAATCTCGGCCCCATGCTCGCACACGCCGAGACGATAGCGCGTGAAAGATTTGAGGCGGGGTTCGACCTCTCCGAGGTTCAGACCGCGTTTAACGTTCTTGAAGAGGCCATGTGGAAATTGATAATAAAGAGTCTTCCGCCGGCCGAAATCGGAGATGCCATCGGTCTTGTGAGCACCGTTCTCGGCGCAGGGAAGGACAAACTTGCAAGAACCTATGTTACACTCGCAAGCAAATCCAAAGCTCCTTCGCTCGACATGCGATCGCTGTTCGCAGGGACCTAATGATGAACCGGTGAAATAGGGTATTCCTCTTCCATCTCTCTGAGCCCCCTGCCATCACCATCCAGCGGCGTCATAGTGCAAATAGCGCCGGGGTGTCGGGCGTTGCGGGCTCGCATCTTCAGCCTTCTGACTCCTTCTCCCCATGCCGCCGGGACTAAAACCGGGTTCTCATCATTGCTCCTTATTTGGAATTGAAACCCCGACATCGCATTTTCTAGAAAATAGATTGAACCAATGAGTCACTCGTCTACTGCTCACGCACCAGAGTCAAGAACAGACCGGGATCCTAAGCGCGACATAGCTCGTGCACGGATGTTGAAACGGGCATTCGGCTTTTTGACAGCTCACCCCCACCGCGCCATCATTGCAGTTACACTCCTTGTCATAGCCGCAGTAGTCGGAGGTTCCGTCCTCGAAAGCAGAGAGCTGGATCGTAGATTGACAGCCGCTGTCTTCCGGACCGACGCGCTCACAGCTTACTCTGCAGCCTCTCATCTGAAAGGTTACCTCGACAGCAGGGGAAAGGCCTTGATCAGGCTGACGAATGCGTTGACCGCAGATATAGGGACCACCAAAAGAATAAGCGACATCGAGAACTTCTATAGGTTTGCGGACAGGGAGCACGTCGCTGCAGTTCTACTTCTTTCAGGAAAAGGCAGGGTGGTCTACTCGACCGACAAAGCATTAGGCGGAGAGGATTACTCCAAAACGAGATTTTGGGATTACGTCGAGAAGAATGCGGCTCGGTACTCTCGGTCTAAACAAACGTTGAAACATCGCCGTGTCTCGTTATCAACACCGCCCCCCTATGCAGGCACTGCCGGCATTCCAAACAGAATTCTTGTGGGGCTCCCCCTCCTCACGCACTCGAAGAATGGCATAAGACCGGACGGGGCGGTAGCGCTGCTCATACGCCAATTCACCGTAATCCCCTCCCCGATTGAGATAGTTAATGGACTACGCGACACGACATCAGAAATCGGGATCGGCGTCTTCACCGCATCTGGCTTCCCCTTCATTCACCTCTGGTCCAACGTTCCACGGTGGAACGTCGAAAGCGTCGCCAAAGTACAAGCCGGAGGGAGAGAGACTTGCACCTCGTGTCACCAAGAGAGCGACATAGGCTCGATTCTCGGAGGGTCTTCCCAGCGTGGCACCAGCTTCGTCACGGCAAATTCGCTGGGATCGGTGAAAGGACGGTTCCTGTGGACGTCTGCCCGGCTGAGGTCATCAGTCCTTGATCTCCAGGACGGCGCGTGGAACGTGGTGGTAAGCGTAAACAGATCTCCTGCCCAAGCATCCATCAACTCTTACCTCAAGGGTTCGCTTGCGCTGATGATTGTGACCATAGTCCTCCTTGCGGTGATCATAAGCCTCGGGTTCTACGCCCAGAGGCGAAACGTGCTTGAGGAACAACGTTCCGAATATCTCGAGCATGTCGCCAAAGTGCGGGGTCAGTATGAAGTATTGATAGAAAAGTCCAACGACGGAATATACATACTGTTCGAGAACCGATTTGTCTTTGTGAATAAGAGATTTGAAGAACTGACAGGATACACCATTCAAGAGCTCGCCGAGGTCGATTTTATGCAGCTGGTCGCACCGAAGAGCCGGCCTTTAATAGAAGAGAGAATCAAGATGATAGACCGCGGAGAAGAACTCGAGCCCCGGTACAGCTTTGAGGCACTCTCCAAAGACGGCAGAAGTATTCCTATCGAGGTCAGTGTAACTCATGTCAAGGATGAAGGAAAAGTAAGGACAATAGGGATCGTGCGTGACCTCAGCGAGCTGACCGCTCAGAAACGACTTTATGAGGACCTTTTCAACCACGCGCCGATCGGATTGGCAATTTACAAAGACTTCAGGGCGGTTAAGGTAAACAACGCGGCCAGCGAACTTCTGGGATATGACAGGCCCGATGAACTGATCGGCGCTCACGTGCTTCAGTTCATCCATCCCGACGATTTGCCCACGGTAAGGGAACGGGTCAAAAAGGCGATGGAGAGCCGCTTCCCCGCAGCGCCATATGAGGAAAAATTTCTAAAGAAAGACGGGGGGGCATTTCACGCCCTTGTGCTTTCCCAACCTGTAATTTATGATGGTGACGACGCCGTACAGGTCGCCTTCGTATCTCTCGAAGATAGAAAGAAGCTTGAGGAGAGTCTTCAGCGCGAAGCCGCTTTTCAGGAACTGGAGAAGATACGGCTCGACACACTGCTGCAACGGCTTAACGAGGGGATACTCTTTCAGGGAGCCGACAGCGCAATAGAATTTGCAAACGCCGAGTTTTGCCGGATAGTGGGCATCGATAACTGCGCGGATATAATCGGAAAGAGAACCGGGGACATTCTTTCGATCACCGCCCGCCTGACGGAAGACCCGGAGGGGATCTCCCAACAAATCCTTAAAGACATCCAACAAAGAAAGGCCATTGAGGCAAAACGATTGGAGTTTGATAACGGCTCGATAATTGAAGTCAGCGCTCTGCCGATTTACGATTCCACGAACAACTACATCGGCAGGCTCACGATTTTCAGAGACGTGACGACTCGCGAGAGAAACGCCGAGGCCATCAAGAAGCTCCAACGCACGGAACTCCTGGGAAGGCTGGCCGGCGGAATAGCACACGACTTCAACAACGTTCTCGGAATCATAATTGGAAGTCTCCAGATGGCATTGCGGAAGAGCGACAGTCAGGCCAGTGTGAGAGACAATGCGCAGCGCGCACTTTCCAGCGCTCTCCGCGGCTCCGAGATTTCGAAACGGCTGCTCCAATTCGTGCGTTATTCACCCCAGGGGTTCGAGGTCTTCTCGCTAAGACAGATCGTCGAGGAGACCGCTTCGATCGTCAGACACACATTCGAGGAAAACATCGCTGTTCATACGGAGTTCGCGGTGCGCGACGCTCATATATACGGCTCCCCGGGAGATATGCAACAGGTTCTGATTAACCTCGCGAACAACGCTCGCGATGCAATGGTGCACGGCGGGACTTTCACTTTCTCTTTATCCGGGGTCGAACCGCAAGTGATCGAGAGAAGGATCCGTCGCAGAAGCAGCGACGAGTACGTGCTGCTGATGGTTCATGACACGGGGCAAGGCATCGAGGCGGACAAGCTGGATAAGATATTCGACCCGTTCTTCACTACGAAAGACATCGGAAAGGGCACGGGACTAGGTCTCTCCATCGTCCAGACAATAATATCTGCTCACGGCGGATTCATAGACGTGGAAAGTCAGCCAGGCCAAGGGACGACGTTCTTCATATACCTGCCGACCGCCGAGGACAAATCTCTTGAACAGGAAACCGCGAAACGGCAGGAAGCAGGAGAAGCAAAAGAGCTCGAAGATAAGGTGACCGTACTCGTGGTCGAGGATGAAGACGGGCTTCGAGAGTTACTTTATGAATTTCTGTCTGAAATGGACTTCAACGTTATTACCGCTAACGACGGCCAGGATGGTCTGCGTATGTTCAACAACCATCCGGAGATTTCGGTTGTGCTATCCGATCTCGGCCTTCCAAAGCTTGCGGGGGACGAGATGCTGGCAAAAATCAAGGCGGAAAGACCAGAGGTGAAATGCATACTGGCAACAGGGTACCTCACTCCGAATGCCGACGGAAACCTGGGCCACCTCAATGTCAAGACGATAATGAAACCGTACAATCTCACTGCCGTTTACGACGTTCTTGTCGAGACGTTGGCGCGATGACAACCGAATCCACTTTCGCCTTCGGCTGCCGTCTGCGTGCAATCCTGACGTCAGTGGTTGACTTTCCTTCGCAGGCTATTTCAAGAGAAGGATTTACGGATGTAGCCCTCTGAATTTTATACCTCCAAATATAAGGCGGCCTCCATTTCTCGCTTCTCCATCGGGGTCACAAACACGCCTGGCGTTGAAGATTTCATTCTTCCTGTAGATTTCCTCATCAACACAAGAACCGGCCGGCCTGGATTTTCCCTCATTTTCCCGATATTTGATGCGGAACAATAGTTGCCGCAGTTTCATTGTCAGGAGGCTGCGAAGATGAACTCAGACTACGAAGCCGGGCAAGGGATGCTCCGGCTTGCCTTGTCATGCAGGCGTTTCCAAAGAGGCCTTGCCAGGGGAAGCGGTATGTCGACCAATGAAATCCTTTGCCTGCTGGTACTGTACTCCGAAGAGCCAAGATCCATCGGCGAGCTCAGCCGAATAATCGACCTGTCTTTCACTTCCACATCGAAACTTCTCTCTTCGTTGCAGGGAAGAAGGCTAATCGAGAGGAGTCTGGACGAATCAGACCGGCGTAAGGAGAGAGTCGTTCTGACTACGCTCGGAAGAGGGCTGGCTGAAAGACTTCTGGCTCGTTCAAAAGAACTCGCCCTGGATGTCCTGAAGAATCTGCCTGAAAGCATGAGAATGGATTTTGCCAGGTGGATTCAATGGTACTCGGTGGAAAACACTCTCAGCACCTGAAGAAGACGTCAAAAAAAGAAATTTTAAGGAGACACTTTATGACAGAACAGCTAACGCGTAAACAGTTTCTCACCAAGTCCGCGATGTACGCGGCTGGAGTCGCGGTCGGCGGCGCCGGGTTCAATTTACTTCTCAAGGAGAAAGGCATCGCGCGAAGCAACGATGCAACCTGGCCATGGCCGTATCAGGAACTTGACCCGGAGAAAGTGAGAATACTCGGGCACGATTCATACTATGGCACACCGGGCGGATGCTGTTACGGTGCTTTCAATGCAATTATCCAGGCCCTTCGGGACACCGTAGGAGATCCTTTTACTTCTCTCCCAACGGAGCTCATGTATTTTGGGTCCGGCGGGGCAGCGGGGTGGGGTACGCTTTGCGGAGCGATAAACGGGTCTGGCGCGGCGATCTCGCTCGTTTCAATCAAGTCAAACACAAGCACCCTGGTCGGCGAGCTTCTTGGGTGGTACACGCAAACGGAATTCCCGACCGATATGAGCAATCAGTACGCCCAGGAATCTAAGTACACCGTCAACAAGGTCACGTCGGCGCTTCCACAAAACAAGAGCGGCTCGCCACTCTGCCACATTTCTGTATCCGAATGGTGCAAGGCAGCCAGCACCACCTCCGGATCCGCAGAGCGACTTGACAGGTGTGCGCGATTGACGGGCGACGTCGCCGCGTACGCGGTGAAAATTCTAAACGACATGGCGAAAGGATCATTCTCACCACTCTATGTGGCACCAAGCACGGTGGCGGACTGCAAAGCCTGTCACGCGACGGGCGCGATGGCTACGGTGGTTTCAAACATGGAGTGCACGCAGTGCCACGGGGATCCCCATGCGGAGCAGAGCGTGTCGGAGATCGGCGGGCTGGCAACCAGCTATTCGCTGAACCAGAACTATCCCAATCCTTTCAACCCGACGACCCAGATAAGGTTTTCCGTCTCCAGGCGTGAGAATGTTACTCTCTCGGTCTACGATGTCCACGGAAGGCTCGTGAGGACGCTGGTTGACCAGGCCGTGTATTCGCCGGGCAACTATCTCGCGAACTGGGACGGGACAAACAACGCCGGTCAAAGAGTCGCCAGCGGGACTTATTTCGCCAGAATTATCGCAGGCTCTTTCCGCAAGGCAGTCAAGATGAGCCTAGTCAAGTAGCGGTTTCCTTCTTACTGTACGCAGCGCGCGGTCCGGTTCTCCTCCTGACCGCGTGCCGTTTCGAGCCGACATTCGTGGACACCGGAGAGTCACCACCGACCTTCCCGCAGTTCGATTTTGTTACCTAATCTCGATAACTTGTGCCGTTGGGATTAGAAGCGGTCGGAGGGCACGATGGTCTTCTCGGGCATTGCAAGAAAAGCGCTTATTGGCACACTACTTACCTGCAGTGCTGCCTCATATTCACAGGTGAATATCAACGAACTCATGTATGCCCCGTCCGAAGGGGCGCCGGAATGGATTGAACTGTACAACAAATCCGCCGACAGCATCAACGTCAAGAACTGGAAGGTTAGGAACAAGAACGCTAGATATTATACCCTGACAGATTCGGACTTCTATATTCCGGCCGAAGGCTACCTCGTCATAACAAAGTCCGACACGATTTTCACTTTTCACCCTTCGATCCCATGCCGTGTGATTGTCTGCCCGTCGCTGCCCGCAGCTTTCATGGTAAATACAGGCGACACGATTTCTCTTTCCGATTCAAACGGAGCGGTGATAGATTCGATGTTTTACCAGCCATCTTGGGGCGGCTCGGGCGGCAAGTCACTCGAGAGAATCTCCGCCGATGAATCATCTTTTCTCGGCACGAACTGGGGCACGTGTAGGGACTCGACGGGATGCACTCCCGGAAGGAAGAACAGCATCGCCGCCAGGCAAAACGATCTCAAAATTACTTCGTTTTCCGGAAGCTTCGCGGCGTCGGAACAGATTTGCCGATTCAAAGTGAGCATAAAAAACTCCGGAAGACAGTCAGCAAGCGGATATTCAATCGCGGTGTTTATCGATAACAACGCCGATCATGTAGCGCAGACCGACGAGCTGGCGGCATCGTTAAGCCATCCTCCGACTATTGCCCCAGGCGACTCGTCACAGCTGACGTTAACGGCTGCCATGTCCGGTCCGCACAGAGCGGATATTCTAGCCGAGGTGAAATTTGATCAGGACGAGGACACATCCGATAATTTCATGTGGGCGAGACTCAACGTTTCCTACGCCGAAAGATGCATCGTGGTGAACGAGATCATGTACGCACCCGCCAGTCCCATGCCGGAATGGCTGGAATTGTATAACGAGTCTCATGATTCGGTCGACCTTTGTGAATTCACGATTGCCGACAATTCAAACACCAGGGCAGTAATAGCGCATTCGAGCTGGATGCTGGGTCCCGGAGAATTCGTCGTGATTGCGGACGATTCGAGTCTGATCGGCATTTTCCCTCAGCTGTACGGCCGCGTTCTTGTCACGAAGATTCCGTCACTCAATAATTCCGGGGACGCGGTTGTAGTCCATGATGCTTCCGGTATTCTAATTGACAGTGTGGCTTACTCCTCATCCTGGGGCGGCAACACAGGAGGAAGGTCGCTCGAGAGAATCCTCCCGGAGGGCGGTTCAAACGATCCTCAAAACTTCGATACATGCGTCGATTCTACACGATCAACTCCCGGAAGCATTAACAGCGTGACCCCTCGCAGCTATGATGCCGCTGTCGGGCATATTGCCGTGTTCCCTCTTTCCGTTCAATCCGGCGAGAGCGCAACGATAAGCGCCAGCATTCTGAATGTCGGATTGAACCCTGTGGATAATTTGACGGTTATTCTCTTCGATGATATAAATGCCGACGGCGCGTTTCAGCCTGGAGAGTTCGTCGATTCCGCAGGGACCGCGATGTTAACAGGAGGCGATTCGACGACCGTCAGCATGAGTACCGGCTCGCTGAGTTATGGAACCTACCGCTTCGGTGTCTTTGTAATTTTTCCGCCAGACGAGCGGCCGGCCAATAACACAGGGGCAATCGTCCTGCATGTCGGCCTGGCTTCGCAGACGGTTGTCATGAATGAAATCATGTACGCACCGAAGGCGCCGGAGTCAGAATGGATTGAATTGTACAACACGGGCAACTCTACAATAGACCTATCAGGTTTCAAGCTTGTCACACACGGTGGGTCATCGATAATCCTGACGGGATCTCTCCTGGCCCCCCATGACTTCGCCATCATTTGCAGAGATTCATCAGTCTCACGGCATCAATATCCACTGGCGAATCTCATCCTCCAGCCGGTTCCCTCTCTCAGCAACAACGGAGACGGCGTCGGGTTGTGTGACAATCTCGGAAACCTAATAGATACAATGAGTTACGAGCCGTCTTACGGCGGCTCCAACGGGAGGTCGCTGGAGAGAGTGGACTACTTTGTCGCCGGAGATTCGACAAACTGGCATGAAAGCTTCGACCCGACGGGCGGAACACCCGGAGGCGAAAACAGTGTGGCGATCCTGGGATACGATGCCGCGGTGACGCGAATAGAATTGCCCGCCTCGCCGGTCGGTCCGTCAGAAGCCGCGAACATCGCTCTTCTGGTTCGGAATGTCGGCAGAAATCGGCTCGACGGCGTCACAGCATCTCTGCGAATAACAAATGTCTTAACAGGAGCACCGGCCTTTTCGGATTCGCGTGGGATAAACCAGCCGCTCCTACCCGAAGACAGTGCACATGTCGATTTTATTTTCGTCCCCGGGCAGTCCGGCACATATGCGATTCTGGCTGAAGTCTCTCATCAGGCAGACCATCGTTCCAGAAACGACACTCTTTCGGGGTTATTGAGTGTCAGATACCAATCTATGAATCTCGTAGTCAACGAAATAATGTACACAACCGGAGCAACGGGAGAATACTTCGAGACTTTCAACGGAACAGGCAATGACATAGATCTCAGCAGCTGGACGTGGCACACCGGCCAGTCGAAACCCGTTCGTTTCGCTTCTGTCCCCAAACTACTCTTGCCCGCAGGGTATTTCGTCGTTTGTTCCGATTCAGCAGTCCTCGACCTCGTTCCGGATGCCGGCTGTGTTTCTCTCTCCGGCTCGCTGCGGCTCCGCGACGACG
The DNA here is from genome assembly GCA_046705025.1 of Candidatus Kryptoniota bacterium. Taxonomy (GTDB): domain Bacteria; phylum Bacteroidota; class Ignavibacteria; order Kryptoniales; family JAKASW01; genus JAKASW01. Next base: position 13,569 of record JBJKQU010000219.1, on the reverse strand, counting down.
GTGACTGCATAGTCTTGTCGGACCCATCCGGAAACACGATCGACAGTGTCTACTATTTGCCGTCGTGGCAGAATGCGGACATAGCCAAAACGTCAGGCAGGTCGCTGGAGAGAATCAATCCGAAACTACCATCGAATGACCCGACGAGCTGGTCTACGTCAGTCTCGCAGACGGGCGGCACTCCCGGCGCCAGAAACAGCCTTTATGTTACCGGACAGAATGTCTCGGGGGGAATTACAGTAGAGCCTAATCCGTTTTCTCCGGATGGAGACGGACACGATGACTTCACGTTTATCAGTTACTCGTTCCCGACTTCGTCGGTTAAGATACGCGCGCGAATATTCGACTCGGTCGGGAGACTCCTCGCGACGCCGTTCGACAACACGGTTCTGCCTTCGACGGGAAGGCTGGTCTGGGACGGCAGAGATGGATCCGGGAGGATTGTCAGGTTTGGTTTGTATATTATTCTCGTTGAAGTCACAGGACCAAACGGGAACAGCTTGATGACATACAAGAAGCCCCTTGTAGTGGCGAAGAGAATGAGATGAAGCCGATCTGAGTCTCGTCGGAATTTTACCACGCGGGCTCTGGCACCGTTCTTATGAACACGATTATGTTTATAAGGAAGGAAACGAGAAATGAAATACGAGTCAAATCTGATTCCTTCGGAAGTAATCGAGACTAATATACTCGTTATCCGAGGGCGCAAGGTCATTGTGGATTTCCATCTCGCCAAACTATATGGCGTTGAAACGAAAGCTCTCCTTCAGGCAGTCAGAAGGAATTCTTCGCGTTTTCCTGAGGATTTCATGTTCGAACTAGACGTAGACGAGTTTTTAAGTTTGAGGTCACAATTTGTGACCTCAAACCGTGGCGGCAGGAGACGTCCCCCGTATGCCTTTACGGAACAAGGGGTTGCAATGTTATCAAGTGTTCTCCGTAGCGAGAGAGCGATACAAGTCAATATTGCCATAATGCGGGCATTCGTGAAACTGCGGGAAATATTATCAACGAATGAAGAGCTTGCGGCGAGATTAAGGGAACTTGAAATGAAGCTGGAAAAACATGACGAAGAAATACAGGCGGTCTTTCATGCGATAGCAGAACTTATGGCTCCACCGCCGGAAAAGCCAAAACATCCAATCGGATTCTCCAGAGAGTAAACGCTGACAATGAACCTAACAGAAAACCATGCCGCACTGCAAAACAGAATATCCTTGTACGTCACTGCACTTCAAAACGAGATCGAAGCGTTGCGGAACTATTCCTCCCGCAACTATTCCCTTTCGACGGGTAAATTCCTCGGGAACGCCGAGACCGAGTTTCTATACGAATTCCGGCTCGAAGACGAAACGAGGATCGTCGAGGACATGCCCGTCGAGATTGAAGTCTCGGGGGACGTCACGCGCGGGACAGTCATCGCGGTCGAGGGCGACCGAATAGTGCTCCTTCTTCAGAACCACGTCGGTGATACTGTCGAACAGGCCACGCTCCGTACCGCACCTTTCTTCCTCCTCGAACAGCTGATCGAGCGCCTCGAAGGGCTGGAAGACAAGGATACTGAAATTGTAGAGGCGCTGTTCAACGAGGACACGGACCGCGAGTCAGATGCCGACTTGTCCCTTGATCCGAAGCAGCTAAATGAATTCCAGGTCAATGCGGCCCGTGCCGTCGTAAGGCGGCCGGTATCGTTTGTATGGGGACCGCCGGGAACGGGAAAGACGCAGACCTTGGCTTTCGCAGCGGCGAACCTCGTGGCGCACGGCGAGAATGTGCTAATCGTTTCCAACACGAACATTGCCGTGGATGTCGCATTGCAGAAGACTCTCGAGTATCTCCAGGACCAGAACGAGTATTTTGAGGGAAAATTCGTAAGGTTCGGAATACCCCGTCTACCTGAGCTTGAGGACTTCCCGTGGTCGCTGCCGCAGTACGTCGCGCGGGACAAGAACCCCGGACTATACGCCACTATCGACAAGATCGAGGCCGACATCCAATCGGTTATGTCGCGTATGAGGAACCCTCGCTCAAGGCGAGGAGCGAACCAGGAGAAGCTCGGGAATCTCCGCGAGCAGCTTTATTCGTTGCGCGAAGAAGCATACAGCAAAGAGAGCAAGATAGTGCAGCATGCGAACCTGGTTGGATGCACCGCGGCGAAGGCGGCAATCTCATCTCAGGTTTTCTCACGGAAGTTCGACTCTGTTCTTATAGACGAGGCCAGCATGTTGTACCTGCCGTATGTCGTCTATGCCGCTTCCCTCGCGCAGAAACGTGTCGCAATCTTCGGCGACTTCATGCAAATCCCGCCGATTACGCAGTCGTCTACAAGAGTGCTCAATGTGCTGGCCAGAGATATCTTCCGCGAGACGAAGATGCATAAATACATGGCGAAGCCTCACCCGCGGATGAATGTCCTGGAAGTCCAATACCGGATGCAGATTCCGATAATGGAGCTCGTAAACGACAGGATATATGCCGGGAGGCTGAAGGCAAGCCAGCAAATCAAAGCATCGGAGACAAAACAGGAACCGGTTGTCTTTTACGATACCTCCGGCCTGAGTTCGAGGGCCTTCCGCGAAGCGACATCGAACAGCAGGGTAAATATCCTGTCGGGAATTGCGGCGATTGACCTTGGCGTGGATGCCCTGAAACACGGCGCAAAGTCGGTCGGTATAATTACTCCGTACAGGAGCCAGGCAAGATTCCTTCGCAGTGCCCTGACCAGCATGAACCTCGACAGCTCCGTCATCACAGCAGCGACTGTCCACACTTTTCAAGGCAACGAGCGCGACGTCATAGTTTTCGATTTCGTGGACGACAACCCGCTCCCCCTCGGGATCCTACTGGCGTCATACCAAAGAGAGGACGACGACATCTCCGAAGGCGAGCGGCTTCTGAACGTCGCAATGACTCGGGCGAAAAAGAGACTGCTCTTCGTCGGCAATTATGAATATCTCTCGACGAAAGCCAACGAGGATTCCCTGCTGAGATTCGTGCTCGCCACACTTAAACGTGACAAAGGGATAACGACCCTTCAGATGAATAACAGCAAGGAGAAGGACTTCTTGGGCAGAAATATTCCGTCGTTGTCTGTAAATAACGGGTTCGTCGACAGCACCATCCCTCTCTTGAGGGACATACAATCATCGTCGGAAACCCTGAAACTCGTTCAGCCGCTAAAAGCGAAATTACAGTTCTTCAAGTACGTCTTAAACAAAGAAGTGGAATCATCAAAGGGATTCGCATCGCTCGAAATGAGCGTGCTTCAGCAGAAACTAAAGAACACCAATCTCATCACATCAGACAAATCCGATCTCTTTTTCTGGCTGATAGACGGGAAAATACTTCACGTGTTCGACATCCTCGGTCGGGACAAGATATTCAGCATGCGGTTAGCTGTGCCGGAAATTGCAAGAACCTTCAATTACATTCTTCCTAGAAAGAGTTCAAAATTGACCGGTACCGGCAACAAGGCTGTCGATGCACATTGTGCTGTGTGCGGCGGTAAGATGGAGCTCAAGGAAATGAGGGGAATGATCGTCGCACAGTGCGCCGATAACCAATGCGTTACCGTGCCGGCGGACGGAAAGATTATCGAAGCGGTTCTGGAGGAAAACGGCGAGACCTGCCCCGTCTGCGCCGGTAAGATCCGAGTCAAGAAGGGGCGGCGGGGATTCTTCGTCGGATGTGCAAACTATCCCGGCTGCACGTGGACGGCAGAACTCGGAGAAATACTCAAGTAAGGGAATCGTGGAACATTGGAAAATGGAATAATGTTGGTGGTTGACTTGAAATTTCATTTGGGAATATCAAGATGGGGCGGTACGGGAAAATTGCCGTTCGCATTCACCGAGCTGGGGGTTGCGATGCTCTCCAGTGTGCTGAACAGCAGACAATACGTTGATTAGATATAGTGCAGGACGAATATGCGACCGATTCTTTTTGCGGTTCTAATTTCACCGATCTTCTTCGCGGGTTGCATGGAATCCCCGGTCACGCCTACCCTCGGTTGCCCATCCACTCCGATGATTCATAAAGGATTCGCGACTTACTACAACGCCACCGGCGCAGGTGCCTGCATGTACGACTCCTCCAAGACCGACACGATGATCGGCGCGATGAACCCGATAGACTATGCCGGATCGGAAATCTGCGGCGCGAGCGTAGAATTGACGGGTCCAAAGGCGACCATTCAAATACGCATCGTCGATCTATGCGCGGGCTGCGCCGCAGGCGACATAGACCTCAGCCCTGAGGCTTTCGAGCAGATCGCCGATACCGCACTGGGTCGCGTCCCGATAACATGGTACGTTACCGCAAGTCCCGTCACCGGACCCATCCTTTACCACTTCAAAGAGCAGAGCAGCCAGTACTGGACCGCCGTCCAAATCCGGAACCACCGCTATCCCGTTTTCGAGATGGATTACCTTTCCTCCTCCGGTAGCTGGCAGAGAATCACCCGAACCTCCTACAACTACTTCGTTGTCCCCGGCGGGCTGGGCAAGGGCCCGTACGCGTTCCGGGTGGCCGACATCTATGGACACGTCCTGATTGACAGCACTGTCGCCCTCACACCGGGCGGCGACGTGCCCGGACACGCACAGTTTCCGTTTTGCGGGCAATGACATTAATCTAGCACCATGATTAATCATCGCGCTAGATGTCAAAATGATTGGATGACAACGGAACAAATCACTCCCCATTCCGTTGTCCATTAAAGTCAATATTCAAGGAGCTAATCGATATGGATAGCGGAGGCATCGTCCCCGGTTCGGCTCGGCGCAGCACCCTTATAATTCTTATCTTTGCTGCGCTCTCAGTCCTGCTTCATTTCTACGCAAACGCGTTCGCTCATTACGGTTACTTCCGCGACGAGCTCTATTATATCGCCTGTAGCAGGCATCTGGCAGCAGGCTACGTAGATCAGCCGCCTCTCGCGAGCTTCATGCTCTTCATAAGCATCAAGCTCTTTGGCGATTCGATTTTCGGGCTAAGGCTGCTCCCCGCTATCGCGTCCGGTATAACCGTCTATCTCGCAGGACTCATGACGCGCAAAATGAACGGCGGTCCATTTGCGGTAGCGCTTGCATGCCTCACACTCGCGATCGCGCCGGAGTTTCTCGGCACAAACGGCATTTATTCCATGAACGGTTTCGACTGGGTATTCTGGTCACTCGGTGCGTACATCGTTTTACTGATCATTCAATCGGAACAATCCGATCCACGGACTTTCCGACTCTGGCTTCTCCTTGGCGTCGTTCTCGGGTTCGGTCTGCTTAACAAGATCGACATGTTATGGTTCGGGTTCAGTCTCTTCGTGGGCCTCCTCCTCACTCCGCACAGAAAGCATCTAAAAACAGGATGGCCGTATATCGCCGGTGCAATCGCGCTTGTCATTTTCAGCCCGTACATAATTTGGAATGTGACACACAACTTCGCCACACTCGAATTCATACACAACGCCTCGACAATCAAATACGCCTCGCAGAATCCGCTGGCGTTCATATCCGATACGATACTGTCGATGAACCCCCTCGCCCTGCCGGTCTGGCTCGCCGGAATCTGTTTCCTGTTCTTCAATAAAGAGGGAGAGAAATATCGCCTGATCGGATATCTCTTCGTCATCTCATTCCTCCTCCTGATCGTCAACTGGCATTCGAAGGCGGAATATATCGCACCGGCTTTCCCGATCCTCTTTGCGGCGGGCGGCGTCATGTTCGAACGAATCGCACAATACAAGGGATTCATGTGGACTAAGTTTGCAATTCCCTCGCTCGTCTTAGTCTTCGGACTCCTTAGTCTGCCGTTCGCATTGCCCGTGTTGCCGGTGCAGACGTTCATCGAATACTCCGAGGCTCTGGGACAGAAGCCTTCCACCGAAGAGGCCCGGAAGTTACCAGAGCTGCCGCAATATTATGCCGACATGTTTGGTTGGAGGAACATGGCAGCCACCGTGTCAAAAGTCTACCTCTCATTTCCCACGACAGAACGGGCCGAGACAGTGGTCTTTGCACAGAATTACGGTGAAGCTGGTGCTATAGATTTCTTTCGGAGCGAGTATCCCTTGCCGAGAGTAATATGCGGTCACAACAACTACTGGTATTGGGGCTCAGGGGATACTGCGTTCACAACCGTAATCGTCATCGGCGGGAGCCAAAAGGGAAACCTGCAGGTCTGCGACTCCGTGACGAAAGCCGCCATGATAACCGACAAATACTCCATGCCGTACGAAAACGGTCTATCGGTCTTCGTATGCAAGGGCTTCAAGATGCCTTTCGCGGAAATATGGAAAAAGGTGAAAGTGTTCATCTGAAATGGACGCACGCGGCTTGCCGGCAAGAGTATTTCTCCGGGTTTTGATGATCGAGAACCGCGACCTATTGTGATGTTGAATCGGCCTCAACAACAGCCTAACCCATTTCAACGATCTGGCGGCTACGCGAATTCTGCTCCCCTTTCAAGAAGCAGCTCCCGCAGCACAGAGCGATGGCAGTGCGATTCGTCCTCGCAGTAACAACCGACAGAGAAGTCAGTGGTGTGGGACAGCGCGGCAAGCAGCTCGATGGCGTGAGCGTTTTCCGGAGCCGCCATTTCGGAGCGGTACTTCCTGACAAACGCTGCCCACTTGGCAGGGGTATCCACCGCTTGTGCGAACTTCACCGTCTCCGCACTCGGCGCCAGATTAGGGAACCACACATCATAAAAATCTCGCGACGCGAACTCCGACTTCGGGACGCCGCGCGGCGGGCGGCGAACCGTGCCGATGCGCAAGCCTTCGCCCTTTACTCGCGGGCTGCCGAGACGAACGATGCGAATGGACATAGGTGCTCCCTTTCTCTAACAGCAGACGGGGTCGGCTCTCCTGCTGCCCACTGTCTGGTCAGCAAGCATTAGTCTAACCGAGAGATTTTCAGACTGAGTTTCTTTCCAACCGCTTTCAGGTATTCCTTTAACGTTGAGAGGCGAATGTCTTCAGAGTGATTTTCTATTCTCGATATGGCAGATTTCTTTGTCCTCAATTTGCGAGCTAACTCTTCTTGAGTCACTCCCGCTTCCTCCCTTGCTTCCCGCAGAAGGACGCCAATCCTAAAATCTTCATATCCTTCTTCAAATCCCTCAGCAAACTTCTTGTCCTTCGCCTTCCGCTTTTCAATATATTTCTCCACGTCATCCATCATTTTCTCCTCTCGTAGTATTCTTTTTTTCTCCTCTCTGCCAGACTTATTTCTCGCAGAGGAGTCCTCTGTGTCTTCTTAGCAAAGGCACTCGTTAACACTATACGAGCTGGGCCGTCAAAGAATCCAAGTATTCTGAAAATATCACTTCCGCTCTGAACCCTTACTTCCCAAATATCATCCGTATCGACAAGTTTTTTGAAATATCTCGATGATACTTTTTCTATGTCTCTTGCCAACCGCAAGGTCCAGGCGACCTTCTTAGCTTGTTTGGCAGTCAGGGACTCCAGAAATTCTTCAACCGGTGAATTCCCGTCCGCCGTAGAAAGAAATATAATTTCTCTAACAACCCAAGGTAAACATTTATGTGAACAGTATCAATAATTGGATTCAATGCTTAGGCAACGTACACAGTTCCAATGCGCAAGCCTTCGCCCTTTACTCGCGGGCTGCCGAGACGAACCATGCGAATAGCCATATTATTCTCCTCGGCCCAATTTATCCTGATGCGCTTGGAGATACAACCGCCAGAAAGCGAAACAAAGCAGCTCGCAGTCTGTCGGGATCATTCTGGTGCCCGGGATCGGGCAAGCTGTTTCAATAGTTTCGCGTGAGATCCCGATATTCTTGTCAATTTTTCGGTTGCGCACCGGAACGAAACAGTATTAGATTTAATCCATGAAGACAAACAGCGAATCGACCCTCTGGTCAGAAGATACGATGTACGACGCCTTCATGAAACGCGACAGCTCATATGAAGGAATATTCTTCGTCGCCGTGAAGACGACAGGAATATTCTGTCGGCCCACCTGCCCGGCACGAAGAGCCAAACGAGAAAACATCGAATTCTTCCATTCCGCGAAGGACGCGCTTCTCAATGGCTATCGCCCGTGCAAGATCTGTAAACCGCTGGAACCGCTCGGCGCTACTCCCGATTACATTCAGAAATTGATCGACACAGTTACCGCCAATCCATCTAAGAAGATCACCGACTACGATCTCGTCAAAATGAACATCGAGCCGAACAAGGTGCGGCGCTGGTTCAAGACAAATCATGGTTTGAGCTTCCAGGGTTACCAGAGGATGCTCAGGATAAACGGCGCGTTACACCAGATTAAGAACGGCGGAGAAGTTACGGAGGCGGCTTTCGAAAACGGCTACGATTCACTCAGCGGATTCTCGGATGCATTCAAGAAGATAATGGGTGCGAGTCCGGCGAACGGAAGACACATCAACGTGATTAACATGCATCGAATCACAACTCCGCTCGGACCGATGATCGCCTGTGCAACTGAAGACGGGATATGTCTCCTCGAGTTCACCGACAGGAGGATGTTCCCGCTTGAGCTGAAAGACCTGAGACGGCTTCTTAAGGCAAACTTCGTTTACGGCACGAACAAACACATTCTGAACATAGAGAAGCAACTCGGAGAATACTTCGCGGGCAAACGGAAAGTGTTCGACGTTCCGCTTGTCACACCCGGCTCGGAATTCCAGAAGTCAGTCTGGCAACAATTAATCACAATTCCGTACGGGAATACCCGGTCGTACGAGGAGCAGGCGATCGCGATAAACAACCTCAAAGCGATACGAGCGGTCGCCAGCGCGAACGGCGCCAACCGCATTGCCATCGTAATCCCCTGCCACCGCGTCATCGGCAAGGACGGCAGCCTGACCGGCTACGGCGGCGGACTCTGGCGGAAGAGATGGCTGCTGGATTTCGAAAGGAAAAACCCCGAGTAGCCCCCACTCACACGGGCACTCCTAAACGAATGAAACGAGTATTGAACCACTGTGGACACTGTGGTTTCCACGGAGATTCACCGAGAAGAAAAGACCGTCATCTCGGTGCTCCTCAGCGCAGTCTCTGGGTACACCCATCGTTAGATTTCCCGGTGTCCGGTCAAACGTATGCGAAACCTCAGGGGCCCCGGAACCCCGTACAGCGGGAAATTGAATTTTCAGCTCCCCTCATTTAGCTTCTGATAAATGAGCACCTATCCGTTAAGATATATCCTTATCGCGATTCTCTCCCTCCCAATGGCCTCCCGTGCCCAGAATTTCCCGACTCCGGAGGAGGCATATTCCAGCTACTTCAATGAGGTCAAAGCGGCTGAGGCACAGCATTCCGACCTCTGGGACCGCGACATGTACGGTCCGATACTTCTCGTGAATCCTCAAACCCGCGACGTCTATTCCAACTATCCGGCTGCCGACGGCGCGCTGACACCGGACGGCGGCGTTTATCACGGCTGCCTCCCGGACGATATAAACATCGCCAACACTGCGCTGCAGTGGAACGGCCGGGTGTGGGCTATGGTCATGCTCCCGCTTCCACCGACCGAAAAGGACCGGATCAATCTACTCGCCCACGAACTGTTTCACGTAGTCCAGCCGTCGCTTGGCTTCCGGGGATACAGTCCCGACAACAGTCAGCTGGACGATAAAAACGGAAGAATCTACTTAAGGCTGGAGCTCGAAGCGCTGCGGAAGTCGCTGGAATCGAGTTCGGTCTATGATATGAAAAAGCGGCTGACCGATGCGTTCACATTCAGAGAATACCGCTATATCATCTATCCGGAGGCGAAAGCCACCGAGAACTTGCTGGAACTCAACGAAGGACTGGCAGAATACACCGGATTGGTCGTGAGCGGCAGGTCGCCGGAAGAGGCTTTGTACCATTTCGAAAGGAGCATCAACGCATTCGTCGGGTTTCCGACGTTTGTCAGATCATTCGCGTATGAGACCACTCCGATTTATGGATACCTTCTCCGGCGCACAGACAAGTATTGGAATAAGAGAATCACCCCTGCAACCAACCTCACGGACTTCTTCATCCGCGAGTTCCGACTGACTGTGCCCCTCAATATTCCATCCGCTGCTCGTTCGCTCGAGACCGAGTATGACGGGCAGCGCATTCGGCAGGAAGAGACCACCCGCGAGACGATAAGACAGCAGCAGGTAGACCGATACAGGCAGGAATTTGTCAATGATCCGCACATGGAGATTCATTTCGAAAAGATGCATATAGTCTTCGACCCGACAAACGTGATCCCGCTCGACAACAACGGTAACGTTTACCCGACAATCCGGGTAACCGACCATTGGGGAATTCTTGACGTGAAGGACGGCGCGTTGATGAGTCCACGTTGGGATAAGATAATCGTGAGCGCCCCTACTAAATTTGACGTCAAGAGCATCAGCGGCGACGGATGGAATCTCCGGCTGAACCCCGGATACGAGATTGTCAGAGATTCTACGGGCAGGAACTACACGATAGCAAAACGAAAATCGGGAGGATAGCATGCAGTATCGGAAGCTGGGCCGCACGGGTTGGAATGTGTCCGCGATAAGCTTCGGCGCATGGGCAATCGGCGGAACATGGGGAAACGTGGATGACAAAGAATCCATGGGTGCACTCCACCGGGCGCTCGACCTGGGAGTGAATTTCTTCGACACGGCAGACGTGTACGGCGACGGCCGGAGCGAGCGCTTGCTGGCACAGCTTCGCAAGGAACGCCCTGAAGAATTTCATATCGCTACCAAGGCTGGCCGGAGGCTCGACCCGCATGTCGCCGCGGGATACAACCGGCAACACCTGGCCACATTCGTCGAACGCAGCCTGACAAATCTCCAAACGGATGCGATAGACCTGCTCCAGCTCCACTGTCCCCCCACCGAAGTTTATTACATGCCTGAGGTCTTCGGGATACTTGATGACCTGGTGAAAGCCGGCAAGGTCCGCTATTACGGCGTCAGTGTGGAAAAAGTCGAAGAAACCTTGAAAGCGATCGAGTATCCGAACGTCCAGACTGTCCAGATCATATTCAACATTTTCCGCCAGCGGCCGGCAGACCTCTTCTTTCACGAAGCCCGGCGCAAGGATATCGGCATCCTTGCCAGAGTCCCGCTTTCTTCCGGCCTTCTGACCGGAAAGCTCACACGTGAAAGCATGTTCGCCGCCGATGACCACCGCAATTTCAACCGTCACGGCGAAGCCTTCGACCGTGGAGAGACTTTCTCAGGTTTGGATTACGAAACGGGTCTGCGGGCTGTTGAAGAGTTGCGGCCGCTGGTACCTGCCGGTCAGACTATGGCCCAGTTTGCTCTGCGATGGATATTGATGTTCCCGGCAGTGACCTGCGCAATTCCCGGCGCGAAACGACCGGCGCAGGTGGAAGAGAACGTCGGGGCCGCCGACCTCCCGCCGATAAACGGCGGAACGATGGGCGCAATCCGAAGCCTGTATGACAGGAGAATAAAAGAACTGGTTCATCAATACTGGTAATTCGGATGAAGGCTTCCCTCTCTCGAGGACTGATCCGGGTGGAACAAACGCTCTGCTTAGCTCTCTTCACCGAGCGCTTTTGAAATAGCGATGAGAACATCTTCCACAGTGACATCGGTGGATGGCTCTATCAGGTCAGGAAAATGCTTATGGTGGGGGTAATTGAACAATTCAGGTTGATATGGGGCGTTGTCCCACCGGGCAATTAACCTGCCATCTTTGTCTTGCCAGTGATACGAATAATTGCGTTCATCAGAGTCCGAATATTCACGAACGAACCGTTGACTTCCGTTTTTCAGCCGAACCTCGATGCTCAGATAAAACCCTGATGCAAATCCCTTGTATTCCCTGACCGTGTACTTGTCGACCAGCAGGGAGGAATTAAGCCACTTTAATATCTCCACTCTCCAGGTCCCGCTTTTTCTTGGCCAGCTCTAGAAGTGCAGACTCAAATCCTTTCCACTCCAAGTAATCATCCCACTTTTCAAAGTTCTCCTTCCCTTCCTCCTTCATCTCTCGCTCGAAAGACTCGAAGTCTGTTTTGTACTTGGAAGTGAAGTAGCTGATCTTGTCCCTAAACGTGTGCATTTGGTACACGATTTCGGTGTAGTAGAGATCCTTGATTGTGTCGAGGTTTAGCGTAGTCATCTGAATGGCTCCTCCTTAGCAATGAAAAGTTACACTTTTTGCTCACGAACAACAATGAGGGGCTCTTGTTGAAGGTCGATCTACAGAATTACCAATCGCAATTTGGCAAGGTGAAAGGGGCTTCCCGCTTCGTGAGAGGAAGTGCAAAAGGGAGAATTTTTCCATATTTTGTTTGCATTGGACACTCAATCAACGTGGTGAAATCGTGACCCGGACAATAGTTTTCGTTCTCATCGTCTCCATGATCCTCTCAATTTACGGCCTTGCGAACTATTATATCTTCATCCGCGGACTTCACGCTCTCAGGCCGGTCGGCACGTGGCGTGTCATCTACATCGTTCTGTTCATTCTCCTCGCCGCCTCCTTTATCGCTGCCATGTTTCTCGAGCGGGCAGATATCATATCCATCGGCAAGCCGCTCAGCTGGGTAGGCTCCTTCTGGCTTGGAGCCTTCGTCTACCTCCTTCTCATCACCGCCGCGATCGACCTGCTGAGGCTCATCAACCATTTCGTGCACTACTTCCCTTCATTCATTACCGCCGACCCGCTGCAGGCCGCAAGAGCGACCGCCATTTCGGTAATTTGTCTTGTCGGGCTCATTGTAATCTACGGGTTCATCAACGCGCACATAATCCGTGTGCGGAAGTACGACATACGCGTGGACAAGTATTCCGGGAGCCGGAAGAGTCTCAACCTCGTCATGGCATCCGACATACATCTCAGCTCGATAATCAACAACGGACGAATCACAGCTATCGTCAACAAGATCAATTCGCTGTCGCCCGATATAGTTCTTCTTCCCGGCGATATCCTTGACGGCGACCTGAATCCGGTCGTCCACCAGAATCTCGGCGAGGCGCTCAGGCAAATCAAAGCCCCGCTCGGCGTGTACGCTGTTACCGGAAACCACGAGTACATCGGCGGCGTCGAGAAAGCCTGCAAATACATAGCCGAGCACGGCGTGAAGCTGCTCAGAGACTCGACAGCATTCATCGACAGCAGCTTCTACATTGTCGGCCGCGAGGACAGGTCGGCACGGAAAAGGAAGACGCTCGCCGAGCTTATGGAAAACGTCGACAAGAAATACCCGGTCATCCTGATGGACCACCAGCCTTTCCACCTCAAGGAAGCCGAGGAAAGCGGAGTCGATCTCCAGCTGTCAGGACACACGCACTACGGACAGATGTGGCCGTTCAACTACATAACCGACATGGTTTACGAGCTGGCCTACGGCTACCTGGTGAAAGGAAAGACGCACATATATGTTTCCTCCGGCGTCGGCACATGGGGACCGCCGCTGAGGATAGTGGCCGATCCGGAGATCGTGAATTTTAGGTTGAAATTCGATCGAGAAAATTAAGGTACTGGCTCAGTTTGATTTAACGCAAAGTTCGCAAAGACAAATAATCGCAGAGACCGCGAAAGAATATAGTTGTTCTGCGTGCTTTGCGCCTCCTT
>JBJKQU010000218.1:0-3668 GCA_046705025.1 Candidatus Kryptoniota bacterium | reverse complement strand
ATCTGGTATCGACCATCAGGTGAATTGAGGAACAAGTACAGGCATGAGGAGGTGCCTGCAAGTTGAGCAATCGTGGTTGTGATCTTGCTTGCTCTTGTTGCAGTTATGGGGGTCAGTTGGGGCCCCGTGGGGCATGAAGCAGGTGGCGATGTGGGGGTGTTAGAACAAAATGACTGAATCAAGGCTTGAATCTGAAGATATTCAAGCGCCCAAGAAGATCAAGGCAGTGCATTCCGCGAAGCGCCCTGTTCTACTATTCCCTCTGATAGCGGTGCAGGCACTGTTAGCCGTAATCTCCATGATTGCAGGGGTAATTATGCTCCGGGACCCCACAACTTCAGCAATGGGTGGGCAATCTGTCCTATCGATCCTAACGAGAAATCTTCCGTTCATACATGATTTTGTCCCGGTAGGAATCTGGCTCATCACCGTGTACGGAATCTTTCCGATCATAAATGCAATTGGCCTCTGGAGTTTGAAACGATGGGCCTGGTACACATCTGTGTTTCTCGGCGCTGTTGTAGTCGCCTGGATAAGCATTGAGATTCCGATGTTCTATTCTCTTGGGTTTACATTCTTCTATCCGCTTATCGGCGGGATAGGGGTAGCAATCCTCGGGCTTTCTTTGCTGCGGACTGTTAGGCGTTCGCTTGGCTTCTGAGAAGAGTCTGTGTTGAAACTTGACAGCTGCGACTGAAGCAGTTGCGAAAGAAGCGGGGCAAATATCAGGATTCGTCAAACCAGAGTTTGAGGCAGTTCGGGAAGCTTTCATCGATAATTTCGAGAAACGCAATGAGCTCGGGGCGGCTTGCGCCGTGTACTACCAAGGGGAGAAGGTTGTCGACCTTTGGGGCGGTGTACGGAACAAGACAACAGGTGAACCATGGGAAGAGGACACAATGGTTCTCGTCGCTTCAGCCACAAAAGGGCTAGCGGGTCTTGTGATGGCACTTGCTCACTCTCGCGGACTCTTTGATTACGATGATCGTATCGCAAAATACTGGCCTGAGTTTGCTCAGAAAGGCAAAGAAAACATCACTATCCGCCAACTCCTGGCGCATCAAGCAGGACTATTTGCTTTAGACGAACATGTCGATTTGAAGACAGAGATGGATCTTGACAAACTCGCGATAATACTGGCAAGACAGAAGCCGGCCTGGGAACCGGGAACGCGCCAAGCATATCACGCGATAACTCTTGGATTCTATGAAAGCGAGCTGCTTCGCAGGGTCGATCCAAGGCACAGAAGTTTAGGACGTTTCTTTCATGAGGAAATAGCTGTTCCTTTGGGCATTGATTTCTACATCGGTCTACCTGAGAACATTCCAAACTCAAGGTTAGCAAGGACATACATGGGAAAAAATCCTGTGCGAGCGGCATTCAAGGCGCCCATCCGTCTGGAACTCTCTATCCTGTATCCTCGCTCTCGAATAAACAAGGCACTTTGGGGAGATTTGCCCGGAGACAAGGAGCGCATCTACCCGAGGAACGTGGAGGTTCCTTCGGGAGGGGGAATCGGAAGCGCCCGTGCGATTGCCAAGGCATACGGCATCTTCGCCAACGGTGGAAAGGAGCTTGGATTGACTGAAGTAGCCTTGCATCAACTTATGGCGTCTGCTATTCCACCGACTCGCGGATTCTACGATGAAGTAATGAAGCTAGAAGGGATGCAACTGTCTCTTGGTTTCATGAAGCCCAGCCCACAAGTACCTTTCGGACACCCAAGCTCAGTTGGAATGTTAGGATTTGGTGGATGTTTTGGTTTTGCCGATCCGAGTGCCAAGCTTGGTTTTGCGTACGTTCCCAATAGGGAAGAATTCTACTTGATGGATCCACGTCAGACTGCGCTTCGTTTGGCAATGTATCGCTCAGTAGGTGTAATGAATCCATTTTTTTGAAAATCAGAGGTGAAAAGTGTTGACCGAGCAAGTTTCACAGGGTAACAATAGAATCAGCTTGGAGGAAAATTCTCGTTGTGATGGCGTTGCCCTAGCTGATTTGGTTAGACAGAGAAAAGTGACACCAAAAGAACTATCTGTTCTTTTTGCAGAAGCTGTAGAAAAAGTCAATCCTCAGATCAATGCTGTCATTGAGGTTTGGTCCGACCGCATAGCGGGTCTGGATAAGCAAGTCGTTTCTGAGGGCCCTTTCGTTGGAGTTCCATTCCTGATGAAAGATGTCGGTGCTGGCGAAGGCGGACGAGTCCAAGACAACGGGTCAAGGCTAATGAAAGGCCATATAGTTGATAAGGACTCCTTCTTGACCGAACGCTTCAAGAAAGCGGGATTGACCTTGTTAGGTCGTACGACCTGTCCAGAAATGGCGATGGGAATCTCCACCGAATCTGTCCTAACCGGAGCGACTCGCAACCCGTGGGATCTTGACAAGATGGTAGGCGGATCTAGTGGAGGCTCTGCTGCTAGCGTCGCTGCAGGCATTGTTCCTATAGCACACGCAAGCGACAACGGCGGGTCGATTCGCATACCGGCGAGCGCGTGCGGCCTCGTCGGGCTCAAGCCATCCAGGGGGCGCGTGACAGGCGGACCAGACGTTGGCGAGATCATGTCTGGCACTCTTCAGGAGTTCGTAGTTAGTAGAACGGTCCGAGACACAGCCGAGATGCTCGATGCAGTGTCCGCGCCTGCCCCCGGCGATCCGTTTATCATAACACAGCCCACTCGGCCCTATCGAGCGGAGGTCGGCGCGCCTGTAGAGAAGATGCGGGTGGCTTGGACAACGAACCCTTGGCTACCCGAAGCTTCTGTGGATTCAGAGGTTGTTCAATGCGTAGAACACGTTGCATCCGAACTCGGAAGAGCAGGTCATGAAATTGCGGAGGCCACGCCGGTTTTCGACTATGAAGAGTTTCTCAAGGCAACATGCGATGCTTGGGCGTTTGGAATGTACGCTGGCATGGACATGTTTGCGGCAATGATGGGTCGCCGAATCAGCGCAGAGACTGTTGAGCCTGTAATGTTGTCGTATTACAATTATTCGAAGAATCTAGCTGCGGGTGACACATTCATGGTCGAAATGGTACTAAACAAGTTTCGGCGAAACTTTGGCAGATTCTTCGAGAATTTCGAGCTACTGATTACCCCAACGTTGACGAAGCTGCCTGAACCTATCGGGAGATATTCCAAAATGCGTACAGACATTGACTACGTCGGATTCATGCGTCTCTGCGACGAAACCAAGGGGTTCTGTTCTGCAGCCAACGTTACAGGGCAACCAGCTAACTCGCTACCTCTTGGGCAGAGCAAATCTGGTTTGCCAATAGGAGTCCAGTTCATGTCAAGATTTGGAGAAGAAGGCACGCTGATTCGACTAGCAAGTTGGCTCGAGAAAGAGATGCCATGGAATGATCGAATCCCGCCTGTGCATGTTGCGCGATAGAAGATGGCGAGAAGGAGGTGAAAAAAGAGGTTAAGAATGAAGAAAATTTGCTCTACAAGATCAAGATCTCGGCTCTTTGGATATTCACGGATTTGATCCGCCCAACTGCAGGCGAGGCTCTCATAAATGGAGTTTCTGTGCGGCGGAACAAGAGAAAGGCACTCGAGAACTGCGGGACATTGATCGAGAGCCCAGAAATTTATCCTTCATTGACTCCTTTCAAAGCATTGTCGCCGTGCTCCTGAAGTTGAATCGATACATAGCGATGTCTA
>JBJKQU010000217.1:0-28709 GCA_046705025.1 Candidatus Kryptoniota bacterium | reverse complement strand
TTGTTACGGTCTCTGAAAAAGATCCGCAGACTCGCATCGGGAAGCCGCTCGATCAACTTTGCAAGCAAGGGGACGTTCTGTGCACAATCCGGACACCAGTCTTCGGCTATGCATATCAGGCTCATTTCCCCTTTCAGACTGAAGAATTCGATCTTGTCCTCGGGCAGCGAAATATTCTCGTAAATCGACTCCATTCTTTTCACATTCTTTATACTTTTGCGAACATATTCGTCCCATGTGAGGCCCCTTTTCAAATATTCAGAAAGATCGACTAAAGATTCAGCTGCTCCTGTCTTTGATTCAAATAAATTAGTCATTTGGTGAAATCCCTTTTGTTTTGGTCCTGCCGAATTTCAACACGAAACTCGTGTATCTATACAATAATAACATCCAAATAGAGATTATTGTTCAAAACACAGGATTTGCGTCCCGGGACGATAGGAAAGCCTGGTTTGTCAGTGTGCCACTCCTCCTGAAGCCTCGTCGATTATTAAGCCAGGACGAATGGGAATCATAGCCACAGAAGAATCGTTCTATGAACTGAAGAGGCTGCTGGCTAATTTAGTTGGGAGGAGTCTTCGGGCGATAACTTCAATTCTAGTTGTCCCAATCCTACGCCGACAGGATTAGTGGACTACTAAAGTTCCCCGTTCTTATAAGATCACAACGAGTAATTCAGCCCTTCATCCAGAACGAAGTATGCGAACGACTAGGACTGGCCGAGGAGGCACAAGATTTTATCAGATTTCTACGAACAGCGGTTCCGAGAAAGCCGAAGGCAAGATTCACCCCTGGCTGTTGCGCGATGGCTTTCAGCGAGGAAGCCGGGGACGAGATGAGTCTCTCTGGAGACATCGACAAGAATTATTGTTCCTCGTGCCGATTCCACCGAACTCCGGAGGTCAATCAAGTACCACGGGTATCATCCGGAAGTCGACGAACAAAAAGAAGATGACCGTAAAGTACCAGGCTTTCGAAAGGTTTATGAATGATATGATGGAAAATGCAAACGATCCGGCTGAAAAGGAGAATTCGTCCACGCCATCGGCGTCAAGCGGCACAAACGTCGGTCGTTCTCCTGACAAGATGGCTCAAGGAACCGATGAAGAGAGTCCTGCAGTCCACACCAAAAGGGGTATCCACGATCCAAATTCGGGAAGGAGTCTCAGAATATTGACGCTCGTCACGGCGGGTCTGCCGGAAATAGATATTGCGAAGGAAGAGGCCGACGAAACACCGCGTTATTCTCTCTACGAGAGGGCGCTCGGTACAGATATTCTTAATGAGCGATACCTCTCCCGGACAAAATCATGGAGACGAATGCTTTACAGGCATCTTCCGTTTGCCGCTTCACAAATAATTGAAGCGTATCTGCAGCGCAAAAATTACGACCTGGTGATCTCATGGGCCGAGCGCCCCGCTTTGCTCTTTGCAGCCGCATTGAAATTCACAGGATCGAGAGTTCCTCACGTAGCTCTGATGAGCTGGATTTCCAGACCGAAAAAGGCGAGAGCACTCAAACTTGTACACAGCCGAATCACTACAATCGTACTGTGGTCATCCATACAGCGTGATTTCGCCGTCAACCAACTGGGAATTCCTTCTGAAAAAATTCGGATGATAACGAAATTCGCCGATGAGAAATTCTTCCGTCCGGCCGACCGCGAGACAGACATGATCTGTTCTGCCGGACGTGAGATGAGGGATTACCCGACGCTGATCGAAGCTATGCGTGGTCTCGACATTAAATGCCACATCGCTGTGCGCCTGCGCGGAAAGATGTACGACACGGTCAAGGTCGCCCTGAGCGAGAAGTCGCTACCGCCAAACGTAACGGTTGCAGGACTTCCACCGCGCGAGCTGCGCGAGCTCTATGCCCGATCGAGATTCGTGGTGGTACCGCTTCTGCAGACGGATACCGACAACGGTCTTACGGTTCTCCTCGAAGCGATGGCCATGGGAAAGGCGGTAATATGCTCGCGCGTCAAGGGACAGATAGACATTATCAAAGAAGGTGTGACGGGAATATTTGTTCCACAGGGCGATCCGGTTGCCTTGAGGAATGCGATTAGAGAACTTTGGGAGCATCCTGAAACTGCCGAGCGGATGGGAAGAGAAGCGAGAAGGTTGTTCGAACAAAATCACACGCTTCAAAAATTCATCAGTACCATGAGAAGCATCGCTGAAGATGCGACCCTCGAGGGAAAATCGGCCAGAGGTTTTTCAGAATAAAAAAAGACGGATAGCGAGAAAAGCGGTTCTGTCGATTGTTTACGGAAAGCATACCCCCATCAGCAAGTCATAATTTCGTCGTTTATCGATATATGAAGGCATCGGGAACAGAATAGTCATCCTGCCGCACTTTCTTCTTCCAGTCCAATCTAGTTATCTTATTGAAAGTTGAGCTTCGTAAAGGTATCAGGGATCATGGAAAAGACAATCGGCACCCCAGAAAGAAAAGAAGGTTCACCGTCTTCTTCTCCAGAGGGAGAATCCGGTCACATTCGGGCGAATCGAGAGCCTCAGGAGGAACGATCAGGAAGAACGGGCCAGGGAGACAATCAAGCGGCGGGTTCGCCGCCATCGCCCAGAAGAGTTATTAAGCCGCTGACGCTTGTAACCGCGGCATTGCCGGAGAAGGTCACGGCATTGGAAGAGGCCGACAAGCTCCCACGGATGTCTTTGTTCGACCGGACTCTCCAGACCGACATTCTGAACGAGAAGTTTCTCGCCAGTTCTAATCCAATGCGGAAGTGGATATACCGGCTGTTGCCATTCTCCGCGTCCCAGATCATCGAAGCGTTCTTCGTCCGGAAGAAATATGACGTCGTGATCTCCTGGGCAGAGCGCCCGGGAATTCTCTTTGCCGCGCTGTTGACCTTGACGAGGGCCAAAGTCCCCCACGTGGCACTTATGACATGGATTTCAAAACCGAAGAAGGCTTTTTTCATCAAGTTGGTCAACAAGCGTATCTCGACGCTCGTACTCTGGTCGACGGTTCAGTATGATTTCGCGATCAACAAACTCCGTCTTCGTCCTGAAAGGGTGAAGTTCGTTTATCCATATGCCGACCAGAAGTTTTACCGGCCGCTTGAGCGTGAGACCGATATGATTTGTTCCGCAGGGCGTGAGATGAGAGATTTCCCCACGCTGATTGAGGCCATGCGCGGATTGGACATCAAATGTCACATCGCGGTGAGTCTGCGCGGGAAAATGTACGATACCGTCAAGGCCGCACTGACTGCGAAGTCGGTCCCGTCGAACGTTACCGTAGGGAATCTTCCACTGGACGAACTGCGTGAGCTTTACGCGCGGTCAAGATTTGTGGTAATCCCGCTGCTTCCCACCGACACCGACAACGGCCTTACGGTTATTATCGAGTCAATGGCCATGGGGAAGGCTGTCATCTGCTCAAGAGTTCAGGGGCAGGTAGACCTCGTTATTGACGGGGTCACAGGGATATACGTGCCCCAGGGAGATCCGGTGGCGCTGAGGGAAGCCATCAAGTATTTATGGGACAATCCTGAAGTGGCTGAACGGATGGGGCGAGAGGCAAGAAGAATAGTCGAAGAGAAGTACACAATTGAGCAATTCGTAAATTCAATGAAAGAAATTGCAGAAGAAGCGGCAAGATCCGGTAGATCGAGGTGAAAGCCGCTTTGAAGAATGGTAAGCCCGGGGTCGCCTAGCTGTCGCCCTTGCGCAATGGCTCGCGGGACGTACGTACCCAATCCTTGTCGTCACCTCTCAGGATAGTCTTAAAATAAACTCCGACCTTCCACAACGCGTATTTCGGGAGATTCATGAGAGCCGCGTATGCTCCCCTGTCCGCATGCGCTGCATTCAGACCGGCAACCACGTGGAACAACTCCAGCACTACAACCAGTCCAGAAAGCAAGGCGGGCACAGCAAGCCAGTGAATCCCGACAGCGATCAGGAGCACATTCACAAAGAGGGCTGCTCCCGAGAGGACAAACATGTTGACGAAGGCAGGTGTTATCAACTCAATCAATGCATCAAGAGTAACAAACGATCTTCTCCGAAGTGCGGCCACCAACAATGCTGTCGAGTACTTCCTGAGAAGCGGGAGCCTTCCCATCTCCCAACGTTTTCTCTGTGATCCGGCGCTGGCAGAATCAGTAGGCATAGTGGCGTAGACGACCGCCTCTGGCGCAAAGCGGACTTTGACGTCGTCGAGCGTAAGCTGCAGATATCTCTCCAGGTCTTCCGCCCTCGAAAAGGATTCCCAGGGTTTCTCCTTCAACAATCTGCCCGAAAAGCACATCCCGTTTCCGTTCAATCCCGGGCCGCAGCCTATTGCCTTTCGCCCGAGGGGCCTGACGTAATTGTGAAGGATGAAGGCCACACGAATCATCTCCGGACTCCATGCTCCCGGCTGCGGGGTTACGAGGTCGCTGATTTGGATGCACTCGGCTCCATCCTCAAGATAGGAGTTCAATACGTCAAGTGTGTTCTCCGAAACGACCGAGTCTGCATCGATTATTAGAAACGCGTCATAGTTTTCGCCCGAATGGCTCAGTCTGTCCATGCACCACTTCAGAGCATAACCTTTCCCTCGTTGAACCGCATCAGTTCGCTCAAGCACCCTGACTCCAACAGCCCTTGATATATCGGCAGTCCGGTCCGTGCAGTTATCTGCTATGACGATAACGTCGAAAAGATCCCGGCTGTAGTCCACCGCCATCAGGTTGCGAAGGGTGGACTCAATGCCGGACTCCTCGTTATGTGCTGGAACAAGTATCGCGAATCGTCTGAACACCGAGGGTACGGCTTGAGAAGACTTCTTTCTCTGGAACCTTGCAAGCAAGGTTAGAAATGCCAGGTACGAGGAGAAGAAAAGGAACGGGAGAATGAAAGCCATGTCGAAAAGTGAAACGAGTGTTTTCAATGATTTTGGTCTCCAATCGGGCAAAGGAAGTCTTTATCAGTTGCGAGGCCGGGGGAGTCCGGCCTGGGCAACGGCAACTGTGTATCGAAACAAGGGATTGTTGCTCTGACGACCAATTAACCCCTCGTAATATGAGACATGTCGGTGGACTCGGCCAGTCCCGCACCTGTGTCGTCGTCGGCAGGTAACCGCAGAAACTGACCCTTTTCAAGCTCGGAAAGGAAAGCAAGCCTATTCGGTCCTCCGAACAGACCCGAGTAGGGTTGACGCCTGTAGGATTCAATATCGAGAATCTCATCGAGTCGGAGTGCGCAAAGGCGAACTTCCGGACCGAAGTGGTCGATAAGCGACATTTGGGTTTCTTTAACCGGTGCCTCGAACATAATGGCATGAAGGCCGAACGAAACGGCGAGATGATCGGCAAAGCTCTTGCCAAGCTTTCTTGCAGGTTTTTGCGGAAGGAGTTTGCCGTAGGCCTCGAAGGGATCGGCAATAAGGTATTTTGCGCCGGCGTCGAGCCATTCCTTTGACTCATTAATGAGCTTTACATTTCTACGCCTGTCTCCTTCACTCCCCCTCTTGAATCCGATCCTGGCGAGTACGTCGAGCTCATATTCTGCAGCAAGCTTTACCACTTCCTTCGGCGTCAGAACGGCGTTCGGATGGCCGTTCCAGTACTCCAGAGACGTCATGCCGAAGCCGGCACAGAGTTCCAGGTATTCAAGGAGCCTTCCCTTAGAAAGTGTAATCTCCAGGGGCATCTCGACGGCGACGGTCGGTATTTCATATCGTTTCGTCACACGGATCTTTCTGTTCCGTGACACTTCACTCGAGATTATCCACGAGCTCATCGACATCCGCAGCATGGAGATGAGGTGATAGCTTTGCTGCAGGAGCGCATCAAGTGTCCATGGATCGACGTTCGAATCGTTAGGACTTGTCAGTGGAGGCAGCTTCAGGAGGTTCGACTCCCGCGGCACCGCACGGTTATCTTCATTCGTCGGGTTGCCGGGAAATCTCTTTTCCACGTCTGCCTCATTGTCCGTATTTTCAGTTTTGTTCTTGTCAACTTTCATAGAGCCTGATTCCTCCGTCGCGCAACAACATTAGTCGTCCCTTGTTGTAATCTGGTATGTTTCAAATCTGCATCACTTCGTAGAACGGACGGCAATCACTCACGTCCAATCACGCCGGCGAATGTTCTTGTTTCCCCTCAAGTGTCCTTGCTGTGTCTTTTTCCTTCACTTCTGCATTCACTCCATCGTTGTCCCTGTGAAAGAGCTTGAACTTCCCGGCTGCAAGCCGGGATATTACGCTTCTTGATTCACCGGAGAATCTCTTTTTTACAGACTCAAGATACTCAGAGAACACGAGGGGCGTTCCTTTTTGTCGCGCGAGCACCTTCATTATTCCAATCTCACAGCTTACTCTCGCATAAACCGAATTGAGGTTTTTGTACACCCCGAAGGCCGTTTTGCGAGCGCCGGAACCGCCGTCGGAAAAACGCGCGGTGACCTCGCTGTTATGAGTGACGACGGACGTTAGATCGTACTTGTAGCTTTCTCCCCCCCTTGACAAGTCCACTATCTGATAACCTTCGCTGATGCCTTCTTCAATTACCAGTAATTTCATCGCAAGGCCGGGGCTTGAATTTTGTGAGCCGGTTCCCCGCTCCTGGTCAAATCCGCTGGTGTAGGGATATATGCGGTCGTTGAATTTATAACCCAATTCCACTACGACCGGCTTGCCTCCCTTTCTCAGCATCTTGAACCAGAGGCGGTTCTTCCGCGCGAGGGTTTCGGCCAGCTCGCTGTGCAGGGACGTAAATCGTTTATCCGAAAAAAGGCCGGGATATCCAACGGCGTTCCAGCGTTTCTGATGGAGCCGCGACAGAATCTCGAGACTATCGCCGATGCTTCCGGTCGATATCACATCTTCCAGGGAATACTCAGGATTTTGGAAATATGCCCTGTAGGCATGGCGAAAATGTTGTCTCACTTTTTTCTTGAGCGGAGCAAGGTATCCTTCGTAAGTCTCCGGAAGCTCGACTTTCAGGCAAGCGTCCGTGGTGCTGGTGCTTATTTCGCATCCGGACTCTCCGAGCAGCGGCAGGAGATGACTCGAAAGTATCGCGCCCTCGGGCAGGTTCTGGAAGTACATGTCGTCCCACAGGTATGACTTTTCTTTAAGCACTTCCCCGAGTGTCCGTGAGACTTCCTCTTCAAAACCTGTTGCGGCTACGATATCGAGGTAATCAGCCGGGCCGTCTCTTTCCAATGACAGGACGGTCAATTGCGAGGACTGAAGTCCTCCGCCCAGGAATTTGAGTCGCCTGAAGACACTCAAGCCGAGAACGGAGTAGCTCTGAATATAGAACGGGGCCAATCCGACGAGTCTTTCGCCTTCTCTGATCAAAACGATGAAGAGACGACAATCAGGTCTTGTCGCAAAGTGCTTCCACCACAGGTATTGCCAGTCGAACGTCTGGAACACCGTAGCGGTCGAATTCTCTGCCAGTTCATCCCAATCGGCTTCAAGCATGGCAAACAGGTTTACGTCATCGATGATTTCTGCCGTAAGCCTTACCGGGCCTGTCGCCTGACCTTCCGGAAGAACTGAGAACTCATCGCTTACAAACACGGGACTCATACTCATATCACTCATTTTTCACCTCTCGGTTATCGTCTCAATTCCGCTGCCATTTCCCTCTCCAGCATTGGGGTCGACTCAGGGACAGATCCGTTCCTGGGTCCGTGCACCCGGAATTTTTCTCCGGCTGCCCACCGCACCCACCCGTAGTATTCATAGGGGGTCAACACTTTTAGGGCAAAATCGAAAATACTCGACGAGCTCTTTATAGAAATCCGTCTTATATCCAGGAGGTCGCCTGGAAACCTCGGAGGTCCGGAGAAAACTCCGCACCCATATTCGTATCCCGCTTCGCGAATCATTACTTTGAGTCTGTCGTCGGTCGCGCCGAACGGATAGGCAAAAGAGGAGACCGGTGCCTCTATCAAGTCCTCCAGGACTTCCTTTGAACGCGCGATTTCCCACCATGCAGCTTCGGGAGGCAGTTTGGCGAGATTGGCATGTGTCATTGAATGAGAACCGATTTCGAGTCCGGCCCGGTGAAGCTCGACAATTTCCTTGTCGCTCATGAGCGAGGCCCCAATGACTCCGCGAGGTTCATCCCAAACGTTCTTCCTGATTGATCTTTCACCCAGAACGAACATGGTCGCCTTAGCCCCGAACTCCTTCAGGACCGGCAACACGTTCAAATGCACATCGTCGTATCCATCGTCGAATGTGAGAATAATCGGCTTCTTGGGGAGTTTAATTTCACCTTTCAGGAAGAGGGAGTAGTCTTCAAAATTTATGCAGGAGTAGCCCCAGCTGTCGAGAAGCCTCAAATGTGTATGAAGCTGAGAGGGGCTTACGTTCCAGGAATACGTATTCTTGACATCTCTATCGTCGACGACGCGATGGTAAACCAGCACCTTAACGGCAGGCTTGCTCGACCTCGATCCGTTGTCCTTAACTTGATTCATTGTTGCCTTCTCATGATTCGTGATTGAATAGATGCCAGGTGTGGCGTCGCTCCGCTTCTTTCTCACCAGAGAATTCAGCGCATCGTTGGCAAGGTCGGCGACGATATCCCAGTCGTACTTCGACCTGGCCAGTTTGTACCCCTCGGCTCCCAGTTGCTCGGCTTTGGCGCGGTCGAGGAGAAGTTTCACAACGCTTTCCGCGAACTGAACGGGAGTGTCGGCGATCAATGCATTCTTCCCATCCTTGAGCTCGATTCCCTCCCCGCCTATGCTTGTCGTTACGATCGCCTTCTTCATGGCGAGAGCTTCCAGAATCTTGAGCCTCGTTCCGCTGCCCATTCTCAGGGGGACAACGTAGACGCTCGCTCGCGCCGTGTAAGGTTTCACGTCGTCCACATAACCGGTCACGATAACGTCTTCAGATGCCATCCGCTGCAGAGCCTTGGAGGGGTTGCTGCCCACGATGTAAATCTTAGCCTGGGGTACCTTTTGCTTAATCAGGGGGAAGATGTTGTTCATGAAATAGGTCATCCCGTCATTGTTCGGCACATAGTCCATCGTGCCTGTAAACACCATCGAGTAAGGTTCGAGCGGGGTGTCCGACGGGACAAAGGATTGCGTATCGACGCCGTTGGGAATGACATATTTCAGCTTGTCGGGAAGGTCGCGGTCCAGGATATCTCCGTCGACGGGCGACGTGACAAATACAGAATCCATGTTTCTGCAAATGTCTATTTCTTCCCGGTAGGTCTTTACGTGTTCCCGCAAATAGAATATCTTGCGCAGGGGCGATCTCACGTTCTCGTACATCCTTCTGAAATTATTGTACTCTATATTGTGCTCGTCCAGAACTTTGACTGCATTTCCTTTCAGTTTAAACTGACCAAGAACAGGAAATTCAAAAACGATCGCATCGTAGGTGTTGTTCTCCGAAAGCCATTCCAGCGTTTCCCTCATTTGCTTCGTCCGATCGGTTGAAAGGAAGAGACTTTCACGGGACATCAATGACGCGATAAACTTCAACAGGAGACGTGACTTGGTGACCGGCTTTCTGCGAACCACCTTGATGTGATTCACGATGCCGCCGAATTCATTCCTCAGTAAAGCTTCATCTTCTTCGGTTCCGTATGTAACGAACGTGACGTCGTGTCTCAAGGCGAATCCTTTCAACATGTAGTAGGTTCGCAATGCGCCGCCGAAAATTGGGGGTACGGGTGAATATGGTGCAACATGCAGGATCTTCATGCATCGATACCTTTCTTAGCGAATAAATACTGTCTTATTTTTCCCGGGCTGAGAGCACTACGAAGAGCCATGATTTCTGACGGCTCGAAGGTGGACAGAAGAAACAGGAAAGCGACATACATCATCACACCAAGTATGCCCTGCGCAATCCACGGTAGTCCCACAGCGCCGAATGCCATGATCCCCAACCACATCATTACACCTGAAGTAATTCCCTTCAGCGCGGCAACGAGAAACCTTGTTCCGAAGATTTCTTTCGGGATAAGAACTATTGCCGAAACGAGCACGAATAGCTCGGTGATATTGGTGGCTACCGCCGCGCCGGTGCCGCCATTGCCGAAGTTCACCTGGAAATAACGAATCAGGAAATAATTTGAAACCACATTTACAATTACCGCTGCAAAAGCCACGAAGGCGAAAGCCCTCTGCTTGTCCAACGCAAAGACAGTCCCCCCGAGTACGAAGTCGACATAGACCATGACTGTTCCGACCGAGAATATCTGAATTATGCCGATCGACGGGGCGTATTGTGAGAGACCGAAAAGCAGTGCAATAATGGGCTTGGCAAACTCAATCATACCGATTGCTATCGGGATGCTTGCAAGCAGTAGAAACTCGAGGCTCTTCTGCGACGTGTATCTCATCGAATCGAGCTCAGTAGCGCTTTGCCTGGACAGTATGGGATAAAGGGCCTGTGAAAAAATCGAAGGAAGAAACATGAGTATGTCGAACAGCCTGTATGCCGCGCCGTACCACCCGACGACCGACACGGGCACCATAACGGAAAGCATGACGGCATCGATACGGTAATATATGATCCCGAAGAGCGACCACAGAAAATACGGCACTCCACTGCGGAAGACCGGCTTTAATTTGTCCAGGTGAACGCGCAGCTCCAGCTTGAACAGCCTCTTGCCGAATTTCATGGATATCAGGTAGTTGAGATAGACGCTGAGCGCCGTAAGGATTCCCACAATCAGAACGTTTGCGCCCAACAACAAAGCGGGGACGACTGTAAACATCAGGAAGGTCCGCTCCACGACAGCCGCAATAGAGGGATACCTCATCTCCTCAACGCCCTGAAACCCATAGCGAATCAGTGATGCCAGTCCTCTCCAATAATTGGAGAAGCCCAATATCATGACGATCAGAACCGTGTCGAACGGATAGCTCGCAACCTCGCAAAGCACGAAGGTTACAACCATGGACAGAAGCCAGAGTCCGATTCTCAATATTGCCGAGTTGGACATAAGCTCGGATATGCCCTCCCGGTCGCGCGATACGTCCTTCGAAATCTGGTACTGCCCGCCATAGGCGATCACATACTGAAAGATCATCTGGATGGATAATGCAAGATAAAGCTGGCCATACGCGGCACTTCCCAGATAACGCGGAAGAAACAGCAGCAGCACGAACCCGGAAATCCAGGTAGACAACTGAGTAGCCATCATCAGGGCAGTATTCTTGGTCAGAGATTCCGTGACCGAGTAGCTCATTCGCCAGCCTCATCTCGATGGCACGAACTTTCGGCGACGGGCGAAGAGAGTCCGCTTGGTAATCCGTTTATATTCAAATTCCTTTTCACTTTGTTCCGGTTCATATTTCTTTCGCCTGTGTCAAACCTGAAGCCATGGACCATTGTTGACGTTCTTCTCTGTTTTGCCTTCTTCATCGTGAAGTCTGCTCAATGTGGGAAGAAGTCCCGCGAGCGTACCGAGGTAGACCATGTCCCTGTAGTAAGTGAGCTGGAGATCATAGTAAGACACCATTACCTGGTTGATGACCGCAATCACGATCACGGCACAGACCGCCTTTAAATAGGGGTCATCAAGTTTCTTGAAGATTCTTGCCGCTTGAAAGACGATCGAATCGAGAAGGAGGAAAAACAGGAGGAACCCGATAACACCCATTTTCACCATTACCCACAGAATTTCGTTGTGCGAAATGTAAGGCTGGAGCGGAAAATCAATCTTGGGAAGCTTGATAGGTTGTTTATATTCGGTTCCGAATCCGAGCCCCTGGATAGGTTTTTGGCGAATTGTGACCGCAAGGTCGTACGCCTCGTCGAGGCGGTAAAGATTCGACAGATATCTGTCGCCGTCGTCCTGTTTGCTCTTCTGAAAGATCCCCGACTTAATCATCTGTATTGGAAGACCCAGTCTTCCCTGATCGTTCCAGAAGATTGCGCTGTACACCGCGAACAGGGCGAGTATCGGCACGAGTGCCTTGAGCAGCACGGACCTCTTCGGTCTCGGAAGTAAAATTATGAACGCCGCGAAAGAAGCGAAGAAACCGCCGAATGCCGCACGCCGCTGCCCGGCCATGTACCCGATAAGCAGCGGAACCAGCGACCACAGGAGCACCTTTCTCTGCTTGACCTTCACATCGAAGAGGACCAATGCGATCAGAAAGATGAAAAGAGTGTTCTCGAAAACCGGATCCTCGTGGTTGGTGAGGCAGGTATAGGGCCCGTAGCTGAAACCCAGCGAGGCAAACCTGGTGGCACCCTGCAGAGCCTTGAAAACGATCGCAACAATTGCAATCCACATAATGGTCTCGACCTGCTTGCGAGTCTGGATTACCTGCGGGACGAAAAAATAAAGGAACCCGAAATAGAACAGCGCCCGAACTTCCCACAGCGAGACGAGGAACTGACCGCCGTTCTTCATCCCGTACGCCAGCGACCCGGCCATTGCCGTCAAGAACATGAGTGCGATTCCCCAGCTCAACGGCCCTTGCACCCGAGTGTCCCTGCGAAAACTAACTGCCAGGAACCAGGCAAGGAGCATCAGTGCCAGCTGCAATTCCAGGGGATTCATTACCCCGATGGTGTTTACAGGGAGGTAGGGAATCTGTTTCAGATTCCAGAAATAATGCACTCTAAGTGTAATGGGATCGGAACCGGGAATATCGAACTGGTCGAAGACGAGAACCATTGCAAAGAAAAGATCGAAACCTAAGTCCACCCTGTAGAATGTCAGAAAGAATACCGCTACTACCGCAACGAATGCGAAAGCCGGAAGAATCTTTCCATCGGTATAGACTAGAATCAATGCAAGGACTATCGAGATCCCTGCCACCGCCAGAAATGCGACAAGCTCCGACGGGCTGTAGGGCATCCATGCTTTCGATTCCCCTTCTTCGTATTCCGTTTTAAAAAATGATGGCATGATTGGTCTGCTCTTCCCGCTTGCTTAGTGAATTGGCGGTTTCATTCTGAACATATTGAACAGGACAAGCGTTGCCTGAAGAAATGCAAACAGGGCCAGCACAGCAATAGAAGTAGCCCTGGATTTCCAGACGTTTTTCCCCGCTTCCATACTGAGAATAAGGAATGCAACCAGAATAATGAGGGAAGTCATTACTTTATCCTCCTCCGAGACGAAGGCATCAAAGCCTCCTGTCTTCAACTTTGTTCATAATAAACCCGAGTATCTGGTTGCTGTGCACCTTGCGAAACACTCTCTCCACATCCCGGCGCTTTGTCTTGCCGATTTCTGTCACTACCAGCAAGCCGTTCAACTGGTTGCAGAACACGGTCGGGAAGTCTTTGACATCCAGAGAAGGCAGGTCCACTATGATTATTTCGTACTCGTTCAACAGCGACTCCACGATATCCTTGAAAGCGGAGAGGTGGGCAAGACTCACCTTCTTTCCGATCGCCTTGCCTGCGGGGAGTATGAAGAGGTTCTCGACGCTCGACGGCGTCACGAAGACTTCATCACCGACGAGAGCGTCCACGATGCCGGGTCCCAGTGGAATGCCGAATATGTCGTGAAGTCTCGGTCTTTGCAGGTTCATATCGACCAACACGGTTCTTCTTCGAGAGCCGACAGACAGCGAGAGCGCGAAATTGCACGCCGCAGTCGTTTTCCCCTCTCCTCTGTTGGCGCTCGTCACGCCGATAGAATACCCGAGGTGTTTCTGGTCATTCGGAAGAACCGAATAGTTGAAGCTGTTGTAAAGCTCGAGAGACTGAATCTCGTCGTCAATCTTGGTTCCGCGCTGGCTGCTCGTCACTATTCTTTTTCGTGGGATTACTGAAGTCTCAA
This sequence comes from Candidatus Kryptoniota bacterium, assembly GCA_046705025.1. Lineage (GTDB taxonomy): Bacteria > Bacteroidota > Ignavibacteria > Kryptoniales > JAKASW01 > JAKASW01. Next base: position 14,955 of record JBJKQU010000217.1, on the reverse strand, counting down.
CGGAGGATAATGAAGACCGCTTCCTTTCGCTTTCCCTTACCAGCGTCGTCCGGCCTTTTTCCGGGGATTGATTTTGATCCCCGGGTATCAGGCCCTCTGCAGGGTTCTTGTCGTCCATGATAATTCCTTGTTCAATCATTTCTTTGTTTTCACCACAGGAGCAGGTAAGTATGCAATTATCGGCCTTTCAAACATCTCAAGGTCTCTGGGGGTTCTTATCCTAGTGTCGAACAACTCCACCAGGCCCGCCGCAAGCAAACCCACAAAGAGTCCCGCTCCGATGCCGCCACCTATGATCAGGGCTTTGTTAGGCTTCGAAGGTCTCGTCGGAAGAACGGGTGGATTGATGATTACGAACTGGTCCGCCGCCTTCTCCTCGAGATCGCGCATCGTTTGCGCCCTTTCGAGACTTACTCTCATATTCTCATAAAGGTTCTTGTACGTGTCGAAGGTATTCTGCATGGCCTGGTCCTGCGTTTGCGCGACGGTAGCCTGTTCCAGGGAGGCGACCGTCTCCATTTTCCTTTTTTGCAGGCCGGCCAGTTTCTCGCGGGTCTGTGATATGACCGAATTAAGTCCGTCCCTGACTTTTTGAAGCATGATAAAGACGTCCTCCTTTGCTTTTACCACGCCCGGGTATTCCGATGTGTATCTCTGTGTCAGCTTCGTATATGCATCCAACGAAGTCCTCAGCTCAGTCGAGAACGGAATATCCGCCAGCTGAAGCTGGTACAGGCTCTGCACGTTGGAGGATGTGACACCGGAATCCACCACGTTGTCGACGATTCGGAGCGAATTTTCGTAGCTTTGCAGAAGGGCCTGCGTATTGTCTATCGTGGAACTATTAGTCATCATTTCGCCATATAAGAGCCGCCTGTCGTCCGCTGGAAGGAGGTTGGCGCGTTGTTTCAACTGAGCTATAAGGGCGTCCTGACTTTGCATGAACGTCTGCTGAAGCTGCTCGACTTTCTTCTGGAAGAAATGAACGGCAAACTCACTCTTCTGATTCTCAATCCCAACCTTGTTATCGATTATCAGATTGGTCAGGACAGTCACACCTCGCTGTGCCAATGCCGGGCTCGTGTCGGAGTAGGTTATCTTGAATGAATTTGCTCCGAGGATGTCCGTCTCAATTTGCTTCCTGATTTCGGCAACCAGTTGATCGTCGGACATCTCAGCCGCCGCGCCTTTCCTGATTCCGAGACTGTCTATCAAGGCCTCGATTGTCGGGTGGCTGTACACAACTTCGTTCAGATCTGAGATAGGATTCGAATATTTATCTTGCGAGCCCTGTGACGAAGGAAAGATGTACGTCATCAGCTGGCTGAGCACCTCGTTAGGTTGAATGAGAATTGTGGTTGTCGATTCATACTGTCTCGGGAGCGTGAAGGCGCCAAGTACACATACAGACAGAATGATTATCGGTGGAATCATAAATGCCCTCTTTCGTCTCCTCAAGACGGACATCATTTCATCGATTGTAAACTGTGAGTTTTTCATTTCCCTTTTCCTTGTGTTACCCCGTTTACGTCAAGATGTGTGCCACTGCGTTCATGCGGGGCAGACGTCCCGAATACGGCGGATTTTAGGCGATTTGTGCGTTTGTCTAAACTTCGGCTGCCAGCCTGCAGGTAGGAACTACACCACTTTACACACTTATATAATGGATCGGTCCACAGCAGTGTAAAAAGTTTACACTCATCCGCAAATGTGGGGTCGCAGAGAGGCAGAAGCGAGTAAACTCTATACGCTTTTTTGCCGACGGAAATCCGAAAATAAAGAAAACCTCGCCGCAGTGAACGGATTTTCGCGTTTTGGCCATGGCACAGTTGTTGAGGTACTAGCTATCGCACAGGAAGAGGAGGTACGCTTAGTTGAGAGACATGATGGCACAGACTGAAAAATCGGGAAGCCGCCGAACAGGACTCCATGGCAACCGCCTCGAAATCTTTAAGAACCATAACAGAGAAAGTGAATCTCATTATCCCATGAAGCAACTAAACAGAACCAAATCCGAAAAGTCTGCGCCGCGGACCAATCCTTTTGTGGCTTGTGGCACATTCCTTAGAGGCAATCGAGGGACACAGATGATGACTCTGGCAATCGCCCTTCTCTTCTCCGTCGGACTCCTGGGCTGCTCATCAAGTGCCTCGACATTCTTCGAGACGCACGCCGGATCGGCGGACACCTATGCATCGACATCCGATCAATACACGCAACAGCAGGGTCAGCAAGAAGGACACACAATCAAGCCGGGGGACCAGCTCGAAATAACGGTCTGGGGATATCCCGAATTCAATACTACCGCAACGGTAAATGAATTCGGGGCTATCACGGTGCCTCTTCTCGGTGAAGTTGCAGCGGCAGGCATGACCACGACGGAATTTACGGCGTCGTTGAAGCAGCATCTCGCCGCTTACATCAAGGGAGAGACGAGAGTTACGGTAGCACATATTCAGATGAATCAGAAGATAAACGTCATGGGTTCGGTGACCAAGCAGTCGAGCCTCCCAGTTTTTGGAGAGATTACTCTCGTCCAGGCTATCACCGAAGCCGGCGGACCCGCTCCCGATGCCGATCTTAGTCACGTGAGAATCTTCAGGACGGGATCCGGAAACAGCTTCGTGGTTGTGAATCTAACCAGGCACCTGGAAGAAGGAAACATCCAGGACATGCCGCTGGTTCGTGCGGGCGATACTGTCTTCGTTCCGCAGCAGGAAGATCTCCTGAAGGACCTGTCCGGCTTCGGCTATGAAGTCCTTCTGTTGTTCGGATTTTTCAGGCTGGTAGGATGATGACAGTCATGAACAAAAAAATTCTCATAGAGTTTTCGACAGCCCTGGTCTTGATGATGTCCGCGCTGGCTTATGCGCAGTCAGTCCCCGAAAGTACGAGGGACTTCGCACTTGCCAATGCGGATATTCCGGAGATGCACGATGTGACATCCATGTTTCTGAATCCCGCTTCGCTCGCCTCTCTCGAAAGCCAGGCTATCGCCCTGAATTTTTACGCAATGAAAGACGGTGTCACGGACGAAAATATTGCCGCGCCAATTTCTCTCGGCTCGAATCTGATGATGGGTATCTCCACGGACATAATGCACCGCGGGTACCCATCAAGCGCAGGAGCATCCTACGAAGCACGCGTGCTTCGCTGGGGAGCCGAGGTGGGAGTAGCGAGTTTCGTGTCCCCGATTGTCAGCGTGGGCGGATCGTTTGCAACTCAATACGGGAAGACCAATCATTCCAACGCCTGGGGCGGAAACTTCTCCGCTTCGGTCAACTATTTCCCGACCAGTCACCTCAACTACACTTTAGCGGTAAACGATGTCGGGAGAGGCGTACTGATGGACATGACGACGGCTAACGGCCCGACCGCCCGGCCTTACGATCATTCAGGAAGCGTGCTCGGTGCAATACAAATGAAGTACCCCAGCGCGTCCACCTTGTTGAAGCCGTACCTGACTTTTTCATTCGCGGCCCAGAAGTATTTCGACAACTCCACAGTTTACTACGAAGGCGGTATCGAAGCGCTTCCCATCCGTCAGCTGGCGATTCGCGGCGGATATATATACGGTCACGCAAAGGGCGAAGTGACGACAGGTCTCGGCCTGATTCTTGGCCCTTTCGAATTGGACTATTGCTTTTCACCTCACAACGCCACGGGAATCACGCAGATGTTTTCCGTTTCATTTGATCCGGGTTACTGAAGAACGTGAACCAGACCGGCGACACAGAGAAGAAGAAGGACAGGACAGAGATGGCGATAGAAGACTTTAGTTCGCAGAGACAATCAACAGATGAAGCGGGGGTAATATGCCGTTAGTACTCGTACTCAGCATTGCTTTGCCGGCAATCTTGTCATTGGCGTTGACGCCGGCCGCCAGGAAACTGGCGTTAGCAGTCGGAGCGATAGATGTCCCCGATATACGCAAGGTTCATAAAGCGCCGATTCCTCGCATGGGCGGCCTGGCCGTGGCAATGAGTTTCTTCATCTCCGCAGGCATAATCTTCCTTTTCTTTCCATCCGTCTTTCCTAAAGGGCTCAGGGTACTCCCTCATTTCCTGATGCTGATCGAATCCATGGTCGCCGTCCTCTTCATCGGAATCTGCGACGACATATGGACACTTAAACCGGGGCAGAAATTTGCCGTTCAGGCCTTCGCAGGGACTCTCGTTTACCTGGCGGGGTACAAAATAACTTCGATCACAAACCCATTCGGACCGGGCCTGCTTAGTTTCGGCATACTCGGATATCCAATCACCGTGCTTTGGGTGGTAGGAATCACAAACGCGTTTAACCTCATAGACGGACTCGACGGACTGGCGGCCGGAGTGGCTTTTATTTCCGGGCTTACGATCCTCGGCATAGCGGTATTAAACGGCTACCTCGACACGGCTGTCTTTGCCGCACTTCTGATAGGTTCCGTCCTCGGATTCCTCAAGTACAATTTCAACCCGGCAAGAATCTTCCTCGGCGACTCGGGAAGCCTTTTCCTCGGTTTCATGCTTTCGGTGATTTCAATCAGGAGCTCCATAAAAGGAACCGCGGCTTTTTCGATCATAGTGGCGCTGCTGGCGCTCGGCCTCCCTGTAATGGACACCCTCCTGGCCATGGCACGCCGCTTCGTTCGCTCGGTAGCCGATGAAGACTCTGGCTCACTGAAGAGAAAGCTGCATTCGCTCTTCCTGCCTGACAGGAGGCATATACATCATCAGCTCCTCGCCAGCGGACTTTCCCACCGGAATGCTGTGTTGATTCTCTATTTTATTTCAATTGCATTCGGACTGTGCGCCTTCCTGGTCACAGCATCCAGCCTGAGCGCTCTCATGGTTTTGTCCCTGGCCGCGGCGGCAATTGTGTTCATGATCAGAAAGCTGGGTTACAGGGAAATGCAGTTCATCGGAAACGGCTTTCTACTTCGTCTGTATAACAAAACGCTTCTGAAACGCCACGCTCTTCAGGTCGGCATAGACGTGGTGTCGGTCACACTAGCCTTCTATCTTTCTGTCCTGATAGTCTCTCAGGTCAGCTTCAGGGAGGCAGGACATCTCCCTGGAATGTTTGCGATGATTGCCGTTGCCACCGTGCAACTGGTCGTTCTTTACGGCGGAGGTCTGCACCGTGTTGACAACCGCCTCCTCGCCGTCGGCGACTTCATCCGCATAACGAAGAATATGCTCGCCGCGGTTATCCTCTCCATGCCGCTTCTGATTCCATTCTCGTTTGTCGGTGGATGGGGAATCCACCTCGTCACGACAATGATAATGGACTTTTACTTCCTTGGGACCTTCATCGTGGGCTCCCGCGTATCTTCTCACGTACTGAACCACTTGTTCAAGAAGAGCGCAGAGGACGGGGCCAGGGTCCTGATTTATGGTGCAGATTCCACCGGTCTACTCGTCCTTCAGTCCCTCCTTTCCAAGAGCGATTCCAAAATGACCCCTGTCGGCTTCATGGATGATAATCCCGAGATGGAGGGAAAGTACATCGACGACTACCCCATTTTCGGAGGCCACTGGAGGCTCGAATCAGTCCTGAGGAAGAAAAAGATTTCGCAAATACTTCTGGCCAAAGATGAGATGAACCCGATAGTACTGCGCAGGATTAAAAGAGTCGCGGAGCTTAACTCGGTATCCATCGTTCTCTCGCGGATCCAATTCCGTCAGATGAACAGTCATACCAGTGCCGTCGATCCTGACGGGAAAATAATACCCGGGTGGCAGAGACCGAGCTGGTCCGTAAGCGGCGAGGACATATACCCGGAACCGGGACAGGTAGAGAGCGGGGAGTAAGGAAAGAAATGACCAGCGGGAATATGGCTACGCGAAAATCGATAATAAGTGCCGCCGCCCTGTGCCTCATTATGTTTACAATCGGGACACTTGTCGCCGGAACAACCTCTTGCAAGTGTGCGGAGAACGCAATGCTTCATAAGTCGGAACCCGTGAAGAGCTCGGTAGCCGCGATTCCCGCGGCCGGCCCGGAAGAGAACGCCGCCCTGTCAGTCGGCGCAAGCATCCAGAGACCCGCACTGAAGTGGAAAACGGGCCGGAGTCCGCTGGTACGACTTGCAGCACTTTATCAGGCTGCCGGACAAAGGATGATCATCCGGACGAGACGATCGGATTTAGCTGCTCTGCAGGGAAAGGTCGAATTCAGATGCTGAACAAAAGTATTGTGACGAATGACAGCATTAGAACTGTCGGTCTGCTTGTGGCAATCGAATCGACCGGATTGGAGTATTTCCCCGGTACAGCGCTACCCCTCTCTCAACCAATGCCGGACGCCCAGCGTGTAACAAGATCAGTGAAGAAAGATGTTTTCGCAACCAAGGACTCGCTGATGAAGTCCTGGCCCTCAACCAAATCACACAATTCTACCATTGACAGATAGAGTACAATGATTAGAGATGCGGAAGTTAAGAGTTTAGCGTTGAATACCGCGAGGCCGTCGCACGGTCACGAGATCCGGCTGCTGTTTCTGGCGGACAACGAAGAAATTGCCTCTCCAGTAAGGGATATCCTCCAGAAAGAGAGCAGCGAAATGTCCGTCAAGTTCGTCACGGTGGCGCCAAAAATTTTGAGAAAAGATCTCGCCAATGTAGACGTGATATTAGCTTACATTTCCGAAAACAAAACCGCATACCTGAAATTATTAAGAGACGTCAGAGCCAGGAGAGTGCCGGTCGGGTTCATAGCTATCGCACCCCCTCAAGCGAATCAGCTATTAGCGGAATACCTGGAGGCGGGGGCGGATGACTACATATCGATACCTGATTTGACCCGTTTACCATTGTCCATTCGTAACGTGTTCGAGAAGATCGATGCGTCTAGGACGCTGACGCGGATCAGGGAGAGCCGAGAAGACTCCTCTGATACTGTCGACACGGCCAGAACGGGGCTTCTCCTTATCGATACTGCCGACAAAGCCATACTTGGGACGAATGCTGTATTCAGCAGGATGTACCAGGAAGCTTCGGGCGGATTGAGCCTTCCGTTCCCCTTCCCCCGACCGGCAACTCCTATTCACCGAAACAACTTCTTCAAGCGACTGTCAAAGATTCAGGCCGACTCGAGAAAGCCTTCGCAGGTCAGATTGGAGTTGCCGAGCGAATCCGGCCTCAACCTGCAGATGGCCGGAACGGCAGTCAGGATGGAAGGTAGTTCCGGCAGTCCGATCATGATCCTTGTCGACGACGTTGCGGAAGTCGCCGAGAGCAATAATGTTTCGGTCGCGGATGAACTGGCACTGTCAAGGAAATTCAATGAAGTATCCGAGCCCGTTAACGCGATCACCGAATGCGCCCTATTCACTCTCGATCTGCAAGGCAGAGTAACATTGTGGAACGACAATGCAAAGCGCCTGACCGGGTACGAGCGGTCGGAAGTCCTCGGAAGGCCGTTCGCCACAATTATCAGTTCAAACGATCGCAGAGAAGGCCTGCCGCAACAGTCGCTGAACGAGGCGCTTCAGGACGGCCGCTCCGAAGGCGAATTGGAGATACTCCCGAAAAATGACGGACCATTATGGGTGCGGGTCGTCATGACGCTGCTGCTGTCGGAGAAAGATGAACCCGTCGGATTCATCGTTCTGGCGAAGAAACTCGACGAGTACGGCAGATGGCAGCGGGTTCTCGCAAAGCGGGAAAGCGAGCTCCATGGACTGGCGGAGCATCTCGAATCCGAACATGAGAGCGACCGGACAATGATTGCCCGCAAACTCCATGACGAATTCGGCCAGATGCTTACCGCGCTCAGGCTTGACGTAACCATTCTCAACAGAATGATATCCAAGAGCGTCGATTCCGTAAAACGCATTCCTTTGCTCGAGAAACTCTCAGTGACATCCCAGCTTATTGAGTCGATGATAATGTCGACACGAAAAATCATTACGGAGCTGAGGCCCGCTGTACTCGACGAATTGGGCCTGCCGACTGCAATATTATGGCAGGCGCAGGAATTCGAGGACCGGACGGGAATACACTGCAAGATCGACGACCTCCAGCACGCTGTCGCACTCACAGAGAAACAATCCACGGCCATTTTCCGGATTTTTCAGGAAACATTGGCAAACGTGGCGCGCCATTCAAAGGCCACAAATGTCTCTGTCAGTGCAGTAGTGGCAGACGACTGCTACGTGCTCCAGGTGGCGGACGACGGAATCGGAATCGATCTGAAGAATATCTCCACGGACGGATCTTACGGCCTGCTGGACATAAGAGAACGCATCGCAGTGCTGAGCGGGGAATTCGAGATACTAAGCGAACTTGGGAAAGGAACTACTCTCATAATAAAAATCCCCTATACTGGAGGCTGACGATGCCGGTTGGCAGTACAGCACAAATAAAGATATTCCTTTCAGATAAATACCCTTTGGTGCGCAGAGGACTCCGGGAAATATTCGACGCAGAAAACGATATGATAGTCGTTGGTGAAACGGCAAACGTAGATGAGATCGTCGGCATGCTGGAGGAACACACTCCGGACGTGCTCATAACCGATCTGTACATGCCGGTAACAAGTTCACTTGAAATGATGAGCGAAGTAAAAAGGCTTCACCCCGATATTAACATCCTGGTCCTGACCCTCCGCACCGAGGATCGATTCGAGATGGCGGCGACGCAATCCGGCGCTTCGAAATATCTTACCAAGGACATTCCCCCCGAAGAAATCATCCGTGTAGTTCGGGAACTCGGCGCCAGCAGGAGCTCCGACAACGATACGCCGGGTGATCAGCTTCAAAATGTTCACGCCGAAAAAAACCGGAATCTTGGCAAAACCGGGAAAGGCGGCAAGAAAGATGGCTAGATTGTCCCGGGGCAAGGCCGCAAAAACCGAGCGGCAGGACATCGAAGAACAAGTCTGCAGTTGACAACCATTCGGGAAATGTATGGAGCTAATTCCGGAATGGTTCATGGTTTCAAGGCGCAAGTTTCCCATCCAATATTCCATTAAGAAATCGGAAAGGCGAGAAAACATGAGAGCGATATTACTGATGTCTTTTCTCCTTCTGACGCTCGGCCATCACGCCGCCGTCAGAAGCATTTTCTCGCCGCGCGGCCCGGCAGGAATCAACAAAGCTGAAACAGGCCTCCCGACCTCATCCGGCTCAGACAATCCCGGGTCAAATTCGCGTGCATCTTACCGCTCGATTGAGAATAATTCAACAAATTTTAAATGGGTGGCTGCCTACATAGGAAGCTGGGAGATAGCGTACAACGGGTATGCATACGTGCCGATATACAAAATCAATTTTTCGGCATACAACGTCATCTTCTACTTCTCGGCAAACCCGGACACGAGCAACGACAGCCTTTTCAACAGGAACAAAAACTCGTGGAATCCTGCCACGTTCGATTCCCTTACCACCTACGCGCACAGGGCAGGATCACATGTTTCGGTTTGCATTGGAGGCAATAACTCAGAAGCTCAATTCCTTTATATGACGGCTAACAGGACAAGGCTGGACTCGTTCATGACGAAGGTGAGAAATTTTGTCAGGGCGAATAATCTCGACGGCGTGGATATCGACTGGGAGCCCTTTCCACCGGCCGACACGATTCAGTTCAAGTTGCTCATGGAAACGCTCCGCAGTTACCTTCCCCAGCCTTACCTGGTGTCGGCGACTGCAGCGAGCGGATGGCCGTACGGCGTGTTCGGATCAATAGCGCCTTATGTGGATCGGGTCAATATCATGACGTATGACATGCTTCAGTTCGCAAGCGAGGGTTGGGCAACGTGGTATTTCTCGCCGATTCATTCGGGTTCAGAGCTCAACTCGATCGGAAAGCATTTCCCTTCCCTGAGTTCCGAGGTGGACTCGTTTTATGTCCACGGACTTCCCTATTCAAAGATGAACGTTGCGGATGAATTCGGTGGTGCTCTCTGGTCTCAGGGGAGGAACACGATGATGGTGGACAAATTCGGAAATCCGACAGGGAACGGGCCGCTGGGGCCTTATCAAAAGTGGGCTGCCAGTGAAGTGACTTTGAACTACGCCCCGCGGGTTACACCTGATATTCCGTGGTACAACCAGAGCGGGACCGGTGTTTTCCAGAAATACTACCACTGGCACAATTCCACCGTCTATCACTACGATTCCGTCCACCAGGCAAGCTACCTGTCGTACGATTCGGCCGGCGCCACGTCGGACTTCTTCATGCCCTTCGTTGATACGACCGATATAGTCCACACTTTTCAGTTCGCACAGTCCCGCGGGCTGGGAGGGATCTTTTTCTACGAACTCGGTCAGGCATACAGCGAAGCGAACGGAGGCTCGATTACCGCACAACCGTTTATTATCGCCGATAGAGACACAGTCTTCAGGCAGTTTTCAAACAAGGCCCCAGACAGGAATTGAGTTCGGAACATATGGGATTGCCAGGTCGCGGGAGACTGACCGGCTATATCATTGAAGCGAAATCCCGCTCCACCGTACCTCGAGGAAACGCCAGGTAATTCGCCGAGAGATGCTGGTCGGTCCTGGACAGCTTGTTGGCACCCCGCACGTAATGCCAGACTTCATAACCGTACTCGTCGAAGATAACTTTCATTTCCTCGAATTGGGAGTCGCTGTTTCTCTCCAGTAGAAATATCGGCTGATACTTCGCAACAGAATTTGCCATGCCCTTCAGGGCAAACGTTTCATATCCTTGAATGTCGATTTTTATGATGTAAGGCCTCAGCCCAAACTGCTCAACCAGATCGTCGAATCTCTCAATCCGGCATTGCGTCTTGCTAAGCGAGTAAGGCAGCCCGATTCTCCGCTTAACCATGTCGGAATTCACTTCGGCCTCGTCAAAACTCGCTTCACCCGTCAACATCACTTTGTTCAACCGGGGCACAAACAACTCCAGCGACACTGGCTTGTCGCCGACTCCGACAAGATAATAGCTGTACCTGCTGCCCAGAAGTCTCTTAACCGTTTTCAGATATGGTTCAAGCGTCGTGTTCGGCTCAAATGAGATGATATCCCTCGTCCGGTCAACTATCGAGAACGATAGTGCGGACTGGCCGTAGTTCCCGCCGATGTCGATAAACTGATCACCCGGTCTTATTCCGACGCAGTTCCTGAAGAAAAGGAAATCCGGGTCATGGACTTTGTTCAGCGAGTAGTTGAGTCTTTCTCTTGAAAACATGAACCCATAGAATAATCGCGGGACGAAGCTCAATGCATACAGTACACTCTTTTTCGGGATATATTTCTTTAATCTCATCTAATTCCACCGTCAAATTTACTCTGTAATGTTCAACCATTCCGCGCGCTTCCGCCGCGCTGCTCTTCCGGCGAATGATCGTCTGTGAGACAATAGTTACCCGACACGCGCATAATATAAGTAACCACCGGAGCGCTTCCAATAACTCAGCGGGTCGGTTGACCGCGGCATCAACACTCTCTCCTGGTCCTGCCGTTGCGGAGCATGCAATTCGCAATTTCGAAGAGAGCCTGTTCGTGTTCAACAATCGGACGAAGAGAAAATCTTCCGGGAAAAAACGGCCCTGCAATCGGAATCAAACCGTGCGAATGCAGCAAGACCTCCGGAAAGCGCCAATGATTCAGACGCACATGACGCGAGGTGATTCTTCACCCTAAGCTGGTACAGCCATCAGGCCTTGCTTCTGTCGTGTACCTCCATCATAACATCGGCCACAAGTCCGTCCTGCATGAATCCGGTTGGGAAAGAGGTCGGACATAACGAAATGCAGAACTCTCAAACGGTCTGGACATTCCCAGTCGGTCCGCTTATCTTTGGGCACGATGAGTTTCGGCTGCGCTGGAAGATGCGCAACAGGGCTTTTTTCGGTGTGGAAACGTCCAACTTAGAGTGCAGCCTCTTGAGCCGAAGCGGGCAAAATTCCCTCTCGCCAGCGTGACCTTCGGATCATCACTTCTGCTATAAATGACTATCAGATATGACTACTAGAGAGTCACTATTACTAATGTCATAATATGTTGCAGATGCGTGTCGAAAATCCCGGGCAACCTGCCCTGAAGTGACGTCCCGCACACTCGAACCACAACGGTTCTCGAGGCAAGGGAACATTTGCCCGCAAATTCGCTGAAATTTACCGCATAAATCAGTAATAATTCCTACAATAGCAAGTAATTATTACCGTATCAAAAAGATGGGAAAACATGCGTAAAATAATTTCCCGCACTTAACTCCTTGTAAATAAGAGCAATACAGCAATTGCTGACTTTTGCAACGCCATTTCTGCTTCGGCACAGGATTGGAGAAAGGATATTCTTAGAGAAGACAGATAGCTTAAAACAATTTTAGTCGCGGACTGGCATGTCCGATATATCAGGCAAGGAGACACATGAAGAAGATTACTGCTTACTACATACTAACCATGATGGTAGTCTTGGTGATGCTATCGTTCGCAAAGTCAGGAAGGGCACAGACGAAACCTTGGGTAACAGCTTATTATGCAGGATGGTCACAGGGCTGGGCAAACAATGGCTATTTACCGACTTCGAAAGTTGACTTCACGGCGATGAGCGTGGTTGCTCATATGTCACTCTCTTTAACAGCGTACGGGACTCTCGACTCCGTAAGCAACAGCATTACACCAATCAACTCGTCGTCGCTGATCTCGGCCGCTCATGCTGTCGGTACGAAAGTCATTATCACAATAGGAGGATGGGCAACCGAATCGAGATTCCTGAGTTCTACCAGTTCAACCTATCTGAACACGTTCGTAACCAACATCGTGAACTTCGTCAAGGAGAGAGGGTATGACGGAGTAGACATAGACTGGGAACCCATTACGCCCGCCGATACAACGAACTTCAAAATTCTCATTGAAACGCTGAGAGCCGACCTGCCCCGACCGCAGTACCTCTTGACGACCACAACCGCTGAAGGAGCACCGTACACCGTGTTCGCCAGCATCCAGAGTCTCCTTGACCAGATAAATATCATGACTTACGACCTTTCGTGGCCTTCACCCGGATGTGTGACATGGTACAATTCCGCACTTTACCAGCACGGAGTGACATACCTGAGTACTCACGGGCCGGTCCCGGCTTGCGACAACATCGTTGCCAAATTCCTTGCCGCCGGCGTCGCCCCCGGAAAACTGGGCATAGGCTCCGAGCTGGCAGGATTCGTTTGGAAAGGCGGAACCATGATCGACAGCGCCGGCAATCCGACCGGCAACGGCGCCACTGGGCCTGATCAGGAGTGGGAAGGTTATCTTCAGTCCGGAGGAAGCCCTTACGCCCCGAGCGTCCAGTCTGATGTGCCCCTTTACAGCTTCAACGGCGGCACCAGCATAATGAAAGATTATTACTCTCCAAGCAGATACCATTGGGATGCGGCGACAGATCAGCCGTATCTCAGCATAGATTCCGCCGGATCGGCAGGCGATTATTTCATTTCCTATGAGGACACCAACGCAATAGCCGCGAAATTCCAATTCATCAGAAATGAGCACCTGGGCGGGATCATAATCTATGAGCTCGGGATGGGCTATCCGGGCAACGGCACTTATCCGATTCTGGAATCAATCAAGAGAGACATGAATGGCAACGATACACCTGTCGTCTCGACAGACACTACGCCGCCGACCGTTTCGATTACGTCTCCCGGAAACGGAAGTACGGTGTCGGGCAGTATCACGATTACAGCGAGCGCTTCCGACAACGTTGCCGTGAACCAGGTCCTTTTCAAGGTGGACGGGGTTCAAACAGGAAGCCCGGTGTTCGCTTCCCCCTATTCAATCAGCTTGAATACCACGACCCTGACAAACGGGTCTCACACGATTACCGCAACTGCCAGCGATGCAGCGGGCAATACTTCCACTGCCAGCCTGACATTGAACGTACAAAATACGACCACACCATCCCCGAATCCGTCTGCACCTGTGGCTAGCGGCAACGCCCAGTGGATTTACCAGGATGTGCTTGTGAATCCATGGATTAACGTCTCATGGAGTGCTACGATAAACTTCTCGAACAGCTCCCCCGTAGCGTCGGGTACGAGCTCCATTCAGGTCGTTAACGCTCCGTGGGGAGGACTGGCACTACACTATGGAAACTGGGGAACAGGTTATGTCGACAGCAGTACCTATACGGCGGTCCAATTCCAGGTTTATTCACCCACGAGTATAACACTGAACCTTCTGCTTCAGAGTGATGCGGGAACTAAGTTCCCTAATGTCGCGTACGGCACAGTACCTGCAAACCAGTGGACCACGGTGTCCGTGGCAATGAGCCAGCTGGATCCGGGCAATTTCAAGTTCAGCGGCATCGACATAATGGAGACCAGCGGAGTTCAGAAGACATACTATGTAGACAATATGCAGCTTCTCGGACAGAATACTCCCGAGCCGACCGCGCCTTTGAACGGCACAACCGGTCTATCCGCACCTGAAATTCTGGCGTGGGATTCGTGCAACGGTGCGACTTCATACAGGGTTCAGGTCGCAACGGACACAAACTTCACCTCCTTCGCAGCTGATACCTCGATTTCGACCGGAGATTCACTTGCAGTGTCGAATTTGAAGCCGGGCACCGTCTATTACTGGCATGTGAGGGCAACAATATCATCCACCGCCGGCCAGTGGTCTCCGACCTGGCAATTCACAACCAAGCCGGGGAGCAATGGCAACGGCAGCACTCCTGTCGCCAACATGGCAGTCTATTCTGATTCGTTGGCAAGTCCATGGATCAACGCCTGCTGGAATGCCACGGTGAATTTCGAATCTCCAACCAGGGTTTATTCAGGCAGCCGCGCTATCCAGGTCAATCAGAACCCGTGGGGTGCACTCTCCGTACACTATGGGAATTGGGATTCTCAATACATCGATCCGAGTCTTTACTCAGCGATACAGTTCGAGATTTACAGCGGCACGTCGGCAGCATTCAACGTCCAGCTTCAGGACGATCAGAATATCTCGCTTCCCTCCGTAAAATACGGAACGGTCAGTGCCGGCATGTGGACGACCG
>JBJKQU010000216.1:0-12012 GCA_046705025.1 Candidatus Kryptoniota bacterium | reverse complement strand
TACCCTCGCGCAGATGATTTTCAGCGACTTCTGGGGAGTCATCCCACTTTACTTTATGCCCAGGGCGCGCCTGCTGATAATACTCCTGATTCTCCTCTCGTTCACCTTCGGGATGCTCCGTCTCAATCTGCGCGATCACATAAAAGTCGATATCGTGATCGTCTTCATCTATGGGACGGTGCTTCTGATCGAATACATCCGGCAGCGCCGCGACTTCGTGTGGCCGATAGAAATGTATCAGTATATACTCACCATAGTTATACTGGCATGGTTCACCTTTTTCGGCAGCTTTGTCTCCAATCTGAGGCACAAGCTGAGGCTGCAGAATGCGGAAATACATGAGGCCAACAAGCAGATTAGCGTAGAAGTCGAAGAGCGCAGGCAGGCCGAGATCTAAAAGGATAAGCTGATCGTCGACTTGAAAGAAGCTCTCGGCAATGTAAAAACCCTGTCGGGGCTTCTGCCCATTTGCGCCTCGTGCAAGAAGATCCGCGACGACAAGGGATACTGGAATCAGATAGAAGCTTACATACGCGACCATTCCGAGGCAGAGTTCAGCCACGGAATCTGCCCTGACTGCGCAAGGAAGCTCTACCCGGAAATAAGAGAATAACGGTGGCATTCCATCCGATTGCAGTTCAACAACCCGGATACATCCGATATGTCTCCGTCATGACAAATACCACCCTTCTCCTTATCCTGCCGAGGTAAGGCCCGGCCTCCTCTTTCACTTTGAGCCGTTCCGTAAAATGCAGGCAAACGCAAACCAGCTTTTCTTGACCCAAGTCAATTTTTTGTTTGTCCTAACCATTTACATTTCGGATGATAAAATCCGCAATCTCAACAGGGATTCACAGGAGAAACGAAAATGATCGAATCAAAAGACGACAAATTATCACCGTGGTGGAAGCACTCTGTGCTGCTAGTCATGATCTTCGGGTTCACAATCCTGTTGTTCGTGACGGTAAAAAGCTACCATGACGCCCCGCCGATTCCTCAAAAGGCAATCGACCCGCAGGGCAACATCCTATTTACATCGTCAGACATCAAAGCCGGGCAGGAAGTATTTCTGAAATACGGCCTGATGGACGACGGCACATTACTGGGACATGGCGCCTATCTCGGACCCGACTACTCGGCCGAATACCTTCACAGGGAAGCGCTCGATATCCAGGACGAACTGGCGTCGCAGAAGTACAACACCCCTTATCAAAATCTAACGGAGGACCAGAAGGAAAGCATTACTGCGGAAGTTCAGAACACTCTGCACACAAACAGGTACGACGCTTCGACGGGCATCCTGTCGTTGACAACTCCGGAAGCGAACGCTTACCGCGAGGAGATCCGGCATTGGACAAACTATTTTACCGAGCACGACCGGGCGCCGGGTCTGCCGACCGATTTCATCTCAAGCCCGACGCAGCTCAAACATCTGACGACCTTCTTCTCGTGGGCCACATGGGCAGCTTCGACAAACCGTCCCGGTAAAAACTATTCCTACACCAACGACTGGCCGTTCGACAAGCTCGCCGGCAATTATCCAACCAGTTCTGCACTCATATGGAGTGCGCTCAGTCTCGTCTCGTTGTTGGGCATGACGGGATTGATCCTTTTTCTGTTTGGGAAGTTCGACTACCTGGGTTGGAAATCGGGGATCGACGACCATTTCGTGAACTCGCCCCCGCCTCCCCCGACCGACAGCCAGAAGGCAATCCTGAAATACTTCGTGGTGGTTGCCGGATTGTTCGTACTGCAGGTCTTTGCGGGAGGGGCTCTCGCTCACTACCGAGCGGAACCGTTCGGGTTCTACGGACTCGACCTCGAAAAGTACCTGCCGTTCAACATCATACGAACGTGGCACCTCCAGCTCGCCATCTTCTGGATAGCGATGTCGTTCGTCGCCGCGGCGCTGTTCCTTCCCCCGCTTTTGAGCAGGGCCGAACCGAAAGGGCAGAAGACCTGGGTCAATATACTCTTCGTCGCCATTGTCATAGTAGCATTAGGAAGTCTGTTCGGCGAATATCTTGGAATCAACCAGTTCCTCGGAAAGCTCTGGTACTATTTCGGCATGCAGGGTTGGGAGTATCTCGAGCTCGGCAGAGCCTGGCAGTTCCTGCTTATAGTAGGACTGCTTCTTTGGCTGGTTCTGGTTTACCGGGGACTCAAGCCGGCAATCAGGGACAAATCGCACAGGGAACTCAGTTCGCTCTTCCTCTACTCGGCAGTCGCGATACCACTCTTCTACCTCCCCGCGCTCTTTTTCGGCCCGACGACGAATTTCACGGTCGTCGACAACTGGAGGTTCTGGATAATACATCTCTGGGTGGAAGGGTTCTTCGAATTGTTCGCGACAGTTATGGTGGCAGTAATATTCTACCAGCTCGGGCTCGTGAGAGCCAGGTCGGCCACTCGCGTCGTCTATCTCGACGCAATCCTCTACCTGGGGAGCGGCATCGTCGGGACCGGTCACCACTGGTACTGGACTGGCCAGAGCAACATCACCATGGCTTTGGGTGCCATGTTTTCCGCGATGGAGGTTGTCCCGCTGACGCTGCTGACACTCGACGCATGGGACTTCATCAGGCTGACCCGCAAGAACTCGCCTGACGGAGCCTACCGCATAGCACAGGGACAGAAGTGGGCGTTCTACTTCCTGATGGCAGTCGGCTTCTGGAACTTCCTCGGTGCCGGCGTCTTCGGGTTCCTCATTAACCTGCCGATCGTCAGCTACTATGAGGTCGGAACGCTCCTGACTCTGAACCACGGACACGCGGCGATGGTCGGGGTATTCGGCATGCTCGCGCTCGGACTCATGATGTACGTCCTGAGGCGCCTCTCCACCGACGACGTCTGGAACAGGAACGAGAAATACGTGAAGATCGGCTTCTGGGGACTGAACGTCGGACTCATGCTGATGGTGCTGATCGACATGTTCCCGGCGGGGGTACTGCAGCTGGCGGACGTGGTGAACAACGGTTACTGGCACGCGCGCAAACTGTCGTTCATCACCACGGGAATGTTCCACACGCTGGAGTGGCTCAGGGTTATCCCCGACGTCATGTTTATCGCTTTCGGCGCGATACCGATACTGATATTCGCGCTGAAGATCTTCACCGCGCGAAAGAAGATGTGGAGCCAAATGGCGCTCGAGAAGCAACGACAAACACTCTGAGCAAGGGATACAGGGAATAAGATAGAACACTGATGAAATGGATAGATACGGATTCTCGCGGAAGAAATTCATAAATAAGATGATTAATCCGTGAGAATCCGTAACTTCCGTCTAATCCGCGTTCTGATCTTTTCCCATACAAGTTTCCTCTCCTCCTCCCGAAGCCGCGCTGTCGGCACGAAGCGCGGCTTCAATGTATGGCCTTGCATGGACTGGGTTCGCCTGCATTGTTACAGAAATGACCGTCTCCGCCCGCTGGCGACCGAGCCTTTGCAAGCGTCGATACGAAAACCAGCACAACTACAAGAGCGGCGATTCTTGAACATCCTCGCTCCTCCGATACGCGCAGTTGTCTCTGTCAATATAACCGCACGTACGCTGAGGTCCACGTTGCGATGCCGGTCATAGGTTTACGTATCCAACACCTCTAATTCAAGAAAAGCTGTGCCATCCACTAATGGAAGAAGAACAAATCCAGGTGCGGCTTTATGATCACATAGTATACGAATGGATTAACCGGACTATTTGCCGGCACCTCGGCACCCAGGAGTTCGGAAGGAGGAGAGGTGTATATAGTGCTCTGAAGCGGCACCATCGTCTCAAACTCCAGCGAGAACCAATGAATTCCCAGCCCGACTCCGAAATCCCAATAATAGTGGTGATATTTCCTTGTGACCAGGCCATGGTTAAGAACATCTGAGCTGAAGATCGAATGCTCGAGGGATGGGCCGGTAAAGACATAGCCAAAGAATTTCGGAAATTGGCGCCTGACGAGAATGCTCCAACCGCCCGAATCTCCCCACATAAGGTCCGAATTCTGAATCACGCTTCTCGCGTCAAGTCTCGCTTCTATCGCACAATCTTCATTCAGCTGCCAGCCTGCCATGAGAAAGAACATGCTCCCTTTTCCGACCCCAAGTCCCAACCCAATCTGAGGACCTGCGTCGACTTTATGCGCCGGTGGGCACGACAAGGAGTCCTGGCCCGGCGGAGGACTCTTCTGAGATTGAGCAAAGCCTAAGCTTGACAGGGTAAGGAGAAGCAATATTGATTTCATCACTTACCTCCAAGATCCATCATGGAATCGTCTCGTACTGTCCTGTTGCAACGGGGGTGTAAACCCAGCACAATGTCTGACCCGGGTTCAAAGGAATACCCCTTGCTTGCTTTAGATGGTACTTCATTTTCAGCCTCCGATTTTTGTCTGTATCTATTCGTAAAAGTCCCCAAGCCCCTTTTGCGCGCCCGGCGCTCAGGTCCGATTCTATCACAGACTCACGACAGAAGAAGATAGTGCCTCAAGCCCGGCTCCACAAGTCGGTGGAATTACCGACACGCCCGCACTGGCAAAAGCCACAAAACATGCCTCGTCCCTCAAAGCGGGATTTGAAACGGCAAATGCGATCCCGTCAGATCCCTTCCCCGGCAAACATGTTTGGGGCGAAATACAAAACGTCAAGAATCTCCTCAATCACGTGTCAAAGAAAAAAGGAAAGTATTAATCCGTGAAAACCCGTAGGCTCCGTCTAATCCGTGTTCGATAAGTCCCGGCCTTATCCGGCCATCTCGCGCAGCCGCCTGAGGTCCGTCACGAAGATCCTCTTCGAGCTCTCGCGGATCAGCTTGTCGTCCTTCATCTTCCGGAGGTTGCGTGACAGAGTCTCGACCGCTATCCCCAGATGGGCCGCCAGGTCTTTCTTGCTTACCCCGAGTACAAAGGAGGGTTCCGGCTTTTTGATCGTGCCGTTTGAAGTAATCTCGTTCAGGAAGTAGCGCGCGAGCTTTCCCTCCGCGCTGGCCGTAAGCTGACCGAACATCTTGTTGAGCTCCATCAGCCTCGAAGCGAATGCCTCGGAAAGCTTGATTGTAAGCGAAGGGTTTTCCTCCATGAGCTTCCTGAAATCCACCCTCGGGATATAAAACAACGTCGAGTCCTCCGCTGCCTGGGCGCATGCCGGGTAGCTTCCCGAGTCAGTGAACAACGGCGTTTCCGCAAAGCTTTTATAAGGCTTCAGAACGTGAAGCACCGTCTCGTCCCCTTCTGCGGAAAGCTTGTAGACTTTCACCGTGCCGCTCAAGACGATGTAGAATCCCGTAAACGGATCCCCTTCCAGAAAGATGATCTGATCTTTCGAGTAATTCCTCATGCTGCCCAATCCGCGAATCAGGCGAACCTCGCCTTCGGTCAGTCTTTCGAACAGCGGGACTTGTTGAAGGAATTCGGAAGTTTCTCTCATAGCATCTTAAAGATACTAATAGAGAATCAGATAAGCTTCCCGACCATAGCCTGAATCATGTTCAGAAGGGGTGCCGGATAGACTCCTATCCAGACGATGAAAAGCGTCAGAACCACTATCACGACTCCTCCGGCAACCGAGACAGAACGCGTGCCTTCCTTCTCTTCCTCGCGGCGGACGTACATGACAACTATGACGCGCAGGTAGTAGAAGAGTCCGATCGCACTCCCGACGACCAGCACGACCACCGGAAGCCACAGTGACGATCCGACTCCCGCTAGGACTATATAGAATTTTCCGACGAAGCCGGCGGTCAGCGGAATGCCGGCAAGCGAGAAGAGCATCACCGTGAAGAACGCCGTCAGCCAGGGATGCCGCCAGAACATTCCGCGAAAATCGTCGATGTCGCCCGCCTCATGATCGCGGGTCGACAACAGAGTCACCATCCCGAACGCGCCGAGCGTCGTCGCGAAGTAGGCGACCAGATAGAAGGCGACTGCAGTCGCCGCGAGAACGCCGCTGGCGAGGAACGCAACGAGGAGATATCCGAGATGGGCTATAGATGAGTATGCCAGAAGGCGTTTGACATCCTTTTGCAGCAGACCGAGGAAGTTGCCGATAAGTATCGAAGCTATCGCTATGACGGTGAAAATGACGATTAAGGGTTCTGACAACTGGACGCCAACCTTGTAGAAATACCTTAAAAGCAGCGCGAACATCGCTCCCTTCGAAATCGTCGCGACGAATGCCGTAACAGGCGCCGGGGCGCCCTCATAGACGTCAGGCGTCCACAGGTGGAACGGCACGAGTGCGAGCTTGAAGCCTATTCCCACGATGATCAGACCGTATCCGGTCAGCAAGATCAGGTCGCGCACGCCGCCTGCTCCCACCTGCGTCAGGGAAAGTTTCGCGAATTCCATCGTCCCCGTTTCAGCGTAGACGAGCGCCATCCCGAAAAGAAGGAATGCCGCCGAAACCGCCGCGAGGATAAGATACTTCAGTCCGGCCTCGATCGACTTCTCGTACGGGCGTGTGTAGGCGATCATCGAGTAAAGGGAGACGCTCAGTATCTCCAGGCCCACGAAGAAGGAGACAAAATCGCTGCTCGCCGCGAGTATGCAGGACCCGAGCGTGGCCAGTAGGAGAATTATATAGAACTCCTCCGGGGTCGCAACCTTCCGGTCGAAATACTGGTAACTGATCAGCGCCACCGCTATGCTGGAAATCATTATCAGTCCCCAGAAGAAGACGGCATAGCTGTCTACCGACAAGAGCGCGGTCACCTGCTGCGGAAGGCCACCCGAAATGAAGGGAAGGGAT
The DNA here is from genome assembly GCA_046705025.1 of Candidatus Kryptoniota bacterium. Taxonomy (GTDB): domain Bacteria; phylum Bacteroidota; class Ignavibacteria; order Kryptoniales; family JAKASW01; genus JAKASW01. The sequence continues at coordinate 5,283 of JBJKQU010000216.1, read as the reverse complement.
ATTACCGAGAGCGCGAGGGCAATTATGCTCAGGACAAGAGTGAGAACATGATTCCTGTAGAACGCGATCACCAGCATTATAATGACAATCGAGATTGACAGAATGAGAAGCGGAATCAATGGCGTAAGTTGAACCGGAGTCATCGTTTCGTTTCCCTTCCTGTGTTGTTCCGCATGACAAATTCATCCAGCAAACGTTTCGACTTGGCCTCGGAGGTCATCTTCTGTGATGACGAGACCATCTGCGTCAGATTGTCGATAGCGCCGCGGGCGGTATTCAAAATCGTCTGAGGGAACAGCCCGACCCAAATGATTGCAATGATCAGCGCCGACATCATTACCATTTCCCTACCGCCGAAGTCTTTCAGCTTCGGAGCCTCGACCGGTTTGCCGTGGAAACTGAGCTGCATCATCCACAGCGCAAACACTGTCGCGAAGATGAGTCCAACCGTAGCAATCGACGCGAGGACCGGGCTTGCCTTGAACGCGCCGAGAAGGATCATAAACTCGGCAACGAAATTGCCCATTCCCGGAAGGCCCAGCGACGCGAGCGTAAATACCATCGCCACTCCGCCCATGCGCGGCGCGTACTCCCAGAACCCGCCCATCTTCGACATGTCGCGTGTATGAATCCGCTCCTGGATCGCACCGACCAGAATGAAGAGAGCCCCGGTGCTTATGCCGTGAGCGACTATCTGAATCACCGAACCTTCGAGCGCGATCTCGTTCAGCGCGAAAATTCCGAGCAGAACGAACCCCATATGCGAGACGCTCGTGTAAGCTACGAGCCGCTTCATGTCCGTCTGGCCGAACGCCAGCAGGGCGCCGTAAAGAATTCCTATTACTGCGAGTATCATCGCGACAGGCGCGAACGCCTTTGCCGCCTGCGGGAAGAGAGGCACCACGAATCTCAAAAGCCCGTACGCGCCGGTCTTGAGCAGCAGTCCGGCCAGGATGACGCTTCCGGCAGTCGGAGCCTCGGTATGCGCGTCGGGCAGCCAGGGATGGAACGGAAACACCGGCAGCTTCACGGCGAAGGCGACGAAGAATCCGAGCATCAGCCACATGGCTGTCGCCCCGGACATCGGCGTGTTGAGAAGCTGGGTGTAGTCGAAAGTGTAGACTCCCGTCGCGCGGCCGTGGACGAAGTAAAGCCCGATTATCGCGAGGAGCATCAAAAGGCCGCTCAATTGCGTGAAAATGAAGAATTTTACCGACGCGAATACCCTCCGCTCGTGTCCCCATATCGCGATGAGGAAGTACATCGGAATGAGCATCATCTCCCAGAAGAAATAGAAGAGGAAGAGATCGAGCGAGAGGAAGACTCCCATAATTCCGGCGATTACCCAGAGCAGATTGAAATGGAAGAAGCCCGCCCTGTCCTGGATTTCGGTCCACGAAGAACCGACGCCCATCAAGCCGAGGAACGCCGTCAGAACGATGAGCAGGAGGCTCAACCCATCCATCGCGAAATGGAAGTTTATCCCGATCTGGGGTATCCAAGGTGCCTCGAACTGGGCTATCCACGGGCCGTGAAGAGTTATGGCAAACTCTGACCCGTGCGCGATCCATATGATGACCGCGATGACCATGTCGGCGACGAGCGAGAGGATGGAGATCCAGCGCGTGGCTTTGACATTCCACTTTCCCGCCAGCCAAGCGAGGAGGCCGCCGATCAATGGTATGAATATCAGCCAGAGTAATATCATAAGAACACCGTGATCCCTATTATGATGACCGCGCCGACCGCGATCATCGCCGCGTAAAATCTCGCGCGTCCAGTCTGAGTCATGCTGAGCCCGCGATGAATCACCCTGCTGAGTGCGGCAATTCCGACGTAGATTTTGTCTACTATATCATTCTTGTCGATTCGCGCCAGCCATACGAACGGTTTGACGAAGACCATATCATAGAGCCAGTCCAGTCCCCAGTCGGCGAACCAGAATCTGTGTAGCGCGCTACCCAGCGGAGTCGCGACCAGGTTCTCAACCGCCTGCCGCTTCCTCATGAAGAGCACCCACGCCGCGTACAAACCGAAGAGAGAGATTACCGCGGTTATCAGCTGAAAGATTCCTTCCGTCCCGACGCTGAAGCCGGACAGTTGGACGGCCGGAAGAGCCGAATGCAGGAAGTTCGTGAACAACGGGAAATTCCCGAGTGTCTCCGGAAGCTCGATAAAGCCGCCGATAATCGAGAGGACCGCCAGGACGATAAGCGGGATCTTTATCCTGATCCCCGGCTTCTTCGATACCTGTTGATGCGCCTCACCGAAGAATGCGACGAACGTCATTCGAAACGTGTAGAGCGACGTCAGAAGCGCGCCGACAACTCCGGCGGCCCAGAGCCAGGGACTGCCGAGCTTCGACGACCACGCGTCCCAGATGATCAGATCCTTGCTGTAAAAGCCCGCGGTCACGAGAGGAAGTGCGGCAAGGGAACCCGACGCGATCAGATAGGTCCAGAAGGTGACGGGGAGCTGCTTCCTCAACCCTCCCATCTTGAATATGCTGTGTTCCTCGTTGAGCGATATTATGACGGCGCCGGCACCGAGGAAGAGGAGCGCCTTGAAGAAGGCATGTATCATGAAATGGAAAATTGCTGCCGACCACGCACCGACTCCGAGGGCGAGGAACATGTATCCGATCTGGCTAATCGTCGAGTATGCAAGTATCCGTTTGATGTCCCACTGCGTGAGCGCGCTGAAGCCTGCCATGAGGAGCGTAACAGCGCCGATGATCGCAACGGCATTCTGGACCGGCGGCGCTAACGCGAACAGGACATGTGTCCGGGCAATAAGGTACACGCCAGCGGTGACCATAGTGGCCGCGTGGATGAGGGCGCTGACAGGAGTCGGGCCCGCCATCGCGTCCGGAAGCCAGGTCTGCAGCGGAAGCTGCGCCGACTTGCCGAGCGCTCCGCCGAGGAGAAGAGCTGCGGCCAGGATCGGCAGGGTTGAGCCGACCGGCCATTGCGCCGACGCAGCATTCATCAGCGGTTGGATTTGAAGTGTCCCCAGGTGCTTGAACAGGAGAAAGAGGCCGATTGCCATCGACACATCGCCGACGCGCGTCACGATGAACGCCTTCCGGGCGGCCCGGCCGTTCGCCGGATCCTTGTACCAGAACCCTATAAGCAGGTAGCTGCAAGCCCCGACTCCCTCCCAGCCGAGATAGAGAAGCACCAGGTTGTTCGCCAGGAGCAGCGTCAGCATCGAGCCGACGAACAGGTCCATATAGGCAAAAAATCTACTGTAACTCCCCTCTTCGTCCTCCATGTACTCGGCCGAGTAAACGTGGATCAGGAACCCGACGAAAGTGACGACCAGACACATCACCAGCGAGAGCGCGTCGAGGTAGAACGCGATGGCCGGAGTGAAACTGCCGACGCTTATCCATCTCCATATGGTTTCGGAGTAGGCGTGGGTCGGCGGCGGGGACGATATGAAGCTTATAGCGATGAGGATCATCACGACTGCCGATACGCCGACGGAAGCGGAGCCGATAAAGGCCGACCACCCTTTCGACATTCGCGCGCCGAATATGGCGAGAAAAGCAAAACCCAGGAACGGAACAGCAGGTACAAGCCAAAGGAGATGCAGCACGTTAACCTCTCATCCTGCTCGCGAGATCTACGTCAAGCGTCTTGAACCTGTGATAAAGCTGCAGTACAAGTGCAAGTCCCACCGACACTTCCGCAGCCGCCATGGTTAGAATGAATATGAACATCACCTGCCCGTCCGGCTGGCTCCACTTCGATCCGGCAGCGACGAAGGCGAGGCCGGCAGCGTTCAGCATAATCTCGATCGACAGAAGGATGAAGATGATGTTCCTTCTCGTAAGCACTCCCGCGAGCCCCAGCACAAAGAGGATCGCAGCCAGGAACAGTACACTGTTGGTCGATACCGTGGCCATTAGTTCTCCTCCTTGCTTTGCGGTACGACGGCGTCGCGCCGGCCCAGGTGGTAAGCGCCCACGAGTCCGGCCAGAAGAAGCATCGACGCCAGCTCGACTCCGATCAGGTACGGCCCGAACAGGGACACACCGATCGCCTTCGGACCTATGACCTGCCTTATCTGGTCGCCGCCGGCTCCTGAGAAGATCAGATAGGCCAACTCGATGAGCAGTATGAGCGAGAGAATGGACGGTCCGATCCAGATGCCTCCCTTGAGAAGCTTCTTTTCTTCTTCAATGGCTTCCGAGCCGAGGTTCAGCATCATCATTACAAAGACTATCAGGACCATGATGGCCCCGGCGTACACGATTACCTCCAGTGCCGCGACAAACGGCGCACCGAGGACGTAGAATATAACCGCCACCGACAGTAGGGAAACGACCAGGTAAAGGAGTGCGTGGACGGCGTTCTTCCGCGTTATCACCATGACGGTCGAGAAGATCGCCACGACAGCGGAGATGTAATACGCGACATTCATTTCGTTTTTACCTGCTCCTTAACTCTTTCATTTCTCATTACGGCATTAAACTCTTCATGTCGATGGGTTTAGCCTCGTTCTCGGCCTCTCCCTTGTCCTTCCCGCCGATGGCCAGCCCGGCAACCCGGTAGAAGTTGTAGCCGGGATATTTCCCTTCGCCGTCTATCAGAAGGTGCTCTTTTTCATAAACCAGGTTCTGCCTGTTGTATTCGCCCATCTCGAAATCCGGAATGAGCTGTATCGCGTACGTAGGACATGCCTCTTCGCAGAAGCCGCAGAAGATGCAGCGCGAAAAGTTTATCCTGAAGAACTCCGGATACCTTCGCCCATGCTCGTCTTCCGTCGCCTGCAAGGAAATGCAGTCGACCGGACACGCGGCGGCGCAGAGGTAACACGCGACACAGCGCTCCTCGCCGTCAGGGTCGCGGGAGAGAATGATCCGCCCTCTCCATCGCGGAGGGAGATATGCCTTCTCCTCAGGGTATTGAACCGTCACGCGTTTCCTGAACATGTGAAGAAAAACATTCCACAAGCCCGATAAATAACTAAACATACCGGCTTCCTATTCTTTCGTATCTGGTATTTCCAGCCGATGCTCCGGCCGTCAAGTCTTCCATTATCATGAATAAATCCGTTACCATTCTATTTTGTCAGCAAAATTATCACTCCAGTCACGAGAAGGTTCGCGAGGGAAAGCGGGAGAAGGAGTTTCCAACCGTACGCCAGGAGCTGATCGAAACGCGGGCGCGGAAATGTCGCCCGGAAAAGTATGAACAAGCCTATGAACGCGAAGGTCTTGATCAGGAACCAGACAATCGGCGGCAGCCACGGTCCGGCCCATCCGCCGAAGAACAG
>JBJKQU010000215.1:0-2592 GCA_046705025.1 Candidatus Kryptoniota bacterium | reverse complement strand
TCTTACTCTTCGCTGTAGTCACAAAGCATTTTGCATGACAATACATCGAGACATGAAGAAAACAGTCTCTTTATTTCTTGAGAAATTTCTCCAGCGTATTGACATACTCTTCGAGCGAGCGCCGTCCTTTCTCAGTAATCTTGTACGTCGTCTGCGGCTTTCTCCCGACAAACTTCTTTTTGGATGAAACGTATCCGGCGTCTTCCAGTTTCTTCAGGTGCGTGCTGAGATTACCGTCAGTCGTTTTCACCATCTCCTTGAGAAAATTGAAATCGGCCTGCTCGACGCTGACAAGTGCCGCGACGATGGCAAGCCTTATCCTCGAATGAAGGGTGTCGTCGAGTTGCTGGTAGTCGAAGTCGCTCATTTTAACCCGGTCTTGTGCTCGGAGTCTTGCCTGCCGGCATGCACGTGAGAAGTACGCTCACGTTCATGCGGCACCAACGGCGTATGATACAATCAAATTTCTCCTGTTTATCTTTCTTCCGTTCTTCCTTGAATATCTCAAGGTATAAACTACCGTTATCAAGATAGTAAGAAGTCTGAACAGGTTCGTAAGACTACTTCCGATCGCACCGGTTGTATCTGTCTGGAAAACGGTCCACGACAGGTTCATCATCACATGAAGCCAGATCGGGATCCACAAATTACCGTCGAGCTCCACATATAACCACGCGGCCCATGCGCTCCCCATGAAAGTCACCAGGAAAGTCCCCGCCGCCCCGGCGAAATCATGCGCCTGGTACAGATGACCCCCACCGAACAGCACGGAAGCGATGAGCGCGGCGGGAATGAATCCCCATCTTTCTCTCCTGAACAACTCTCCGAACAAGTAACCGCGAAAGAGTATTTCTTCGGTCACAGGTCCGACGAAGATGAGTATCAGATTCCGGAACGAGAAGAGGTTGCCGGAGAATCTGAACAACACGGCGGAGCTTACGGTCATCGGCAGCGTGGCGATCAGACCGAACACGAGCCCTTTCAAGAAACCCCTTTGCAAACCGAACTCTGAAATCATTCCGGGTATATCGAGCCGGTAGAGGAAATAAAGGGAGCCCGCCACGACGACAAAAATAAAAAGGTAGCTGAGTACTATGATCGGAATGCTGCCCGGCCTGAAGCTGAGAAACGCTTCCGCGTAACTGCGCGGCCTGAAAACACAGAGAAGGGCAGTGGCTATCAACAAAAGCGATCTCAGGACTCCGCTTCGCAGGGCGGGTTTATTTGAGGACACGTCGCTCAATTAGTCCCGACTCCCGCAGCGACTGCCTTTGACCTCTTATAGAATATCAGGCCCGGCACTATTTGAAAAAGGATAATCATTACTCCGAATATGAGAAGCGTCTCGATTCCTTTCACCCAGAACATCGCCAGCGAACCGACCCACCAGGCGACTCCCACGAAGGAGACCCACCGGAGCCTGTAAATAAGTCCGCTGATCGCGTAACCCATTCCCATCACCACCGCGAGAGTCGGACTGACAGCCCAGCCGTGAATGGCGCCTGTGCCGGAGCCGACGAAGCCGAGTATCGTCATGGCAATGCCGCAGGAGGACCAGACGAGAGCGACGAGTTTCGCACCGACCGGCCATGTCGCGTGCTTCGACGATTCCCGAAATCCCCAGATCATCGATACAACCCATCCGGTCCCTATTGTTATGATCCAGAGCCAGAGATCGGCGGCGGTGTTCCCGGTAATCACCATCCAATATTCTATGAATATCGCCGCAGCTATAAGTACCCCCCAAAGAATGAGGTACCTTCCGTTGTCTATCGCAAACTTCCGGCTTTCGTCGATGACCTGACGTATAAGAGCAATCTCGTTGATAGCGCTCCGTTGATCCATAACTCCTCCAATTATAAAGTACTTTGAATTTCAAAGCAAGATAACATTGGCAAGTGCATTAGTCAAGCAAAAAGTGCGATCGGTTGGATCTTCTGTCTACCGGTCGGAAAGACACGCCTATTGGCGGGTCTGGCGATGACAACCGATAATGCCGAGGTTTTCCTGTTGAACTCTCGCCACTGCTTCGGTATCATTTCATGAGGTCGCAGGCATATTAAGAGGTTCGATGCACCGGCCAACGCTCGGTAATGAGCCAGGCAAGTGCATTTGGTTTTCGCTTCACGGAGGAGTCAATGTTGCCAGGGTGCGGATGTAGACACAAAGAACGCCGGTTGGGCGTGCGAAACGAAAAGTGGGAACGACGGGTCAGAGCGGTTAGAAGGTGGCTTATCCCTTCTCTCGGCATCCTTTTTATCTTTTCCGCCGCAGCCAAGACACTCGACCTCCGCTCGTTTAAGCTTGTCATCGAAGGGTATGGAATTCTATCAGGTGATTTGGCTCTTGCCGCCTCTATCGCCATACCAGTTGTCGAATTCTCGTTGGGGACGTTGCTGCTCCTTAAGTCTCATGTAAGAACGACACTACTGTGCCTGATGATGATGGTGGCGGGATTCACCATAGTCTCATGTCTGAAGAACCTTCAAGGCACAGTAGTCGACTGTGGTTGTTTTGGACCTCTGCTGGAAAGGAAGGGTGACGATTATCTGCTCGTAGAGAACCTGGCCATTCTTGTCGGGCTCTTTATCT
>JBJKQU010000214.1:0-52504 GCA_046705025.1 Candidatus Kryptoniota bacterium | reverse complement strand
GCCCCGAATGAAAACTCTCACAAAGAACGAACGAAAGAACTTTATAAACACAATCAACGGGGTACCAGACTCACGACCTTGGCGCGTTTCGCGCCACGCTCTAACCGGGCTGAGCCACGCCCCGAATTGCGACCTAATATAACGCGTGAGCCATTTAACTAAAAGCGAAAATATGGTCCCGACCATACAGGTTTTTTGTTTTTTGGCCTGCCGCTCCTCATATTCTTATGTGCTTATAAAGTTGAAAGTGCACCCCAATTCCAGAAAAGATACTGTGGTACGCAAGAGCGACGACAGTTTTGAAATTTTTATCAGGGCAAAGCCTGTAGAGGGAAAAGCAAACGAGGCCACCCTTCTTGCGCTGAGTGATTTCTTGAACGTGCCGAGGAGTAGACTGCGTCTGCTGAGAGGTTCGACCTCTCACAGCAAGCTTGTAGAATTGATTGATCAGTGAGTCGTTGCTGTTATCTCTGGAGTGTGATGCCGGGATCTTATCGGCAGGCCCGACCGATTTTAAATAATGCGTCAATAAGACTAAATTTGTAAGTGAAACAGAGAGCAGCTCAGGTCATCTCGTACGTTTTTATGCCTACTACGTTTGCCGTGGTCGCATTTCTCCTCCTCGCTTTTTTGAGCAAGCATGGTACCCACGCCGCCGAGATTGCCTTTGTGGCGGTATTGTTTGGAGCCGTCTTGCCTTTTCTGTATCTGTATTCTCTATTGCGCAATCGCAAGGTGACCCATATTGATGTTCCGATCCGGCAGCAGCGAACCGTTCCTTATCTTGTATCCGCTTTTATTTATCTGTCGGGGTTTGTAGTGCTGTTCTTCATGGGGGCATCGGTCCCGGTCTACGCACTGATGTTCTGCTATGTGACAAATACACTGGTGATTTCTCTAATTAATATTAAGTGGAAGATAAGCGCTCATGCGATGGGTGCGGCCGGTCCTTTGACCCTGCTTGCTCTGGTTTTCGGATGGCAGACTGTCCCGGCATTCATTGTAGTCGCTGTGGTTGCATGGGCAAGGGTCGAGTTGAAAGCTCACACGACTGCCCAGGTAGTGGCTGGATCGGCATTGGGGATAATCCTGACCGGTGTACAATTGGAAGTCCTGTTTAAATACGCAGGGGGTTGGTAGTGGATAAAAAGCAAATAGTCAGGACGCTTGAGGAAATATCTTCTCTACTCGAACTGAAAGGGGAAGACAAGTTCAAGATAAGCGCCTACTCGCGGGCGGCAAGGTCGATATCGCGGACAACCGCCGATGTCATTACAATGATCAACAACGGCGAAGCGAAGAAGATACCGGGAGTTGGGGACGCCCTCTCCAAGAAATTGACGGAGCTTGTCCGGACCGGCAAGCTCACCTACCTTGAGGAGCTCGAGGGATCCTTTCCCGACGGCCTCTTGGGCCTCTTTGATATTCCCGGACTTGGCCCGAGCAAGGTGCGCGCCCTCTACGAACAGATAGATGTGAAGTCAATCTCGGAGCTTGAGTACGCATGCAACGAGAACCGCCTCGTTTCGCTGAAGGGTTTCGGAAAGAAGACGCAGGATAAGGTCCTTGCGGAGATCCGAAGACTGAAGATGAACAGTGAGTATCGTCTGCTGAGTGTAGCTCATGAAACGGGGAAACAGATTTCCAAGATTCTGGAAAAGCTGTCAGGAGTCGAACGCTACCAGTTCACAGGAAGCTATCGGCGTCGCCGAGAGACCGTACACGATATTGACTGCGTCATTAACTTCAGGTCGGGTGAGCGTGATAAACTGTTTGCCGCTCTGAAAAGGCTGAAACCGGTGAAGGAAGTCAAAGACGTACAGGACGATCTTGTTTCCGTGGTCTGGGACAACGGATTGTCGGTCGAGTTTATAATTGTCAACAAGGCGGAATATCCGTATGCGGTTCTTCATTCAACCGGCAGTAAGGAATTCTTCAACAGACTAAAAGAGTACGCTTCTTCACGCGGATACAATTTGGGGATGCGCGAAATGAAGAAGGGCAGAGATAAGGTCCGGTTTGAATCGGAGGAAGAGATCTTCGGGGAAATAGGACTTCAGTTTGTCCCGCCTGAACTTCGCGAGGACAACGAAGCGGTTACTGCCGCCTCAAAAGGCGAGATACCCGAGCTGGTGAAAGTGGAAGACATTGCAGGTCTTTTTCACGTGCACACGAACTGGAGCGACGGTGCGGATTCTATCGAAGACATGGTCGACTTCGCCCGGAAGTTGGGATTTCAATACCTCGGTCTAAGCGACCATAGCAAAACGGCTTTCTATGCGAACGGATTGGATGAGAAGCGATTGAAAGAGCAATCCGAGGCGGTCGATGCGTTTAACGCGACGCTGGAAGACTTCCATGTGTTCAAGGGGAGCGAAGTCGACATACTTGCGGACGGCAAGCTGGACTTCAGCGACGGCGTGCTGAAGAAGCTCGATTTCTCCGTCGGGTCCGTTCATAGCAAACTGAACATGAAGAAGGACGAGGCGACGAAACGTCTGATAAACGCCCTGAAGAATCCACATCTTACGTTTCTCGGGCATATGACGGGAAGGCTGCTTCTGGGAAGAGACGGTTACGAGGTGGATATTGAGGACATAATCAAGACGGCGGCCCGTTACAGGAAAATCATTGAGATAAATGCGAACCCGCACCGCCTCGATATGGACTGGAGACATTTAAAGAAAGCGAAAGAAGCGGGAGTGAAATTCTCAATTAATCCGGACGCTCATTCGATGGCTGGATTATCTGATTTCGTTTACGGAGTTTTCATTGCAAGAAAAGGCTGGCTCACAAAAGATGATGTTTTGAACACGATGAACATTGACGAAGTGAAGAAGTTCTTAAACAATGCCAAGGGTTAGGTTCGTTCCTCTGGAAAGAGAAGTCGAGATAAAGAAAGGGGAAACACTTTTTAAAGCAGCCCGCGTCAACGGTATTCCGATCGGAAGTTCATGCCGGGGTGACTGTGTTTGCGGCTGGTGCAAAGTGGAAATTGTCGAGGGAATGGACAACCTCTCCCAGCCCTCGGAGTGCGAGAACAAACTTATGATGAGAGGAAACTACGGCGAGAACGATCGGGTGGCGTGCAGAGCCCGAGTTTTTGGAGACGTTAGCATCACGACCGGATACTGGTAATGCAGGTATTCGTCTGCAAAGGTTTCTCGGGAGAAATTGCCAGAATGGAAATTGACGGGGAAAGCTCCTTAGAGAATCAGATAGAAAGCATGGCCAACAAGATATTTGGCGTGAACGCGGACCGTGGTGTGTATTTGCTGATCAATCTGACAAGAGACTCTGAGTATTCGGCGACCGATATAATCAGGGAGACGACTTCTGAGAACGACATTCTCCTGTTAGTGAAATCTGACAACGATTCAGGATTTCAATGAAATGAGATACACCAGGCATATTTTCGTTTGTACAAACAGGAGAAAAGAAGATGACCCGAAGGGCTCCTGTGCACAGAAGGGCAGCGAGGAGATCCGGGACATTTTCAAGAGAGAGCTTCACGCGCGCGGTTTAAAGACGAAAGTGCGCGCAAACAAGTCCGGCTGCCTTGACGTGTGTGAGCATGGACCCAATGTTGTGATTTATCCGGAGGGAGTATGGTATAGCCACGTGACGAAAGACGACGTGGTTGAGATAATAGAGAAGCACATCATTCGCGGGGAAGTCGTCGAGCGATTGTTGCTCAACGATCCGAGATACAAACCCGAGAAGATGTTTTATGATCCGATTGGAAACGGGGCGCCGGAGTCACCTGTAGGCTGAGTTATCGGGATAGGGGTTGTTTCCCGCGTTTTCTTGCGTTACACTTTTTCTGAAGGGCATGGTTGTGCATAATCTCAGCCCTTGAGAAATGTATAACGTCAAGAAAGGCGGCGAGTATGCGGCATATTCTCAAGCTGTTGGTTCCCTTTACAGCTCTGGCGGCGGTGGTACTTGAATTGGGATGCAGCCGGCCGATAGCTCCCGATAGCGGGCAGCAGGAGCCCAGCCTCACTCCTGCCGAAAAAAGGGTGGCTTCGGCAAGCGGTTCGTTCGGTCTAAATCTCTTCGCACAGGTCTCGAAGCAAGAGCGGGGAAAGAACTTCTTCATATCTCCTCTCAGCGTGTCTGTAGCGCTGACGATGACGTTGAACGGAGCGGCAGGTCAAACGTATGACGAGATGAAGCATACGATGGGACTCGACGGGATTTCGGATGATGAGATCAATCAATCCTACCGGCATCTGGTTGCGTTATTTGGAGGACTGGACAGTCAAGTCAAGTATACGATCGCGAATTCAATATGGTGTCGGAACACGTTTCCTGTACAAGATGCCTTTGTAAATATCAGCAAGGATTATTTCGACGCACAAGTCAGAACCTTGGACTTTAATGATCCCGCCACTGTTGACGCCATTAATTCGTGGGTGAGCGATAAAACAAGCGGCAAGATACAGAAGATCATCGATGCTCCTATCAGCCCTGAGGTTGTCATGTACCTGATCGACGCTTTGTATTTCAACGGAACGTGGAAGTATGCGTTCGACAGGAGTGTCACGAAAGCGCAGACGTTTTATTATGCCGATGGGACATTAAGCGACGTTGCGATGATGACGGTCCATGATACTCTGGAGTATTTCAGAGGGGAGAAGTTCACTGTGGCGGAGCTTCCTTACGGGAATGGTGATTACAGCATGTTGATTGTGCTTCCTGTTTCGACATCGTCTCTTGATGAGCTGGCCGGTTCTCTGTCTTCAACGGCATACCAAACTATATTATCAGGTCTGCGGCCTACCGACCTTCAGGCAACCATGCCGAAGTTCACGGTGAGGTATGACAATCTCCTCAATGATGCTTTGATTTCGCTTGGAATGGGAATCGCATTCGACGGCGATAGGGCGGATTTCAGCAGGATGAAGACGCCCGAATGGAGCGGGGTGCTCTTCATTTCTCGGGTCATACATAGCACTTATATCAGTGTGAATGAGGAGGGTACTGAAGCCGCTGCAGCTACTGCGGTCGAGATGTCTTATAAAGCCTCCGAGGGGGATTCAGGTCCGATTTTCTTTACCGTGAACCGACCGTTTCTCTTCCTTATCAAGGAAAATCACGAGAATACGATTCTGTTCGCGGGGGCCGTCGCCGACCCGGCTGATTGAGGAGTCCCCGCCAATTTGGGTGGCCTTCTACGGCTTGCATCAAAAGGAGACGGCACTTAAGTTAGCACAAACAAGTCAGGTTGGATATTACCGCTTGGGAAACCTGAGAATTGTGCAACTTAGAAAAGGGGAAAGGTATGAAGCGCAGTCTCAGAATAGTTTTGATCGGGGCCATCCTCGTTTTGGCAGGAATGTATTACGGCTGCAGTAATGTCACATCACCATACAACAAAGGCACCCCCGCTCCGACGCCGCCGAGCAGCTCGACCGTAAAGCAGGTAGAGTCTGCAAACAACTCATTTTCTGCTTCGCTTTTTGATCAGATAGCTGCCGAGGAACAGGGGAAGAACTTTTTCATATCTCCTTTCAGTGTCTCGATGGCGCTGGCGATGACGCTTAACGGAGCCAGCGGGCAGACCTACACCGACATGGCCCAGACACTTGGTTTATCCGCGTTTTCTAACGAGCAGATCAACGAATCATATCAGAGTTTAATGACGATGTTCAGCGGGCTCGATCCCAACGTAAAGTTCGACATTGCGAATTCGATCTGGTACCGGAATACGTTCGCGGTCCAGGATAGTTTTCTCAATGTTGACTCCACCTACTTCGATGCTAAAGTATCTGCTCTTGATTTCAATAGCCCGAGCGCTGCAGATGTGATAAACTCGTGGGTCAGCGAAAACACAAACGGGAAGATCCAAAGCGTCATCAGTCCTCCGATCGACCCTGCGGAGGTCATGTTTCTGATAAACGCGCTTTATTTCGATGGCTCGTGGAAATACTCCTTTGATTCCGAGAACACGAAGCTGGGCACGTTTTATTTGTCGGATGGTTCGACGGAGTCTGATTCCATGATGGTGGTCCATGACACGCTCAATTATTATTCGGACTCTACCTTCATTGCTGTTGAGCTTCCTTACGGAGACGGCGACTACAGCATGCTTGTCTTGCTGCCAACCAGCTCGACATCGGCATTGAATGCTATCGGCACGCTCAATCAGGGTGAAATTAACAAAATAGTTGGAGGGCTAAAGGCGGAAGACGTCCAGCTGACCCTGCCGAAGTTCAAGGTGAAATATTCTACGAAACTCAACGTTGCGCTGACGAAAATGGGGATGGGAAACGCGTTTTCGGCTGCGGCTAATTTCACAAGAATAAATCCCGCAGGGGGTCTATATATATCCGACGTTATACACAAGACGTATATCGACGTGAACGAACAAGGTACACAGGCAGCTGCAGTAACTGTAGTGACCGTAGCAACCCTATCTATAGGTGGAGGGCACCCGATCGGCCCGATAATGGTCAATGCGAACAGGCCATTTACGTTTCTGATCAAAGAGAATCACGACAACACGATCTTGTTTATGGGTGCGGTCGTGCAGCCGAGCGTCGAAGTAACAGCCAACTAAGGCAGAAGCATAGCCCGACTCAGATTCATATTATTGGCGCCAGGGCTGCGACGCCGCATGATATCATTGTTCCAACAGGCCTCCAGGCAGGCAGCGCCGCTTCCTGTCACACCTGGCGACCGCAATTGAATAGACCCAAACTGTAATCCGGATTGCCGAGCATTATACTTTGCCGGATGGCAAGTCTTAGTTTGCCTAAGCAATGCATGTTAGCTAAATTTACGTGTACAAAGACCGCTTGATGAGTTGAAAACTACTGACACGACTACCCGAAGGAAACCTGCATCGATAAACCCTGCGGAAAAGGTGCGTGCTCAAAAGGTCTACTCTTTACTTACCAAGGAATATCCGGATGTGAAAGTGGCTCTTAGTTTCGGGAGCCCCTTCGAACTCCTGATCGCCACCATACTCTCGGCACAATGCACAGATGCACGCGTCAACATGGTGACTCCCGGGCTCTTCAGAAAATATCCATCACCTTCGAGCTTTGCGAATGCGAAGGCTGAGGAATTGGAACAGGAAATAAAGTCTACGGGATTCTTTCGCCAAAAAGCCAAGTCGATCATAAGTTGCAGCAGATCGTTGGTCGATAATTTTCGCGGGCGAGTCCCGAAAACGATGGAGGAATTGCTGACGCTGGGTGGAGTGGGGAGGAAGACTGCAAATGTCCTTCTCGGAAACGCCTTCGGAATTCCGGGTATCGCGGTTGATACACATGTCGGCAGGCTTGCTCAGAGGCTTGGATTTACAAAAGAGGACGACCCCACAAAGACAGAATTTGACCTGATGGATCTCTTCCCAAAAGAGGAATGGACACAGCTCTGTCATTTGTTAATGTCACACGGAAGAAAGGTCTGTGCCTCACGCCTCCCCAAATGTGAGGCCTGTTGCGTGAGCGGGCTCTGCCCTTCGGCATTCAAGTTTTCGGCCCGAAGCGTAGCGAAAAACAAGAAAGGAAAATAGGTTGAAAATCAGAGTAGCACACAGCCCGGATTCAGACGACGCCTTCATGTTTTATGCCCTTGCGAACAACAAATTCGATACGGGAGATTTGGAATTTGAAAACATCCTGAGCGACATCGAGACGCTGAATCAGAAAGCGATGAGGGGTGAATACGAGGTTAGTGCAATATCGATACATGCTTATCCGTATATTGCCGACAGGTATCAGATGCTGAGCAGCGGTGCAAGCATGGGGGACGGTTACGGTCCTATGCTGGTGAGCACGAAACCTTTCAAGGTCGGGGATATCAACAGTCTCAGGATCGCAATTCCCGGCAAAAGGACCTCAGCGTTTCTTGCCCTGAGTATATTTGCCGGGACATTCGAATATGAAGTCGTTCCGTTCGATCAGATAATAGAGAAGGTGCTGGCTGGAGAATTTGAGGCGGGTCTCATCATTCACGAGGGACAGTTAACGTACGAGACAAGCGGACTGCATAACATCGTCGACCTCGGCGTATGGTTCAAAGATAAATTTAAACTACCGCTTCCGCTTGGCGGGAACGTAATTCGCCGGGACTTGCCCGATGAAGTCAAAAAGAGAGTCGCTTACTACTTAAAGAAAAGCATCGCTTACTCCCTGGAACACCGCGGCGAAGCGCTGAACTACGCCCTTGGGTTTGCCCGGGGAATGAACACGAGTCTGGCCGACAAGTTTGTCGGGATGTACGTGAATGATTGGACTCTCGACTACGGCGCGAAAGGGAAGGAAGCCATTCAATTGTTTCTCGATTTGGCTTTCGAGAGACACCTGTTCCCTGAAAGATGCGTTGCCGAGTTTGTTGAGACGCCGGAGAAATTGTAGGGGGTATGGAGGAAGAGGATACCCGCGAGGTTCGTAGTTCCTCGTTCGAAACGGGGATCGGGTACGAGAGCTTCTCGGGGGGTGTGAAGGCTGCCCTGTTCATAATGATCGTGGGCGGCATCTTTTATCTGGGCGGCACTGCGGCGAGAGCGATCATCGGCAACAATCTTGTTGAACTTGGTACCCTTAAGTTCCGCCAGGACATCCCCTTCGACGCTGAAAAGGAGATCTATGACCTTCTGGCAAGAACGTCGCTATTGACGGTCTTCGGGTATCTTATGGCTTTGACGGGGTTCGTAATCTTCCTGCTGAAGGCTCACTTCAAGATGAAGGAACATCCTAATATCATGATGGCAACGATCCTTTTTGCCATGTTTATTCCCATTGAGCTGTATACTTCTTATCTTGATTTGAAGTTCTTTGTGTCTTATGTGGACTTTCAATTGCAGCTGTTTCTCGGTGCGGACCCGGGTCCGCTCAGGGATGAGATGAGAAGGCTTTTCGTGGAACGTGTGAGCGGCCTGGGAGGCCTCTCCGTGATTGGTCTCCTATCTTATTACAGCGCAATCGGTGCACTTGTGTTTCGCCCCATCAAACGCCGAAAAACTAAAGAGATATCTGGAAAAAATGCCGAAGCTGAAGACAGAAGCACTGATAGCTGAGCTTGAGGAAGCCGCCGCCCAACTCGGCTTGAAGGTGATCTATGAAAAAGGAGATTTTGCCGGCGGTTACTGCATCTTAAAAGAGGAGCGCCTCATTGTCATAAACAAGAAGTTTGATCCGAAGCACCGTGCTTCCACGATTGCCAGAAGTCTGGTTGAGGTGGGAATTGAAAACGTCTTCCTGAAACCTGCAGTTCGCGAATATGTTGAAGAACAGGTGGAGAATAAAAATGAAGATCCTCATAGCAAACGGCCCTAATCTAAACCTGACCGGGACTCGTGAGCCGGAAATTTATGGCAGCGATACTCTCGAGAAGATCAACTCGGAGCTGAAGGAGCGCTTTCCGGAGATCACCTTCGAGTTTTTTCAGACCAACAGCGAAGGGCAACTGATCGATAAGATTCAAACTGCCGCCGGTCCAATGTTCGACGGGATCATTCTGAACGCGGGCGCATTGTCGCATTACAGTTATGCGCTCAGGGACGCTATTGCTGCTGTTCCGAAGCCGGTGGTCGAAGTCCATCTTTCGCAGGTATTCGCACGCGAAGAGTTCAGGCGCAGGAGCGTCATTTCGGAGGTCTGTAGAGGGACTGTGACGGGATTCGGCAAGTTTTCATATTTTGCTGCGGCTTACGCGCTTGCAGGGCTTTCCGGCAAATGATCAAAGCGGTAATATTCGACCTCGACAATACGCTGGTAGACTTCATGAAGATGAAGGGCGAGGCGATCGATGCTGCCATAAGGGCAATGATCGATGCAGGGCTCGAACTATCATATGACGAAGTCAAGCGGCGGATAGATGCTATCTACAAGGAAAAGGGAATAGAGTTTCAATATGTATTTGATTCTCTGCTATCGGATATCTTCGATAAGGTAAACTACAAGATCCTCTCGGCGGGTGTCGTCGCGTACAGGCGCGCACGCGAAGCGGCGCTCGTCCCCTATCCGCATGTCTATATCACGCTTTATGAACTCATAAAGATGGGAATGAAACTCGCCGTTATCTCTGATGCGCCGGCGAGAGAAGCCTGGCTTCGTTTGACGTATCTGAACATGCATCATATTTTCGACGTCGTAGTGACGTTTGAGGATACCAAAAAGAGGAAGCCGCATCCCGCACCGTTCATGCTGGCGCTGAGCAGGCTGAAGGTAAAACCCGGGGAAGCACTGATGGTCGGTGATTGGGCAGAGCGTGATATAATGGGCGCGAGAGAAGTGGGAATGAAGACTGTATTCGCGAGGTATGGGGATACGTTCAACACGGAGATTTCAGGGAGCGACTATGAGGCAAACGACATCCAGGAACTCATCGGCTTCATAGAGCGGGAGAATTCGAATGGTTAGGGGGGTCGGGATAGACATCACTGAGGTAGCCAGGATGCAGAAGAGCATAGAAGACTACGGTGAGTCTTTTACCGGCAAGATTTTCACGCAGGACGAGGTAAAGTACTGTTCGGAGAAACCTAATCCCTTTCAGCATTATGCTGCAAGGTTTGCGGCAAAAGAGGCTTTCAGCAAGGCTACTGGAACCGGGTGGAACAGCGACTTTTCCTGGCAAGAGGTAGAGGTTATGAATGAAGCGAGCGGGAAACCGGTCCTTCGTTTGAGTGGCGCCTCACTTGAGAATTTCGGTAAGAAAAGGATATTTTTGTCACTATCTCATTCCGGCGACTATGTCGCTGCTGTTGTGGTCATTGAGGACTGATTTAAACCGCTTCACTCGTTTTTGCGTCTTAATCTCGAAATTGGTCAAGAATCAAGCGGCTGAGAGACTTTGGCGGAAAGGAGACAGACCGGAGATAGGCAAATTGGTGGAATTGAATTCTCTGGAATTTTCCCAAAGGCTGCACAACTAGAGTCTATTGAATGCAGAATCTCAACGATTTTGAGCTTGTCGAGCAAGTAAAGGCCGGAAACGACAGAGCTTTCGGCGAGCTAGTAAACCGGTATGAGAAAAGGGTTTTCTTCGTCATAAAACGGATGCTCAATGACGACGCGGAAACAGCCGATGCCACCCAGGAAGTCTTCATCAAGCTTCATGATTCATTGAGAAAATTTCGCGGTGACGCAAATCTTTACACTTACGTCTACAGGATCGCAACGAATGTCGCGATAAGTTACCTGAGGAAAAGAAAAGTAAGAGCAGTTGTAAGGCTGGATGAAGTGATATCCAATATGCTTTCCGGCGGCAATGAACCGCAGCGTGAGGCCGACCGGGCTGAACTGAAAAGACTTGTTGCTGAGGCGGTCGATTCTTTACCGACGCAACAAAAGCAGGTTTTTGTCTTGAGGTTCTACGAAGAACTGTCGTATGAAGAGATTGCGCAAATGATGCACAGGTCGCTCGGAGCAATGAAGGCAAATTATTTTCACGCCATCAAGAAAATAGGAGAGTACTTGAAAAATGCGATGCGATGATGTCCTTATCAATCTTCCGGATTACATCCTTGGGAAGATCGAGCCGAATTTGAGAAGGTCTGTAGAGTACCACCTCGACAGTTGTCCAAAATGCAGAGCTGAGCTGGAGGAGATGAAGGAGCCGATCAGACTTCTCGGTGAGATCGAAGTAGAAGAGTATCCTGTCACTTTCTGGCAGGAGTTGCATGCCTCGATCATGGAAAGGGTATCCCGGCCGTCACATGCAGGGCGCCGTGTCCCTGTCTTCGCAGGCGCGCTCGCTGCTTTCCTTTTGATAGTCGGAGTGGGAATCCTGGAATTTTCTCACAAGTCTACGCTCGCGCCTCAGGACGTTGCTGCCCTGACCGCGTCTATTTCGCCGCAGCAGGCCGTAGCCCTTCCGAGCATGAACATCAACTATATTAATGCCATATCCTCCCAGGCGAGCGAACTAGACGAGATGGATGCGGTGGACGACTCTCTTCAACAGGCGGTCGTCAATGCCTTGTGGAGCTCGATGAGCGACTCGTCGGGAGCACTTGAGGCGGTATATTATGGTAACAATCTTTCGAATTGAGAGGAAAGTCATGAAGAAGATCATCTTGGTTTTGTGGGCCCTCGTACTCCTTACTTCCTCGGGGAACGCGCAAGGACTCATCCTGCAGGCAAACCCTGCTGTGCCGCCGGGCGGAGGCGGACCTTTGATCCTTGTGCACCACCCCGGTGACCAGGGGCAGGTTAGAGACCGGGAAGATTCTCAGATCAGGAAGCAACTGGAGCAGATTAAGATCTGGCAGATGACAAAGGAAATGAACTTGCCCACGGAGAAGGCCGAGCGTTTCTTCCCATTGTACAACCAGTACAACGATGAGATGAGATCGATTACAACTGAAAGGCGGCAGGCGATTAACTCGCTGGATTCAGCAGTCGACCGTCATGCGGGAGATTCGGTGATAAAAGATCGGGTGAAGCATGTAATAAGCCTGGATAACCGACTCGCGTCAACGCACGTGAGCTTCATTAAGTCTTTAGGTAACATACTTTCTCCGACCGAAATAGCGAAGTACATGGTTTTTGAACAGCGATTTGACAGGGAAATCCGGCAAAGGATAAGATTCATGATGATGCAACACGGAATGAGGATGCGCGGCCGCTGAACCACTTTTTCTACCCCTTTTAAATCCCGCCGTGTTGTTTTAAATTTGGTCTCAGAAACAGAGAAGAATAAATTTTCTATTTAGATTTGAGACCGAGAGTTCTTTTGCACGCGGCCGTGTTGTTGAATATCGTTGCGTCCCTTAAGATACTGGCTGACAGAGCTGAAGTCGAACATCTGGAGGGCGGGGTGCTAAGCCCTCAGAACCTACCGCTCGCGTTGGCCGTTCTTGCCATTGTACTTCTGGCGGAAGTTGCATCGCGGAAGCTTTCTCCATCAGGGAGTTTCCTTCTTCTCACCATGGGGTTAATACTCCTTCTCGCGTCGTTCTACGTCTACCCGCAAAACAATTTGAAGGACCAGGCTTCGGTCCTGGCATATGGAGTCGTTCTGCTCGAGTTCTCAACCGTAGTGGTCAGCGCGTTCTCCAGGCGTGCGGGGTTGGGCAGGGAGGTCGGCACAGCTTTCCTCACATTTGTTATTTTGTCCGTACTCGGCTTTATTTACACTTTCTCCGAAGCCACGACTTACGACCGCACTTCGAAGGTCGATGCAGTTGTGGTACTGGGTGCGTCAGTCTGGGGCAGGCACAAGCCGAGTCCTCTTCTCCGAGGCCGGTTGGACACAGCAATAAGGCTTTTCAAGCAGGGGTTAGCGAGAAAAATTGTGGTTACGGGAGGTACCAAACGATTTGGCACGACTGAATCCGAGGTCGAGGCTTTTTACCTGCGCAAGAACGGCGTCGGCAGCACTGATATCATAAGGGACAACCGTTCGCTTAGCACCCCGGAGCAGGTGGATTTCGTAAAGAGCGTTCTAATGGATTCGCTTAAGATGAGGAAGATTGTGATAGTCAGCGATAGATGGCATTTGCCCCGCGTCTTGTTGATGTGCCGCTGGCAAAATGCGAGGGTGCAAGGCATGGCAAGCAGCTACAGGATGTTGCTGACTAGTCAGATGTACTACAGGCTGCGTGAATCGGCGGCACTTCAGGTGTACCTGTTCTTTGGAACTTGAAATGAACTTCATTTTCTTACAAACGTATTGAATGGTCGGATAACCAATGACATCACATCGAAGACTGGCCAGAGAGCGCGTTCTTCAGGCGCTTTATGCCTATGACATCTCCAGAACGTCGCCTGAATTCTTGAGTGCCGATATCTTCAAAGATATTGAAGATGAAATGGCACTCGAATTCGCGAAGAAGCTTTACCGGGACACCCTGGGAAATATGAGCGACCTCGACGTAATCCTCCAGGGGCATCTTGAGCACTGGGATATGTCCAGAGTCAACCCCATCGACAGGGCGCTTCTCAGGATGGGCACCGCCGAAATTTTATACTGCGAAGAAATCCCCACCAAAGTCACGATCAACGAGGTAATAGAGCTGGCCAAGAGGTACAGCACGGAAGAGAGCCCTAAATTCGTAAATGGAATTCTGGATGCAGCGTTGAAACGCCTGGTTTCAGACGGAAAGATCCAAAAGAGTGGAAGAGGCTTGATAACCACATCGACTAAAAAGAAGTCCTGATGGACGATCGGTACTCTCGTCTCACGATCTTTTCGTGGATGACATTCGACTATGCCCGGACTTCATTCTCGGTGATGATAAAGACCGTCGGATTCGCTCTATTCTTCAGAGAGATAGTCGCAGGAGGAACCGGACACGGAGATTTCTTTTGGGGGCTCGCAGACAGTCTTTCGATGATAATTGCAGCGGGAATTTCGCCGGTATTGGGGGCAGCCAGCGACTACTCCCACAGAAAGAAAAGGTTTCTGATGGCATTTGCAGCGCTCTGTGTGTTCGCCACTGCATGCCTCTATTGGATTCAGAGGGGGATGATCCTCCCTGCGATGCTCATTTTTATCGCGGCAAACGTTGGCTTCCAGGGCGGGTATACTTTCTACGACGCCTTCCTTCCCGAAATAGCACCGAAACATCTCTACGGTCGTGTGTCCGGATACGGCTTTGGCATGGGATATCTCGGCGCCCTGTCGATACTCGCGATATGCTTTCCCTTCATTAAAGGCGGCTTCGCGGAATCGAACCTCCACAACTTTCGAGTGAGCTTCTTGATCGTAGCCGGGTTCTTTGCTCTCTTTTCACTTCCCGCCTTCTTGCGCCTGCGTGATCACTCCGGCGGCTACCGCCGGAAGCTTCCTTATTTTCGACTTGGGTTCAGACGTGCCATCAGGACTTTCAAAAGACTCGGTCAATACAGGTCCCTCTCGAGATTTCTACTTGCGTTCTTCCTCTATATAGACGGCGTCAATACAGTGATATTCTTTTCCGCTCTCTATGCCAGAGGCACCCTACACTTCACCGAGATAGAGGTCGTGGTCTTCTTTATCGTCGCCCAAACCACCGCAATAATCGGTTCGGTCGTTTTCGGTATCCTGACCGATCACTGGGGGCCGAAGAGGAGCATCAACATCACGCTGGTGATATGGATTGCGGTTGTCTTATCCGCGTTTTTCATTCAGACGAAATCCGAGTTTTATGTCGTGGGCCTTTTCGCGGGGATGGCAATAGGTTCTTCTCAATCATGCAGCAGGAGCCTGATGGCACTTTTGACGCCCGCCGAACATGAGGCGGAATTCTTCGGCTTCTATGATGGTATAGCGGGCAACGCCTCTGCCATTATGGGACCGCTGACCTTCGGGGCAATATCGAGTTTTACCGGAAGCCAGAGGATCGCCGTACTCTCGGTACTGATATTCTTCGTGGGCGGCCTTATATTGCTTCAGCAAGTCAAAGTTGAGTGGAAAAAGCGAACAGAGACTGCTTGAGACGGAAATTCTCCGGAACATTCGTAATCGGTGCAACCATTATGAGCTTTACGTTTGGTACCCCAAAATATGTGACGGTTGAAGTCCCTTCATCTTTTGTCGAAGTGGAGAATGGCAAGTCCGTTCTATTTTTCATTAGACTGGCGCCCGCAGACGGAATTCACATAAATGTGGAGCCTTCGGTTTCCGTGAATTCGGAAACGCACGGTGCTTCTTTCAAAGTCGCTGGTGTGAAAGCTTCCGGAGAGTACCTTGATTCTGAAAAGCCCGTCGCGGTCGAATGCCTGGCAGAGGGGATGACTCCGGGCCTGCATCGCGCCTGGATTCTGATTAGCTATACTTACTGTTCGGAAAAGGAACAATGGTGCCGGATGGGAAACGATTCGGTATCGGTAGAATTAATGGTGAAGGAATAATTGAAGCCGGTTTACTTCATCTCGGACATACATCTCGGGGCTCCCTCGCACGACGCGGCTTTCGAGGCAAAGAGAAAGAATGAGTTATTGAAGTTCTTGCGCAAAGTAGCGAATGATGGAAGCAGGATGATAATTGTCGGAGACCTCTTCGATTTCTGGTTTGAATACAAGTCCGTCATTCCTAAAGATTATTTTTGGATATATACGGAATTGAAATCGATGTCCGACAACGGCATATGCGTTGATTATGTAGCGGGAAACCACGATTTTTTCCTGGGTGAATTTTTCTCCAAGTCTGTCGGGGTACACGCCTACCCGGACGGGTTTTCTGAGGAAATCAGCGGGAAAAGGTTCTTAATCGTACATGGCGACGGTTTGGCACTCAAGGACACAGGTTACAGAATGCTTAAGAAACTATTGAGAAGCGGTTTTGTTAATTCGATTATCCGATGGATTCATCCGGATATTGGCTTTCGGCTCGCAAAGGCATTCTCCAGGAAGAGCAGGGAGTATACCTCTGCAAAGGATTTCGGCGAGCTCGACGGCATGATCACGTTTGCAGAGAAGAAGATAAAGGAAGGATATGATTTTGTGGTGATGGGACACAACCACGTACCGAGAGTTGAGCGCTTTGAAAACGGAGTGTATGTGAATCTGGGGGACTGGTTGAGTAGTTTCACGTATGGGATCTTTGATGGCAATGAGATGCAACTAGTGAAGTGGGAATTCGAAAAATGAAGTGGCGTTATTCCAAACAGGAGATGGAACGATATTTCAACGACCCTGAATACAGGAAGTCGGAGAGGAGGAAGCGAAAGCACCAGTCAAAAGAAAGACGTGCCGTCAAGCTCGGTGCCTGGTCGGCGATAATTCTTCTGCTGATAGGATATTCGTTCTATGTGATTTCAGGACTCCCGTCGCTGGAGGAACTTGAAAACCCGAAGCCTGATTTGGCGACGCGCGTACTCTCTGCTGACGGGCAGGTCCTCGATCAGTTTTATCTGAAGAACCGTGCGCTGATTAGCCTGAAAGAGATTCCGCATTATGTGGTTCAGGCTCTGATTTCGACCGAAGACAAGAAGTTCTATTCCCATTGGGGAATTGACCCGATAAGGATTGTGAAGGCGGCTGTCATTGACCTTATTCACATGAGAGTGGTTGAAGGCGCGAGCACTATTACGCAGCAGTTAGCCAGGAATCTTTATCTGAATCAACAGGTAAACTTGACGAGGAAGATACGTGAGGCGCTGACGGCAATACAGATCGAAAGGACATATACGAAACACGAGATACTTTCGATGTATCTGAACGACGTGTACTTCGGTCGGGGTGCGTACGGTCTCCAGTCGGCGGCACAGCTTTATTTCGACGAATCTGCGTCGGATCTCACCCTGCCGCAGGGTGCTCTCTTTATCGGCATGTTGAGGTCGCCGGGGATATTCGATCCAATCAACCATCCGAAACGGGCACTCGATGTCAGAAACCTCGTGTTGAGAAACATGCTCAACGACCATAAGCTCTCGAAAGCTGCGTACGAAGCTGCCAAGAGAACCCCGTTGGGAATAAAATATCATAGCCCGTCCTCGGGACTAGCCCCGGCTTTTGTGGAGATGGTCAGGCAGAAACTCGAGAAGATGGCGGAAAAGTACGGATTCGACATTTACAGGGATGGATTGACCGTTTACACGACGCTCGATTCGAGAATGCAGGGGTTCGCCGACGAGGCTGTTACACAGCACATCTCGGAATACCAGAAATGGTTCGATACGAAATGGCACTGGAGGGATAACCAGGGGACTCTGTGGACAGCGGTGGATAAGGCAATCAAGGACTACCCGCAGTATCGGGACGCGAGCACGGAAGCGGACCGTGCCGCAATCTATAAGAGGCTTCACTCCAGCGTTGCATTTGTGGACTCCGTCAAGACAGCCGAGCAGCGAATCCAGGTCGGCTTCGTCTGCATCGACCCCAGGACCGGCTACATAAAGGCAATGGTCGGCTCGTCGAACTTTAAGCATTATCGTTATGGACTCAACCATGTAACACAAATCGAGAGGCAGCCCGGGTCGGCATTCAAGCCGATCGTTTACACCGTTGCGATAGACAACGGTTATGCCCCATCATACCGAATCCTGAATCAACCGGTAACCGTTATAATGCCGGACGGTACTCGCTGGACTCCGAGGAACGCTGACGGAGAATTCGGCGGCGAGGTCACCATCCGGCGTGCGCTGCAAATGTCCATCAACGTGGTCGCCGTGCGGGCGGTCCTCGGCCAGAATGCCATTGCTCCCATAAGCCAGGTTATCGAGTACGCACACAGGATGGGGTTGACGACATATATCCCTCCGTATGCATCGATCGCCATCGGCACGGCTCTCGTCGTGCCGATTCAGCTTACTTCAGCCTACGGGATATTCGCCGACGATGGAATTCTCACTAAGCCGATCTCTATACTGAAGATCGAAGACAAGAACGGCAACGTCATAATGGAAAACCACGTTGAAGCGAAGGAGATCCTCAGCCCTCAATCTGCTTATCTGATGACGGACATGCTGCGCGGCGTGGTCAACGGAGGCACGGGCGCGAGAGTGCGGAATTACTTCAACCTGGACTGTGCGGGTAAAACTGGCACGACCCAGGATTACGGTGATGCCTGGTTTGTCGGCTATACCCCCCAACTTGTTGCCGGTGCATGGGTTGGCTTTGACGACGACAGGGTGCACTTTACGAACTGGGACGGGCAGGGTGGAAGAGCGGCGGCGCCGATATGGGCGATCTTCATGCGAGACGTTTACGCCGATAAGGACATCGGGCTCCCCATCACTTCATTTGTGCAGCCCGAGGGAGTAGTGACACGCATGATCTGCAAGCAGAGCGGAATGCTCGCAACAGAGTTCTGTCCCGACAAGGAACCTGCCATCTTCAACGCTAAATATCTTCCTCCTGTGTGCAATGTGCACACAGGCCCGCATCAGCAGGCTGTCCCCCAACCTGCAGGAAAAATAGGATATTAGAAGTGTGATCAGACGTGGAATGATCGCGCGAAGGGCTGCAGAGAACGACAGTTTCGAATGTTGTTCCTGCAAGGCTTCCCTATCGATGGTCGCGCGCGCTTCTTGCTACAGCATCCCCCTGTATGCACCTCCGTCGAATTGGATCGTGGCCCCCGTAACATAGCTGTTTCTTTCGGAGCACAGGAAAGCGACAAAGTCTCCGAACTCCTCGGGCGTGCCCAATCTTCCCATTGGAATTTCTTTTATGATGTTCTGCAAGGCTGCTTCTTTCGTTATCCCTCTCTTCGCTGCGGTCTCTTCCATCAAGTAATCGATTCTTTTCGTGGATACATAGTACGGCGCTATATTGTTGATCAGCACATTGTCGCGTGCCAGGTCGCGCGATATCGTCTTAGCGAGGCCGATGACAGCTGCACGCACCGCATTCGACAGGAGAAGATTGTCTGCCGGCTGCTTCACGGTTATAGAAGTCACGTTTACAATCCGTCCCCAGTTCTGTTTCTGCATGATGGGCATGGCTTTACGAATCAGCCTGACAGTACTCATGAGATTCAAATCTACCGCCTTTGACCACTGCTCATCATTGAATTCCATGAATCCTCCTGCCGGTGGACCCCCTGCATTGGAAACGAGTATATGCACGGTCCCGAACCGATTGACCACCTCGTCGAAAAGCCTCTCAATATCTTCCGGTTGAGTGACGTCCGCCTGAACCGCAAATGGAGTCTGGCCGGTACTCTTCTTTATGTCATCGATAGCATCGTGGATATTCTGCTTGTGCCTGCCGTTAAGAATGATGGTGGCGCCTTCCGCCGCGAGAGAAGTGGCAATAGCCTTGCCCAATCCTTTGGTCGACGCCGCCACGACAGCTATCTTTCCTTCCAATCCCAAATTCATTTGAACCTCCGAGTGTCTAAAGGTATTGATCGGTGCTTGATTCGCAAATGGTACCTAAGATACCAGCCGGATCATACGACGGTACTTCGCTGCCAGCCATTCACGGCGCTGAGCGACAGCTGGATCGGGGAGAACGTCGCTGTGGCTGACAGATATTTCTAAACGAAATTATCCGTGGACGGACAAATTTGCAAGAAAAGGGTGGAGGAAGAAGAGAGACAGAGGTAGCTAGTGTCGTGAATGCTGCCTGTACTCATAAAACGGGCCGTTTCGTTACAGGCGTTGGCAGTTCATTATAAGGAAGGGAACATGCATAGAGAGAGAGCCCGCCTGGTCCGCGATTTCGTTTAATTTGGCTTCTATTTTGCCGAACACGGTCTCCCGACTTTCATCGGGGAGTATTTCCTTCCAATCCGGCATCAACGCCATCTTCACGAAGGAATGGTCCAGCATCGCAGTACCGTCGGAAAAACGGTAGCTGAAATTGTCTCTATACATCGATACCAGCCTGTAGCCGTTACGTTCGAGAAGGTCTATGAACAGCTCAACCGGTTTTCGTTTTGCGTAAACATGCTCGTCCACCTTCTTCTGGAATTCCTCCATGCCGTTTTCCACAAGAACCTGGTGGAACACATCGTAAAACTGCTGAAAAGTCCGATTGGTGTTGAAGGTAAACACGAACTGAGCCCCCGGCTTCGAGACGCGGTGTAGTTCTTTGAAGGTCCTGTCGATATCGCGGACATTATTGATTCCGTTGTTGGAGACGGCAAGATCGAAGTATCCGTCTCCGAAAGGCATTTCTTCTGCTTTTCCCTGCAGAACCTCGACGTTTGTTGTTCCGAACAGACTGATCTTTCGCCTTGCCCGTTGAACAGCCTCCTTCCAGGAATCGATGCCGTAGATTGTCGAAGACTTTCCCAGTCTCATAGCCAATTCTATCGAAGGGAATCCGAAACCGCATCCGATGTCAAGTACTCTCATCTGCTTCCTGTAGTGAACGACGTCGAGAAGACGCAGGCCGAAAGGGGCGGACCAGAGGGATAACTCATCGGTCAACGGAACAGAATCGATCTCGTGCAGACTGTCAAGGTCATAGCTTTCCATATTGTTCGCCTTCGATTTAGTTGAATAATGGAAGAGCAGGTTACTCGCGCGACAGGAGCTGCGGGCAACGTGTGCCAATCAAACGGCCGGGGATATTCGAAATGCTTCTCGCCCGCCAAATGAAATATGGCACATTAAAACCGGAACTCCCGCCTGACATAATTAAACAAAAAGTAAAACTATATGCTCACAAATTCAAGATGAGGGGGAGGACTTTAAAACTTACAGATCGAAAGTCCGCACATAGCAGGGGACAGCGTAACGGCTCGCGGGTGCAGCACCGCCATACGGAATCAAGCGCGAATTCTTTGGCTAAGTCTGGAGCTTTCTTCCGTTGCGAGACTGTCTCGATCTTTCAGCCCGGATCATCACCTTGATCCTGTAGAAAGTCAATCAGGCTGCATGTGGCCGGCTGAGAGCAAAAATCCTAATCCACACAGTCTCTTTTGGGATCGTATCCACTGTAGGCCGCTTGTACAGACGTATCTGTCCGGCAAAACGCGACCATGCTCTTTCAACGTTGATTGTTTAACCCCCGTATTTTATATTTTTTTCGTTCTAAAATTACACTCGGAGGTACACGGTTGAATCTTGAACAAATTGCCTTTCTAATCCTTGCTGTGGCTGCCATCGCCTCCGCTCTTCTGATGATTACCCGCCGGAATCCTGTAGCAAGTGCACTTTACCTCGTATTCAACTTCTTCACCATTGCAGTTCTGTACCTGTTCCTTCGTGCACAGTTCATTGCTATCATACAAATAACAGTTTATGCCGGCGCTATCATGGTGCTTTTCCTTTTCGTGATAATGCTCCTGAATCTAGGCGATGACAAGCTGCTCAAATGGAAGCTCAACTCAACAAAGACCATTTCCGTGCTTCTTGGTCTTGCACTTCTTGTCGAAGTACTCTACTTCGTTCTCAATTTCGCTTCTACCACCGGGATGTCTCCCAATGCCGAATCGATGGGGACCGTCGAGTCGATCGGCAAAGTGCTTTACAGGGGCTATCTATTCCCGTTCGAAATGACTTCTATCCTGCTCCTGGCTGCAATAGTCGGAGCGATCTTCCTTGCAAAGAAAAAATTTGAATGAAATGATACCTTTATCGTACTATATCGGATTGAGCGCTGCACTCTTCACCATCGGAGTCGTCGGTGTTCTAACCTTGCGCAACGCGATAGTGATTTTCATGTCTGTCGAATTGATGCTCAATTCTGTGAACCTCTCGTTGATAGCCTTTTCCGCGTATTCGGGCAATCCCGCAGGTCAGATCCTCGTCTTCTTTGTTATTGCAGTGGCGGCAGCAGAATCTGCCGTCGGCCTTGCTATTATCATAGCGTTATTCCGCAATAAACTGACCGTGAATATAGACGAAGTCAACGTTCTGAAATGGTAGCTGCTTACACGGGCGACCTCTTTCTCATGCGAGCACCAGTACCTTTCTTAAAGGATGCCTTATGCAAAATTTAGTCGTTTACGTTGTTGTCTTTCCAGTTATAGGCCTGTTGATTAACGGACTCTTCGGAAATCTGATCCAGAAGAAGTTCGGTGAAAAAGTCGTCGGAGTGATCGGCAGTGCCACGATAGGTTTGTCGTTTCTCTTTGCGATTCTGATTTTTGCGAACATGCTCGGTGAACCTAGCGACACACGCAGGCACGTCGTAGACTTGTACAGGTGGATTGCAGCGGGAAACCTCTCGGTTTCGGTCTCATACCTGATTGATCCTCTTTCGATCGTGATGTTGCTGATCGTTACCGGGGTAAGCTTCTTCATTCATGTCTACTCTATCGGATACATGCATGGCGACAGGGGGGTATTCAGATTCTTCACGTACATGAACCTTTTCGTCTTTGCTATGTTGAATCTGATACTTGCGGACAATTACCTCTTGATGTTCCTCGGTTGGGAGGGCGTAGGATTGTGTTCCTACCTGCTGATCGGATTCTGGTACGACAGGAAGTTTGTGGGCGTTAATATGACATGGACAGGCGACGCAGGAATGAAGGCCTTCATCGTCAATCGGATCGGTGACTTCGCTTTCCTGATCGGCTTGTTTATTGTATTCAAGAATTTCGGCACCTTCAATTTCGACACGATCTTCGGGACCGCGGCCGGGCGTTTCACCTTCGGCGGGGCGACCGTCACATGGATTACGATGCTTTTCTTCATTGGTGCGACGGGCAAAAGTGCTCAAATTCCGCTGTATATTTGGCTCCCGGATGCCATGGCGGGTCCTACTCCTGTCTCCGCTCTGATCCACGCGGCGACTATGGTTACTGCGGGCGTTTACATGATTGCCAGAAGCTCGATTCTTTACGCATTGGCTCCAACGACGATGCTGGTTGTGGCGATTGTCGGTGCCGTGACTGCAATGTATGCCGCCTCAATGGGCCTTGTCCAGAACGATATCAAGAAAGTATTGGCCTATTCGACGATCAGTCAGCTCGGCTATATGTTCCTCGCCCTGGGGGTCGGCGCGTTTGGTGCAGGGATCTTCCACCTTATGACTCACGCGTTCTTCAAGGCTCTGCTCTTCTTGGGTGCCGGCGCAATAATACATGCTTTGCACGAGACCCAGGATCTGCGGAACATGGGCGGGCTGAAGAAGCTGATGCCCGGGACTTACAAGACTTTCCTGCTCGCCAGTCTTGCGATATCGGGTATACCTCCTCTGTCCGGCTTTTTCAGCAAGGACGAGATCCTCGGCCGGGCCTTCGGTACTTCTTTCATCCTGTGGCTTGTCGGCGCTCTCACCGCATTTCTGACTGCCTTCTACATCTTCAGGCTCTTCATCATGGCCTTCGAAGGGAAACCTCGGTTTGACGTTCACCACCTCCATGTCCATGAAGTGCCGAAGACCATGTTGATTCCGATGTGGGTGCTCGGGATACTCTCCGTTATCGGCGGGTGGATCGGAATTCCATCCATCCTCGGCGGCGGAGATAATTTCGACCGGTTCCTGGAGCCGGTGTTCGAGAATGCCCAGGCGGCAATGCCGTCGATGTTCGTTTCGGAGCCCGTTACTGAATACATCCTGATGGCTATATCTGTTCTGCTTGCAATCGGCGGGCTATATCTTGCATACAGGGCCTACCTCAAGAAACCTGAGCTCTCCACGAAGCTCCGAAAAGCAGCGGGCGACATGTACGATATCGTACTGAACAAGTATTATATAGACGAGATTTATCAGGCCATCGTGGTCAAGCCGCTGATCTATGTGAGCGACAGATACTTGTGGCGCGGTCTGGACGAGATCCTGATAGACGGAACCGTTAACGGAACCGGCAAGACGATAAGATTCTTCGGTAGAATCTTACGGAAAATCCAGACCGGCTTTGTCCAAAACTATGCTTTAACATTCGTAATTGGAATAATCATAATAATTGGATACCTAATTCTGAAGTAATCTGAGAACAACGAAATGTTCGAAACCCATCTCCTAACTTACATAATATTCACACCGCTCGCCGGAGCGCTCATACTGCTGCTCCTCGATACCGAGAAGCTTGTGAAGAGCGTGTCGATATTCTTTGCGTCGTTGACGTTCGTCCTTTCGGTGCTTCTTTACCTGAACTTCGACGCTTCGAAACCCGGATTTCAATTCGTCGAGTATGTACCGTGGGTTCACAGCCTGAATATCGCCTATCACCTCGGCATAGACGGGATTTCACTCCTCCTGATTGCGCTGACGACTTTTCTGACGCTCATCGCGCTGATAGCTTCCTGGTCTTCGATAGGTAAGAGGGTGAAATCGTTCAACTTCTTCGTCCTTCTTCTCGAGGTCGGCATGCTGGGTGTGTTTTGTTCCCTCGATCTCTTCCTCTTCTACATATTCTGGGAAGCGATGCTGATCCCGATGTACTTCATCATCGGCATCTGGGGGCACGAAAGAAGAGTCTACGCGGCAGTAAAGTTTTTCCTGTACACAATGTTCGGCAGCCTGCTGATGCTCGTTGCGATTATCTGGCTGGGTTACTACGCGGGCACGCTTCCGGGCGGACAGTTTACAACCAACCTTGTTGAACTCTACCAGATCGCACCGACGATTCCGCTCTCGGTTCAAACCTGGCTGTTTCTTGCGTTTACCCTTAGTTTTGCGATCAAGGTTCCGATCTTTCCGCTGCACACCTGGCTTCCTGACGCACACACGGAGGCGCCGATGGCGGGCAGCGTTCTGCTGGCAGGGGTTCTCCTGAAGATGGGGACGTACGGACTCTTGAGGTTCTCGCTTCCGCTGTTCCCGCAGTCTGCGTTCAAGTTCCTTCCGTTGATGGCTATTCTAGCTATTATCGGGATCATATACGGTGCGTTCGTGTCGATGGTCCAGAAGGACCTGAAGAAGCTGGTTGCGTACTCGTCGGTCGCGCACCTTGGATTTGTTGTCCTCGGCATTTTCGCTGTTACCGTTGAATCGATGCAGGGATCGGTTATTCAGATGGTAAACCATGGATTGACTACCGGCGCCTTGTTCCTTCTCGTGGGGATGCTCTACGACAAGCGGCACACCAGGATGATTAGCGACTTCGGCGGGTTGGCAAGGGTCACACCCGTTCTGGCTACTTTCTTCATGATTGCTATGCTCGGATCGGTCGGTCTTCCCGGATTGAACGGGTTTGTCGGGGAGTTCCTCATTCTGGTCGGGTCATTCAAGAGTGATTTCCTGGGAAGCCCGGCGTATGCGATTGCGGCAACGAGCGGGGTGATCCTGGCGGCGGTATATTTATTGTGGATGTATCAGCGTGTATTCTTCAAAACAGTTGACAAGCCGGAAAACGAGCACATAACGGACTTGAACCTGCGGCAAATTTTGGTTCTCTCGGCGATTGTGGTGTTCATCGTTTGGATTGGAGTCCATCCGATGACTTTCCTGTCGAAGAGTGAGCCCGCTGTCCAGGCATTGGTTAATACTCTGACAAAAGCCAGGATCGGTGCACTTGCAGTACAGTGACGACACAGCACCTCAATGTTGAGAAGTGAAACCGCGGCTTGTTTCGGAGGACGTGAAGGTGATGAAAATGATGATACGACAGGAGACGGGAAGAAAGCTGCTTCTTATCGGAGAGTCCGCCTGCCGTTGTACTTCTGGTTGGTTATCCCTTTTATAGTTATTGGAACAACCGGAGGAGCGGCATGGCTAAGGTCGAAAAAGAGAACATTAGATTTGAGACTTCGGACCATTTCAATATTGCGGGAGATTTTTATCTGGACCCGGCGAGCAGAAACTCCACTCTACCTTGTGTCGTGCTCGTCCACCAATTCTATCGCACCAAGGAACAGTGGGACACTCTTCCCGAGGAGCTCGTCTCGCAGGGAAACAAGGTCCTGGCATATGACATTCGGGGACATGGAGCTTCTGACAGGGTGAAAGACATGACGTCGCTTCTCAGCGACCCGCAACAGGCGCCCTTTGATTTTGACGCTGCGCTGGAATGGATGTCCGGAGAGAAGGGAATCGACAGGAATAAGATTGCGGTTGTAGGAACATCGATCGGCGGCTACATCGCGTGCATGGCCAGTGCTTTGTACCCCGACAGGGTTAAGACGGCCGTCGCTATTTCGAGTTCAAAGAAGGGAGTGCTCTCCTTTTTGCGCCACAAGCCGGGCGAGCACCGTATGAGGTCGGTTCTGTACATCGCCGCCGCCGGCGACGGAACTCACGCCAGAAACGCTCGGGAACTTGCCGGATCTTATACCGATGGCCCGAAGAAAGTGGAAATATATGACGACGTATCTGAACATGGAATCGAATTGGTGAACAGGAAGCCCGGTATAAGGAAGCTTATCGTCAATTGGCTGCAGGAAGGCCTTAAGTGAGTTTAGTAATATTCTCCCGGCTTCTGCCGGGATCCTATGGAGAAAAAGACAATGCCTTTTAATTACAGTGATGTAATTGCAGTGAGTCCAATACTCTTTCTAAGCCTGTACGCGCTGGTCTTGTTGATTGTCGACGCGACTGTCAAGAAACCTGCCAGCCTTACCTATTGGCTGACTCTTCTCGGGCTGGTTGTGACCGGAATCCTCACGGTTAATACTTACACCGCTTCGGGTGTGGCTTTCAACGGAATGGTGTTCACGGGAAGATTTCCCGCTTTCTTCGAGATCATCTTCGTACTAAGTGCAGGGCTGAGCGTTCTCCTCTCGAAGCCGTACCTGGAAAAGGAGGAGGCGCACTTCGGAGAGTATTACGCGATGATCGTATTTGCTACGATCGGAATGATGCTGATGGCAAGTGCACGCGACTTGATGGTGCTTTTCCTCGGTCTGGAGTTGATGTCGATCAGCCTGTACGTCCTGGCCGGTTACCTTCGTCGCGATGCGAAATCAAACGAAGCCGCGCTCAAATACTTCCTGCTGGGTGCATTCGCAACCGGATTTTTCCTTTACGGCATCTCCCTGGTCTACGGTGCGAGCGGCACGACAAATCTCGCGGAAATTCTCCGGAAATTCTCGTCGATCCAGAACGATCCTCTTCTGTGGATCGGTGCGGCGCTGATTCTCATAGGGCTGAGCTTCAAGATTTCCGCTGTCCCCTTTCACATGTGGGTACCTGACGTTTACGAGGGGTCCCCGACGACCGTATCAGGTTTCATGTCTACGGGCAGCAAGGCAGCGGCTTTCGCGGCTCTCGTAATCCTCTTCAGTTATTCAGTACACCCATCGTGGCAGCTCCAGGTCGTGATTGCTTACCTGGCGGCATTTACGATGATCATTGGCAATCTTATTGCCCTTGTCCAGCAGAATATCAAAAGGATGCTGGCTTATTCGAGTATCGCACACGCCGGGTACGCGCTGGTCGGTATCGCCGCTGCAAACAGCCTTGGCAGAACCGGAGTCCTTTACTACATGCTTGCTTACACATTCATGCAGATTGGAGCCTTCGGCGTTGTCTCCGTTCTCGAGAGCAAGGAGGGGAGGTACCTGAAAATATCCGACTATGAAGGGCTGGCACACAGACATCCGTTTATCGCGGCGCTGATGGCAATATTCATGTTTTCTCTTGCCGGTATACCTCCGTTTGCGGGGTTCTTTGGTAAATATTATCTGTTTGCTTCTGCCGTGACGGCAAACATGACGTGGTTGGCGGTTGTTGGCGTTTTGGCGAGCGTCGTGTCGGTGTATTTCTATCTGAACGTCGTCGTGAACATGTATTTCAAAGAATCGCCGGAAGGGAGTGCGCCGGCCGTTATTTCAAAGCTCGGGGCCACTGCCTTGATAATTGCGGCGGTCGCGGTAATCGAACTCGGTTTGACCCCCGGATATATCGTGACATTGACTCAAAGGCTATTTTAAGACTGAAAAACGACATTATTTGTGACCTGGAGCCGCTTCAATTGTGAGGCGGCTTTTCTATATTAGTAAGGAGATTATATGGAATACCTATTGACATCGGATGAAATGCGAGCATGCGACCGGGAATCCATTGAGACCGGCAGGGTAACCGGCGAAGCTCTGATGGACAGGGCAAGCCTCGGAATTGCCAAAGTTGCCTCACGGCTGCTGGGCGACGTGCGAGGAAAGCGGATTGCCGCATTGTGCGGGAAAGGAAATAACGGAGGGGATGGCTTTGGCGCCGCGTTCTACCTTTCCCAGATGGGTGCAAATGTCACCGTCTTTCTTGTCGACAAGGCCGAAGACATTACCGGGGACGCAAAGATCTTCTACGAAAAGCTGCTACATGCCGCTCCCGATCAACAGAAGGTGGACATACTTGCCTTCGATGGTAATGAGGGCGGAAATTCACTTGACGATTTCAGCCTCGTTATCGATGCCGTTCTCGGAACGGGGCTGGCCGGAGCGCCGAAAGACGGGGCTCAGAAAGCCGTCGACGCCATGCTCTCGAGTCGGACCCCGGTACTGGCGGCAGACATCCCGACGGGATTGAGTTCCAACAACGGTACGGTTTTTTCGACGGCGCCGCGAGCAATTGCGACTGCTACCATGGGTTCACTGAAACGCGGACTCCTGATGAACGACGGTAAAGAAAAATCAGGACAGGTCTTCGTTGTTGACATCGGTATGCCCTCCAGCCTCGAAGCTCTTAAAGGAGTAGAT
Organism: Candidatus Kryptoniota bacterium; assembly: GCA_046705025.1. Classification (GTDB taxonomy): domain Bacteria; phylum Bacteroidota; class Ignavibacteria; order Kryptoniales; family JAKASW01; genus JAKASW01. The sequence continues at coordinate 23,640 of JBJKQU010000214.1, read as the reverse complement.
ACTTTTGTCGTTACATGCAATGATGTCAAAGGGATGCTCCCTCGCAGGAGTGCGGAGACACACAAGCACGCTGTCGGAAAGATCTTCGGTCTGGTCGGCTCTGTCGGTCTGACAGGAGCAGGCGTAATGGTCGGGCAGGCTGCCATGAGAGCAGGTGCGGGAGCGGTAGTCCTGGGCGTCCCCTCGGACTTGAACCCCATTTTCGAGAACAAGCTCACGGAAGTGATGACAATCCCTCTTCCTCAGACCGCTGACGGCAGCCTCTCGCTGGCCGTATTGCTTCAGGTCCGGAAAAATCTCGGCTGGGCAGATGTGCTGGTTATAGGACCCGGCATTTCGAGGAACCCTGAGACAGCACAATTGGTGATCAAGTTGATCCGGAGCTATGACGGGACACTCCTGGTAGATGCGGACGGACTCAACGCGATAGCCGATCAGCCGGAAGTGTTGCAAGAGACGCATGCCGACATCTTGCTGACCCCGCATCATGGCGAGTTCGGTCGTCTTTCGAATTTATCTGTGGAGGAAATCGCGAAGGATCGCGTAGAAATTGCCAGGAAGTATGCGAAAGCCAACAAGGTCACGCTTGTTCTCAAGGGCTCGCCCACCGTGATAGCATCGAAGGAAGGGAAGGTGTATGTCAACGTGCATGGAAATCCGGGGATGGCTACCGCAGGGACAGGTGATGTCCTCACCGGGACTATAGCGGCGATGCTGGGGCAGAAGTTGCCCCCCGTGGACGCGGCAATTGCCGGAGTTTACCTGCATAGCGTGTCCGGCGATATCACCAGAGAGTCAAAAGGCATATACTCTTTGATTGCCACAGATGTAATCGAGAACCTGCCCGAAGCGTTCAAAAGAATAGAAAACGGAGAAGTTGTTGAGTTCGAGAAAATATCCTGATTTTGTCGTATTTCAACTTCCTGTGCTGATTTGGATTGTTCTGATCTTTTCATTGTCTTCGATACCGGGATCGGCTCTCTCTCCCGTGGAGTTTCCTTATGCACACCTCATAGCTCATTCCTTGTTATTCGGGATGCTGTATTATCTTGCGTATCGCGCCCTGAAATTCCAACGATATAGCAGGTTCGTGAGTGAGTTCAGTCTTGTCATCACACTTCTCTTCGTGATGATTTATGGTGCCAGTGATGAGTTTCACCAGTCATTCGTCCCGGGAAGGACGGAAGAATTCAAGGATTTTGCGATCGACGTGGGGGCGGCCCTTATCGTCCTGGTTTTGGTTTTGTTGAAAGACAAACTTGGGTTGGAGAGAAGGAAAGTGCGCCTCTCCTCCAAGGAAGAGTAAGGGTGATGAGATTCTCGGGTACTTCAAGTCTTGTGATTGCCTATTGAAGTCGAAGCTTAGTGATGTTTGAGATTGCTGCCTTTTGTATATCCATCATTTTGATGGCCTGTTTCGCGGGCGCCGAAACCTCCTTCGTCTCCTCCGACAAGGTTGCTTTGATTGTCGACCGGCGTTCGGATTTTCGGTTCAAGTCTGCATTCTTCTTCATACAGAACAATGAATTGTTTTTTGCGACTGTGGTAGTAGCGAGCAATCTCTTCATTACAATTTTTTCATCGCTAGCGGAAATTCTTTTTCACGAGAGAATGCAGCTGAATATGGCCACCGTGCTGCCCCTCACCACGGCGATAGGCTTCTTTCTGGGGGAGTTGATACCGAAAAGTGTGGCGCTCGAACGGGCAGAGCCTACTGCAAAAATTCTAATTCCGGTCGTCAATTCATTCTACATAATTGTGAGACCCGTGGTGAAACTGACGGCGAAGGTTTCGACTCTGATTGCGGGGTTCTTCTTCAGCCCTTCCTCCAAACCGGCAATATTCCAGCGAAGAGATGTCTACCGCTTTCTCGGCAACTCTGTCGGAGGAGGCTACCTCGACAAGATCGAATCCGAGATGATCCGAAAGCTTATTGCTAACGCGGGGCTACCGGTTAAAAACATCGCCGTACCGAGGACCGAAATCGTCTCGGTGAAGTTGGGGACGGGAATAAGCAGGGTACGGGAAGTGTTTGAGAAGTCCAGGAAGACAAAGGTGGTCGTTTACGATGCCAGTATCGACAACGTAGTGGGGGTGGTTTACGCAAAAGACATTTTCAAGGATGTCGAAAGGGTAAATGAATTGGTGAGCGATGTGCTTTTCGTGCCCGAGAACATATCGGTTATAGATTTACTTGACGAATTCAGAACGGAGAAAGTCTACATTGCGATACTGATAGACGAGTTCGGCGGCACGTCAGGGCTGGTGACCTCGTCGGACGTAATGGAGCTTTTTCTGGGTGAAGTTGCCATCAGAGACAGCGAACAGAGGATCAAACACCTGGGTGCAAGACAGTACATCCTGCCGGGCAACACGGAGATCGCAGATGTGGAAAGGACTCTGCAAATCAAGCTGCCAAAAGGAGAATTTGCGACAATTGCAGGCCTTTTGATTTCGCGCCTCGGTAGAATACCTGTGACGGGAGAAAGAATAGTGCTTGGCCGCGCCGAGGTGCAGGTTTTGGAGAGCGACGGGCGGAAGCTGGAGAAATTGAAGCTTGTACTCAAATAGACGGACCACCCAATTGGCCTTCAGTTGTTACGTTTTATTCACTCCCGCGTCTAATAAAACTGATACCGATGGAAACTGTTTTAGCCCCGTTTCCGTTAAATCCTGTGAATATATTTTGTCATGTTGTATTTCCAATCAAATTTCCCGAGTGGAGTGAAGCGAAAAAGTAGGAGGGACTTGTCCGCTCTGAACTAAACAGATCGCTTCTCCTCATTCTGCAAAATGTTTCGCATGGTTATTGGAAGGATCTCAGTGCCATCGGAGCATCCCTCAGAAAAGAGCAATCCAGCCACTCAGCTGGAAGGCATTCCGTTGTCAAATCTCCGGAGCTTGAAGGGAGTCCTCACAGATGGCAAGAAAACATCGACCTTGGCCGGATGGCGACGCATCTGATGCAGATTCTCAGTGCTGAGTTGATGGTGCGTTCATGATGTGGCCGGGACAGACACGCCGTCTTGTTGTTTTTCGGAATTGTTGTACATTTTTATATCTAATTCAAAGGGATGCTATGAAAAACGTTCTTTTTGCTCTGGTCGCGATCACCTTCGTTTCCACCGCTTCCGCACAGCAATTCGGACAAAATAAAGTCCACTATGTCGACTTCAAATGGGAGTATATAGAGTCTCCCCACTTCAACATCTATTTCACGAGAGGCGGATATGAACTGGCACAGTTTGTTGCCGCCGAAGCAGAGAGTTCGGTGACTTCTATATGCACGAGTTTTCATTACCAGATAGACAAGCGTATAAGCATTGCGGTATTCAATTCTCATGACGATTTTCAGCAAAACAATATCGTTGCACAATATCTCCCGGAAGGCACTGGTGGCGTCACAGAACTATACAAGAACAGGGTAGTGCTTCCTTGGGAAGGCGATCTGGCCCTGATGCGTCACGTAATCCACCATGAGCTTGTCCACGCCGTGTTCGACGAGATGTTCTACGGCGGCTCTATTCAGTCGATTATCGAACACAACATCACGTTCCACATCCCCACGTGGTTCAACGAAGGTATGGCACAATATCAATCGTTGGACCATTGGGAAGTCGCATCCGACCAATTTTTGTTGGACGCCACAATAAACGGTTACATGCCCCCCATTCCGTACCTCAACGGCTATCTTGTATATCCGGGAGGGGAATCGGTATGGCACTACATCGACGTAAAATATGGGCATGAGAAGATAGGAGAGGTGGTTAATGCAGTTCGAGCCACAATGAGTGTGAACAGGGGGTTTGAGCGGGCCATAGGATTAAATCTGAACCAGCTTTCTGTCCAATGGCAGAAATACAACCGCGACCAATACTTCCCTGAAGTTGCGTTGAGACAATCGCTTGATCAGTTTGCGCACAGGGTGACTGATCACAGAGTAGATGGAGGCTCATACAACACGAGTCCCGTAATATCCCCGGATGGCTCGCAGGTCGTTTTCATAACCGACAGGAGCGGCTACTTTGACGTTGTGCTGGCCTCTACGGTGACAGGCAGAATAATCAGGACCCTCGTCAAGGGGAGCAGGACCGCTAATTTTGAAGAGCTTCACATAATCACTCCCGGAATTTCCTGGACACCAGACGGGAAGTATATTGCGGTAGCTTCGAAAACGGGGGAATACGATAAGATCTTCCTCATAAACGCGCGGACCGGCAAAACCAGGGTACTACCGGATCTTGAGTTCCCGGGGATAGATGGGATAGATTTTTCTCCAAACGGAGAAGAACTTGCGATTTCGGCATACAAGCCCCTCCAATCCGACATATACATCTACAACATGAAAACTCACAAAATCCGAAATTTGACTAACGATATCTTCAGTGACGAGGACCCACATTGGTCGGTAGACGGGAAGAAGATCTATTTTGCTTCAGATCGCGGCGACAGCCTCTACCAATACGGAAACCCGCTTAAGCTTGCGCATTGGGCAGCAGGGAATCCCATGGATATTTTTTCAATTGATGTGGCAACCGGCAAAATAAAAAGGCTCACTTATACAAATTTCCCGAGCATGCTGGATGTTGTTCCGCACGGTGGCGACAATACATATCCCCTCCCGACACCGAACGGAAAAGGATTGATCTTCGAATCGAGCCGGAACGGAATCGACGACTTGTACTACCTCGATTTCGCAACTGGCAAGACGGTACCGATTACGAATTCTCTTTACGGGATAAACGAGCCTTCTTTGTCGCGCGACGGTCAAAAGCTGGCATTCACTTCATTGAACTACGGCGGCTACGACGTCTTCACGATGGATCTTCCCCTTTCTCACAAGCTGAAGGGTCCTCTTGTCCCGACGAACTATGTCAAAGACTTTCTTGCGAAGAAAAAGAATGCGGAGTTTGCCTCCAGGGCCCCTGTCGATACGAGCATGCAGGAATCTGCTACATCGCTGTACGGCGCCTCGTTGACCTCGGATTTCGCTCACTATGTGTTCTCTCCCGAATATGAGAGGCCTTACAAAAAGCCGAAGGTATCGCCGTTCTTATTGAGAGGGAATGTGGATTCTTCCGGCAACTTCATTCCTTTCCCGTACAAGCTCAACTTCACGCCAGACATTCTCACCGGAGGGGCAGGTTTCAACACGCTTTATGGCTTCCAGGGAGCGACGGAGCTGGCTTTCAGCGATATGCTGGGCAATAACGAGATTGATCTCTATACCGACTTTGTAATCGACCTGCAGAATAGCGATTATGCAATTTCATACCTCAATCTGGCGTCCAGGGTCAATTTCGGACTGACAATGCTTCACACCGCGAACTTCCTCTATCTCTTCGATAATACAACCGGAAACTATGAATTGAACAGATTCCAGTCGACAATTGGACAGCTGTCTTTGTCGAGACCCTTCGATAGATTCCGCCGTCTCGATTTTAACCTGGCCTACCTGGGGATTTCGCGGCAAAACCTCGATAATCCTTCCGATTCCGGCGGGACGGCAAACGCCATCCTGACATCTCTAAGCTATGTGAGCGACAATTCCCTGGAAGGATATTTCGCCCCGGTAAACGGAACCAGGTACAATTTTACCTTGACTTATGTTCCGAAATTCTCTCCTGCGTTTCTTGGATTTGTGACCGGCCAGTTTGACTACAGGACGTATCTTCCTTTCCTGAACGAGAATGTTTTTGCCTTTCGTATGTCCGGAGCCGTCAGCGAAGGCGCTAATCCACAGAAGTTCTTCATGGGCGGCGTCAGCAACTGGATAAATATCAACTACTCTAATCTGAATATACCGATCAGCTCCGTAGGCGATTATGCCTTCCTGACGCCGGTGTTCCCGTTGCGCGGGTATCAGTTCAACACTCAGCTGGGAACGAAATATTTTCTGGTGAACGCCGAGGTTAGGTTCCCACTGGTGCGGTACTTTGTCCCGGGTCTGATACCGATACTCCTTGACAACATCGAAGGGGTGCTCTTTACCGATGCCGGTAGCGCATTCGATTCATTCGGTCAGTATAAACCATTTATGAAGGACGCGTCCGGAAAGCTGGTTACTCAGGACTTACTGATTGGCTCAGGCTTTGGAGCGAGGGTGCCTTTTTTGTATTTTGTACTGAGATTTGATTATGCGTGGCAGTACAACATCGAAGGATTTCACAAACCCATATTCTATTTCTCACTTGGAGGAGACTTCTAATAGGTAAAGCGGCAGCGTTTGCTCTTGTGGTCCTGTTTGCGGGGAATGCACTTGCACAATCCATTTTTCTGGATGGTGAGTACGTTTTGCCGAACAGAGCCGCAGGGATGTCGGCATACGTTGCCGATCCGGACTTCGCTCATGCCGTAATGCTGAACCCGGCGAGGCTTGCATCGGTTTACAATGTGTTTGTCGCCTCCGACTACGAATATTTCTCGCGACAGCAGGGCGAACTTTTCTTCCCAAGCCCAAGCTTACAGCTCTTGGAAAACGGCAGGTTGGCTGCATGGGATGTATCTGCGGGGTTTCCGGCCGGCCCCCTCGGCGCCGGAGCTGCCTTCAGCAGCTTCGATCTGGGCGGGTGGAGGACGACAGTCTCGGCTCTGGCAGTTGCGGTCAGGCTACCGCTCGGCTTCTCTGCCGGTATTACCGGCAAGTATCTAACCAACTCGCGGTTCACACCGGATTTTGTTGCGAGCACCTTCGGAGCCACCGTACAGCTTAAATCGAGCCGCTTTACCTTTGACCTCGGTGCTATCAACAGGCAAGTGCTTGCAAACAATACTTTCTTTGAGGCGGTGTTATCGACGGGCGCGGTCTTCTCAAACGTATTGACAGGCATGAAGCTTCAGTCTCAGTCGCCAGTGGTTGTCTTTCCTCCTAATAGCCTCAATGTCGATCTGCCTCAGACATTTAGTTGCGGGATTGCTTATTCCTTCATTTCTAACTACAGGCTGGCCGACTTTGAACTGTTCAGAGTGACTGCGGCGGCAGATTACTCTCATTTGCTCAGCAACAGTACGCCGATCGACGAGCTTCCATCGTATAAGGACCAATATCGGGTCGGTCTTGAGACTACGGCGCTCGGCATACTCGCCGTGCAGGTCGGATACACGTTGAAGGCTCCGATCAGGCAGGGGAGTGACCTCGACAACGGTTTGACTGTTGCCCGGATGGGTACAGGCTTTTCCTACGGGTTTTCGTTGAGGTTTCCTGTGAAGCTCCTCTTGCCGGATCTGCCGGTTGTTTCACTCGAACTCTCATACGCTAAGAATCCAGAATGGAACTCGGGGATGTACCAGGATTTGTTTGGAGTTGTCGCTGAGATGCAGTTCTAATGTGGCAGAGGATGTCGTCGTAGGGTAGGATCGACGTCCATGAGGGCGCTAAAAGCCTCAAGAATCGAAGATTGGAAAGAACCCGCACCTCTGATAAATTTACATATATGAAAAACACAGGAATATTCCCGGTACTCAGAACCGGAAGCAGGGAAGCGAATGCCCGGCTGAAGAAGATAAGAAGCAGAAACGTAGTGTTCGACAACGAGATCCTGTCCAGGGCAGCGACGATCATCGATACAGTTCGCTCCGAAGGGGATGCCGCGTTGTTCAGATATACAGAAAAATTCGATGGAATCCGGCTGACGAATCTTAAAGTCGATAAGAGAGACCTTCAGAAGGCGGTGGCCGGAACAGGAAAGAAGATCCTTGCCATACTCAAGGAATCTGCCGAGAACATCAGAACGTTCCACGAAAGACAGAGACAAAACTCCTGGACCATTCATAGGCGTGACGGCACTGTGCTGGGCCAGAGAGTGATTTCGCTCGAGAAGGTCGGCCTCTACGTCCCGGGTGGTACGGCTTGCTACCCATCGACCGTTCTAATGAATGCCATTCCTGCGCAGGTAGCCGGAGTAAAAGAAATATCGGTTGTCACTCCCCCCGGCAAGGACGGCGTTGTCAACCGGGTCGTACTGGCCGCTTGCGGCATACTCGGCATCGAGAACGTCTACTCGGTAGGAGGGGCGCAGGCGATAGCGGCGCTGGCTTATGGGACCTCTTCAATAAGCAAAGTTGATAAGATTGTGGGCCCTGGCAACGTCTTCGTCGCAGCCGCAAAAAAGATTGTGTACGGCGACGTCGACATCGATATGATCGCCGGCCCGAGCGAAGTGGTAGTGTTGGCAGATTCGACCGCCGTTCCCGCTGAGGTAGCCGCAGATCTCCTGGCACAAGCCGAACACGACAAGAATGCTGCCGGGATACTGGTCACAACAGATGCAGGCATGGCCTCTAGAGTTCGCAGGGAAGTCCTCAGGCTCCTCCGGAGCTTGTCGCGGAAAGACATTGCGACACAGTCAATGGAAGGAAACGGGGCAGTGTTCGTGGCCGAAGACATGGATGAAGCGGTTGCACTGGTGAACGAAATAGCACCCGAACATCTGGAAATAGTGGCCCGGGGCGAGTGGGAAATTCTGGGGCGGATAAGGAACGCAGGGGCGGTCTTTATCGGCCGGTATTCTCCGGAACCTGTGGGAGATTATTTTGCCGGGCCCAGTCACGTGCTTCCCACTGGTGGAACGGCGCGGTTCTCGTCCGTGCTGAATGTAGATTCCTTCGTGAAGCGTTCGAGTGTAATTCATTATTCAAAGAAAGCGTTTGAGCGCGATGCCGGAAAGATCGCTGCTTTTGCCGAAAGCGAAGGTCTAACCGCTCACGCGCTATCAATCAAAGTACGGGAAAAAGGTGGACGTAAAAGAAAACTTTAGAGAAAGTGTGCTTGAATTAGCTCCTTACGCGGTTTCAGGCCATCCGGCGAAGATAAAGCTGAATCAGAATGAAAGTCCTTTTGACATCCCCGAAGGACTGAAAAAGGAAATTGTTGAAGAATTTATTCAGAAGTGCTGGAACCGTTATCCTGATGTGTTCTCCACGGCTCTTCCAAAGAGCCTGTCGGAGTTGTACGGGGTCCCCGTGGACTCTTTCATCGTTGCGAACGGTTCGAACGAGCTTATATACACGGTGGCAATCTCAATCGTGAAGGAGGGAACGGAAGTCCTTATCCCGCAGCCGACCTTCTATTTCTTCGAGAAGATTTCGAAAATTCTTGGCGGCAACGTGAAAAAGGTATTTGCCGACCAGGACCTTAATTTTCGCGAGAAAGTGATATTGGAAACCGCGCGGGGGATGAAACATGGGCTTATCATAATCGGCTCGCCGAATAACCCGACGGGGAAGTCGGTATCCCGGGAACTGATCCTCGACCTCCTGAAGTCGACAGGCGCAATCGTCCTTCTTGATGAGGCCTACATCGAGTTTTCTGAGAACGCGAGTGCCGTTGAGCTTGTAAAGAGCTATAAGAACCTGGTGATCCTGAGGACTTTCTCAAAAGCATTCAGCCTCGCCGGGCTCAGGATGGGATATCTTGTTGCCCATCCTGAGACGGCTTCTGAGATTCTTAAAGTCAAGATACCGTTTACTGTGAACCCGCTTTCGGAGTTTACAGCTTTGAAGCTGTTGGAGCACCGTGACTTGTTTGCGGACCGTGTGAGGTTTCTGAAGGAACAAAAGGCGGCAATGACAGCCGGACTCAGGGAGATGAAAGGCGTCAAGGTGATCGATTCGGATGCAAATTTCTTCCTGTTTTCGACTCCGCTCCCCGCGACGAAGTTGTTTAACGAGCTCCTGGAGCGACAAAACGTACTCGTAAGGGACGTCTCGTCCTATCCAATGCTGGACAGATACCTGCGAGTAAATGCCGGCTCCAAAGAAGAGAGCGATTATTTCGTGAACTCAGTTCGGGAATGTATAGGGAGACTTGATCCGTAAATAAGAAGCACCAACGACTTGCGTCACCGCTCCCTGGGGCGAAGAGTGATTCCTTTTGTGCCTCTGAAAACCATAAGGTATGAATAGCGATTATGTCAGTACCTCTAGTCTATTTCCTGGATGATGACGAAAGCATCATAAAGCTGGTCAAGTACGGGCTGCGGAACGAACAATTCAACATTAAGTCTTTCTCGCACCCGGGCGACCTTATCGAAGCGATAAAGGTCGAGTACCCTGATGTAGTGGTAAGCGATGTGGTGATGCCCGAGATCGACGGCATCGAATTGATCGATAAACTGCGGGCTGTGTCGCGGCTCATGCCCATAGTTCTTGTCACCGGCAAGGCCGCCGTTGATTCTGCCGTAAGGGCGATGAAGGCGGGTGCCTTCGAATACCTCCTGAAGCCGATAAACTTCGACGAGCTGAAGCTGGTGATCGGTCGTGCTGTAGAAGTTGGAAGCCTTCGCACCGAAGTTGCCGAAATTAAGTCCGGATTCAAGTCGCGATACTCACTCGACACCTTGTCAGGCGAAAGCGAACCGATAAAGGAGATCAGAGAGTTTATCAAGCGAGTCTCTTCCGTCACGGAATCGGTGATACTGCTGCGGGGCGAGAGCGGGGTTGGGAAAAATCTCGTGGCGCGCGTCCTCCACTACATGAGCCCGCTCTCGGACAAGAGGTACATGGAAATAAACTGCGCTTCGCTGCCTTCCAGCCTGTTGGAGGCGGAATTATTCGGTTACGAGAAGGGGGCTTTCACCGACGCGAAGAGCTCGAAGAAGGGGCTGCTGGAGGTAGCGAGCGGGGGGACGATTCTCCTGGACGAAATCACCAGCATGGATTTGAGCCTGCAGGCAAAATTCCTGTATTTCATAGAGAACCGCCGAATCAGAAGAGTAGGGGGTCTCGAGGAGATCCCTGTGGATTTAAGGGTCATATCGGCGACGAACTCGGATCTCGAGGTTGACGTCGCTGCAGGCAAGTTCCGGAGCGACTTGTTTTACAGGATCAACGTCGTGTCTCTAAACATCCCGCCGCTGCGGGAACGCGGAGCGGATGTAATCCTTATCGCCGGAAAATTCATCGACGATTTCAACGTTAAGTTCAAGAAGCAGGTGAAGGGATTCACGAATTCTGCGGAACGGAAGCTCCTATCACACAACTGGCCTGGTAACGTTCGTGAGCTGCGAAACACGGTGGAACGCGCGATGATTTTCGCCGAAAAGGAGTATATAGATGCGGATGAGATTTCCCTTTCGAATATTGCGGCCATACAACCCTTGGATGGGGGGCTTTATCTTCCGAAAGGACTTTCCTTCGACCAGGTTGAAGGGGAGTATCTCAAGAGAGTACTGGAATGGAACAACTTCAATCTGGAGGCGGCTGCGAAGCAGCTGGGAGTAACGAGAAAGACGCTTTGGGAGAAGCGAAAGAAATTCGGCCTTCTAAAGTAGTCTCGATATAGCCGCGAGGAATTTCTTTTCCTCAACCTGCCAGTTGAGAGCTTCTGCAGCCTTTTCACAGTTGGAGACAAGGGATAGATACCTGTCGACTGTGCTCGTAAAGCTCTGTAAGGTCTCGGCCACCTGCTTGATGTTCGACGTGTCCACCGATGCGCCGATCTCATATGTGTTTACTATTCTTTCCATTTCCGGAAACTTGGGAACGATGACCGGAAGGCGCGCGGCGATAAATTGGAAGAGTTTGTTCGGCAGCGAGAGATAGTGACAGAGTCCGGTATTTTCCATCAGGTAGATGCCGATGTGCCCCTTTGAGAGCTCTCTTACAACTTCCTCATTCCTGACTCTCCCCACGAAGTGAACCCGATCCTGCACGTCTAAAGCGGAGGCCAGTTTGGCAAGTTGTTCGCGCATCGGGCCGTCACCTACAAAACGCAGCTCGTACTTCCGGGGGAGTATGCTTATAAGCTTAATGAGATCGGGCAGGCCCCTACCCGGCTGCATCCCCCCTGAGAATGTTAAATATATTTTGTCGAACGATTTCGGCGACAAAGGAGGGTTGTCCTGCCGGGCCGGCACATTCATCAATACCGTGGTTGGCAAATGCCACTTTGTCTCCAGTAAGTCGGCGATGGACTGGTTGACTGTGAAGACGGAATCTATGTACTTGATAGACGATTTCTCGACAAGATTCCAGAAGAGGAAACTACTGCGCTTCGTCTGCAGGCTGGGGAGCGCTTCATACAACTCTTTCGAGTCGTAGATTAGCTTGACAGGATGCTTCGCCCGGTTGTGCCGTTGTTTGTTTATGATTGCAGGCAATAGCGAAAACAGATCCCCTGCGATTACTATACTTGCAGTTGATTTAAGTGCCTCGGGAACCGCTTTCTGATAGAATTGGAGGAAGAATCCCTTTCCGCCTTTTGAAGTGACCGGCAATCTTACGAGTTCATCGGTGCTTTCTGCCATCCCGTCTGACGACACCCCGACAAGTCTGGCCTTGTAGCCGGCTGCCGTTAGGCTGGAGAGATACTTCGTACTTCTCGTGTCGTAACGCGGATCGGAGCTGACGAAAATAAGGACGTCGGATTCGGGAGCTCTTCCTGACATGTTAGAAAAGGAACGACAAGGTGAAGGTCTGGCTGTTGCCGAAGTCGAGCTTCAACGGGATATAGGAGTAATCGAATTGAAGGAATTCGTAGTTGACTCCCGCTCCGAAGGAGAAACCGGTCATTTCGCTCCCTGAAGCATATCCTGCCCTGAATCTGATGAGGTCCTTGAAATTCAATTCTGCACCGATAGCCGGCGTGATGCCGCCGGATTTGAATGTTGCAGCATCAGCAAAGCCGGTCAAGCCAAACCCGTCTCCAATGGCTCTCGTATAGCTTCCGCCAAGTCGAAGAAAGACCGGAAGAGCTATCTTCTGGGCAATCATGGCGGACGAAGAGCCTATGTTTCCGGCCGACATTCCCAGCTCGACGTTTCTGACGGGTGAGTACTTCACTCCCGCGTTGAAAGCGAGTCCGGTGGATTGATAAACGAAGAGCTTCTCATACAGATACATTGCAGACACTCCCACGTCCATTCTTCCGAATCTCCGGGCCGCGCCCAAAGCAAAGACGAAGTCCCTGGCCGAGAAAGTGCCCTGGGACTCGCCAGGAGTACTCCTGATTTGTATATCCGGCACGCTGGACAGAAGCAGACTCGTCCCGAACGACATCCCGGCTCCTCTGAACCGGGTCCCGAAAAGATCCACGGTTGTTCCGGCAATATAGCTTCTGTGAGTCAACATGATGTCTAATCCGACGCCGCTTGTGCTCTCACCGAAGGCGAGGCCCGCCGGGTTGGTGAAGATTGCTATGGGTTCGCTCGTGATTGCATCCGAGGAGCTGGCCAGAGAAAGATCACGGGCCGAGTAGCCGAGCTCCAGGATCTGAAAGCCTGCGCTCCCCGCCTGACAGAATGCCGATGAGTTGGCGAATAAAAGGAATGCAGATACCAAGGTGATAGATTTCATAGTTTTCAAATCGCAAAGATTATTGATATTGTTTGTATTCCGTAAGGAGAAAACGGTTCTGATACGTAAGCGTAGTTCAATTCCGGTGTCAGGCCGAGAAAGGTGATCTTAGCTCCAAAACCGAAAGTAGGCGTAACTTTTGTCCCGACGTACTGCTCGTTAGCCGATGTAAACCCCGCTCTCAGTACAACGTTTTCGAGAGGAGCATACTCTATCCCGCCTCTCAGTCCGTTGAGCGGGGACGGGGCTATGTCATACTCGGCCATTATTGAAGAATGGAGAGCCGGCATGCTGTACGATGCGGCAATCTTGTATATGTGTGGGAAAGTTTCCGTGAAGTTGGATCCATTCTGCCCGAATAGCTTGGATGAATCCCAATGATAGGACTCGCCGAGGTCAGTCGCCACGAATGCAAGTGACAGGTAATCTGTCGGCTTGAACACGCCTCCAACGTCAAACCCTATGGCGGTCGCTGTAAGGCCTGAATAGAGATCGTAGTAATACGCCTTCAGACTGACGCCGAGGGAAAACTGTCTGGCAAATTGGTTCGAAAAGCTGAAGAACAGTAGATCCTGGCTTGTGGAGAGATTGGTGGTATGTACTCCATCTGCGTCCCGGCCGTCGATATTTGACACTGTCCCATTGATTATTCCGAGGGCAAGCCCGGCAGTCGGCGCGAGACCCTGCGTGTAGGTAATCACGTTCAATTGCCGGTTTAATGACATTAGCGAGACGGAAGCAGAAATGCTCCCGTCATGCTGAAAAGAGGCGAGAGCGGGGTTGTAGAACGGGTACACATTGCCTGTCGTATTGGCAGAGATTGCATTGCCGAGCGACATCCCTTTTGCATTCAACCCGATCCGTGCAAAGCTGCCGGGATAACTTTGTGCCCATGCGAGTGACGAGAAGAACAGGACTAGAATGAGTGTTTTCATCGGACCACCAGTATTTTTCCCCAGAGAGGATTTCCATTGTTTACAGAGACACTATAGAAGTACACACCGTTGCCGACTAGGTTCCCGCTGTTGTCCTGCCCGTTCCATGGCGCGTCGTCTTCTCCCGCGGCGCAAGGGGCATTCTGAAGCAGAGTCCTCACTATGTGCATAGAGAAATCGTAGATGCGTATTGTAACTGTACTGTTCGCACTCTTGACGCTGTAATGAACTCTTCCGATGTCGAGATTAGGTGAGAAAGGGTTCGGGTAGAAATAAGTGAGGTTTTGATCCCCAATTGTAACGTATGCTCTGACGACATTCCACTTGTTCAACTGGAATTCGCCTCCGCTGTCGATTCCTATTGCCAGGCCGTCGGCGGAAGCGGTCCATACCGAATCGCCGTTGGTCGCGACCAAATAAAAGGTGTTGGAAAGAAGCTGCTGGTCGGTTGCCGGGTCCGTTATGTTGGTGATTACTTCACTTGTCCTGCCCAGGTCAGCCGTCCTGAAAAGGCCGTCATCGGACGCTCCGTAAATGATCGAGTCCTGAAAAGCGATGTTATGGAAAAAATGTCCGGGGAGGATGTAATGCCAGCTGGCCCCTCCGTCGGAAGTATAACTCAGGGCGGGTACCTCCGTCGGGTCGTTGGCGTTCACTGTTGCCGCCCAGACATTGTGGACGGTCCCGTAGTTCTGCGCGGTGATGTATACCACAAAATCTCCGGACATCGGGCTGCCTTCATTCTGGTGATTGAACTTGTACCAGGAAAAGCCGTTGTCGGTTGTTTTGTCTATCCCGTCCGCGGTGCCGACATACAGAGCGCTGTCGCCGTCGGAGTAAAGGGAAAAAGCCTCGTGGTTGTAGTTCGTTTCGCTGGTTATGTTCCCGCCGATAGGGGAGAGCTGAAATGAGTATGTGCTGTCGGCATTGATATAATTGAGATAGTCCGGCGGCAGGACGACCCTCTGCCAGGTTTTGCCCAGGTCGTCGCTTCTCCTCAGGCCCCCGGCGAAGTCGGCAGTGTACAGATATCCGCCGTAAAAAGTCATGGAGTAGGTGATGTTGTTCACCTCTGTGGTTATCGGAAGCGCCTTCAGCACATTGTGTCCGAAGGTCACACTGGAGTCCGCCAGGGAGTCGACGCTCTGCGGCTCGTGAATCCAGGTAAGGCCGTCGTTTGTAGATACATAAAATCCGAGACCCTTGGGATACGTTGCCCCGTTCTGTTCGATGTTCGTGGATGCTGCGGCAACCATTGTGTCTCCGCTTATGGCGACACAATTGATGCTGACCCCCGTTGGTCCGTCCGTTCCGAAATTGTTTTGAAAGGTCTTCCCGCCGTCAATCGAAATATTAAGGCCTTTGTCCGTCGAGAGATAGACTGTCCCGTTCAGTATGAGTATTTGGTTGAGGATATTACTCGATGGCTGCGAAGAGGAGCCCCCGTTGAGTCTATAGGCGTCTTTCGGGATTTGTGCGTTTGCATCGGCAACGACAAGAAGAGACGCGAGGATGAGGACGAATTTCATTGATATACCTTTATCTTATGAGAGACGGGTGTACTCGCTACCCCGCTGCGGTCAACCGCGTGAAATGTGAACACATATATGCCGATAGCTGTTCCTGCGGGGAGCTGGACGTAGAGTGTGTATATGCCATCATTAGCAACCTGGTCATCGTCGCCGGCCGATAGACCGGCTGCACCGCCGTCGTCATACATCATGAAAGGATTTCCGGTCGAAGGATTCCCGTCCGGTTTCACGACGTCGAAATACACTTTAGAAACGTCGCCCAGCCCCGCTGCGTCGGTAACGTAGGCGTAAATGTTGAAGACCACATTGCCTGTTTGCGGAAGTTGCAGAGAGTCGGGCATCGAGACGCTGTCTATTACAGCTCCGATGTCCTTTACGTTAAATAGTCGTACGACCTTCGTCGCGTAATCCCCGGGGGCACCGTTAGTGTTATACGGTGTGAATAGGTAGGTGACATCGCCGACATAGACAGTCGCGAATGTCGCGGTGATTGTTCCGGACACGACATCGCCGCTGCGGCCGGTGAAGGTGGCTTCGTTCAGGACCACTCCGGAATCGTTCTGGACTTTAACGTCAAGGTATGAGAAATCTTCAGTCGAGCTCAGTTCGACCTGGAAGCTGTCGCTCAAGGTCAGCTTCAGCGAAGAATTGTTTAGATACTGAGCGATGTTGACGCTGTCCCTGTCGAAATACGTCAATTTGGCATTGACCGGCGGCGTGGAATCAACCACTACATTGCTCGCTTTTTGGCACGCGGCGACGATCAGACTTAGAGAAAGGACGAAGAGTATTTTGCGCAAAACTACCTCAGTGAGATTGTGAATGGGATGGGTGAAAAAGAAACGACGAAAATGAGAATTGTCAGCCACCCGACTATCTTCCTCCTGGTATCGAGCGGTGTCGGATCCATGACGGGCGGGTGGTCGAGTCTAATCACCAAAAGCAGAATGAGGCACCAGAACAGCCAACCGCTCCAGCCTATTTCCAGGTTTATTCCCGCGAGTGGCAAGAGACCCAGGATGCCTATTACCAGGATGATATAAAAGAATATCCTGGCGATCTTCCTGTGAGCAGAACCGAACATCGCATAGATCATATGACCACCGTCCAGCTGTCCGATAGGGAGGAGGTTCATCGACGTCACAAACAGACCGAACCACCCGACACACAGGAAGGGGTAGTGGTAGACCTCCGTCATCGGCGGGACAAATTCGGTGTGCGGATTGGTGAAGACGACCTCAAGAAACTTGAACAGAATTGTGTTGCCGAATACCAGCGGTATGCCGTCCACCCCGGGGGCAGTGTTGTTCGCGAAGTTGTATCCGGGATGAATTTGAAGGAGGAACTCCCTGGATGGCAGGTGCGTGAACCCGAAAATCAAGACTCCGATGCTGACGATGAAACCGACGATAGGTCCCGATACCCCGATGTCGAAAATTGCTTTCCGGGAGGGGACAGGAGTCTTTGTGCGAATTACCGCTCCGAGCGTACCGAAGTTCAGCATCCCGGGCAGGACAGGCAGGGGAATGAAATACGGCAGGGTGGCTTTCACACGGTGCTTCAAAGAGTAAAAGAAATGTCCGAATTCATGGGAGCCAAGGATCAAGAGAAGTGAAAGGCTGTACTGGAGCCCTAGCGTAAAGTTCTGAAGATTCATCGGGTCTCTTCCGAGCCACTCTACCCCGGCCATCGACGTTGTGACTACCGTAATAAGGAACAGCCCGGCATGGAGAGGTACTTTCAGCTCCCGCCATGTCACGACGGGAGATAATCGGGAATACTCGTATCCGCTTTGGGCGGACGATTCAGACATCTAGTAGCGGCGTCCTTTCCAAGTTATAGCTCTGCCCAGGTAGACAGAAAAAGGGAGAATGGCAACATATAACAAATAATAAATCTCAAAATAAACTATAAATTTCAAGTGCCCAATCTTTCCGTAGTTGCGCAATGTGGGGTATACGAAGATCCCATCAAGAAGGATCTTGTAAAGGAAGAAAGCCGGGAAAACCGGGGGCGAAATCAAGAGTGATATGATGAGGAGCCAGTGGAACAAGAAACCGGGAGCTAGAACAGCCAACCCGAACAGGCCCGTATCCTTCCCACCGGTTGCCCACCTCTTCCTCTGTAGGAAAACCTCCTTCAGAGTCTCAACAGGCAATGTCTCAACGAGATTCTTCCTGTTCATAGGGAACTTGTACGTCCACCTTCCCGAGCTTGAAATGGCATTGAAAAGCGCGAAGTCCTCGGTAATACTGAACCTGATTCTTCGATATCCCCCGACTTCATCGTAAGCCTTCTTCCTGAATGCCAGGTTGTTTCCCAGACAGGCGAGCGGCTTAGCTACTGTAGCCACTCCGGCACCGACTGTCAGCAAGAAGTCCCAGTCGAGCGCCTGAATGCCGTAAACGGGTCTGACCGTTTTCGAGATGAGTGTAACGCCTCCGACAATTCCGGTACTGTCGTCGAAGTATTTCAGAGTATCCCTGATCCAGGTGCGCGGGACAACGCAGTCGGCATCCGTCATGAAGATGAACTCACCGGTTGCCCTGTCGATACCCTGGGCGAGGGCGTTTGCCTTGCCGCGGACAGCATCGCTTTCGACTGCATCTACCCTGATGACGTAGGGATGGTCACGCGCGGCATCGTCGATGATACCCGGAGTCGAATCTGCAGACTGGTCATTTATTATGACGACCTCGATAAGCTCTTCCGGGTAGTCGATCCTCAAGAGCGACTGAAGACAAGCAGGAAGGTTTTTCTCCTCATCTTTTGCGGCTACTACCACTGATACCCTCGGCAAGCCTCCTCCGCGATCCAGCGAGACGGATGTAAGCCGGGAACGGTGGGCGGCATAGGAAAAGAAACCGAGCTCAAGAAGATAAAGAGCGGAGAAGACTGTCAGAAGAAGTAAAAACATCACTTGCCCGCCTCCAGTAGATGCTGCACTTCCAGCCTTGCATTCTGGGCTGCCTGCGAGGCGGGATCGACCTGGAGTGTCTTGTCGATCCATGCGAGAGTCCTTTTGAAGTGCCGGTGCTCGTACTCGTATGCCGCGCGGGCGAGGAACATTCTCGTGTAGAAGTTTTCGATTTGATGGGAGTAGTCGTTGTTGACCCGCTGGGCGGCCCGAAATCCGTTCAACCCGGCAGGGCTGTAAGCGACGTAGTTCGTATCGGTTGCCAATTCATACATCAAGCCGTAAGGGACCTTGTTGTATCCGAAAAGGTATTTATCTTCCATTTCAGGGCCGACAAAGACATCCCTCCCCCTTTTCAAAGCTCCACTGATTATCTCGCGTATGAAATCGGAATAAGTCTGCTGTATGCTGTTCGGATCGTAAGGCAGCCCGTTTTCAAAAAGGCGGAGGTTGGCCTGGTAAGCCGCATACTCAGCGTCCTGCTTCGGGAAGAGGAAGCTATACCGATGATGGACCTGAGCAGCATACCACGACCTCCGGAGAAGCTCCTTATCAATGACTATGACGTCCTTTCTAAGATTGTCTACATGTTGATAGTAAAGTGAGCCGGACACAAAGATATCCCATTGAAATGAGAGGACGACCGAATTCCGGGGAAGACTGGTGAGTATGTCGCGCGTGTACATTTCAACGGCGTAGTCGTCGCTTTGGTTTACGGCGCTGAAGTTAGCCACTGCCGAGTAAGCCGGAAAGAGCAGAAAGAGGGCAAGGATAACGGCCTTCTTGCTCGATTTTCGGAAAATTCGAACCAGAATGAAATGAAACCCCAGGGCTGCAAATAGCGCGAGGGCAATGTATGCCAGCAGGAAATAGCTCGATATATCGTGTATGTTATAATTGGCGGCGTACGCTATGTCACCCAACAGCAGGAGGACTGTCCACCAGAAGTAGCGCCTGTAAGAGTATAAGGAAACCACGAATCCGATTACTACGACAATTATGCTTATTCCGAATTCCGAGTAGAGGCTGGAAAAGAAGACACCTGTCTGGTGTTCGAAGACGTTGAATGAGCTGAACATCCATGTGCGAAACTGTTTGCCTGATACATGCCAGATGAACCTCTTCAGTGTATCGGGATTCCCCCAGTCGAGAAGCGGGTCCTGTGAAGCGCGAATAGGCAGGTAAAGGTACGGAAGAAGGGGGAGCAGCCCGCCGAGAATCATCGGATATACAATCGTAAGCCGGTACCTTCGCTTCCTGTAACTCATAAGAAAGAGAAAAAGGATAGCGGGAACCGTCAGTATCGTTGTCATGTGGTTCGTGAAACCGAGGCCCAGCGTCAACCCTGCAAGAAACGCCCCGCGCCTCGTCGGGGTAATGTAGAACTTGAGCCAGGAAATCAATATCAAAGCGAACAGGACAAGTTGAAGAGGGTATACCTCGATCGACGTGCTCTGGTCCCAAAATGTAGCGGAGAAGATCAGGCACAAGGCGGCGATCCCGGAAGCTATTCGACTGACGGCCTCACCACTCAGTGTGACCGGCAAAGTCCGGTTGGAATTGTCTATTTGCTCCTTTCGGGGCGATCTGTTGGCATGGCCGCTGATCACGAATGCGGTCTGTGCCCGGAAGAATACGAGGTAGAACAGCCCGCCTGCAGATGCCGTACAGGCAACGGCGAAGAGGTTGGCTCGCATAGCCACCTCGTGGAAAATTGGGATGTGAACGAATAAGCTTCCCAACAACGTGAATAGCGGATAGCCCGTCGGATGAGCGATTCCGAGAGTCCAGAGGACTGTGGTCAATTCTCCCCCATCGATGTAAGGGATGCTTCTGGACATAGTGAAAATGTAAATGAGGAAGGAGAGTGCAGTAAGGATTGAGGCTGTGAGGTAGTCGGTACGCTGGAACTTGACAATGTGACCCGACCTAGCGGATGTTTCTCCCGGAGTGCCTGCAATGCGATTGGGAAGCTTCTTTCCTTTGTTCAAAGGGCTTCCCTCAATCAGCCGATTCGATCAGGCCGGAAATTGTATCCTTGAAGAGGGAACTCATTCGCCGCATTCGTGCCCTCAGACTATCCAGAAACTCATCCGAATTCTTGAAGTCGAGATGGGCGGAGAGAGATTGAATTTCACGCTCGTCATGAGGGATCTTGTGATTGGTTTTGGAGAGAGAGGCGTAGTTGGAAAACTCGATCATCCTGTAGAACTCGTAGCTCTCTTTGACTTCGTCGGCCGTCTCTTCATCCAGCGCTCCTATCTCCTTCAGCCTTTCTATCGATTCCACGATTGTAGCAGGCATGTATTCCAGAAGCTCCTCGACATTTTTGAGGAGAAGAGTCTGAACCAGAAACTCGATTGCGAAGATGCCGCCGTCACCTGATTTTACATCTATCTCATCAAAATAGCTTTTGCTTTGCACCACCTTGCTGTACAATCCAGCTATCTCCTCGGCGGACGAACGGGAGAAGGGGAAGGTCCTCACAGCATTTGCGATGATTTTCCCGATATTCTCGGACGGATAGACGCTCCTGAAGCGAGTCATTGCCATTGCTTCCCATACTGAGAGGCGCTTTCCCAGATAGACCCTGTATTCCGACTCGCTCATAAGGAGAGGAGCACTCTTTCCCTCAGGACGCAGCTTCAGGTCGATCGTGAAGTTCGGGATCCCGTTAGCGTCGAGCAGCCGCTTTTGTATCTCAGGAATCTTCTTCTCGATAGATGGCTTCTTTTGCCTGAGAGTATCCGGAAGGACGAAAAGAAGGTCAAGATCGGACATGAAGGACATTTCCCTCGACCCGAACTTTCCGCCGGCGATTACTTCCGGTCTGCTTTTCGGATTGACCTTCTCGAACGCGTCGGTCAGAAATTTCTCTGCGACCTTTGTCCACTTCAGCTGCATTTCGCCGAGGGAAATCTCCTCGAGTAGGTAGAGCATGCCGAGCTTGATCTCGTTAAACTGTTTCAGCAGCGGTAGTGAAAGTGACTCCGAGAAATAGACGTCGACATCGAGCAGGCGATCCGGAGATATAAGGAGGTCTAGGAGGAGCGGCTCGGCAGTCAGATAATCGACAAACCGAGTGGCCTTTGAACAGAGTGTCAGAATCAATTTCCTGAAGTTCTCGTCGGAAAGAGAGCTGTAAAACACCTCGAGGCTCTTTATGGCGGGGATGATGCGGGCGAGGTTCTTCAGCGTGAGATCCTGGTCGACGGTCAGCTTTATATCCTCGAACAAGGCAGGGGCGATCTCGCGAAATGATTTCGTGACGCCTGCGGGGAATTCGACGTCACCCGCCCTGGTTATGCCCCTGGAAAGAAACTGAGTGTTCCTGTATCCTTCTTCTAACCTCGTGAGTCCGTAGTTTTCAAGGACCCGGCGCGTGCGGCCGTCGGTTATTGAACCTTCGAGGAGCTGCTCTATCTCGCTTCTTTCAATCGGCTGTTCGATGCGGAACACGCTGTTGAATAGGTCCGATACCTGGTCGAAGTAAATGAAAAGCTCGTTTCTAAACTTGCGCTCGTTCTTATATCCACATCGCTTCGACAGGCTTCTGAATTCCCTGCCGTCGGTCGGCAATGTATGCGTCTGGAGGTTCCTGAACAATTGCAGCCTGTGCTCCACAAGTCTATAGAACTTGTAAGCGTCGGTGAGCAGCGAGGCTTCCTGTCTGTTCAAGATTGCTGCGAATCCGAGGAGTTTTATAGCCTGCAGGGTATTGCCCGTCTGTATGTCTGGCGACGCACCACCGTTCAGGAGTTGAAGTGCCTGGACAATAAACTCGATGTCTCTTATTCCGCCCCTTCTGAGTTTGACGTTGAGCTCGTTGGGGTTGGCGGCTTCGATCCTGATTTTCATCCTGGGGATTTCGTCGATCGGGTTATCCAGCCACGTTCGGGGGTAGACGAACGGCCGCAAATGATTGAGAAAGGTCTCGCTTATCTTCTCGTCACCCGCCGCATGGCGTGCTTTTATCAGCATCTGCCTTTCCCAGAGCTCTCCGCGGGATTCGTAGTAGGCAATCGCGCTTTCGAGGCTCTGGGCGGCGGCGCCGGAAGAACCGTCGGGGCGAAGACGAAGGTCGATTCTGTACAGATGGCCTTCGCCGGTTTCGGAGGTCAGGCTTTTCACCAGTTCGCTTACGAAATAGTTTGCCTGCTCGGAAGCTTTCCCGCGGCTTTCCTCCCCGCCGTCAAGGTAGAGGAAAAGAAGGTCAATATCGGAACTGTAATTCAGCTCGTTTCCGCCGAGCTTTCCCAGCGCGATGCAGCTGGTACGCGGCGGCGGTTCGCCATGCTTGGCTATGAACGCTGCGGTCGTCATTTCAAACGAGACCCTTAAGATAGATTCAGCCAATTGCGAGATCTGGAGCGTCGTTGCTTCAATGTCATCGAGGCCGCAGATGTCGCGGGCCCCGATCCTGAGTATCTCCCGCTTGTAAGTGCGCCTCAGGTAATCGCCGGCGTGAGAGACATTTTCATAGATCCCGATTTGCCTGGACATCTCGGGATTGAGCGACGCCGGATTCACGCGTGACTCGATGCCGGCCGGAGAGAACAGATAACGAAAATAAGCCGGGTGCTTCACGAGAATGTCGGCGAGGTACTGACTCGTTGAAATGACTGCAAAGAAGTCCTCGGAAAGCCGCTTGTCTCTAGATAAATCAGAAAGGACAGAAGCCGAGTTAGGGGTCGCTGCGAGGAAGCGCTCGAAGTTGTTAAGGGCCATGAACTGATCCGGAAGCTTTGCAGTAAGCTGTTCGAGCTTTTGTATGAACTCCGTCGGGTTAACCGCAGCTCCGGAATTTACGATCAGCTCAAAGATTTTCTCGAGAAGGATTGAGTTTTTTTCTGTAGCCGTTGAGATCACGCTGCTTCAGGTATTGGATGGGTAGAAACGCCAAAAACGCTGCCCCGTACTTCATGGCAGATTCGTCAATCTTGAATTTTGAGCTGTGGATGTA
>JBJKQU010000213.1:0-6260 GCA_046705025.1 Candidatus Kryptoniota bacterium | reverse complement strand
TAACACTTTCAATCCGTGAATCCGAAGATTCTTCTATCATGTCATCTGTCTCCTATTCTCATATAGTGATCCGTTTTGAACGAAGGGCTGAATGTCTCTCAGAAAGGCGCAAGGCTCGCGAAGCAGAACCGGATACGACGACAGCGTTTTTTTGATAGCGGCGTGGGCGTGTCGCCCGAAAGCTGCCCCACTTCGCGGAGCAAACTCCCGGCGGTCTGTCTGTAGCCCAATGCTGTTGCCGATATGTTGGACCCCGGAGGGGCAGCCTGTATTTAAAGGTCTTTCTAAACAGGCCGCTCCTATCGGAGCTCGCCAACAGAAGGTGAATTGCGATTCTACAAACAGGTCGTGCCTAATGGCACTTGCTGCACTACGGATAGTCACTAATCTCAGACCATGTACCACCGGATTGCCAATTCCCATTCTATTCCTCCAAGAAACGAGAACGCAAAGAGATGATCGCTAAGAGCGCGAAGCAATGTTAGTTCTCACTCCGTGAGCTTTGTGGCAGCTTTGAACACTTTGCTTAAAATCAATACTGGATCGCCATCCTCGTCACTTCTTTTTGCTTATGTCGCACAACATATCCGAATGAATATTCAAACCGACGTTGGTCATGTTATAAAGATGTTCGCTGGCGACAAGCCAGACTATCTCGCAGAGCTCGCGCTCGGAATAGTATTTTTTCATAATCGCGAAAAGATCGGGATGGCCTTTCTTGTTCTTCGTCAGCTCAGTTGCATAGTCGAGAGCCGCACGCTCCGCATCGCTGAACAACGGGCTGGTGCGGTAGTCCGTGAGCGCATCGAACTTCGCCAGGTTCATGGACTTGTGTATGACGGCAAACCTGGTCGCATCCATGCAAAAGAGACAGATGTTGATCCGCGCCACCTGTTCGCGGACGAGAAGGGCAGTCTCCTCCGGCAGTTTCAGCTTCTTGTCGAGCCTGCCTACCTTCGTGTAGAACAAACCGAACGCGTTCGGCAGCCGTGCCGAATGAACCGCCATCGGAGTCATTACTTTGCCAAACTGTTTTTTCATGAAAAAGAACGCCAGTTTCATCAAAAGTGATTTCGGCTTTTCCACCGGCGGGAGGAAGGTACCCGCCGTGTCAACCGCCTCGGGGTTTGTAGACGCTAATCGCGTACTCATGTTTCACTCCTCTCTGTAGTATGTTTCGCGCCGCGTGCGGTTGCCTCAATTGCGGCGTCCGCCTTATGTTCGCTTCATCCTAATGACGAACGGAGCGAAGGAATTTGGACAGGGGGGAGATGGGGCGACTTAAGCCTGTTCGATGTGGATCAGATTACTATCAGGGTCCTTAAATCCAAGCTTGTCCGCGTAAGAAGTTTTTGCCTTCGGCATGTCGCTGACAGCCACGGCAAGCATCATGAGTTTATTGACTACTTGCATATGTTGTTCTCCTTTACTGTCTTAATGAGAGTGTTGCGAAAAGGGTAATCAGTCATCCTGAGCGAGGGAGCGCAACGACCGAGTCGAAGGATGAGCAGAGGTGGCTTTGAGGTTGTCGTCGCCCTTCGACTCTCCTGATTCGAAAAATTTCGAATCGGGATCGCTCAGGGTGACGGTTGCTTTCTTTTCCTTCTTGGCCGCCTTCACCCGTAGCCGTAATCCCGACGGGCAGGCGCTGGTCTGGAGCAGCATCACTCTTCGCTTCGCCATTTAGGCCGGGACAGTCTCAGAGTGACTATGCATTTTGGAGGTCTCCCATACTCTCTTGATCGTAAATTCATCTTATCATTCGCGTGTTTTCTGTCTGTTCAACGCCACGGCATGAAGAATGAGTGCCTTCAGCGGTGCCTCATCTACGTTGTCATCTTTGTAGAAGTCGATGGCACGCACTGTGTTGCTATCCAGCCGCGTATTGAAGAGTTTCTTCGGATCCTTTATCTGGGCGCCTTTCGGGAACGTCAGCCGCACGGCGTTCTTGAGCGTATCTGCTGCGCATATTATTCCATCGTGAGACCATACGGGGACTCCCTCTGGTTTAGACGGTTTTTTCCACTTCACTTCTTCGACGATGGCAGGGTCGGCTTTCCTGATCAAAGCGCGCAGCTGTGACAATTTCCTGCCCCGCCAATCGCCCGGCTTCTTGATTATAGCATCTATCTGCTGAGACGAGGACTTCATTTTCGGCTCACCTCTTTCTGCACAATTCTACGTATCAGATTACATCTGCAACTTTATTCAAAGCTCCAAGCTCCAATCCACAAGCTCCAAACAAGAACTAACAGCTAAACAGCCAACCAGTAAACTCTCTACCTCCTGGACTTGGATATTGGTTCTTTTGCAGTTGTCCGGAGCATGGCGTTTGCAAATTGAATTTTGTTTCCGGCAATTTATACGGTCTATCTCTTCACGACTTTGAATCAGGCCATCGATTGTACGCCACGAACGCGGCCAATAAAGCGGGGAGCACACCCCAGAGAATCCCGGGAAACCCGGCGTACTGGGCGTACAGCGCAATACCCAAAAGTGATAGTGCAGACAGGCAGGCTGCCGCGACGGGAGTTAGTTTACGCCACTTCGACCCGGGTAGAATTAAAGCCAACGCGAACAGAATCTGGAGCACGCCGAGGGCAATCCAGACGGGAGTGGGCAGAGCTTTCAAAGCCCATTTCGTGGCGACCTTCTCATAATTATTTACAACATAGATTCCGCCCACCATATTCCACAAGGCCAGCAGAATCCGAAGGACCCATAGCAGAAAGTTCATGTCTTTTCTCGCACTGCTTTCTTCACGAGCACCGCGATCCTGGCCTCATCTTTGGATGTCAACTCCGGCAAAGCATAGGCAACCGGCCACATGTTGCCGTCGTCTAAGTTCGCTGAGTCGTTGAAGCCGAGCATTGCGTACCTCTCTTTGAACTTCAGCCTGTCGCGGAAGTAGCAGATGACCTTTCCGTCCTTGTTGGCATATGCGGGCATTCCATACCAGGTTTTCGCCGAGAGGCCGCTTGCTTTGATGAGCGCATGGAGCCGCTTGGCCATGGAGCGATCCGGTTCCTTCATTGCGGCGATTGCCGCAAGCGCCGCGCTTTCCTCTCCAGCCCTGTTCGCCTCCGCTTTAAGTTCCCGGGCACGCTCCTTCATCGCGGCTTTTTCCTCGGTCGTGAATCCCTTGGACTTCTTGTTGGTCGCGGTGGTGCTCTTTGCGGATTTTTGAGCGTCGTTCTTCGGGCTCATAGAAACTTCCTTTCCTTATGATGACTTGGGTTGAAAGCCTCGCCTTATCGGGCGGGCGTATGTTTCAGGTAAATTATTTGTGCGGCCGCACCATGCACACCTACGCTTCGGCGAGCTGCTCAATCGCGGCGGGTCGACGGCTGCGCCGGCACCTTGCGTTGGCGGGAGAGGCAGAACCAAGCCATGGCCGACTCCGTCTGAGTTTGAAATGTGTCGGTGCGCAGTTCCACGAGCTCCAGAACGGGTTCGATTGCCGCCAGCACGTCGATTGCACGGCGTCGCGGCGGGCCAACCTCGCGCGGCGCTCCTTCGGTGCTGCCGATCAAGCTTAGCCACATCCCATCCGGTCCAAGGAGGCCGGCCACCCTCGCCGCGAAGCGCTCGCGCTGTTCCGCTTCGTCGAACACGTGGAAGCAGCCGCGGTCGAAGACGAAATCGAACGGGCCCGGCGGCGGCGCGGTGAGGAAGTCTAGATTCTCGAACCGACAGCCTTTTGCCCCTGCCTGCTTGGCGCGTGCCTTCTCCACGGCCAGCGGCGCCACATCTACACCGAGTACATCGAAACCTCGGCCTGCCAGCCACAGGGCGTTTGTCCCGGTTCCGCAACCCACCTCGAGTGCCCGGCCGGGCGTGACGCGCCCGGATTCGACGAATTTCGTCAGGAGCGGATCGGGGCGGCCTGTGTCCCAGGGCAGGAAGTCCTGTGCGTAGCTCTCGTTCCAATCCGGGTGGCGTGTAGACCGCGAACTACTCTTTCGCTGATGCAGGGAGACCGGGTTGCCGTCGGGATCAAGAGCCGTTATACGCACGCCGAACGGATAGTCCTCCGGCTCTGCTTCGACGAACCTGATACCTTTCGACCGAAGTGCATCGAAGTCTTTCCTTAGATCATCTGACTCGACGAAAAGCCGCCCGACTCTGTCTTCCTTGTCAGCCCGCCCCTGCGTGCCTGGCCAGAGAATCACTTCAAGGTTCTGTCCCTTGAATCCGATTGTAAAAAAACGGCCTTCGGGACCGGCAAAGTCTGCACGCTTCTCGAAGCCGAGGTTAGCGTAGAAGTCCAGAGCCTTGTCCTGGTCGCTTACAAAGAGCGTAGCATACATAACATCGTTAAACATTTTTGGTCTCCTTTTCTTAGACAATCTCACGGTTACCGAACGAGTCCGATAACGTTGCCGTCGGCGTCCGTTACACTTGCGATCAGCGCATTGCCACCGGATGCTTCTGTCTCTCGCCGAAGTCTCCGAGCTGTACGCATAAGCCAACTCGCACCGGAGGCATTTTCGAATAAGAACATAAGACCGTTCGACTTCGGTTCCTCCCGGAGCCTTCGACATAATGACGAATGGAGGGAGGAAGTTTGGACACGATATGTAGCGGCGCAACGAGGTTGCGGTCTGATCGGATGGCCTCACCGTTCGACGGGCCAACCTTATCATTCGGCAGACCAACCTTATCGTTTGGCGGGCCAAACTTATCGTTCGGCGGACCAACCTTGTCGTTCGGCGGGCCAACAATATTGTTGGGAGGACGGGGAACGTCGATTTTTGACCAATTTACGCGTTCCGCAGAGTGGAAGCGCAGTTCCAGCCTGAATTGGTCATTTGTCAAGGAGATGTACTAACGTACGTTTGGAGAAATACTATTCCTTGAATGGCGTAAGGCAGCTCTTCGGGCCTAAATATTTCAGAGAGTGATTAGGCGCCATACTCCTCATCGTCCTCTTTCGTCTTTCCGGTGGACGTCGGTCTCGGGGCGTCGAAATAGGAAGGCTGCCCTTTTCTGTCAAGTTGAAAGCTCAATTTGATTTCCGAATTCACCTTCTCCTGCAACCGACCGACAAACATCTCCACAAGATTCGACATCGGTCAGCCTTTCAAGAATTTGGACCACTCTTGTTCTATCTCAAATTCGGTAAAGTCGTTCTGCAGTATCCATCCGGTCATCTGGCCACACGCTTTGCAGAAAGAATAACTGTCGGAGCCGACGACCGTCATTGGTTTATTCCATGAGACCGACTTGTGATCGTCATTCGGCCTCAGGACGAGTATGGTATCATGTTTAAGCGATTTCACATTCATTATGTGGACCGATATCGGGTTCTCGGAATGAACGACAAATGCGTTCGCCAGCGAGAAGCCTGCTTGCTTGAGAGCTACTGCGAGCTTAGTCCACGCCTCTGGTCTCCAGTGGTGATAGGTGAAGATTAATCGGCCGTGAGGGCGCTTCAGCACGCGGTTGGATTCTTTCCAGATCTTTTCGATGACCGAAGCGAACTTGTCTTCGTCCGCTGAAGTCTCAGCCACGGCCGAACCCCTCGCGACGTACTGCCACTCTGCCTTCTCGGGCAGGAAGCTCTTCAGCCAGCACCGGAAGAAGTGCGACAGGTCGCTGTACTGAACGTTATCGAAGTACGGCGGGTCGGTGA
Source organism: Candidatus Kryptoniota bacterium (assembly GCA_046705025.1). Lineage (GTDB taxonomy): Bacteria > Bacteroidota > Ignavibacteria > Kryptoniales > JAKASW01 > JAKASW01. Next base: position 625 of record JBJKQU010000213.1, on the reverse strand, counting down.
CGACGAAGTCGACCGATTCCGCAGGGAGCGGCATGCGACTGGAATCTGTCTGGGTAACGAAGAACATTCTCTTCTTGCCCGGAAATTCTTCGACTGACGGTACTTCCACTCCCATATCAACTTCATCCGGGATGGATACCTTCTTCCAGCCTTTTCCGACCCAGCGGCGCTCAACAGGCCCGCTTGCCCATTCTGCAGCTGCTGCAATCCGATTCTTGAAAAGATTATTCAGCGTGCCGGAGGTGCTGCGCGAGAAAGCAGGATTGTTCTCCAGCGCGGTGTATGGAAATGAATAAGCATGATGAGCGAAAACATGTCTTATGGCGCCGGGTCTTCTCTTTGCGGCCCCTTTGTAACCGCAGAGCGCCGAATTGAATTCGAGGGAGGTCGACAACAGCAATGACAGCCATAGCCGGTGCTCTTCCGGCACAGTTCGAAGAATTTCCTGCGAGTGTGCGATGTAGGCTAGTGTTGTGTCTCGGAAATAAATTGACAAAGTCTTCTGATCTTGTCCAGTATTGAATCGGGAGTTGCAGTCCAAGAGAATGGATGAGGATGCTTGTTATAGGACTTGACATACAACTCGATTTTATTCACGAGTTCTTTTACACTCTTGAAAGTCCCA
>JBJKQU010000212.1:0-94133 GCA_046705025.1 Candidatus Kryptoniota bacterium | reverse complement strand
GTGCTGCAGCGCGCCTGTAGACTGGAAAATTTCAACGATTTTGTCTCTTTCCATTACGCTCCGCTCAACTTCTGGATCTTTCCTGCTGCGTCAAAATCTTTTTCCGTCACGCCGTCTTCGCTGTGCGTCGTCAGTACAATTTTGACCCGGTTGTATTCTATCGTAATGTCCGGATGGTGTTGAGCCTTCTCGGCTTCAAAGGCAATTTTCACGACAAAAGCCATCGCTTCCTGGAAATCCTTCAGCTTGAAGTCTTTTTTGATCGAATTGTCGGCATACTGCCATCCCGGAAGTTCTTTCAACCGCGTTTCTATTTCCTGCTTTGTAAGCTTCATCTTGCACCTTCATTCATCGTTTTTAGTTCTCCATTAACATTTTATCGAAACACTCATTCTATATTTTTGCGACCGCAGTAGACAGTGCAAACTCGCCCGGATTAATGAAGTAAAATCCGCCACAACAACGCGAACCGTCATTTCTCCTGAGCGTAGAGTTCCAGCTCGACAAGCTCCGAGATGATATGTCCTATTGTGATGTGACCTTCCTGGATCCGCTGTGTATTGTCCGACGGCACGACTATCGGCAGGTCGCATTTCGACTTCAGCTTTCCTCCATCCCTTCCCAGCAGTCCGATCACAAACATTCCGTTTTCATGCGCTTTGTCCGCCGCTCGGATAATGTTTTCCGAGTTGCCGCTCGTTGAAATCCCGACCAGAATATCTCCCTTTCTCCCGTTCGCCTCTACCAGTCTCGCAAATGTATTTTCGAAACCGATGTCATTCCCGCCGGCCGTCATTGCCGAAGAGTCTGTCGTCAACGAGATCGCGGGAAGTCCCTTCCTCTTTATCTCGTGATTCAGCCGAATAGTAAACTCGGTGGCAATATGCTGGGAGTCGGCCGCACTCCCGCCGTTTCCACACAGCAGCACCTTGTTGTCGTTCTTCAATGCATCTCTCACGACGGTCACTGCATGCGATATGTCGTCAAAACATCTGTTTAAAATTTCCTTTTTCGTCGCCGCACTTTCTTCAAGAGATTCCCGTATAAACCTAGCGCGATCTACCATCAAACGATTACTCCTTCAGTTTTCTTGAAATGAATTGCTCGTGCAAACTCCCTCAGCATGCCAGAGTTACCATTTTCTTCAAAAAAATTACCCGTTACGATAAACGAGGCGCCCGAGCTCGCCAGCTCGTGGGCAACATCGGGATTTCTTATTCCTCCTCCGACAGTCACCGGCACCCCGACCGATCCCGACACTTTCCGCACCATTTCCTTCGGGACATACGACAGTGCTCCGCTGCCCGCCTCGAGGTAGACCATCTTCATTCCGAACATTTCTGCAGCCATAGAGTAGGCCGCGGCTATCTCCGGTTTCTCGCGGGGAATGGGAAAACTGTCGGACATGAAATGAGCGGAGGTCATCCTTCCGGATTCGATCAGGAGGTATGCGGTCGGTATGGTCTCAAGTTCATGCTGCCTGATCAGAGGGGCCGCATGAATGTGGTTCCCGATAATAAGATCGACATTCCTGGATGCAAGCACCGACAGGAACAATATGGCGTCGGCACTGCCGGAAATCTGGAAGAGATTCCCCGGAAAAATGATGACGGGGATTTTGGCGTTTCTCTTTATCTCGCTCAACGTCTTCTCAAAAACGTCGCGCGTCATCAGGCTGCTTCCGACAAGGAACGCGTCCACGCCGGCTTCCTGGGCGTGCCGCACTACGAGAGACAAATCTTCTTCAGCCAATTTGTCGGGGTCGAGAAGAAGAAAGAAGCCAGCCCCCTTTTGCTCACGAACATTGAGCAGGTAGTCGAAAGTTTTCATTAGCCTCCTATTCTATCTTAGCGTCCCTTATCAAGAAACTGCCTGACAATCTCGGGGACACTGTTCACAGCTTCCCTGATTTTCGTGGGATCCTTGCCGCCGGCAGTGGCGAAGTTCGGCCTTCCGCCGCCCCCACCGCCGACCCTTCGTGCAACTTCGTTGACGATCTTGCCTGCGTGCAGGCGCTTTTCGGATATCGCATCCGAGGAGACACTGGAGACGAACATCACCTTGTCCTGGATTCTGCTGCCGAGGACGATCACTCCGCTGCCGAGCTTGTCCTTTAAGTGATCGACTATTTGCTTCAACTCTTCGTCGGAAGCAACTTCGGTCACTCCGTATACAACGCGCACTCCGTCCACAAGACCGTCGCCGTTGCTTGCCTCAAGGAGTTTCTCCGCCGCTGCCATAGCATTGGTCAGACGGTAACTGCTCAACTCCTTTTCAAGGCTCTTTACGCGCTCGGCAAGCTCATCTCTCTCCCGCTCATGTTCGTCGGCACGCTTCAACAGCGTCTCGATCACCTTTTCGACTCCGCCGCCGGTTACCGCTTCAATGCGCCGGACACCGCTTGCGATGCTTGACTCAGTTACAACCTTGAAGAGCCCTATCTCGCTGGTATTATGGACGTGAGTCCCGCCGCAGAATTCCATCGAAAAATCCCCGAATTGGACGACGTTAACCCTGTCGCCGTACTTGTCACCGAAGAACGCGAGCGCACCCATCTTTCGCGCCTGATCGTACGGAATATTCCTGTGGTGAGTAAGGATTATCCGCTCCAGGATCTTTTCGTTGACAATCTGCTCGATGTCGCGAAGCTCTTCCGGTGACACTTTTTTGTGGTGCGAAAAGTCGAACCTGAGGTGCTCAGGATCGACAAGCGAACCGGCCTGCTGAACGTGAGTCCCGAGAGTCTTTCTCAGTGCCGCGTGGAGAAGGTGAGTCGCGCTATGGTTTCGCATGATCTCCAGGCGCCGCTTGCTGTCCACCTGGGCGATCACATCCTGCCCAATTCCAAGTGCATCGCCCGCATCAGGTCCGAGGATATGTACTATCTTGTTGTCAACCTTCACAAGGTCTTCCACCGGCAGAGCAGAATCCTGAGAGCGGATTACGCCCTTATCATCGACTTGACCACCAGATTCGGTGTAAAAGGGGGTCTTGTCAAGAACAAGAAGATAGCTGTCACCCTCTTTTCTTATATCTACAACCTTGGCCTCGTTTTCCGTTGTGTCATAACCAGTGAACTCAGTGACACCTGGTGAGAAGGTGACAATGCCGGATCCTCCGACAGCAACTCCTCCTGAACCGGTCATCTCAAACGAGAGTTTCTTTGCAGTAGCCGCACGCGATCTCTCCTGCTGCTCGGCCATAAGCTTGTCGAAGCCGGCCATGTCGAGGGTAAGCCCCTGCTCCTGCGCTATCAGGTTTGTCAAATCCGCCGGGAAGCCGTATGTATCGTATAGCTTGAAGACGTCATCCCCGGCGATGAGCTTCTTGCCCGATTTCTTGACCCGCTCTGCGACCTCGGCAAATATTTCAAGCCCGCGGTCGAGTGTCAGGTTGAAGCTCTCCTCTTCCGACTTAATGACCTCTTTTATCCTGTCCTTCGAAGAAACGATCTCCGGATACGCACTTCCCATGTCCTTCACGAGAACATCCACGAGCTTGTAGATCAACGGCTCGCGCACGTCGAGGTTTCTCGCGTATCGGGAAGCACGGCGGAGAATCCTCCTAAGGACATAACCACGTCCTTCGTTGGACGGGTTCGCGTTGTCGGCAATCGCAAACGTGAGAGCCCGTACGTGGTCTGCTATGACACGCATCGCCACATGGTTGCGTTCCCCTTCATATGCCTTACGAGTAAGTCTCGCTATCTCTGAGATAATCGGGGTGAAAACATCCGTATCATAGTTCGACCTTTTCCCCTGTAGAACCGCAACGACCCGCTCGAAGCCCATCCCTGTGTCCACATGCTTCGAAGGAAGTGTTTCCAGTTTGCCGGAGGCATCCCGGTTGTATTGTATGAAGACGAGATTCCAGAGCTCAATATAGCGGGCACACCCGTCAACGTTGACGCCGTGCTTATGTCTCTTCGCGCAAATGCCGTCACCCAGATCAATGTGAATCTCGGAGCAGGGGCCGCACGGTCCGGTCTCGCCCATCTCCCAGAAGTTATCCCTCTCGCCGAACCTGAGAACCTTGGCCGGATCGATGTCGGTTGCTCTCTTCCAGAGGTCCGCGGCTTCGTCGTCCGTCTCGAATACGGTTGCGTACAGCTTATCCTTCGGGAGTTTCCATTCACCGGTCAGCAGCTCCCAGGCCCATCCGATCGCCTCTCTCTTGTAATAATCGCCAAAGGACCAATTTCCAAGCATTTCGAAAAAGGTATGGTGATACGTGTCCCGGCCCACTTCTTCAAGGTCGTTGTGCTTGCCGCTGACCCGGATGCACTTCTGATAGTTTGCCGCGCGCGTATAATCGCGCTTCCCCGTGCCCAGAAAGACGTCCTTGAACTGGTTCATTCCCGCGTTCGCAAAAAGAAGCGTCGGATCATCATACGGGACAACGGGCGAGCTCGGTACGAACCTATGCCCGTGTCTCTCGAAGAACTTTACGAAACCTTCTCTAACCTGGTTTGAATTCATTCAATCAGACTTCTATTTGAGTAGTAAGACTAATCTCTTCGAGGACTCCGTTCACTTTGAGACATTGAGGCATCGGGCCCTCGTAGACCAACGCTTTGCCATTGGAGTGCGCTTCAAAGGCTATAGCCTCGGCTTTGTCGGAGCCGCAGCCAATTGCCTTAATAATCTGGCCTATCACTTCATCAAAAGTGTGCCAATCATCATTAAAAAGAATCACTCTAGCGGGTGTTTCAACTTTTGTTGCCGTGTCTTCAACCTCAACCGGTGCTTCTTCGGTTGCTTGTCCGGCAGCATCCCAAAGAGTACTGAAGGTGCCATTCAATAAAACCATTGTAAACCTCTGTGAAATATAAACCTAAGGGGAGTGTGATTCAAGAAGGTATTGGGCTGCGTTCCGGACCATCGCTCGCTTTTGCAAGGAAACGCTTCCGAGTATGAAGAGTGCGGGACCTATTTCATTACTGAGGATGCTGCCGCCCGCGACCGACGGGATATACGAAGCTAAGGGAGATGACATGAGCATAATCAGTGAGCCCGGGGGGATTAGTGCACAGCCGAAGCGGCACATCGAAGCACTTTCTTAGCTGCACTAAGGAGACGATCCCCCTTCCTCTGTGCGCCTGCGGAGACTTCGATGAACTCCCTGGTTAGTAATTCACTTCCCCTTTTTACTGACCGTTCTCCTCACAGGTTCACCGGCTTTCCACTATCTTCAGCTTCTTCCCCTTAGTCTCCGGGAAAGTCCAGATCCATATGCCCGTCAATAATGCAAAAACCGCTGCCAGCGAAATGCCGCCGCTGAGCCCGTACTGCTCGGCAACTACGGCGATTACGACCGGTGTGAAGAACTGCACTCCGCGGGCAAGATTGAACGCCGAGCCCATCGCGGTGTTTCTGATTGCCGTCGGATAGAGCTCACTGAACAGCGGCCCGTAGCCGCTGAACATTCCGGTTCCGAATCCCACCAGAAACATAAACGACAGAATCACCGCAGGATAAATTACAACGACATTCCACATCAGCGTCACCATCACCAGCGCGGCAGCCATGATGAACGAGTAAATCGAGTATGCAGGACGTCGTCCAAGTTTGTCGGCCACAAATCCGAACGACAGGTAGCCGAGCAGTCCGCCGGCCTGAACGACCAGCATCCATACCGCCGACTTTGCCATCGGGAAACTACGCTGCTCGTGAAGATATCCGGGCAGCCACGAATAGGTGAACCAGTATGCGGACATATCGAAAATCGCCAGCACGAGTGATTGCGCGAACAGCTTTCTGTATTCGGCTGAAAAAAGGAGTAAGAATTTGTTCCTTCCCTCTTCTTCGACATTACCCGCTTTAAAATCTTTTTGTGAAATCAGCCGTCTCCTCTCGATCCACATGTCCGACTCCGGAAGCCTGCGTCTTATGATTACGACCAGGAGTGCCGGCAGGATCGAGACGAAGAAACATGCACGCCACCCAATCGAGGGCTCAAGAAAACCACCCACGAGTGTGGCCAGTACTATTCCGAATGGCGCTCCGGTCTGCATGAAAGCCGCATATCTTCCCCTGACTTTAGGAGGGAAAGTCTCCCCGATGTAAGTCTGGCCGGTCGCCCATTCTCCGCCCACACCCAGCCCTGTAATTATCCTGAAGATCATCAAGACCCAGAGTGTGGGAGCGAACCCGCTGAGAAATGTCCCGATACTGTAAGTCGCGATAGTCCACTGCAGCACGCTTCTGCGTCCGAATCGATCCGAGAGGACTCCGAATATCACCCCTCCGAGCGCCGTAGCTGCCAGCGAAGCGCCGAGAACAAAAGAGAGTTCCACTCTCGAGAGACTGAGTTCCTGCCCTATCGGGATGAGCAGGAAAGTGAATAGTATGAGATCGTAGAAGTCGAAGACCCAGCCCGCCCAGCTCATGAAGAGTATCTCGAAATGAGTCTTTGTCGGTTTTTCGGCTTCGTTAAGAAGTATTCGCTCCATTTGCACTTCTCCTCGATTTAGAGCTGCCCCTTTCGAAGAGGCGCCGATCTATTGGAAGAGATGTACCTGACCCCCGTCAAGCTATTCGGCCTTACTAGACTTTAGCCGAACGCCGAAACGGAAAACGAGAAGTGGTCAGGACCCGGATTATTCGGACTCCTTAAGGTCGAGATGCCTGCTTATTTCCGGTACAGCCTTTACGTTTACGAGAAATGACAGCACCTTCAGCTTCATGTACGATTCATGAAACAGCGAATACCCTTCGTGTTTCCCTTCCCACGCCGTTCTCCAGGAGTCCTTCACAAGGAACCAATCATCTCCTTGGAAATCCTTATAAGCAACTGCCTGCATAAGGTGGTCATCAGTTGTGGTTTTGTTGTCAAATCTGAATTCGCGCGAAGCCTGGTCTATATCTTCCGGAGAAATATCGTATGGCGGAATGATCCCGATTCCCTTTTCGACTCTGTAGCTCGGTTCGCTTATGTCCGCGTCAATCGCGAAAGAGTATCCCCTTCTCAGGGCCTCTTTCATCGAAGCGTAGAAGACATCGAGCGGGACATTGAAATAGGTGCTGTCGTGGGCCCAGTTGTCCGGGACACGCAGCTGAGTGAAAGTGTAAAACGGCGCATACATAAACGACGTGACCTTGACGTACTCATGCCACGGAAGATTGACGACCTCATCCAGGAAGCTCATGGGAGTATACAGCTTGCCGTCGAAAATAAACTTCTCCGGAGGCTCTCCCATCTCCTTGTTCAGGATTTGTTTCACGTGCGCTATAACCGTATCCTCGTTCCATAATGAGCCGGCCCTGACTTTGTCCATGTACCGAATCAGCTCGTTGTACATGGGAGTCTGATTGTAAGTCGGGCAGTACACCGCCTGGCCGCGGTATACTTCCATCGGAACTTCGCCATACTTCTGGATTGTATTCCACACGCCCGTAAACAGGTCGCCCGGCGCAAAGCGCGATTCCCCGTGCGTTCGCACGAATCGCCTTGCCTTTTCTATAAAGACGCAGTAGACCGGATACATGACTGACAGTCGCACAGGCTTTCGTCCCAGTCTTTCCATCTCCGACTCGATATACGAAGTCGTCGAGAAACTCCAGCACACGAGCGTTGTGTCCTGGTTCATAGGGGACATGTGAAAGACAGGCGTGAAATCGGCAACGCCGGGGACATGATGCTGCCGTGTAAAGTCTTCCAGCTGCTTGTTCAAAGACTGGCCGTTGACGGGCCCGCAAACTAACAGCAGCACAACCGCAAATGCAAGTCTGCGCATCGTTTCCTCCTGATCGAATTTTCAGCCCCCGCTCCCGGCGCTTTTCTCCGTGTTTCGTTACCCGCAGCGCCGGCAGCGATGTCGGGCCGGTTATTTGGATCTATGTTCGCGTCTTGAAAAAATTTCTCCAGATGACATAGAAACCGGCAAGCACGACGGCGGCCGGAACGATGAAGCGAAGCATCCCCAGAACATTCCCGCTAACTCCCCAATCCCCTTGTTCGGTCAAGAGTCCAGCCCATCCGAACAAGATGAAGAGCGCAGCGATTATGATAAGGCCAAATTCCTTTGGATCGGAGAAGTAGACCATGAGAAATGCGAGGCCCGGGATCAAAAGCACTGACGGCCAGATCTGGTCCCAGGAATCGGGGATGTAATTGTACGACGCAAGCAAAACGAGCAAAGCAGTCAGGAAAAGCACCGCTCCCCAGAACAACCGGCGGCGCTCAGACTTTGCGAATGCCGTTATTGCCTGGAAACCGCCGGCAACCAGCACCACGAAACCGATTATGCGGGTAAAATTCAGGTCGATCACTCCGGCTCTCCCCATAAGAAGCAAGACGCCCAGGATGAGAAGCAGCATCCCGAGAAAGAATGTGCTTGTGCGGGCTCTCGTTGTTACCTTCGTGCTCATGAGTTGACCTCCTTTGGAATCACAAGTGCACACAAGAAGTAGAGAATTATTGCCAGTCCGAAGGATGCGAATACAAGAAGAACGTAGATGAGTCTTACGACAGTCGGGTCGACGCCAAAGTATTCCGCGACGCCGCCGCACACGCCTGCGATTTTCCTCTCGTGCACGGACCGTGCAAATTTTTTTGTCTCCACTCCCGCATGAAGACTTTCGCCGTGAATCTCAGAAGGCTCCTTCTCCCCTTTTTCCCTTTCAAAAAGCAGAGCACCGCCGATCAGTATTATCACTATCGGCAGAATCAGACTTCCAAAGTTGCGCCAGAGTGCATTTACATAGAAAATGTCATAGTAACCGAAGAGAAGTGATACCCCGATTATGACCACGATTATTCCTAAGATAAGAGTAACGGTGCTCCACGCACTCGAGGGCTTTTCTCTTCCTTTATCCGGAGACGCGTCCTCCACTGGCGCCTGCAGGTTGGGTATGACAAGCATGGATGCCAGATAAAATATTATTCCTCCACCGAGGCTGAAGATTGAAAACGCGACGACAAGCAGCCTGATTACGCTTGACTCAACCCCAAGGTATTCGGCAATTCCCCCGCATACGCCGTCTATTATTCTGTCAGAAGATGATTTGTGAAGTCTGCGAATAGATCCAAATTCCTGCGCTTCGCCGGATGGTGGCTCCTGATTAGAGTCAATCCCTACGTTGTCCGTTGCTGATTCACCACTTTCGAGCATTTGTTTTTATAATCTCATCCTCTGAGACAATATAATCAACCCTTACATCTTTATCCGAGGCTTCGATTTCGTCCACGATCTGAAAATTGTAGGCAAGTGCTGCAATAGGCTTCTTTTGAGCGCTAAGAAGCTTGTCGTAGTACCCGTATCCCCATCCGATTCTGTTGCCCGTTCTGTCGACGGCAATGACCGGCACGATGAAAATATCCACTTCCTCCAGTGGAACGGCGGCAAATACCTTCGGCTCCTTGATGTTGAAAGGCCCGTCCGTAAGGTCTCCTATGTTCATCAGCTCGGAGGTGTCGAGCTTCCTTTCCTTCTTGTCGGTTATAACCGGCACGGCAATCCTCTTCCCCCGGGCGAACGAACGCGCAATGAGCATGATGGTATCCACTTCGTTTGGCTTGGATGCAATGTAAGTGTGTACAAGTCCGGCATTCCTGTACTCCGGCAAATTTTCGAGACGCGTCAGTACGTTCTTGCTCCTCTGCAGTGCCTCCCCCTCCGGAAGCTGTTCGCGTAGCTTCAGGATCATTGTTCTGATTTTTTCCTTTTGAGTCAAGTATTGTTTCTCCTAATCGAAATCATGCAGAGGGTTTGCGCGAAAAGCTCATCTGCAAAAGGTCACCTCCGGAGGTTCCGCCCCGTAAAATCTCCTTCGGCCTACTTTTTCCCGAACAGTTCATAAATTACCGAAAAATCTTCTTCGCTATGGCCGTATGCGGCGACAAGCGAGTACAGGTCCCGAACAACCGAATGCAGCGGCATCACCGCGCCTGCCTTTTCGGCGGTCTGGGTAATATAGTTCAAGTCTTTTACGAGCAGCCGCACAGGGAACTGTGCCGCGTAGTCTCCCGTCATCATCTTGGGCGCTCTGACTTCATAGGCCGGAGACTTGACTGCGCTTGAATTCAACACGTTCGAGAAAACCGACCGGTCGATCCCGAGCTTTTCTGACAGCTCCAGTCCCTCCGCCAGCAAGGCGATCATACCTGAGATGAAGTGGTTGACGACCAGTTTCATACTGCAAGCCGCACCATGATCGCCGATGTGGAAGATGAACTTGCCCATTGCTTGAAACACGTCTCTGATTTCATCCAGCACCCGCGGATCTCCCCCGACCATTATGGTCAGGTCACCTTTCTCGGCAACGCTTGTCGTTCCCACGACCGGAGCGTCGAGCATCTGCGCACCTGCCGCCTCTACGAGACCGGCAAATCTCCGCGAGGCGTCAGGAGTTATCGTGCTCATATCGACAAATGTCTTCCCCTTCTTGAGGGCCGGAAGGATACCGTTTTCAGCCGTAAGGATCGACTCTACCGCCTCTATATTTGATAGCATCGTGATGATTACATCAGAGTTCTCTGCTGCTTCGTGCGGCGTCTTTGCAAGGTGGGCACCGGCACCTGCAAGCTCCTTCGTCTTTTCCTCAGTGCGGTTGTATGCAGTCAAAGGAAAACCGTGTCTGAGGATGTTGGCTGCCATCGGTTTACCCATCAAGCCCGTGCCAATAAAAGCAACGCTCTTCATGCTCAACAAGCCTTAGTTAACTTAGTGATGATTGAAACAAATTCGGCTCGACTGCGTGGGCACAGTCGCTATTTGATTCTCAACTGCTGTTTATACCGTAAGAATATCACAAAAGAACGATTTAAATGCAAATAGGGGCCAAGTACCGCCCCGAAGGAGGACAACGTCACAGTTTCGACATTGGAATCCTAACCAGACGACCGCTTCCGGAGTCCGCAATCCGGCAGCCGGAACTATTCTATCATGAGCGCAAACCATTTCAACCCTGCCGTCATAGCATATCCTTTCGGCCGTTGAAGTTTGGACACGCGAAACTCAATCATGTCCAGCGGAGATTGTGACTGTGTATAAAGAGAAACCCGCCGGTCGGCGGGCTAATCATTCGTAGCGGGGGAAGGATTCGAACCTTCGACCTTCGGGTTATGAGCCCGACGAGCTACCAGCTGCTCCACCCCGCGATCAATTGATAATATAGCAAAGCATGGGCTCCTAAACAAGGCTCCCAGAACCTTATTCAAAAGAAATCCGAGGTTTCTGGGACGGTGCCAACATCAACTGCTACGCAACACTTACTTCAGAGACCACCCCGTACTATACGGTGTCCATGTCAACAAATCCTTGGCAACTGTTCTCCAGTCAACATGTCCAGGACCCTAGTGCCGCCGATTCTGTTCTTCATAACGACGGTCCCGTGATGACGATCGACAACCTCGCCTATCGCAGACGAGTTCTTTCCTAACGGGTGCCTCCGCATGGTTTCAAGAATGCGGTCGACATCAGACGCCGAGACAAACGCGAGTAATTTTCCTTCATTAGCAACGTAAAGAGGATCGAGCCCGAGGATTTCACAGGCGCCTTTTACCTCGTCCGGAATCGGAATGGCCTCCTCGTCAACCTCTATCCCGAGGCCCGATTGTTCGGCAAGTTCGTTGAGCGTCGTGGCTATGCCGCCCCTGGTCGGATCTCTCATGACGTGAACGTTATTGCTTGTCTCAAGCATCTTTTCAACGAGCTCGTTAAGAGGTGCCGTGTCACTTTTTATCTCCGTTCCAAATTCCATGCCTTCGCGTACGGATAAGATCGCCATCCCGTGGAGAGCAATTTCTCCGTTCACTATAATCTTGTCTCCGGGCTGTACTCTCTTCGGATCCAAACGGACCCCTTTGTAAATCGATCCGATCCCGGACGTATTTATGAATATCTTATCCCCCTTCCCGCGGTCGACCACCTTTGTATCGCCGGTCACAAGGAGGACTCCCGCACTCTTCGCCGCTTCCCGCATCGAAATGACGATTTTCCAGAGTGCATCGACAGAGAGCCCTTCCTCGATTATGAAGGCTGCTGACAGATAAAGCGGACGAGAGCCGCACATTGCGAGATCGTTCACCGTCCCGTTAATAGCGAGATCTCCTATGCTGCCGCCGGGAAAGAAGATCGGATTCACCACATATGAATCGGTCGAGAAAGCCAGCCTGGCGCCTCCCGCATCGAACACAGCTCCGTCATGAAGAGGTTCGAGTAATTCGTTTCTGAATTGGGGAAGGAACATCTTCGTGATCAAGTCGTGCGTCATCTTACCGCCGCTCCCATGGGCGAGGAGGATGTTGGTGTAGTCGGACTTCGGAATCGGGCAGGCGAAGCCGCTCTCCGGCGAGTCTATTCTTTCTTGACGATTCATTATTCCATTTCCTTCTCTAGTGTCAGAAGTCCCCAACGGGGTCCTCCGGACAAAACTCAAAAGATACAGTCACCCTCAAATATAGAGACCGATGACGTTCAGTTCTGACTTTTGACCTTTGGCTTTTGATTCAGCAGTTTTGAGCAGCGTCATTTGCCGCCACCCGGAATTCCGCCCGGCGCGATTCTCCCATATTGATAATAGGCTGCGCATGCTCCTTCAGCCGACACCATCGGCGCGCCAAGTGGGCGCTCGGGTTTACACTCTTTTCCAAACGCGGGACACTCATGCGGTTTCTTCAGCCCCTGCATTATCTGTCCCGCGATGCATAAGGCAGATTCCTGGGCCTCGATGCATCCAACTTCAAAAATCTTCTCCGCGTCGTGTTCCGCGAATTCCGGCCTAAGGATCCAGCCGCTCTTGGGGATAGTCCCGATTCCACGCCACTTTCTGTCAGTCACCTGAAATACCATGGCGAGCAGCTTCTTTGCCTGAATGTTGCCTTCTCTCCGCACGGCGCGAGAGTACTGGTTCTCGACGTCGGCTCTGCCTTCTTCAAGCTGCTTCACCGCCATGTAAATTCCCTGCAAGATGTCCACCGGTTCGAAGCCTGTTACGACAATTGGAGACCTATACCTTCGGGCTATCGGGATGTACTCTTCGAAACCCATGACCGTGCAGACGTGTCCTGCGGCAAGAAATGCCTGGACCCGATGCGAAGGAGAGGAAAGAATAGCCTCCATAGCAGGCGGGACAAGAACATGTGAAGTCAACAATGAAAAATTCTTCACTCCCCGTTCCCTTGCCTGCCAGACAGCCATCGCGTTCGCGGGCGCGGTAGTTTCAAAGCCCACTGCAAAGAACACGACTTTCTTCTGCGGATTGTTCTCTGCAATCTTCAGGGCATCGAGGGGAGAATAGACGACACGCACATCGCCGCCTTCCGATTTGACAAACAGCAGGTCTTTCCCGGATCCCGGAACGTGCAGCATATCTCCGAATGAAGTGAAAATGACATCACTCCGGCCTGCGATAGCGATTGCTTTGTCTATTATTTCCAGCGGAGTAACACACACCGGACACCCTGGCCCATGCACGAGAGTAATCTCCTTAGGGAGAAGGTGGTCAATTCCGAACTTAACTATCGCATGAGTCTGGCCACCGCAAATTTCCATCAGCGTCCATTCGTGCCTCGTGAAGCTCCGGATCATCTTAGCATATTTTAATGCGGCGTCGGCGTCTCTGTATTCATCAATGTATTTCATAGCTCTCAGCTTTCAGCTGTCAGCGTTCAGCGGCCAGCTAAGCTCTCTCCTGCTTACTTCTTGCTTCTGATTTCTAGCATCTGACTTCTGATTCCCAGCTTCTTTTTCCCATCATTCCAGAATTCCATTATTCCCTTCGCCGTTTTCCTTAACCCGTCTGAAAGCTACGAACATTTGTCCCAGTGCGATTCCTCCGTCGTTCGGCGGCACTCGCTGATGCCAATAGGGTTTGAAGCCCTCATCGGTGAGTCTTGCTATCGTTCTCTCGGTCAGATATTTGTTTTGGAAGCATCCGCCGGTGAGCACGACCCTTTCTTCACCGATTCGTTTTGAAACCTCAACGATGATCTCTACCAGGGTGTTATGAAATTTTGCGGAGATAATTCCGACATCCGCACCGGAAGACGCTTCTGCAACTATGTCGCTTATCATCGGCTCCCAGTCGACGATGAGATAAGGCGTGCGGTATTTCCAGAATTCGTGTCCGGCTTCCGACTTCCGGCTTCCGACCTCTGACATCTTGCCTCTCGCTTCTTGCCTACCCTCCGGCCTGATTTCAAACCGGTAGGTTTCCTCCTTACCTGCTCCGTCCAACGCGAACTCCAGTTCCATCGCACCCTGCCCCTCGAAATTGACAACCTGGCTGATGCCGACGATTGATGAAACTGCATCAAAGAGACGTCCCGCGCTAGTCGTCACAGGACTGTTGAGACCCGATTCCAGCATCTTTTTCAACAATCCCAACGACTTTTGATCAAAGGCCCTCACGGAAGCAAGGTCCGTCATTTCGAACACCTTCTCGCCGAAGATTTCATAGAGAAGCCCGATGGCAGTCCTTCGCGGTTCTTTTACCGATGTACTGCTTCCCGGCAGCCTGAAGGAGCGGAAGGTCGCTGGACGTGCGTACGCGCTTCCGCTCGTCACTATGAATTCTCCTCCCCATACTGTTCCGTCTTCTCCATAACCAGTCCCGTCCCATGAGACCCCAAGCACATTGCCCTTCAACCGATTCTCCGCCATGCACGCGGCGACATGAGCAAAATGGTGCTGCACGGCAAGCTTCTCGCCTTTTGCCTCCCCGGCGAACTGCGTCGACAGATAATCCGGGTGAATATCATGAACAATGATTCTGGGCGAGATCTCGTATAGTCTCTGAAAATCCGAAACCGCCTTTGCGAAGGCACGGTGTGCACTCTCGCTCGACAGGTCACCTATATGCTGGCTGACAAACACGTTGTTGCCTGAATTGACTGCCACTGTGTTCTTCAGGTGTCCCCCTACGGCAAGGACTGACGTGTCGCCGGATTCGTCCAGCTCGATCGGAAAAGGAGCGTATCCTCTGGCCCGCCGGACCATCTGCATCCTTCCTGCCATTATGCGGACAACCGAGTCGTCTACCTGCCTTTCTATGGGCCGGTTGTGCACCAGGAACAGGTCGGCTATCCCATTAAGCCTCTCGAGCGCTTCACGCTCATCGATGCAAATAGGCTCATCCGAGATATTGCCGCTGGTCGCCACCACGGGGCATCCAAGCTCGCGCATCAGTATAAGATGGAGTGGAGTGTACGGAAGCATAATCCCGAGGTAAGGGTTTCGTGGGGCAACAGACGGACTTAACTCCGACATGTTTGACCTTCGCCTCAACAGCACTACCGGCGCCTCGGGCGAAAGTAGGAGTCTCTCGTCAAGGTCGGACACCTCACACCCTTCCTTGACATCCTTCAGTGACGAGTACATCAGCGCTAACGGCTTTTCCTCGCGATGCTTTCTCGCCCGCAGACGTCTCACGGCATCATCATTCCGTGCGTCGACTAGAAGTTGAAATCCGCCGATTCCCTTCAAGGCGACGATCTTACCGTCACGGACAGCATTCGCTGCCCGGAGGAGCGCGGCGTTACGTATTTCCAGGACTCTTCCCGAGCCGTCCCACAACTCCAGATGCGGTCCGCAATTCGGACAAGCATTCGGTTGAGCGTGGAACCTGCGGTCGCATGGATTTTCGTACTCTGCTCTGCACTCGTCGCACATCTCGAAACTTGCCATCGTCGTGTTCGGCCGATCATATGGGAGGGCGCGTATGATGCTGAATCTCGGACCACAGTTCGTGCAGTTCGTAAACGGATAGAGATATCTCCTGTTTGAAGGATCGAATACTTCTGACATACAGTCGGGGCAGGTGGCGATATCGGGGATGACCAATACACTCTTCGCTCCGCCGGAATCGCTTTCTCTTATCTCAAACTCATTGAAGCCAGCGGGATTGAGAAACTCAGTCTCCATTCCCTGAATGTATGATCGTGGAGGTTTCTCTGCGATGAGACGGGCAGAGAACCTTTCGAGGATCTTCTTCTCGCCCTCCGCTTCGATGAGAACTCCCCGGGATGAATTGAGCACCCATCCCTTGAGTCCCATTTCAACCGCGAGTCTGCATACAAACGGCCTGAAGCCAACCCCCTGAACGGCTCCGTGCAAAGTAATGTGAAGACGAGCAAGGCCGTCCTTGACCGACCTCTCGATCAATGCTTCACCGTCTTCGAAACCAGCCAGTCCGACCATTCTCTCACACCCGCCCCTGTTGTGCACGAAGTCTCGAAAACTGTAAGAGCCGGATTAATCTGGAGAGCGTTCTTCTTCAACTCCGAAAGGCTGCAGTTCAGGTATGGGACAAGGTCGATCTTGTTGATAATAAGCACCGACGCGTTCCTGAACATCGCAGGATACTTGAGCGGTTTGTCATCCCCTTCGGTCGTGCTTGCAATGACGACCTTCATCGCCTCGCCGAGGTCGTACCCGGCAGGACAGACAAGATTGCCTACGTTCTCGATCACGAGAAGTCCAATCCCGTCAAGGTTTATATTTGAGAGCGCGTCCTGCACCAGTTTCGCGTCCAGATGGCATCCGCCGTTCGTCACGATCTGAACAACGGATACCTCGAACTTCGCGACCCGCTGAGCATCGAGGTCGGTCTGAACATCTCCCTCGACAACCGCGACCTTGATTATGCCCTTCAATTGCTCAAGTGTTCTTTCAAGCAGGCTCGTTTTGCCGGAGCCTGGCGAACCGACCAGATTTATCACGAACGTGCCGCTCTGCCTGAAGAGCTCCCTGTTCTGCTGCGCCAGCTCGTCGTTTTTCTCCAAGACCTTTCGTTCAATTGTCACTACAGCCATTTCACACCTCTTTATGATATGACTTCCTAAATCCCTGAAATATGTTCAGCGCCTGCCGCCAGTGTTTCTCAACTCAGTCTTCGACTTCTATTTGTACTACATGCAATTCATTTCCCGAGATCACTTTGATGTTGACGCTCTCACACAATGGACACATGAATACCAGCCCTTCGACTGCCGAATCTTTTCCACAGTCATCACAGTGGGCGACGATCTGCGTACTCTCGATTTCAAGCGCGGCACCTTCCATCGCCGTCCCCTTGGTTATCGCGGAGAAACAGAAAGCCAGCGACTCGGGAACTACGCCGGCCAGATCCCCAATTCTTAGCTTGACTCTTTTCAGCTTACCTCCACCGTTGGAGGCAAGGCTCTCGCCAACTATCTCAAGAATATTCTCCGCGATAGAAAGCTCGTGCACTTTATCACCCTCTCTTTACAGCCCGCTGCTCTCGTCAGTTTCACCGGAGCCTCCCGCCTGCCTGAGATACTCGAAAACAAACTCGGCTTCGGTCTCATCAACTATGCTGAGCGCAAAGCCGACATGAACGATGACGTAATCCCCAACCTTCACTCCCGGGACATACGCGAGACATACCTCTTTCGTGATTCCCCCAAACTCTACTTTGCCCATGGAAAGCCCCTGCGGGTCGTCCCCGATCTTAGTAACTCTGCCCGGAACGCCTAAACACATTCTCTCCTCCTCAAAACAAGCTATTGACTATTGTGACTCAGGCCGAATGACCGGAAGGCTTCTGTATTCAGCTTCATCTTACCACGTCACAAGGAATATGCCGGACTGAGTGGGCTAAAACGAATGTTTTCGCGGCTGCCATGACTGTAAAGAGGCAGACCGCCTCAAAACTTCAGTCAGGAAGGGATAGATAAAGCATTCACGTAGTGGAGAAGGCATTACACTTTCTCATGCGAATCCCGCCGATCTCGAAGAGTCCTTTGCCTATCGGCTTCGTAAAGGGCCACTCCGACGGAACTGGCGACGTTGATGGAGTCGACCTCGTTCTGCATGGGAATGCTTACCCACGCGTCACAGATCTCCAGCACGCTCCGTGATATCCCCTCTCCTTCACTTCCGAACACGATGCATACGTCTCCCGTGAACTCCGAGTCCGAAATAGGAATAGATCCGGGTTGAGGATGGGCAGCGAATAATTTGAAGCCCCCCTCGTCTCTGAGTCTCTGAATTATGCCGAGAAGGTATTCGCTTTTTACGACCGGAAGTTGGAAGATAGTGCCCATTGAATTTCTTACCGAACGTCTTAAGTACGGATCACAGGTGGTCTCGCCGGCAATCATGGCGTCGACGCCAAACGCAGCACAGTTCCGAACGATCACTCCCATGTTTTCTGAATTGGTTATCCCATCTAATGCCACAAGAAGGCATGGGTGATCTGGACTCCTTTTGATCCTTAATACATCAACCTCGCCCGGCACTCTTCCGATTGCCATGATTCCCTGGTGGAGTCGGTAGCCCACTATTTCTTCGAGAAGCTTTCTCTCCGCGACGTAGATCCCCTCATTGATTTCCCTGTTCTCTAGAAGCGGCATGTATTTCTCGAACCACTCGTGCGTCATGAGTACGGAGATAATCTTTAAATCACTTTGAACGAGTCTCCTGACCACCTTCTCCCCTTCCGCGACGAAGATTCCCTTCTCGCGGTGGTCGACCGGGCGCCGCATCGTTAGGTAAGGCTCAAGAGCAGGGAGGGACAGGGAGTTTACTTCGAAGGTCTTCACATTTACCTCAAGAGAGACTGCATACGGATGCCGCCGAACGGACGCGTTCCTGAACATGCCGTCTCAAACGATCCGGCCGGTCCTGCTCCTTTAGTATCATCGGCGCGCCATCCTTCTATTTTCCAACACCTTTCTCGGCCCAGATGCTTGCGATGTTCACAATTGTCTCTACCGATTTCACCATCGATTTCGCCGGGATCCACTCCAGCTTACTGTGTGCGTTTTCCTCGCCGGCAAATATGTTCGGCGTCGGCATTCCCATAAACGTCAGCTGCGACCCGTCAGTCCCTCCGCGGACCGGAAGATTCATCGGCTTGACGCCCGCCCTCTCCATCGCCTCTTCAGCAAACTCCATAATCTGCGGATATTTTTCCAGGACTGAATTCATGTTGCGATAGCTATCGGTAATTGACAGCCCCATTTTGACTCCCGGAAATTTTTGTTCAGTCCTGCTCTTCATGGACCGCAGAATATCGCCCTTCTCCTCCATCCCCTTCAACTCGAAATCACGGATGAGAACCTTGAGCCTCGTCAGTTCTTCGTTGCCCGTAAGGTCGTACGGATGCAGATATCCCTGTCTGCCTTCAGTGGTCTCAGGCTTCATCTCTTCCGGGAACAAGGAGATGAAGTATGAAGCCGCGTATAGTGAGTTTGCCATGATCCCCTTGGCGTAGCCGGGGTGAGTGTTCTTGCCGTGGAAAGTGACGACTGCAGCCTGAGCGTTGAAAGTCTCGTCGCTCAACTCACCGATCTCGCCGCCATCGACCGTGTAGGCATATTTCGCGCCGAATCCCTTAATGTCGAAGTACTTCGGACCCTGTCCGACTTCTTCGTCGGGAGTGAAAGCTACTTTTATCGTCCCGTGTCCTATTTCCGGATGTTTCAACAGGTATTCGATCGCGGTCACGATCTCCGCGACACCGGCTTTGTCGTCGGCGGCAAGGAGCGTCGTACCATCAGTAGTGATGATATCGTCACCAATGCTCTTCAATAGGTTTGGACTTCTCCCGACGGAAATTACTTGTGTCGTGTCACCCGGCAGGACGATATCGCCGCCTCGGTAGTTCTTGTGAATTACCGGATTCACGCCGGCGTCCGTGACGGAGGGCGATGCATCCATGTGGGCAATGAATCCTATCGCCGGAATCTGTCCGCTTCGATCTGCAGAAAGGTTGGAAGGTAAAGTGGCATACACGTAGCAGTGCTCCTCGTCGATCCTGGCCCCAGACACCCCCAACTCCTGCAGCTCTTTGAACAATAATCTGGCTAGATCGAATTGCTTCTGCGTGCTCGGCACTTCCTCGACATCTTCTCTCGACTGTGTGTCGATCTTGACATATTTCACGAGTCTCTCAACCGCCGTTTTCTTAATCCAATTCTCGTCTACCTGTCCGAAGGATGTCTGTGCCACAAGCAAAGCAGGCAACAGGAAAAGTAACGCTTTCATATTTTGCCTCCCAACATTTCAGCCGGGCTCCCGGCGTCCTGCAAAAACGATAAACGAAGCCGAAAAATAAGAGGCTGCCCAGCATACTTGGACAGCCTCGAAAAGACCTCGTATAGCCTGTCAAGATCCTGAACCTCGACAAGGTTAGCGCCGGACTTAAGTTCCGGAGCTGTAGTCTGTCTGGTACTTGACCTGCTCAGGCGTAAGCTTATCGATCTTGATTCCCATCGTTTTGAGCTTCAGACCGGCAATTTCCTGGTCCTGTTCGGCGGGAATATCATGGACCGTGTTCTCGAGCCTCTTGCCTTTCTTGTGAAGCGCCACGATTCTCAACTGTGACATGAACTGATTTGCGAACGACATGTCCATCACTTCGGAAGGATGCCCTTCTGCCGCTGCAAGGTTGACGAGCCTTCCCTGGGCCAGGACATAGATTCTTCGCCGGTCCTTTGTCAAATACTCTTCGTTGTTCGCACGGATTTCGCGAATACTCTTCGTCATCTTCTTGAGGTCGTTCAGGTTCAACTCGCAATCATAATGACCGGTATTGCAGACGATTGCGCCGTCTTTCATCTTCTCGAAATGTCTCTTCACAACTATATCCTTTACCCCGGTCGCGGTTACGAATACGTCTCCGATCTTCGCGGCTTCGTCCATTGTCATGACTCTCATGCCTTCCAGGGTCGCTTTCAAAGCGTCTGTCGCCTTCACCTCAGTTACGATGACGTTCGCGCCCATTCCCTTCGCGCGCATCGCCACGCCTTTGCCGCAATGGCCGTAGCCGGCAACCACGACGTTCTTCCCGGCAAGGAGGACGCTGGTCGCTCTTATTATGCCGTCTAATGTCGACTGCCCGGTGCCGTAGACATTGTCGAAATCCCATTTGGTCTCGGCGTCATTCACGGCGATGACAGGATATCTCAGCGCACCGTCGGCCGCCATTGCACGGAGCCTGTGGATTCCGGTCGTAGTCTCTTCCGTCCCGCCGAGGATGCTTTCGTCCGCAAGCTCCGGATATTTGTTGTGTACGGTGAATATCAGGTCGGCACCGTCGTCGAGGGTAAGGTTGGGCTTCATTTTTACGGTCTGGTCGATCGCCCAGTAAAACTCCTTTACCGACATCCCGTGCCATGCAAAAATGGAGATCTTCTCAGACGCGAGGGCAGCCGCTACCGAATCATTCGTGGACAACGGGTTGCAGCCGCTCCAGCTAACCTGTGCTCCGCAGGCAGCGAACGCCTTTACCAGAACGGCGGTTTCCTTCGTCACGTGAAGGCAGCCTGCGATCTTGTAGCCCTTGAAAGGCTTCGTGGCACTGTATTTGTCCTTTAAAGCCATCAGGACCGGCATCCTGGACTCCGCCCAGGCGATTCTCTTCTTGCCCTCTTCGGCAAGCGACATATCTCGTACTTTGTAGACTCCTTTTACTTCCTTCATATTAAAAGCTTCTCCAGACTTTTGTTTTAAGATTCTTGTGACTATTACTTGACTGCGGAGCGCAAGGCCTTCATCAGGTCCAGCTTCTCCCAGGTGAATTCCTTTTCCGACCTTCCGAAGTGGCCGTATGCCGCCGTCTTTTCAAATATCGGACGCCTGAGGTTGAGATGCTTCGTGATCCCGCTGGGGGTCAGATCCATCACCTCTTCGATTATCTTCCCCAATTCATCGTCCGACACGCCCATGGCAGTGCCCTTCGTGTCGACGAGAACCGACACCGGCTCGGCTACTCCGATGGCATACGCGAGCTGTATCATACACTCCTTCGCCAGCCCTGCTGCGACGATGTTCTTCGCGAGATAGCGGGCCGCATACGCCGCGCTCCGGTCAACCTTCGACGGATCTTTCCCGGAAAAAGCTCCGCCGCCGTGCGGAGCATATCCGCCGTACGTGTCCACGATAATCTTTCTGCCGGTGAGCCCGGTGTCGCCGTGAGGGCCCCCTATTTCAAACCTGCCGGTCGGATTTATGTGGTACTCGGTCTTGTTCGTCAGAAACTTAGCGGGGATGACTTTCCTTATCACGTGCTTTTTTACATCCTCGGATATCTTCTTTTGCCATTTGGATCCGCTGACACCTTTAGGCTCGGGGTCGTGCTGGGTCGAGACGACCACGGTATCTACCGTTATTTTTCCCCCTTCGTGATACGACACCGTGACCTGGCTCTTACCGTCGGGGCGAAGATAACGCATCGGCGAATTTTCCCTCATCTTCCTGACCTCCGCCAGCCTGCGCGTGATCCTGTGTGCAAGCGCTATAGGCAGGGGCATGTACTCTTCGGTCTGGTCGCAGGCGTACCCGAACATCATTCCCTGGTCCCCGGCGCCGCCGCGTTCGACACCGCGGCTGATGTCGACCGATTGCGAGTGCATAACGTTTATTATACCGCAGGATTCCGCATCGAATTTATATCGAATATCGTTGTAACCGATTTTACTGATTACCCCCCTTGCAATCTCCGCGACGTCTATCTTCGACTTTGCTTTCTCGGTCGTCGTTACCTCGCCTCCGATAACGACAAGTCCGGTAGTCGCATAGGTTTCGCAGGCAACTCTGGAGTTCGGTTCGATTGCCAGGTGCGCATCTAGAACTGCATCCGAAATCTGATCACAAACCTTATCGGGATGACCTTCAGTGACTGACTCCGAAGTGAATATCTTGTACATTTTATCTCCAGTGATTTGTTAAAATAGGTCTATCTCGGTAGAATCCCCGGCGTTGACGCGCTTGAAGCTCCCCTTCAATTGAGCATTCTGTCCCACTATCGAACCCTCGAGCAGTGAATTCTGTATGGATGCGCCCGAGCCTATTATCGAATCCCGAATCAATGAATCGGATACACTTACATCCGAATCTATCGTTGCGTTCGGCCCGATAACTGAATTCTTAATTTCCGCCGAGTCGGCTATATAAACAGGCGGAATGATCACGACATTCTCCCTCGCCTTGAAATAAGACGTTTTCTCCAGCAGATGCCTGTTGGTGTGAAGCAGCGTTTCCGGCTTTCCGCAATCGTACCATCCGTCTATCTCGAAAAAAGTGATGACCTCGCCGTGGTCCAGCATAAGCTGCAAAGCATCGGTAAGCTGATACTCGCCCTTTGTTCGAATGTCCTTGTCGATAAGTTCCTGCAGAGCCGAAAGGAGAACTTTCGGCGACTTGATATAGTACAGGCCTACCATTGCAAGATTCGAGGCAGGATTGTCCGGTTTCTCGACAAGCCGCTTTACTTTCTTGCCGTCGGTTTCGGCGACTCCGAATCTTCTCGGATCTTCGACCCTCTTGACTCCTATGCTCGAGTACTCGCCCTTGAGCAGCGGTGAAAGATCGACATCGAAAACTGTGTCACCAAGAATAATGATGAGCGGTTCGTCGCTGCCGTCCTGGGACAAAGCGACATGCGTCGCGTGGCCAAGCCCCAGCCTATCCTCTTGATAAACAAACTCAAAATCCGCCTTATAGTTCGCGCGGAGATAGTCCTCCACCATCTCGCCCATGTATCCGACGACTACCGAGATGTTCTTTATCCCGATGCTGATGAGGTTGTCTACTATGTGCCCCACGATCGGCTTACCTCCGACGTTGAGGAGCACTTTAGGTAAAGTGTAAGTATGCGGACGCAGTCGTGTTCCTACCCCCGCTACGGGTATCAAAGCTCTCATATTATCAAATACATTCTTGTTGAAAAAATTTAACAATCAGCGGCGGAACTTGCAAAAAAGTATCGACTTCCCGCACCTCTGACAACATGGGACCTGGTTTACGACAGCAGCTTCATTACTAACTATATTGGTCGGCATAACGTTCCACGGCCCTTTTCGGATACTACGCAACCCGTCGGAGTGACTGCCGGGCACAGCTGTTTTTCCGAGGCATGGCCTATTTGTCACACGTCATTTTTGTTTCTTTTTCTGAATTTCACGAATTTTACAAAAAGGCCCGGTGAATGTTAAAACAGATTTTCGATAAAGTACGCGATGGAGAGCGCCTCGCCGTCGACGACGGGATGGAACTGTTTGAATCCGACGATCTGCTGACAATTGGGATGATGGCTGATCACGTAAGGTGGAAAAAGCATCCGAAGCCTGCCGTCTCGTACATCATAGATAGAAATATCAATTACACTAACGTCTGCGTCACCGAATGTACATTTTGTGCGTTTTACGCGAAGCCCGGAGACGAGAAAAAAAGTTACACCCTGTCCTACGACGAACTAGGCCGGAAAATACAGGAGACTATCGACCAGGGAGGATCGAGGATACTTCTTCAGGGCGGTCTGAATCCGGAGCTCGGTCTCGATTACTACGAAGACACGTTCAGGTTCATAAAGTCGAACTACAAGATCTGGCTTCATGCTCTTTCACCTGAAGAAATCGTCTTCATAGCGAGACAGAGTGATCTGAAGGTTCGCGAAGTCTTAAAGCGTCTGGTTGACGCGGGGATGGACTCTATCCCCGGGGGCGGAGCTGAAATTCTGGTCGATTCCGTCCGTGACAAGATAGCCCCTAAGAAATGTACTTCAGACGAATGGCTTGGCGTTATGTACGAGGCCCACAAGCTCGGGCTCAAGACGACGGCAACGATGATGTTCGGCCATGTTGAAAACTTCGAAGACAGACTTCAGCACATGGCAGTTGTCCGTGAGCTGCAGGATATCACCGGCGGCTTCACGGCATTTATCCCGTGGACTTTCCAGCCGAGAAACACGGAACTGGCGGAAAACCACGACAACCTGCGCGAGAAGTCATCGGCCTTCGATTACCTCAAGACTCTGGCGATTTCCCGGCTCATGGTCGACAACGTGGACTCTGTCCAGG
Source organism: Candidatus Kryptoniota bacterium (assembly GCA_046705025.1). Taxonomy (GTDB): domain Bacteria; phylum Bacteroidota; class Ignavibacteria; order Kryptoniales; family JAKASW01; genus JAKASW01. The sequence continues at coordinate 69,365 of JBJKQU010000212.1, read as the reverse complement.
TCAGCTGGGTGACGCAGGGTTTGAAGATCGCCCAGATCGGCCTGAGATTCGGTGCCGACGACTTCGGCAGTCTCATGATAGAGGAAAACGTTGTAAGTGCTGCAGGAACAAAGCATTTCTCCGGTTTCAGCCTCAATCACATCACACGGGCGATCAAGAACGCAGGATTCGAACCGGTGCAGAGGTACATCTGAAGCAAAGTCAAAGGGCAAAAGTCAAAAACCTAACTGCATTTTTGACTTTTTACTTTTGTCCGACCCGAAGGGTCCCTTCGGTAAGGACCCCGTCGGGGAATTTTGAATTTCCATGGTAGTCCAGGTTTAACTCCAAAGATAAAGAGACCTATGTGGCATAACTCAATTCTGGAAATAATTGGCAACACCCCAATGCTGAGGCTGACTCGAATAGCAGCCGGCGCAAAGCCGATTCTGCTGGCAAAACTCGAATATCTAAACCCGGGCGGATCGGTCAAGGACAGGATCGGCATCACAATGATCGAGGACGCCGAGCGGCGCGGACTCCTCAAGCCCGGCGGGACAATCATAGAGGGCACGTCCGGAAATACCGGGATGGGACTCGCACTGGCGGCCGCGATGAAAGGTTACAGATGCGTATTCACTATGCCGGACAAGATGAGCCAGGAAAAGATAGATTTGCTCCGTGCCTTCGGCGCGGAAGTAATCGTGACTCCGACTGCCGTGGAGCCGGAAGACCCGCGAAGCTACCATTCCGTCGCGGTCAGATTGAGCAGGGAAATCCCGAACTCATACTTCCCCAATCAATACGATAACCCGAGCAACCCTCAGGCACACTACGAGACAACGGGCCCTGAGATATGGAATCAGACCGAGGGAAAGATAACTCACTTCGTCTGCGGCATCGGGACCGGCGGGACAATCGTAGGGGCAGCCCAGTATCTGAAGGAGAAGAACCCTGACATTAGAGTAATCGGAGTAGATCCGGAAGGAAGCATCTATGCAGAGTATTTCGCGACGGCTAAGATACCGGACAGTCACCCGTACAAGGTTGAAGGGATCGGCCAGGATTCGATGCCGAAGATCATGGACTTTTCAAACATCGATCAGGTGATCACGGTCTCAGACAAGGAATCTTTTCTTGCGGCCAGACAACTGGCCAGAAAGGAAGGCATCTTTGCGGGCGGTTCGGCAGGATCGGCTTTACATGCGGCCCTAAAGATCGCTCCCAACCTCTCTGAGAATGATATTGTCGTCATCGTCATCCCGGACCACGGGTCGAGATATCTTTCCAAGCTCTATAACGACACGTGGATGAAAGACAACCGTTACCTGGAGCCGAAGGGCGAGCTGACAGCGGGAGATGTGACTCGGAGCAGGGGTACCAAGCGGGAACTGGTGAAGGTAACCACTGATGCGACGCTGATGCAGGCAATCGATCTCATGCAGAAAAACGACATATCCCAGCTTCCGGTAATGGAAGACGGAAACGTTGTCGGCAGCCTCACCGAGAACAAGGTACTCTCGACCCTGGTATTCAATCCGGCACTGAGAGAAGAGAGAGTAAAGGAGATTATCGACAAGCCCTTCCCGCTCGTTAACGAGAGAACGTCTGTCAAGAACCTGTACAAAATGCTCGACAAGGAAAATCCCGCGGTTATCGTCCAGCGGGACAACGGCTCGCTGGAAATTATAACGAAGTCGGACCTGATATACGCGATAACCGAAAACTCAACCGAAAACCTGGAGAGGTAATGAAATTCGGAACTCTTGCCATTCATGCCGGTCAGGAACCGGACACCGCCACCGGCGCCGTAATGACCCCAATCTACCAGACCTCAACTTTTGCTCAGTCGGAGCCGACGGTCCACAAAGGATATGATTACTCGCGGGCCGGCAACCCGACGCGAACCGCACTTGAGAAAAACCTCGCCGCACTCGAAGGAGCCGAGCACTGCGCTGCATTTGCCTCGGGCATGGGTGCAATAGACGCAGTCGTGAAGCTGCTCAAGACGGGCGACCATGTGGTCGCGGGCAACGACCTCTATGGAGGCACTTACAGAATTTTCGTGAAAGTGTTCGAACGGTTTGGATTGAGTTTCGACTTCATAGACTTGAGCGACCCCGCCAGCGTCAGAGATGCCGTCAAGTCAAACACGAGAATGATCTGGATAGAGACCCCGACAAATCCGCTCTTGAGGATCGTGGATATCGAAGAGGTTGTCCGAACTGCAAAACAAGCCGGCGCATTGTCGGTTGTCGACAACACGTTCGCGACGCCGTATTTGCAGCGGCCGCTGTCATTAGGCGCAGACATCGTAGTACACAGCGCTACCAAGTATATCGGCGGGCATTCCGATGTGATCCTCGGCGCGGCGATCACAAACGACGGCGAAATTGCAGAAAAGGTTCATTTCATCCAGAAGTCGACCGGGGCGACTCCGGGACCCTTCGACTGCTTTCTCGCACTCCGGGGAACAAAAACGCTACACCTCAGGATGCAGCGTCATTGTGAGAACGCGGCAAGAGTGGCCGAGTTTCTGGCTTCTCATCCCAAAGTGAAACATGTCAACTATCCGGGATTTAAAACACACCCGAACCATGACGTCGCAAATAGACAGATGCGTGACTTCGGCGGAATGTTGTCTTTCACACTGAAAAACGACGACATAGAGGCTGCGAAAAGGATTACGACGTACACGAAAATCTTCACTCTCGCGGAAAGCCTGGGAGGGGTGGAATCATTGATCGAGCACCCGGCTTCGATGACCCACTCTTCCCTGCCGCGAGAGGTCAGACTGAAATCGGGGCTTGAAGATACACTTATAAGACTTTCCGTGGGCGTGGAAGATGTCGCTGACCTTACAGACGACTTAAACCAGGCCTTGGAGAGAATATGAGTATTCGGCGGCTCTGCGCCATGAAAACATTTTAATGTTCCTTTGTGGAACCATTACTACACTTTAGCTGTCTTGTCGGTTGGTATGAGTTCAAGGAGACCGTAAAGACCAGATGCTGCTGAAACGACAAAAACGAATCGCAAAGGGCATCTTACTTGTCTACCTGGTAATCATTTCCACCTTCGAACTTGCCCACAAGGATTTTGTCCCTCTCGGCGGTACCTTGCACATTTCCCCGCTTGACAGCATAACCCACAGCATCGACACTGTAGACGGCTATTTCGTCTGTCCGGCCCACAACTTTTCAGAGTCCACCCACGGACCGGTGGCGGCCTCGCAGATATACATTCCCTCCACGAATGTCACCTTCATCCGGATAGAGAAGGATACCGAACCACCTTTCATCACCCTCCAGGATTTTTCCGCCCGCGCACCTCCGCAAGCATAGTTCTATATCACAGTTTCCGAGAAATCACTAAAAAACTTGTACTCTATAAGGAGAACTGTTTATGCTCAGGACTATTGTGCTATCTGCAGTGGTGCTTCTGTGTGTACAGGGGACTATACTTGCCCAGGCTCCCCCTGATGTCTACAACAGAGCAGTCGTAAGGGGAAAGATTATTGAGAAGACAGACAAGCAGCCGATTGCGTACGCAGAGGTTGCAATCATGAAAGGCGATAAGGTCATAACAGGAACTGTTGGCAACGAATTCGGAAGATATGAGATAGGGAACCTGCCGCCGGGACGTTATAGAGTGGTCGCCTATATCGTCGGATTCCGGAAAGAAGAGGCCGATACCGCGCTGGTTGCAGGAGACAATGAGTTGGACTTCATGCTGGAACCGAGCGATATCGAAATGGAGGGCGTGACTGTAACCGCAAATGCGCGGAAGGACCATCCATCCAACAAGGATCTGCAGCTCATACTAACGGCCCCCGTCTTCCGGACAAGCACCTATCACGCTTCACCAATGGCGACCCCGTCCGCAATTATCCAACAGAGCGTTCCGGGTGCGGTACAGGCCCCAACGGGTGAAGTTCACATACAGGGACAGCACGCGGAATATTCCTATTACGTAGACGGGATACCGATCCCTGAGACTATGAGCGAGGGGATGACGGAGCTGTTCGACCCGCGGGTCGTGGATCGCATTTCCTTCCTCGTCGGCGACCTGCCGGCTGAATATTCCGATGCGCTTTCGGTCATCGACGTCAGGACAAAAATCCCGGCGACAAATTTCAGTGCAAACGCGTCCGGATATGTGGGGAGCTTCAATTCTTCCGGGCAGATCCTGTCTCTTGCCGCCCACACAGGCAACTTCTCTTATTTTTTTGCGGGGTCAAGGAAGGTTACCGACAGGAGAATAGACACGCCGACTCCCTACATCTTTCACGATCACGGGCAGGACATATATGGCTTTGGAAAGGTGCAGTACATCATTTCACCAAACGACCTGCTCTCTCTGGATCTCGATCAGGGAGGATCGAGGTTCCAGGTTCCCTACGATTCCACCGGCGGAATCACCAAGAATGATATCGAGACATTTGCCGACGGCTTTCAGAATCTGATATACCGTCACGCGTTTGGGAGTGACGGTGGCAGCGGCCAGTTTTACTTCGCATTGAGCCATAGGCAAGGGAGTGGAACCTACACGCCCGGGACAAACGATGTCCCGTCCTTCTTCTTTGCGGGAGATTCTATCTCTTACAACATAAGAGAAGACAGACTCTTCAACGTGTACGGAGCGAAATCGAGCATCTCCCTTCCTGAGAGCGATGAACTCTCTCTTCAGGCCGGAGCTACCTACTTCTACACGAGAGGAAACGAGAACTTCAGCTCCTTTAACGGAAATATTCTCGGCCCGCAGTCGGTCGAGACCTTGCAGGGATACGACCTCGGCGCATACGTTCAGGGTACTTATCAGCCGGTCCCAATTTTTGAACTCGATGCAGGTGTAAGATTTGACCAGCATCATGCCCAGGGGATAGGGACTGAATCTCAGGTGTCGCCGAAAATAAAACTGATGTACATACCGGGACTGTCGACGAGAATATACGGTTACTACAGCCGCCTTTTCGTTCCGGTGCTCGTAGAACAGCTCAGAGAAATAACAGGAGCTAATGGAGCGATCTCCCAGATTACCTTGCCCGTGAGAGGTGACTACTTCGAAGTTGGGATATCCCATTATTTTTCAAGGTCTATTTCGGCCAAGCTGGAAGGTTACTACACAGAGGAAAACCCGGGAATGGACAACAATACCATTCCCGGCACAAACATTCAGACTGCGGTGAACATACAGCGGATTTTCGTTCGAGGTATTCAACTCGGGCTGAACTACAGTCCGGTCGGACCATTCAGTGGATACTTCAATATAGCCGTCAGCCACGCCCAGGGTGTCGGTGCCACTACCGGCGGCTTCCTTCCGGCACTGCCCCCGACAACCGCGTTCGACCTTGATCATGACCAGAGAATCACGTATTCGCTCGGTCTGAACTATGACAGGGCAGGATATTTTGCAAACCTGATCGCAAGCTACGGAAGCGGACTTACCAACGGCCAGATAAACGGGCACGTAGCACCGCACCTGATCTTCGACGGCTCGATCGGCAAAACTTTCTATCTCAGCGGCTTCAGTCTCAGGCCAGAGTTGTACGTCGCTAACATCCTGAATCACCAGTATCTCCTGAACGGGGCTTTCTTCAACGGAGCCAACTTCGGAAGTCCGAGGAGCATACTGTTCAAGGTTGCCTTTGGCCTGGATTGAAAAAGTGGAACTAGAGTGTGATCATAATAAACCACGAAACGTTGTGCCCAATGTAGCTGTTCATATTTGAGTAAATTAACTTGATTCACTTCCGTTTCGGGATAAAGAAGGACCAGGAAGATGCTCAGCAAGCTCTTAAGTGATACTGTAATGCCAGTCCTGTTAAAGATTGGTCCGCTCAAGGTGTATAGCTATGGCCTGACAGTTGGAATAGCAATCCTCTTCGCAAACTATGTTTTAGTTAAGGAATTCAAACGGAGACATCTTGGAGCGGACTTCGCAAACCAGGTGACGATTCTTGCGGTCGTCCTCGGCCTGGCAGGCTCCAGGATACTATCGCTCATAGAAAACTGGGGAGACTTCCTCAAGGCGCCGCTTTACATGGCTTTCATCGGAGGCGGGCTGACATGGTACGGAGGCTTCATTCTCGCAGGTGTCGTCATAATATGGATAGCGAAACGCAAAGGCTTCAAGTTTCTGACCGTGGCTGACGCGGCGGCCCCGGCCCTCATCCTCGGTTATGGCATCGGAAGGCTTGCCTGTCATTTCTCCGGAGACGGCGACTACGGAATGCCGACTAAGCTCCCGTGGGGTGTCGATTACGCTAAAGGAGTCGATCCTCCGTCTCTCGCCTTCAGATACCTCCCGAAGATCGAGGCCAGATATCCCGGAGGCGTCGTCCCTAACAATACGTTGTGCCATCCGACACCCATATACGAATTTCTTGCATGCCTTCTGATCTTCTACGTCCTCTGGCGCCTTAGAAAGAACATGATACCTGCCGGGAAACTCTTCATGTTGTATCTGTTTCTGGAAGGGCTCGAGCGCTTCCTCGTCGAGTTCATACGGCTGAACCCGCGGCTCCTTTTCGGACTAAGCGAAGCGCAACACTGGTCGATACCGTTGATGATAATCGGAATAATAGGTTTCCTTTACCTGCGCCCAAGGGCGGCCTTGCCGCGTGGTCAGCCCGTCGAGGCAAAAGCCCAAGGTTCTTGATAGTCAGTGGACCGGGGTCCGTCAGCTCTTTGAGTAGACTAGCTCGGTAATGAGCATCTTCATGTTGTCGCAGTGCGTTACCCTCTTGTAGACGATGCACGTGCGGCAATCTGCAGTCGAGCAGTCCGACCTGGTCCCCGTGAGAAGCCAGCATGGCACTGAATCATCCGTGTAGGCAGGGCACTTAAGCCTCTCGTCGATGTTACACTTCCGTAATTCCCAGCAAGGGATCATAGAGACCATTCTTTTGATCGCCTCCAGAGTCATCCCTTTGTGAGTTATCATGTCGCGAACGCAAGCCAGCCAAAACAGATCGTCTTCAGAAAAGAGCCGGTGCTTGCCGAAGGTTCGTACAGGCAATACAACTCCGGCAGCTTCATACTTGCGAACGGTCGATACCGCGACGCCAAGTTTCTTGGCGACCTCCCCTATTTTCATCAGTTTCCCAGCAGTCATGTTGATCTCCTATTGCCAAAACCTGCACCAGTAAGGGAAGTTTTCTGGCAAAAAATTTTTCGTAAATGGAATATTCAATCGTACGACGTTCAAATCTCGCGTGATCGGAAACCGGACCCTCATCTTCAAATCCAACATCTTCTCTTTGCCGCATATGTCAACTCCTCCCTGAACTTAGGGTGCGCAATTCCGATAAGAGATCTCACCCTCTCACTGATCCCTTTTCCGTGGAGGTTAACCACCCCAAATTCAGTTGCCACATAATGCACATCACCTCTGGAAGTAGTCACACCGGCCCCTTCAGCGAGATTGAGAACTATTCTTGAGACTTCTCCGTTCTTAGCGGTCGAGGGAACCGCCAGAATCGGTTTGCCCCCTTCAGACCTTGCTGAACCGCGAATGAAGTCGACCTGCCCGCCGAAACCGCTGTAGAATTTATATCCGATGGAATCGGCACACACCTGTCCGGTCAAATCGATCTGAAGGGCGGAGTTTATCGCGACCATTTTTTTGTTCTGACTGATAATGAAGGGATCGTTGACATACTGCGAAGGGTGGAATTCGGCGATCGGGTTGTTGTGAATGAAATCGAAGAGAACTCTGCTTCCAAGGACAAAGCTGGCAACCATCTTCCCGGGGTGGAGAGATTTTTTTTCGTTCGTGATGACGCCGCTTTCGACGAGTTTTATCACGCCGTCAGAGAACATCTCCGAATGAATTCCCAGGTCCTTCTTTCCCGCAAGCGACAACAAGACAGCATCGGGAATCTTTCCGATGCCGAGCTGCAGTGTCGACCCATTTTCAATTAATTCAGCAATATTCCGCCCGATTTTCCGATACATCTCCATTTCCTCTTCCGAGGTATCCGGCTCTACCTGAGGGAGCTCCTTTATCGGCACGTCGGTTTCAACCACTTTGTCAATCTTGCTTACATGAATAAAACTATCTCCCAAAGCGCGGGGCATGTTCGGGTTCACCTGCGCGATCACTACGCGCGCGACTTCGGTCGCGGCTTTTGTCGTCTCCACGCCGACTCCGAAACTGCAAAAGCCGTGTTCGTCCGGCGGAGAAACGTGGATCAGAGCCACCTCGATATTTATCTCCCCTGAGTAGAACAGGCGCGGTATCTCTGACAGGAAGACCGGCACAAAGTCCGCCCTGCCCTGGTTGACGGCTTCCCTTGTATTAGTCCCGATAAACAGCGCGGTATGATGAAAATGCGAAGCCATCTCAGGCTGGACATACGTCGCCTTCCCGAGTGAAAGGATGTGAATAACTTCGCACCCCTGCAGCTCGTCCGCCCTTTTCACCATCGCATCGATCAACACTTCCGGGACTGCGCAGCCCGGATGAACATAGATGTGGTCACCCGACTGAATCAGCTTGACGGCTTCGCAAGCCGTTGTCGATTTACTTCTATATGTTTCGACCCAGGACATCAGTTGAGCAGCGTTTCGATGCGTGAATATTGCTTTCCAAACATCGTGGTTGCGATTTTCTGCGTACAGAAACCGCCGAAGGTGAAAAAGCTTTTGGCAAGCCCCGGATTTTCCTTAAGTGCCTGTACGAGGCCCTTTTCAGCAATCCGGATGATGTAGGGAAGGATCGTGTTTGTCAAAGCATAAGTAGCCGTCCGCGCAACGGTCGCGGTTATGTTCGGGACGCAATAGTGAATAACGTCATGAAGGACAAATGCCGGATCCTGAACAGTGGTCGGCCGACTCGTTTCGATGCAGCCTCCCTGGTCAATCGATATGTCCACGATGACAGCACCAGGTTTCATCGACTTGACCATGTCTTCGGTGACGACGTGGGGAGTGCGCTCGCCTCTCATGGATACCGCACCCACGAGGACGTCGGCATAGGTGACGCTCTTCCGTATACTCACAGGAGTCGCAAGAACAGTGGTGACGCGCTTCAGAAGCAGGCGGTCTACATTGCGCAGACGGCCGAGGTCAGTATCAAGAACTATGACCTGCGCACCCAGGCCTGCCGCAGTCCGGGCAGCTTCCGTCCCCACCACTCCCGCACCGATGACAACCACCGCTGCCGGGGCAACGCCCGCTATCCCGCCGAGGACTATTCCCCTGCCGCGGTCGCCCGTCTCCAGATAACGCGCCGATATGAAGATCGACAGCTGGCCGGCAATCTCGCTCATCGAGTGAATGACCGGCCGATCTCCATCTGCAGTTTCTATGAGTTCATATCCTGCGGTGTTTACTTTCTTCTCCACGAAGGCATCGACAAGTTGAGGACGCGCAACAGGAAGGTTAAGAAAGCTGAAGACCGTCTGCCCCGGCTCCATTAGCGCGATTTCATCTAACGTCGGCGGTTCGACTGCGCAGACCGTCTCGCTTCTTCTGAATACCTCTTCTTTAGTGTATACTACCGTGCCGCCGGCATTCAAGTATATCTCATCCCCGAACCGGCTGGACTTCCCGGCTCCGGACTCGATATAGACGGAGTGGCCAAGCTGTATCATTGTTGCGACTGCCGCAGGGGTCAGTGCGACGCGATTCTCATGCTTCAGCTGTTCATTCGGTATACCGATATTCATCTTCCGGCCTCAAAATTCAAAGGTCAAGAGCTCTAAGCCAGGCTGTCGCTGGTTTTGCCTTTTGCCTTTTGCGCTTTGACCTCCAGATAGTTATGAATTGCAGCCGCGGATTTCTGACCGTCCTCCATTGCGAGGATCACGGTCGCGCCGCCGCGCGACAGGTCGCCGCCGGCGAACACTCCTTCGCGGCTAGTCTTGCAGTTCTCGTCGACAACCACCGTACCACGTTTGGACATGTCCAGGCCGGGAGTAGTTGCCTGCAGTATCGGGTTCGGACGCTGACCAATCGCAAGGATCACGGTATCGACATCCATTATGTAGTTAGAGCCCGGTATGACGACCGGTCTTCTCCTTCCGGATTCATCGGGCTCGCCGAGCTGCATTTTCACACATTCCATCCCTTTGACCCACTTGTTATCGCCCGCAATGATGCGGACCGGATTCGTCAGCAGATGGAATTCCACTCCTTCTTGCTCAGCGTGCTGCACTTCTTCTTCACGGGCAGGCATTTCTCCCCTGCTCCGGCGGTAGACCAGGTAAGCCTTCTCAGTTCCGAGGCGGTTGGCCGTCCGCACTGCATCCATAGCAGTATTGCCGCCGCCGATGACCGCAACCTTCCTACCGATCTTGACCGGCGTGTCAAATTCCGGAAACTTGTAGCCGCTCATAAAATTAACACGCGTCAGGAATTCGCTCGCCGAAAAGACGCCCGGGAAATTCTCGCCCGGAATCCCGAGGAAAGTCGGCGTACCCGCACCCGTCCCCAGAAAGACGGCATCGAAGCCGAGGTCATCCAGCAGCTCGTCTACAGTCGCTGTCCTGCCCACAATGAAATTCGTTATGATCTCCACGCCCAGTTTCTTCACGTTTTCTATTTCCGAGTCAAGTATCGATTTGGGAAGCCTGAACTCCGGGATGCCATACCTCAGCACGCCACCTGCTGCATGGAGCGCTTCAAACATCGTCACGTTGTAGCCGAGCTTCGCCAGCTCGGCAGCGCAGGTAAGCCCCGCCGGCCCGGTCCCGACAATAGCGACTTTCTCCTTCCTCTTCTGCTCAACGACAAATCCGTCGAACGAGCTGTGCAGCCTCTCGTAATCGGCGACGAAACGCTCCAGTTTGCCGATTGCCACGGGCTCATGCTTCTTCCCGATCGGGCATACCGCTTCGCACTGTGTCTCCTGGGGGCACACCCGTCCGGTAATGGCCGGAAGGTAATTCTTTTCCTTTATTTTCCTCGCTGCGCCGAGATAATCCTTCTCGACAATCAACTTGATAAAGGCAGGAATATCTATCCCAACGGGACAACCCGAGACGCAATAAGGTTGCTTACAGTCGATACAGCGGAGCATCTCCTGCGATACAAGGCTTTCATCGAGCCCGAACGAGACTTCCTCGAAATTGTGCTTCCGGACTTCCGGATCCTGTTCGATCGACCTCTGCCTCGGTATCCTCATCCTTTCGGAGGGTTTCAATGTGTTAGGCATTGGCTGCCTCCTTCCTCTCGGCTTTGCACGCCTGGGAGGCCAGCTCTTGGTCGAACCTCTCCAGAGACTGTTTCTCCAAATCCATGTACGTTCGGTTCCTGGTCATCAATTCATCGAAGTCGACGAGATGCCCGTCGAACTCGGGTCCGTCCACACATGCAAACTTAGTCTCGTTCCCGATTGTAACTCTGCAGGCGCCGCACATCCCTGTGCCGTCCATCATGATGGGATTCAGACTCACAAAGGTTTGTATGCCCTTCGGCCTGGTAAACTCGGAAACCGCCTTCATCATTATTATGGGACCTATCGCATAGACCGATTTCACATCAGGGTCTTTCTTCAAATACTCGTCAAGGGCGCCCGTCACCAATCCTTTCATCCCGTAGGATCCGTCGTCCGTCGTAACAAAGAACTCGTCCGAGATTCCGCGCAGCTCTTTCTCCAAGATCACAAGATCCCTTGATCTTGCACCAACGATAGTAACAAGTTTATTTCTCGCACTTTTCAACGCACGCGCGATCGGATAAACTTCGGCAGTCCCGACGCCACCCCCTATGCAAACGACAGTACCATACGAATTAATCGGGGTTGCGTTGCCGAGTGGACCTGCGACATCCTGCAGGCAGTCGCCGACATTCTGCATGCTTAGAAGTTTCGTGGTCTTTCCGATAGTCTGTACCATTATGGTTATCGTGCCGGCTTCACGGTCGGAATCAACTATGGTCAACGGTATCCTTTCTCCGTGTTCATTGACCCTGATTATTACGAAGTTTCCGGCTTTGTGCTTTCGAGCTACGTATGGGGCATGAATTACAAATTTGGTTATTGCTTTAGCAGGGACTTCCTTGCCCATTATTTGAAACATGAAATAGTCCTTTCATCAAAGCAGTTTTGTGGTTTCACGTATTGCTTCGACCGTGCAGACGGCCGCTGCGTCTCTGAGGAGTGCCACTTCCGATTCGGTCCGTGGCTGACGCGTTATGTAGTAATAGTAAGCGTAATCGACATAGTCGAAGAAGCCGGGAGCGATATTCTTGCACAACCCGCATCCGTTGCATTCTTCCGTCACATAGAACTCAACAGGCAGCACTTCTTTTCTAGTAGAGGTTTCCGGCATCGCATGTTCCTCCTTAAAATGTGAGGACAATGATCTGGGGTATTCATCGGTTGCGAAGGATCCCAGAATTTAAATGAACGTTCAAAACTTAAAGGGCACCTCAAACATCCCACAAGGGTTGTTGCCGCAAGCAATGTGCCGAAGAAATTCCGCAAAATCTTCCATTATAGAGTGTAGTTTAGTCAGGGGAGGTCAATTTTCCGCACGATTTGGTGGCATGTTGCCGTATATACAGCGGCAATCGCCGACGACACATACGGATCACGATGAGGTACTGATTCCGGAAAGGCAAAAATTAGCACTCATACGCCTTGAGTGCTTGACTTTCTGGCAGGTCGAAATTAAATTAGCACTCGCAACTATAAAGTGCTAAATACACAGTCGAGTCCTTAATAGAAACTGAACAAAAAGGAGGATAAACGAGATGAAGATTAAGCCGTTGGCAGATCGAGTAGTTGTGAAGCCGCTCGAAGCCGAGGAAAAGACGAAGGGCGGGCTATTCGTGCCGGACACTGCGAAGGAACGTCCACAGCAGGGTGAAATCGTCGCAGTTGGACCGGGAAGAGTCACCGATGATGGGAAGAAGGTTCCCCCGGAAGTAAAAGTAGGAGACAAGATCCTTTATGGAAAATATTCCGGGACCGAGGTCAACTACGATGGAACAGAATATCTCATCATGCGCGAAAGCGATGTTTTTGCAATTATCTAAATGAAAGGAGCATGAAATAATGGCAGCAAAACTAATCCAGTTTGGTCCCGATGCGCGTTCGGCTCTGAAGCGCGGCGTCGACACACTTGCCGATGCGGTAAAGGTTACTCTCGGACCACGGGGACGAAACGTGGTTATCGATAAGAAGTTCGGCGCACCGACCGTGACGAAGGACGGAGTCACAGTTGCAAAAGAAATTGAAGTAGAAGATGTGATAGAGAATATGGGCGCACAGATGGTTCGCGAGGTCGCCTCGAAGACTTCCGACGTCGCAGGCGATGGAACGACCACTGCTACCGTTCTGGCACAGGCAATCTATCGGGAAGGCTTGAAGAACGTAACCGCAGGCGCCAACCCCATGGATCTGAGGCGCGGAATAGACATCGCGGTCGAGAAGATCGTCGACGGGCTGAAGAAGATGAGCCGCGAGGTAACAGACAAGAAAGAGATCGCCCAGGTAGGTACAATATCGGCAAACAATGACAATGAAATAGGCGAGCTCATCGCCAGCGCGATGGACAAAGTCGGGAAAGACGGCGTCATCACAGTCGAAGAGGCAAAAGGTACCGACACGACGATGGAAGTCGTTGAGGGAATGCAATTCGACCGCGGTTATCTTTCCCCTTACTTTGTTACCGACACCGAATCGATGGAAGCGGACATGGAAGATCCCTATATCCTCATCCACGACAAGAAGATCTCCGCCATGAAAGACCTGCTTCCGATTCTCGAGAAGGTAGCGCAGGCCGGACGGTCAGTTGTCATCATCTCCGAAGACATGGAAGGCGAAGCCCTTGCCACACTGGTTGTCAACAAGATCAGAGGCACGTTGAAAGCCGTCGCCGTAAAGGCACCGGGGTTCGGGGACAGAAGAAAGGCCATGCTGGAGGATATCGCGGTTCTGACAGGCGGACAAGTCATATCGGAGGAGAAGGGATTCAAGCTCGAGAACACTCAGCCTTCCTTCCTCGGTACCGCAAAGAAGGTGACCGTCGATAAGGACAACACGACGATCGTCGAGGGCGCCGGCTCAAAGGATGACATCAAGCGCCGCATCAACGAGATCAAAGCGCAGATCGAAAAGACGACGTCCGATTACGATCGCGAGAAGCTCCAGGAGAGACTTGCGAAGCTGTCAGGCGGAGTTGCAGTGCTCAAGATCGGTGCGACAACTGAAGTAGAGATGAAAGAGAAGAAGGCCCGTGTCGAAGACGCCTTGCATGCGACGCGTGCGGCAGTCGAAGAAGGCATAGTTCCCGGCGGCGGCGTGGCACTGGTTAGGGCAATCGCCCAGCTCGACTCCGTAAAGACGGAAAACGAAGATCAAAAGATCGGCGTCGAAATCGTGAAGAAATCTCTCGAAGAGCCGCTGAGGTGGATCGTCAACAATGCCGGACTTGAAGGCTCGGTTGTCCTGCAGAAGGTCAGAGAAGGTAAAGACGACTTCGGCTTCAACGCGCAGACAGAGACCTACGAGAATCTGCTCAAGGCCGGCGTGATCGATCCGACCAAGGTCACGCGCACCGCGCTGCAGAACGCTGCCAGCGTAGCAAGCTTGCTTCTTACAACGGAAGCTGTCGTCTGCGAGAAGCCCGAGAAGGAAAAGCCTGCAATGCCGACTCCGCCGATGGGCGACATGTACTAAGGTAACTCAAAAGTAAAAAGTTAGAAGTCAAAAAGTCCCGCGAATGCGGGACTTTTTGTTTTCAGATCTATTGGGTAAACGACTGCTGGACAGCTGACTGCCCTAAAATCGGTCATTCCAGCTCGAAGAGAAACTTTGCCAGTTCTGCTGTCAGATCAGCAGGCGATGCTATCCTGTACCTGGCTGCGGTTTGCCGACGGCTCCCTCCGACAAATACACTTATTCCACCAAGCGAGTTCACTTTTCTGAAACCGTACTCATCCGTAGTATCGTCGCCGAAGAATACCGGCTTGCCGTTCCTAACCTTCTTCTTCGTAATCAACTCAATCGCTTTTCCCTTGTCCCAATCGACCGGGGCCTTTATCTCGACTACTTTCTTTCCGTGAAAAACATCGATTCTGCCATGGCGGACGGGTGTTTTCAGGAGTTTCTCAAGTTCCGCGAGGAGTCCCTTGACGAGATGCGGATCTAACGTGCGGTAGTGTATGGATACTGAATAATTCTTGGAGTTGACTCGCGCGCCGTACGGCCTGACCTTCCGATCGATCTCCTTTGCCAGCGAAATGATGTAAGTCGATGAGCGGGCAGAGCGCGGCTCCACAAATTTGAAGCCGGGGCCTTCAATTTCTACTCCATGATTCCCGGAATAGAATATATTTTTCACCGCCACGAGCCTCTTCAGCTCGCTTAACTGCCTCCCGCTGATAACCCCCACGGGAAACCTCTCCGCAAGTTCTTCAATAATATTCCTGACCACCGTCTTTAGTCTGACATCTTCGGGTCTCAGGACGATATTCGTGAGTGTCCCGTCAAAATCGAAGAAGAAAGCCGCTTTATTGAGTAATGAGCCGGTAAGAACTTTGCTGGAGAATCTGGGAATTGACATTTAACGTTTTTCCTCGAGAATTTTTGAATCGTACAAAGGGGCCTAAGCACGGGGGGAGTGAAGAAGAATCACGTGCTTCGGCAAAGCAGAATGCCTTGTACCCTCGCAGCGCGGCGCGTTCGTCCACGCCCCACATTGTCACAAATACACGATATCCTTATCATGAAACAGAGACAACGAAAGAAGAAGGTAGTCACGGAGGTGCCGCGTTATGAGGAAGTTTTGTCTTATATGTTCCTTGCCGTTTCTGGCGAGTTCGCGTGCATAGTTCGGCTCGTTGATCAGCTGCTTTATCCAGTAGGCAGTTCCCTCAATGCTGTGCGTCAGGACACCGTTGTATTTGTGTTTGACCTGCAGCGGTATTCCACCGACGGCCGAAGCTATAACCGGCCTGGCTTTCCACATGGCTTCTGCAACGGTCAGTCCGAATCCCTCCCTCAGCGACTTCTGCAAAACGACGCTGGATCCTCTCTGCAGCGCGTTGATCTCCACATCACTTGAAGGCGGGAGGAGCAGTACAAATATGTCTTTGTCACCGTCTGCTGCCTCACGGACTTCATTCAATACTTTTTCTCCCTCCGGATCGTCGGTTGCGCCTCCGCCCGCCAGGACAAGTTGGCAGTCTATGTACCGCTTCACCAGCTTGTAAGCTTTTATCACGCCGACCGGGTCTTTCAGATAATCGAATCGCGAGATCTGCGTGACCACAGGACGGCTCCTGTCGATACCGAACCTGTCGAACATATCTCTCACAAAGTCGTCGCTTAAGTCTTTATTCTTGTCACTGAGCGGATCTATTGACGGTGAGATCAGAAACTGCTTTGTCATGAGCGGGCGGCTGAATGCAGGCGCCGAGAAAACAGCTCCGTCAAAGCGCTCTATGAAGTCCTTCAGGAAAAGCCACACATTGTCCCTCGGCTCGGAAAAATCTATGTGACACCGCCATACCCACCTGTTGTCGAGATGCGCTCTTTCCTCCACCAGCCCGATCGGCTGCGGGTCGTGTATGAAAACAACATTGCTGTCGAAATTCATCGACCTCGCGTTGTCCCTGTCTATGTCAAGGAAATGAGACCAGTCGTCATCCGTGAAAATCTCGGGAACACCATGAAGCGCATTGTGCATCTTTTTGGTGATGGTGAAAAACTTCTCACCTCCCTTTATCACGTCCCATCTGCTCTCGACTCCAAGCTCATTCAGCATCGGGACGAGACGGGTCAGAATCTCCGCCACTCCTCCGCCCACTGCGGTAGAGTTGACATGCTGTATCTTCATATTCCGGGCCTTATCACCGATAGCGTACAGCTCCTCGATGACTGAATTGCCGACAATATCCGTGTAGTCTTTAACTTGCGCCATTGCTAACTATCCTCAGAAGTCTTTCCCTGAGCCCTTCCAGGGTGAAGGTGTATGGATCCAGCCGCGATATTTGTTCGGCTTCTTTTTCTTTTCCCGCAGAGCGAAGCCATATCGAAAAATCGTTATCCCCCTTTTCAAGGCGAAGCTTGGCCTCGAACATGTGAAAATATATCGAGTGTATGCTCACGAGCTTCAAGACGTCCCTGAACTCCTGAACATTTCCGGCCACCTTCCCCGTCGGCACAACAAAGATCCTCGAGCTCATGAAGTGGAACTCCTCGCCTTCAGGGCACTGTCTGCTGACGCTGTGATTGGCCGTCTTCAGGTAATCTTCCATCAGCTCCAGAAAACGTCGTCTCAGATCCGAGAGCTTGAGGAACTGAGTAACGTCGATGCTCGCCAGCTTTTCGCCCGCGACCTCATCGTTCAGCATGTTCGTCACCCAGTATGCGAAATCGTTCGGCGGCTCGGGTGAGAGGAAGTGATGCTGCTGAAGAAACCGGTGTGTATGATGGTATATCGAGGACAGTGGTACCACTCTTATGCCGTCCACTAGTTCGGGCAGAGTGGCCGCTCTCCTCCCGAGGAGTTCGGTAAGGACCAGTCTAGACTTGAATTCAAATGGCTTGTAATCCACGTCAGTCCACCTCTTTGTTCATGTACAGAGTTCGAATCGGGAAGGGTATCGTTATTCCTTCCTTATCATACCGTGCTTTCAGCCTTTTTATGAATTCGTGTTTTATGAGATACTGGTCGACGAAAGTATTTCCCCGCAGGATTACGGAAAAATTGATGGATGAATCACCGAACTGGTTATATCTGATGAACGGCGTGAAGTCGCGCACCGCCCCGTCGACCGTCTTCTGAACCTCCTTGCCGACTTCGATTGTCACTTCCTCGACCCTTTGTAAATCGCTTGCATAATCCACGCCGAGATTGAACACGATAGACATATCCGGGTTGGGCCGTTCGTAGTTCGTAACGATCAGACTGGATATGTTCTTGTTCGGAATTATTACGTGATTTCCGGGGAGTGTTCTGATCACGGTCGCTCTCCAGTTGAGGTCCTCGACGAATCCCTCTTCGCCGCTACTGAGCCGTATGTAATTCCCCACCTGAATTTGCCTTGCAGCAAGTATCTGCAACCCCGAGAAAAAATTCGAAAGCGTTTCCTGAAGTCCGAGACCTATAGCCAGGCCGCCGACTCCAAGAGCAGTCAGAAGAGGGGTAATAGAAATGTGCAAATCGTCGAGAATTATCAGAATTCCGAGAGAATAGACCGTAATCCTGATTATGTTCTTGAGAAGACTCGTCGCGGAAGCCAGGCCGGTAATGACCGACTTGTAGTACTCGATTACCTCCGTGCCTATGTTAGAGATTACGACCGTCACGGAAAAGATCACGAGCACACCCAGCACCTTCGAGGAAATTTCGGTTACGCCCCTGGAGAGACCCTGGGTTTGCACAATCACGTACAAGCCGAGAGCAAGCGCCCACAGCACAACTGAACTCCTTACCGACGCTATGACGACGTCATCGAAACGCCACTTTGTGCGGGAAGCGAGTTTCGCAAGATAAGCAATCACAACTTTCTTAAAGAACAATCCCAGTAGAAAAGCGCCGACAATTATCGCCGAAGGAGCGATCAGCTCCTCAACTATCGACGACTTCAGTATCATACTCTACGAATTCGAAGTTGAATATCTCACTCAACAATTTGGCCGCCCACCGGTAAACGTTCTGATACTTCACCGCTTCACGCATCCTCATCATCCGTCGCTGCTGCTCATCCGGATTCATCTCGATAGCGGTTTTGATTGCATCTGCAAGGCCGTCAATATAGTAAGGATTCACCTGTACGGAATCCGTCAGCTCTCTTGCTGCACCCGTAAACTCGCTTAAGATCAACACCCCATTCAGATCGTTACGTGCTGCCACAAATTCCTTGGCGACGAGATTCATCCCGTCGTGCAGAGACGTCACCATGGAAATGTTCGCCAACCCGTTCCATGCTGTCACAGTCTCCTTCGAGTGATTCGCTCGAGCAAGAATTATCGGTTTCCAGCCCGACGACTGATACTTCTCATTTATGCTCACCATCAGGTCGTTCAATGAATCGTTCAGCTCCCTGTAAGCCGGGATATGCATCCTGCTCAGTGCACCGAGCTGAACGAATACGAACTTCCCGATATACTCAGGGTTCTTCTCGAGAAACTTGTCCACAGCACGGAAACGCTCGACTATCCCCTTGGTATAGTCTATCCTATCTATTCCGATGGCCACGAACTTGTCTTTCAGTCTATATTTCTTCAGGAACTCATTCCGCATGTCTATGATCTTCTGGCTTGCAGACATTCGCGATACCTGCTCGAAGTCTATCCCGATAGGAAAAGAACGGAGAAGAGTCGTCCTTCCCCCCCTGTTTATCCTCGACACATCATACTCGACACGCGACTCGATGTATCGATTCACGGTATCAAGAAAGTTCATCAAATGGTATTGGACCTGGAACGCCAACAGGTCGTTGTACAAAAGGTCGTCAAGCAGTTCTTCTTTGAAGGGCAGGATGCGGACCACTTCGCTGTTCGGCCATGGAATGTGCCAGAACTGCGCGGTAACCACATTTTTCACCTTCTCCTTCAGGATCCGGGCAAGGTTTGCGAAGTGATAGTCTTGAATAAACACGAAGGCAGGGCGGTCACCGACTATTTCAGCAATCGCGTCCGCATATTTCTCCTGAACTCGCTTATAAATCTCGTAGTCCGCCGCTTCGAAGCTCGGCCTGATGTATGCAACATGGCACAGGGGCCAGAGTCCGCCATTTGCAAAATTGTAGTAAAACCCCGTTTCTTCTTCCTTGGTCAGGAAGACCCGCTTGAGAGTGAAGCTGGGATCCTCCGGAGGGCAAGCGATCTCGTTTGCGTCGTCAACAACAAGGTTGTCCGCTTCGCCCGAAGCCTGTGCGACCCAGTATCCTCCGCTCGCTTCCATGATGGGTTCGATCGCTGTGACCAGTCCTCCCGGGGGCACATAGTACTTGATCTCGTCGCCGTCGAAAACATGTACATACGGTTCTCGGTTCGAAACGACCACGAGAAGCCTGTTGCCAAGCTTCGACTTTATTAACTCTGATAATTTCTCCCTCGTCCACATACTAATATTCAATATAGAATTTTAACTGAAAAAACAAAACGACGGCATCAGGGCCAGTTCAAAGTGTGAAAAGGACAAGGCTGAAAAGACGGGAAAACTGAAGCGCGGTCCGGAATAATGGAAAGATGGGCTGTAGAGCATCCGCGCAAGGAGCTAAAAGCGGGTACACAACAATCGCTTGACCGCCCAAAATCGCCTTGACGGATGATCACTGAGAAGACCCCATCGACCGACCGGATGATCGGATCACACGGGGGCCGAATGGGCTCACTACTGAGCGCCGAAAGCTGACAGCCATTATGTCGCTGCGGGAGATCCCCCTGCCAGGCGGATGCTCCTTCCGCCAAGGATACGGCGAACAGGCCGGCGCAAAACCCCGGCCTGATTTCTTGTGGAGATGCGGGGAGTCGAACCCCGGTCCGAAGATAGGAATCCATGAGCCTCTACGTGCGTAGCTTCGACCATAAACTTCACCGATCGCTACTCGCGAAGCAGAGTCACGATCAGCTATCTCAGCTGTATATTTTCATTCAACCGCCGAGAACAGAAGAATGAAAAGCCCGCCTAAGCGACGCCCATTCTGGTGCCGACAGACAGAACATCCAGATGGACGGGTTGCTTTTTTTTAATTAAGCAGCCAATGCGTAATTAGAGTTCGCATTTACTTTTTTACCGATTTTTTAACGCGGAACCGGCGACCGCGACACGCATCTCAAAGCTTCCCAAATCCCCGTCGATTCCGTTTCATCCCCAAATACGTTTGGGCAATAGCCGTCGGCTATGCAATGAGAATATCCGGCTCGCCTCGAAAAGGAGCTGGTAGACGGAAAAATGGCCCGCAGTCTTTTCAAAGAACAAACGCGGCAGATGTCTTCTTCATAAAGGCCGCTTAAAAATCTAAACTGGTTTGTTCGTCCGAACGTTCCAGCCAGTGAGCAGCAGGTGAAATCTCGGGATAGCCGAGCTAATTCGCCGCGCCGCTAATCTAATGATACATCCGGCGGGACGGGTTCAACATCCTTCTCACTAATCGCCGCCCGCGAAGCTCTTAGCTCTCCTTACAAATCTGCCGCGAAAAGTGTCTTGAGCGCATCGAAGCTCTTGTCTATCTTCAAGAGCTGTAGATATCCAAAATCTGTTTTGCGAAAGTCTTAGGCTCGATCGGCTTAGGCAGGTAACCATCGAATCCCGCCGCTTCGAATTTCTCCTTGTCTCCTCGCATCGTGTAAGCGGTCAAAGCAATTACCGTAATGTCCTTCGTGGCATCGCTCGACCTGATCTGCTTGAGCACCTCAATGCCGTCTATTTCCGGCAGTTGAATGTCGAGCAAGATGACGTCAGGTGTCCGAGTCTTCAAGAAGTCGACGGCCTGCTGGCCGGATTCGGCCTCATGCACCTCATAACCGCTTCTTTTAAGGAGATACACGGCCAATTGCCTGTTAATTGCGTTATCATCTACAACGAGTATGTCGTGCATTGACTCCTTCCATGATTAATATACTAACCCCCTTCGCTAAAGGCAACGGAGCGGCCCGACATCATGGATCGGCGGCCGCTGCCGTTGGGATAATTTTCGATACAATTACTGCTCTAAAAACATGTGAAACCTACGTGGTCCCATGCATACCGGCTCAGAACTACCTGTTCAAGTTCAGGGCGCTGCAGTTTCCTTTCAGATACAGGTTCAGGTATTCGTTGTAGATCCTGCTCAATAGTAATCCGCTGGCGGCATTGTACACGGCTCCATGAGCGCCAGGAGGGAAAATACGCAGACTTACATCCTTGCCTGCGTTTGTCAGCGCCGTCAAGAGGTGCATGGTGTTTATGGGATGTACGTTGTCATCCATCATGGAATGTACGACAAGCAATTTCCCTCTGAGGCTGTCGGCGTAAGTCATACAATCGCTTTTGATATATCCGGCTTCGTTGTCCGAAAGGAGGCCCATATAGCGCTCAGTATAGATATCGTCGTAGAGCCGCCAATCAGTCACGGGGGAATTCGCTATTCCGACCTTGAAGACTCCCGGGTGGGTAAGCATCGTGTAGATTGTACTGTAGCCCCCGTAGCTCGTTCCCATAATAGCCATCTCACT
This sequence comes from Candidatus Kryptoniota bacterium, assembly GCA_046705025.1. GTDB lineage: Bacteria > Bacteroidota > Ignavibacteria > Kryptoniales > JAKASW01 > JAKASW01. The sequence continues at coordinate 47,264 of JBJKQU010000212.1, read as the reverse complement.
GGCGTCGACGTACGGCAGCTTTGCGAGATAGTGTGCTGTTTGGACAAAGTCGTGGCTTTCCCAGTAACCCAGTTTCTCGTACAAAACCTTCTCGAAAGCACTGCCGTAGTTTGCGGTACCGCGGTTGTTCACGTCCACAATTATGTAGCCGTTCTGCGCAAGCCACTGGTCCCACCCGGAGAAGTCAAACGAGTTGTAAACCGAATGGGATTCGGGTCCGCCATAGATCGCTAATATCACGGGATACTTTTTCGTCGAATCGAAGTTAAAAGGCTTTATCATCGAACAATCGAGTCTGACGGAATCCGAAGTCACGAAGCTGAAGAGCTCGTTTGGAGAATAATCGTGAGTCTGCAGAAACTTCGTGACCGATTCGTTCGCCTCAAGCTTCTTCACCATCTCGCCGCCGGTGTTCCACAGTTCAACCTGCCGGGGCTGGTGGATGCTGGAGTAGCTGTCTATGTAATACCTGCAGTTTGGTGACATATTGAAATTGTGATGTCCCGGAGCTGGCGACAGGCGCTTTTCGTTCTTCCCGTCGAAGCTGATCGAATATAACTGCACCTCCAGCGGAGACGCCTGTGCCGACGTGTAGTAGATCTGCTTCTTTTGGGGATCGATTCGGAGCACGTTTATGACATCCCAGTTTCCGTCGGTTACCCTGTTCAGGAGCTCGCCGTCATAGGCGTACCTGTATATCTGATAGTAACCGCTTCTATCCGAGACCCAGAAAAACTCGTGGACTTTTTCGGGGAAGAACATCATGTCGTTCACGCCGGTGTAGAAATTGAAGATTGCCACCCACGTGTTGTTCTTTTCTTCCATGACGAGTCTTCGGCTGCCGTTGGTAACGTTGAAGAAGAAAAGCTTCATATCGTCCTGGGCACGGTTAAGGACTATCATCGCCAGCGTATTCGGCTCGCTCGTCCAGTATATTCTGGGGATATAGTAATCGCCGGTCTCGCCGGTGTCGAGCCAGATGTTCTTGTGTGTTTTGACGTCCAGCACGCCGATTTTGACATGCGGGTTCGGGTCGCCGACTTGAGGGATCGGAATCTTTTCCCATTTATTATGAAGACCCTCGTAATTCGAGATTTGAATTACGGGAACTCCGCTCTCATCGAATTGCCAGTAGGCAATGTATTTACTGTCCGGTGACCAGTTCCAGGCTTGTGCCTGGCCGAATTCCTCTTCGTAGACCCAGTCGTAATGCCCGTTGAAGATTTCCTTCGTTGCATCATTCGTCAGCTGTACCTCCTTCTTAGAGGCAAAGTCATAAACGAACATGTTGCCGTTCCTCTCATATCCAACCATGGAACCGTCAGGTGACAGTTCGGCGGTTCTCGCGTTCTTCGCGGCAACCTTCAGGCTCTTGTCAGCTAGAGAATAGACGTAATAGTCAGAGATTCCGGATCTCCTGTAGATCTTCCGGAAGTTTGTCTCGAAAAGGATATGCTTCGAATCGTGTGCCCACTTGAAAGAACGATAATTGAATGCCTTATTCGTATCGGGGAACGTTACGCCCTGAGCGTCGAAGATAAGCTGATCCTTCCCTGTTGCGGGATTGAAGTCGCGAATCTCCTCTCTCTTCGTTGAATCGTTAGTGGTGATGTAAGAATACCTGTTCCCGCTGTCAATCCAGTTGAGACTTCTGGGACCGGATTTTCCTATCAGCGTCCTCGTGGCCTGCAGAGCCTGCTGAATGTCCTTGTACTCCTGCTTTCCTTGCGCGCTCAGGACGCCGGGTGCAACGGACAAAACGACCATGACGAGCAAAATGCTCTTCGTTTTCCAATAGGTCTTCATGCTGCCTTACCTCTTTTAGTAAAAGATTAGTGGTATTTATGTTCAGGACATTCCGGCTGAGCCGGGTCTCGCAATCAAGTGCTCTGCTGGCATTTTCTTAAGGTCCGTCGAGCCCGGGAGCTTCAGATCGCGCATAAACTCGCAATCAAGTGCTCTGCTGGCATTTTCTTAAGGTGGAAAAAAGTTACCTGTTTCCTTCTGAATACTCAAGCGGAAAGGGGCGCGTTTTCCATTTGAATTTTCGACACTCGTTTGATAAATAATCTTAAATGGAGGTTAAGTATGCGAACAACAGTATTCCTTCTTGTCACTTTTGTCGTAGCATCGGCGTCATTGGCACAATCAGAAATCACGGTATCTTCAAACGCAGATGTCTCCGCAGAGCCCGACATAGCTGAATTCCACTTGAGCATCACCGCACGGCAGGAACAGGCGACGAACGCTTTCAAAATGTATTTGACTACGTACCACCTCCTGCAAAGCTCAATAAGAAATCTCATAGACACGACAAAGCTCACTACCGACAATCTGTCCGTCACGCCATTCTTCGACTACAAGAAACCGGAGCATGTCACGCCGGAATATTATCAGGTATCCACTTCCATGTCGCTTTCAGTCCCGATTACTCAGCTGAACGACATGCTGGGGAGAGTGACCTCCGTTGAAGGAGTCACCCTAAACGGCATCCAATTTAAGGCTCAAAACCAGGACAGCCTCGAAACGGAAGCGCTCGAAAAGGCTGTCGAAAAGGCCCGCACAAAAGCAGAAGCAATAGCGCATCTAGAGAAACTGACCGATCTCAAGGTTAAATCCCTGACCACTTCAGTCTCCAGGCCTCCTCTTTATCCTATGTACAGAGCCATGTCAGTTGAATCCGTAGCGCCCGGGCCCTCAATTAGTCCCTCCAGTATCTCGGTATCGGCTTCGGTAACGGTGACATATACGGCAACCTCAAGATGAAGCTTCTACTCAAGAATCCAGCCTCAATTGTGACATGCTCGAGCCCGGGCGGACATTTCAAACGCGGCGAGCAGATGAACGATGTCGGATTGATAACGGGCATGGATATACTTGTCGAGGAGGGACTGATCAAACAAATCGGGAGAATCAAAGATCACTCCGGCTGCAACGTCTTCGACGTCTCCGGCAAGATCATCGTCCCCGGATTTGTGGATCCCCACACGCACCTTATCTTCGCGGGAACAAGAGAACGGGAATTCGCACTGCGCGCGAGAGGCAAGACCTACAGTGAGATAGCGGCCGGAGGCGGCGGGATCCTCGCAACGGTCAAAGCTACACGCGACCTCTCCAGATCAAAACTCCGTTCCCAGGCTCAGAGACGCATCGACAATATGCTCAACTGGGGAACCACCTCCATCGAGATAAAGAGCGGCTACGGACTCGACTTCGTGAACGAGATAAAGATATTGGAAGCCGCAAATGAATTGAAGGATGAGTCCATCACAAACGTCGCGATTACATTTCTCGGTGCACACGCGGTTCCCCCCGAGCATAGAAATACAAGGGACAGATATATCAAGATCCTGACAGATGAGCTCATTCCTTTCATTGCCAAAAAGAAAATGGCGGACTTTTGCGATGTCTTCTGCGACGACGGATTCTTCTCCATTGCAGAAGCGAAAGAGATCCTGACAGCTGCCCGCATCAACGGGCTGGGGCTGAAGATGCACGCGGACGAGCTTTCGGCCAACCGCGGGGTGGAGCTTGCGGCAGAGCTCGGTGCCGTTTCGGTCGACCATCTTGAAAACATTTCCCCGAAGGAGATCAACATCCTGGCAAGGAGCGAAACGGTCGGCGTGATTCTCCCCGCAGTAGCTCCGTACATCCGCGGAAAGCCGGCTCCCGCAAGGCAAATGATCGATGCCGGCTGTGCAGTTGCCATCGCGACAGATCTCAATCCGGGCACGTCGATGGTTGACAATATGCAGACTATAATGTGGCTTGCAGTGACCTTAAATGGAATGTCCGTGGAGGAAGCTTTTAACGCCGCCACTATCAACGCCGCCGCCGCGATAGGGCTGTCGGACAGGGTGGGAAGCATAGAGGTAGGCAAACAGGCCGATATGCTCATCGTCGATGCCGAAGACTACAGCTATCTCCCCTACCATTTCACACAGAACAAAATCAGGAATGTGGTGAAGAATGGAACAGTTCTGGAATTCTCTTGATCTGCCGGACCAATCGCTGATTTACAAGCGGAGGGAACTGGGGGACTCGAGGTTCGGCGAGACCGTCGAAACGAAACGTGAAAAATTCGGTGATACTTTCAAGGTTGTGCTGGTCGGATTTCCGTACGACGAGGGAGCTGCGCGGAATCTTGGACGCGCCGGGAGCTCCTCTGCCCCTGACGAGATAAGGAGAGCTTTCTACAAATTGACCCCGACCAAATCGGCCGCTCTTCCCGACGCAGAATTTCGGGTGTTCGATGCGGGAAACGTGAAAAGACACTTGAAGCTAGAGGAAGCCCTGACGAGGCTCGAAGGAATGGTGAGCTATCTTTTAAGATACGGCTATTTGCCTATCGTACTCGGCGGAAGCAATGACATCAGCTATGCAGACTTCCGCGCCTGTGAATCTGTCCGCGGAAGATGCGGAGCAATAAATATCGACAGTCATTTGGACGTGCGAGACTACTCGAAAGGGATAAACAGCGGCACATCGTACCGCATGCTCATAGAGGAAAAGGTCCTGAAGGGAGCAGATTTCGCGGAGTACGGAACCCAGGAATTCGCCAATTCCCGGGAGCATCTTTCGTATGTACGATTCAGCGGAGGGCAGATCTGTACTCTCGCCCAGATCCGGTCGCAGAAGAACCCTGATGCGTTCATGCAGGCATACAAGAGCTCGAGAAGAGAGGCTGACAGCGCGTATGTCAGCTTCGATATTGACAGCGTTCGAAGTTCGGACGCCCCGGGGGTCAGTGCCCCTACTCCCTCCGGCTTGACGGCGGAGGAGGTCCTGGAGTGCGCCTACCTCACAGGAACCGAGACCAAGACGGCAATGATCGACGTTTGTGAGGTGAACCCTAAATTCGATGTCGACGGACGCACGTCCAAACTGGCCGCGATGATCGTTGCTAATTTCCTTGCGGGCCTTTCAAACAGGTATTGACACGTCTGCATCCCCCGCCTCCCGTCTCTCAATAGAGACTAGCGGGAAAGCTTCATCCAGATCGCCGCGCCGAGTGCCATTAAAACGACGGCTATTCTGATGATAATGTTGATGGCCCGGAGTTTTCCCCAATTTTTGTCGTCACTCACTGACATATACCCGATCCTTTCATTCCCCCCTCAACTGAGATAAACTTAGGTGTTCCGCATCCCTCTCCTGCCTCTATTCAGCTCATCGTATCTGAAACAAGTGAGGAGGTGGTCATTGACCATTCCTGTAGCCTGCATGTGTGCATAGCAAATCGTAGTTCCGGCGAACTTGAATCCTCGTTCCTTGAGTTCCTTGCTCATCGCATCAGATTCTCTGGTTCTGGCAGGCAACTGCTTCAGAGACTTCCACTTGTTCGCCCTGGGCTGACCCTCGACAAATCGCCAAATGTACTCGTCGAAAGTCCCGAATTCCTCCTTCACTTCGATGAACCGCCTGGCGTTGTTGACAGCAGCCTCTATCTTCATCCTGTTTCTGATTATACCCTTGTCGGCGAGAAGACTTCTCACTTTCCTCCCATCGAACTGTGCGACCCTATCCACGTCGAAGCCTTCAAATGCCCTTCTGAAATTCTCCCGCTTGTGCAATATGGTCGACCAACTGAGACCCGCCTGCATCCCTTCGAGTATTAGAAACTCGAAAATCTTCTGGTCATCGTGCACCGGCACGCCCCATTCCGTGTCGTGATATTCAATCATCAAAGGGTCATTGCCGGGCCACGAGCATCTGACGGGTTCCTCATCCTTCTGCTTATTCATCTTTGCACCGGACTAACGTGAAGGCTGTCGAGCCGGACTCCGCGCACTCCATAGAAACAGATAAAATCACACATCAATTTATCTCTTCGAACTGTCCCGTCTTTCTGTTCTTTCGAACGTCGTCCCAGTTGAAACACCGGCCGTTCATGGCAATATAAACACCGTGCGGCAGGGTCTCAACGAAAGCAAACGCACTCCCCAGATTGAAAAGTCCGTCGGAGCTGCCGAACTTATACGGTATCATCGCGCCGGTCAGCACCACGGTTTTGTCTCTGATCGACTCGCCGAGAACCCGAGCCGTCTTCTCCATTGTATCGGTACCGTGCGTGATAATTATTTTCTCTTGTTCACACTTGATACAATTCTCGAGAATAATCTTGCGGTCCTCGTCTGTCATCTCGAGGCTGTCTACCATCATGAGAGTCCTCACCTCAACTTCCACCTCACACCTGCCGAGCTTGAGCATTTCATGGAGATGAGTCTCGTTGAAGAATAGTTTCCCCGTAAGTTCATTGTATTCCTTGTCAAACGTGCCGCCCGTGACAAAAATTCTGATTACCATCGCGCATAATTTAGCACGATAGCACTCAAATACTCAATATGACATTGGGCGAATATCTTCCCTTCCGTCTCGTGACAGGACTTGATCGACTCTCGTGCTAGTATTTCCAGGCTGGTAACCTCAAGCTTACGCGGGCTGATTGCTTAAGTCAATGGTGTCCTGACAAGTCAAGTTATTCCCAAAATGAACCGTAACGGGCCGGAACAGACGGGGAATTATACCCCCAAAGACCCGGGAAAAAGCGGAGTGTATGGACTTGAAGGCCCGCTTTTCCGGAGTCATGCACCGGAAGAAACGGCAGTTCGTGAAAGGAGACACGCATTTTGTTAAGGAATGAAAGTTGCACACAGAATTGCTGACAATAATAGTGAATTCGCGGGACGGAAGGCGTGGAAGGAAATTCCATCCCGGCCGGTGAAGATTTCGTTGCTTAAGATGATGTTTACAAGGACTAACTGACGCAATTCAACATACAGAGGTAAGAATGAAAAGAAGAAAGTTACCGGACATTTTCTATAATCCAATCAGCATGGCCGGCGCAATAATCGCTTCTGTCACATTTGGAACGATATTAATCCTAATGTTGGTAGCTTCCGTTTGGAGCTCACTTCCGCCGTACTTTGGAATCGTAACCTACATAGTTTTTCCCGCCGTACTGATACTTACTCTGATAATCATTCCGCTCGGTGCACTGATAGAGAAGAAACAGTTTCAAAAAGTATCTAAAGAGGGCGGTTCCCTGATGCCCAAGATCGACCTGACTCAGCCGAGGCAACGCAGGGCATTTTTCATTTTTTCCACAGGGACATTGCTTCTAATGGTCTTCACGGCCATCGGGACCTACAGGGCGTTCGAGGTCACTGAATCAGTCCGATTCTGCGGCCAGCTTTGCCACAGGGTCATGAAACCGGAGTTCGTCACACACGCTGATTCGCCTCATGCGAGAGTTGCCTGTGTTCAGTGCCACGTAGGTCCCGGCGCAAGCTGGTACGTAAGATCGAAGCTGTCGGGCGCATATCAGGTCTATGCTACCATCTTCAATAAGTTTCCCCGTCCTATACCGACCCCGATCAAGAACTTGCGTCCTGCAAGAATCACCTGCGAGCAGTGCCACTGGCCGCAGGCATTCAAGGGAGAGCGCCGCGTAACAAAGACATTCTATCTCGAGGATTCATCGAACACCAGATGGGACCTCGATATGCTGGTGAGAGTCGGAAGAAGTACCTCGGCGGAGCCGGCGCGTCCTTCCGTCCACTGGCATGTGACCCACACTGTGGAATTCCTCCCGACAGATTCGAGTTCTCAAACGATACCATGGGTCCGTGTGGTGGATAAAGACGGAAAGACTGAAACGTTCACGACCTCCAACAACCCGTTCACGCCAGACTCGGTCAAGCAGCTTCATGTGAAGACTATGGACTGCATGGACTGCCACAACCGCCCGACTCACATCATAAAATCGGCAGGTGATGCCGTAAACGATGCTATGGCGAGCGGGTCAATCAGTCCGAGTCTTCCCTGGATCAAACAGGAGGGAGTAAACGCGCTGGTTCCCCGCTACGTGAACACGAAGGATGCTCTCGACAGCATCGGCATCTACATCAACTCGTACTACAAGACGAAGCATCCCGCTGTGTTCGCCAATGACGGTTCAGACATAAACGCAGCCATCGCATCGTTACGGGAAATCTACAAGCAGAACTTCTTCCCCTACATGAGGGCTGACTGGAGAGCTTATCCGAACGATCTCGGACACATGATATACCAGGGTTGCTTCAGGTGTCACGACGGAAACCACAAGAGCGCAAGCGGCCAGGTGATATCTCATAGTTGCACAACCTGCCACATCATTCTTGCCCAGGGGTCGAAGCCTGACTCGGTCGTCAATCTCGACGGCGTCCGGTTCGTTCATCCGCCCGCCGGAATAGGCGACGCCTGGAAAGAGGGCTCCTGTACTGATTGTCACGACGGCACACTGTGAGGATGAGCGGACTTATTATCTAGAGATTAAAACGCCGGGATGTCGATTGACTTCCGGCGTTTTCTTTTTCGGGCCGACGGTCCAGCTATCTCTCCAGTCGAGACACGAATCTCCTGATCAAGACATACAAGACCCCCGCCACGGCGGCGACCACAGCTCCCCAGAGGATAGTCTTTGGCAGATGAGATAGCGGACCAGGCATGTACGAAGCTACCAGCCCGCCTGCCTCCGTGAAAAACCAGGCCCAAATGACGGCCCCGACAATATTGTAAGCCACGAATACGCCGACACTTACATCGTACAGCCCCAGGGCTATGGGAACTATGTTCCGCACCCCATAGAAGAACCTTGATATCAACATGAGAGGCGAACCATACCGGCGCACAAAGCGCGAGCTTCTCTCGACTCTCGTCCCAAAGCGGTCATGGAGAAAGCGCCACTTATTCCAAAGAAACTTCCCGGCAAAATAGTAGAACATGTTCCCGATGAAGGAAGCGACTGATCCCAATATGACAACTCCGAGAAGCGTTACCGATCCGGCTCGAGCCAGTGCGACCCCTGCCATGAGCCCGAACTCTCCGCTAACGGCCACCGTCAGGAAAACAGTCAGGTATCCGTTTTCGCGTATGAACTGTTCCATGATGAAACTTACTGCTTCTGGACAATCAACTCCAACCCGATTCTCTGCGTGGTCGTCTCATTGTCTTGACACCACTTATACCTTTACATAGATTTGGATCAATGAATAAGGTGCAGATCGGGTTACTAGTCTCGCTGCTGACGGTCCTTCCCGCGAGCGGCTCCTTTGCAGGGAAGTCGAGCGCATTCAGGATTGCCCGGCTCCATTACGGAGGAGGCGGTGACTGGTATAATGGCCAGCTCGAAGAGCCGACACTTCTGAAATTTATCAGAAAACACACCGACATAAACGTTGATCCGAACTTCTACCCCGTCAACATTTCGAGCGATGACATCTTCACTTATCCGTTCATCTTCATGACGGGACACGGAAACATCAGGTTCACGAAGCAGCAGGCAAAAAGGCTGAGGAAATATCTTGACGACGGCGGATTCCTTTATGCGGACGACGATTACGGAATGAACGGCCCGTTCCGCAGAGAGATCAAGAAGGTCTTTCCTCACAAGCGACTCATCCCGCTCCCGTTCTCTTACGGGCTGTATCATTGTGTCTACAACTTTCCGAACGGGGTGCCCCAGACTCAGGACTGGGGAGATCATAAGACGCCTGAAGGCTACGGGATCTTCATCGGGAAGAGGCTGGCAGTCTATTACACTGCGGAAAGCAATCCTTCGGACGGATGGGACCCGCCCTCTGTCCACGGGGATCCGGAATCAACGCGGCTTCAGGCATTGAAATTCGGAACCAACCTCGTCTACTGGGCACTGACACATTAGCAGGCAGATAAACCTTTCTTGCGACCCGTCGGCGGCAATTCGTTTCGCTAAGGTTCTGTTTTCCCGACTTGACACGGGAAAGTAACAGTCCTATATTCTGCGAGTCGTTTGAAGCCTCTGCCAAGGTCAGAAAGTCGTGGGAAGAGTCAGGTGACAGGGCTTAGCCTTTAGGTGCAGGAGAACCGAGGAGATGCGCGTAACAAGCAACGTTCGTGATCTCGTAACAGCTACGGTTAGAATCGTCTTCGGACTCTTCTTTGTCTTCAGCGGGGAATGAGTTATGGTAGTGTTTCGGTTGGCTTGCAGATTCTTCGGGCCAGCGCTCCAACTCCCGTGGGTATTGATCATTCTGTTGCAATTGGTCCCTGAAGCTGCGGGTCAGCAGCTGCCTGGTCCAAACATGAGGTACCTCAAACAAGGGTTTGATCTCAGACTATATGTGACAAATACGGGGAGTAACGGTACACCGTTTTTCAGTGGTGTCAATCTTGCTGGTGATTCAATCTCCTGTGAGTACCCTGTTGGCTCCATGATTGAACATTTGAGTGAACAAGCCATTTGGGTGGGCGGAGTTCTGGATACTTCGAGCGGGAAAATCCCTTCATACGATACTCTTGTCTCCACAGGAGCGGATAACGATTCGGTTTACTGCTCAAGAGACTTTTGGCCTTCCGCCAATCCGGAAGACCACATCTGGGTTACAAGCAAAGGAAGCGCCGAACCGATAGGGTTGGAAAGGAAGGGTATTCGAAGGATACCGTGTCTATAGGAGCACCAACCCGAGCGGAGGTACTTCGACCTACACGCTTCTCAAGCAATTCGACATAGGAGACTACGGCAACCCGAATACCGGAGGGCTCAAGTACACATTTACCGACTCGAACCTCGTCCGCGGACAGACTTACTGGTATGCCGTGACATCGTTCTCCATACCGGAGGAGATAATACTTGCCGTGAAGAACCGTGACGGCACGTCGTCGATAGACACCACCCTGGCGCCTCCTTTGGAGTCTCCGATCACATCGAATGCGAGGGGGATAGTTATGCCGTTTACTGTGTCCGACACGCTGGGTAAGGTGCTGGCGGTGCCCAACCCGTACAGGGCGGACGAAAACTACACATTCGAGAACGGAGGCTGGGAAGGGAGGTCGTTCGACTGGAACGAGACGAAGCGGGTAATTAAGTTCATCCATCTGCCGAGCGTATGCACGATAAGGATTTTCACGATAACGGGGGAGCTCGTGGCGACGGTGCAGCACAGACCGGGAGTCGTAGGATACAATCCGGAGGATGGGGAGGCAACCTGGCACCTGATGAACGACAGCCGGAGAACCCTGGCTAGCGGAATATACGTCTTTACCGTCACCTCAAAGCTCGGAACCCAGGTCGGGAAGTTCGTCATAATAAAGTGAAAATTTGCGATGTGCGGTACGTGAACGCATTTCAAACCTATCTTGAATCTCCTTAACCCCTTCTTTAGATTTGAATTGATGAAGAGTCTATGCTTAGCCATTCTGAGCTTCGCGATATGTCTTGGTTTCGTTCACGAAGCGCTCGCACAGAATAGCAGCGCCTTTCGGATCGCGAGGCTGAAGTACGACGGCGGAGGTGATTGGTATAACGACCCGTTGGAAGAGCCGACACTCCTGCAGTTCGTGAAGGGCCAAACAAACATAAACGTCGACCCCAACTACTATTACGTCGACATAATGAGCGAGGATATTTTTTCATACTCCATGATATTCATGACGGGGCACGGTAACATCCGTTTCACTGACGAGCAGGCAAAGCAGCTGCGCAAGTACCTGGAAAACGGCGGGTTTCTTTACGCCGACGACGATTACGGGATGGATGCATCATTCCGAAGAGAAATAAAGAAGGTCTTTCCCGACAAACCGCTCGTCGAGCTTCCTTTCTCTTACGGGATGTATCACTGCGTTTATGACTTTCCCAACGGTGTTCCGAAGACCCACAGCTGGGATGAAAATCCGGAAAAGCCGCCGCAGGGTCTCGGAATTTTCATAGGCAACAGGCTTGTGGTTTATTACACCGCCGAAAGTAATCCGTCGGACGGCTGGGACCCGCCTGAGGTTCACAAGGATCCCGAATCAAAACGACTTGAAGCGCTCAAGTTCGGAACAAATCTCGTTTACTGGGCGCTAACGCACTAGCAGAGAATGGAAGCTACTTTTTCAGACGCACAGAACTCCGGCGTGCTGAGCGCACTCCAAAGAGTCCATCGCAGAAAAGTCTTTTCGAGAGTCCTGGGGGGGCTCTTTATTTCGGGCTCTGCCCTGCTGTTTTCGGCGGCATTCTCGGCAATATTGGAGCTCATATTCGATTTCGGCGTTGCCGGAAGGACGGTCCTTTTTTTACTTTCCGCTCTCGTGGTTCTCTTCTTCATTGCCAGGGATTTGATTCCGAACATTTTCAAATACTTCAAGCCACCTGACGCGAGCGACATCGGCGAGGTCGCACTGGAGGTAGGAAACACCTTCGCGGATATCAAAGACAGGTTGAGAAACGCGGTAGAGCTTCTTTCGAACCGAACGGGCAAGCCCTATTCCGACGAACTCGCGATTGCTTATGTAACTCAGATATTTCAAGGGGCTTCGGCGCTGGATCTCGCGTCGGCTGCGAAGTACGGGGCGGCAAGGAAGCATAAGATCACTCTTCTCGCGTCAATAATTGTTGCTCTGTTCAGCTTCGTTATCCTGCCGACCGAATCGCCTGCGGCGCTGTGGAAAGTCCTGAATTTTACCAGAAATTACCCTACTCCCCTGGCATACTCGATAGAAGTCAAGCCCGGCAACACAGAACTCTCGCGCGGCGATACCCTTAGAGTGACCGCCAAATTGACCGCACTGGGAATGGCCAAGCTTCCACCCCGCATTTCTCTGAACGAGAGGTATGAAGGTGAGAAGGATATTGAGAAGCATCAGATGAAAGAAACGGGCGAAGGAACATACCGTTTCGAGCTGCCGGATGTCCGGAATACGATGGATTACTTTGTCTCGACAGGCTATCAACAGACTGAAGAATACCATGTGAGGGTAGTCGACCTTCCGATAGTTCAGACCTTCGCAGTGACACTTGTTTATCCGTCATACACACACAAAGCTGCCGAGACGCTGCAGGACAACATCGGAGACTTCACCGCGCTCGTCGGTACGAAAGCGAAGTTCACGCTGCGCACGAACAAGGAGCTCAGGTCTGCGTGGCTATCCTTTGAGGACACGACCCGCAAACCGCTTGAGGTCAGCGGCATGGATGCAAGCGGGAGCTTCGTAGTAAACCGGACAACCGGATATTCACTTCGCCTTCTCGACGCCGACAGCCTGGAAAACCGGGACCCAATAGCTTATTCGGTCAAAGCGGTCAAAGACGAATACCCGACTTGCCGGATTACATATCCCGGAAAGGATGTAGATCTAAACCGAGATATGCAGCTTCCCCTGAAAATCGACATAAGCGATGATTACGGGTTCACGAAGCTTCTGCTCCAGTATAAGCTGATCAGCTCAAAATATGTCCCTCCGGAGAAGAGCTACCATGAGATAGATATCCCGCTGCCGAGCAAATCGGCAGGCAGCCAGCAGATATCGTACGTTTGGGACCTGACCACCCTTAACCTGGTGCCGGAAGACGTGATAAGCTACCACGCAAAAGTGTTCGACAACGACATGGTCAGCGGTCCGAAGGCAACCCAAAGTGCAGAATACCAGGTCCGCCTCCCCTCTCTGAACGAAGTCTTCGAGTCCGCCGACAGCGAGCACAGCGACCTGGTTTCGAGTACAGAAAATGCGCTGAACAACTCGGACGAGCTGCAGCAACAGATTGACAAGATATCGGAGGAGATGAAGACAGCTACAAAGCAATTGAGCTGGGAACAAGAGAAGAAGATGCAGAACGCCCTGCAGAGGTTCGATACGCTGCAGAAGAAGATCGACAACGTAAAGAAGCAAGTTGAGTCCATGACCCAGAAGATGCTGGAGAACAGGATAATTTCCCCTCAGACTCTGGAAAAATATATGGAGCTTCAGAAGGCCCTGCAGGAAATAAACTCACCGGAGTTCCAGGAAGCCCTGAAGAGGCTGCAACAGGCTATCCAGTCGCTGAACCCGGAGGTTGTCAGGCAGGCGATGCAAGACTTCAAGGTGAACGAGGAGATGCTGCGCAAGAGCATCGAGAGGACGCTGAGTCTCATCAAGCGAGTGGAAATCGAGCAGAAACTCGACGAGATCCAGCAGAGAGCGCAGCAAATGATAACCCATCAGAAGGGGATTGAAAAGTCGACAGCCGAGGGGGATTCGAGCAATGCGCAGACCCGCAGCCTGCTCTCGGCAAAGCAAAACGAGCTGCAAAAAGAACTTTCGAGAACCCGGCGGGCCATGTCGGATCTCAAGAAACGGATGAGTGAGTTCGCGAGTGAGATGCCCATGAAACAGCTCGCCGAGACCGAAAAAAGCCTTCAGGAATCGAATCTCGAGCGGAAGATTCAGAATGCAGAACAGCAGCTGTCGAGGGGCAACTTCTCCCGGGCAACGTCGTCCCAGCAGCAGATCTCATCTGCACTCCAGGATTTCAAAAGCAAAATTTCAGCGACACAGAAAGAATTACTTCGCAACGAGCAGAGGGAGACAGTGAACGCACTGCGGAAGGCTCAGCAGAATCTGCTCGATATTTCGAAGAAGCAAGAGTCACTGATGGATCAAACCGCCCGCGCGACGCCGGAACCCAGTGTGACGAGGTCACTTTCTGACAGGCAGAACGAGCTCATGCAGGAGCTGAACTACACTGCCCAGCAGATGATGCAGCTCTCGAACAAGAGCTTCTCGGTTACCCCGCAAATGGGGCAACAGATAGGACAAGCGTACGGTCAGATGCAGCAGGCGTTGAATCAACTTCAGCAGAGAAGCGGGCAGTCAAATGCCGCCGGACCGCAGCGCGATGCCATGGGGGCTATGAACAAGGCTGTAATGACGATACAAAGCACTCTCCAGGCCATGATGCAGGGACAGGGTGCCGGGAGCGGATCATCGCTTATGCAGCAGCTTCAGCGCCTCGCCGGTCAGCAGGAAGGCCTGAACGCCCTCACGTTGAGACTGGGTCAGCAAGGAAGCCTGACGATGCAGCAGCAAGCGGAACTTGCACGACTGGCGGCGCAGCAGGAAACTATCAGAAAGTCGCTGGAGCAGCTGGCAAAGGAATTCGAACAGTCGGAGGCCAGGGACAGGGTACTCGGCAACCTGAATCAGATAGCGAACGAGATGAAAAGCGTCGTTAAAGACATGGGCGGCAAGAATATCAAACAGGAGACCATCCGGAGGCAGCAGCAAATCCTGACAAGGATGCTGGACGCATCACGGTCCATCCACCAACAGAATTATGACAACCGCCGGGTGGCAAAGGCAGGAACAAACGTGACAGGCAAAAGCCCCGCAGCACTCAACCTGACCAATCCCAGCTCAGAACAAGAGCAGCAGCTTCTCAGGCTTATCCGCCGGAACTTTCCCCCCGAATACCAGAAGGTAATCCTCCGCTACTACCAACTTCTGAAAAAACCGGCAGAATAAGAGGGTCGTGATGCTGCGATCATGCTCACCCCTGCTGTCACCTCTGAGTTTTGTTAGATGAGCCTGAACGTTATATTCTTTGAGCACGATTCGGAATCGATCGTCGAACCGTTCTCAAGTTTGCGCACGCAACTGCACTTGATGAATCTATAAAGGTAAAGTTTTGTTGCATATATCCGATAAGGAACTAGGCATCGCAGAATTACCCCCAAGGAACCGGCGACACGCGTGAAAGAGAAAGAAAGTAAGAAAAGGTCGACTCGCAACCGTCGCAGCCCCATAGAATCCCTGTTCAAAGAAATCCCGGGTTTCATGTACATCGCCGAAATCTCGGACGACGAATTCCGACCTCTGAGACTGTTCGGCGGTTTCACCTCGCTGACCGGCTACGATGCAAAGGATTTTTTCATACCCGATTTTTACGATACAAGGGTTGTGGATCCCAGCGACTTCAGCCTCGTGCACTCCAAAAGGGACAAAGCGTCGACCGATCCGGGGCTCGCAGAAATCAGCTACCACCTGAAAACACTTAACGGCGAGAGGGTCCCGGTGAGCGAACGCGTGACTATCTTGAGCAGCCACTTGCAACCCCGCATGGTCGGCGGCATAGTATCCGCCTCAGGCTCCCAAAATGCCGGGGCATCTCCGGCCAATAACGGATCAACAACGACGCACATCGAAGAAATCAAGAAAATGAACGAGCATCTCCTGGAGATCAACCATCTCAAAGACGAGTTCCTAGCCAACACCTCCCATGAGCTGAGAACACCGCTAAATTCCATCATCGGTTTTCTGACCTTGCTGACGGAGGGCTACTATGAAAATGACGATGAGCTCAAGCTGTTTACCAAGAACGCGTTGGACAGCTCCTACCATCTGCTTAACGTTATCAACGACCTTCTCGATATATCCAAGATAGAAGCGGGCGCTATGCAGGCCCAGGTGGAGAAGGTGCAGGTAAACGAAGTGATCGAAGAGATCCGGTCCGTTTTTGAGCTGGAGGCGAAACAGAAAGGACTCGTACTTGAATGTTCGATCAAAGCGTCTCCCCTGTTCGTAGCCGCCGATGTCCAGAAACTGAGGCAGGTCCTGATCAACGTTGTCGGCAATGCGATCAAATTCACCCCTGCAGGAACAGTGAGGCTGACGGCAGTCCTCAGGGATAACGAAGTCATCTTCGTTGTGAAGGATACCGGTATCGGGATACCTACTGAAAAGATCGAGAAACTTTTCCACAAATTCATCCAGATCGACGGGAGTGCCACCCGCAAGTATGGTGGTGCGGGCTTGGGTCTGGCAATCTCAAAGCACTTTGTTGAAATGATGGGCGGAAGAATAGAAATCGAAAGCAAGGGACCCGGCACGGGTACAACTGTCCGTCTTTCAGTTCCGGTCTGGACAAAGGAGGAAGAGTGAGCTCAAAGATTATGCTTGTTGACGACGACGCAAACGCAAGGACCATACTAAATCGTGTGCTCACGAAGAACGGCTATGAGGTCAAGGAAGCCTGCAATGGGAAGGAAGCCCTTGAGACTGTCCGCGCCTATATGCCGGATGTGATGCTGATAGACTGGATGATGCCCGAGATGGACGGCGAACAGCTTGCAAGGTGGATCAAGAACGACCCGACCTTGAGGTTTATCTACATTATCCTCCTAACCGCACGCGGCGATATGAAAGACCAGGTGCGGGGGCTGAAGTCCGGCGCCGACGACTATATCTCAAAACCGGCCCCACACCAGGAAGTCCTGGCGCGCGTGGAAAGCGGAATGCGCGTCCGAAGTCTTCATCACGAGATACAGCAGCTGACTCGCCGCATTGCCCTTCTCGAGCTGGCAGCCACTGTCGGACATGAGATAAATAATCCGCTTAACGTGATCTATCTCGCACTGGACATGATGCGGAAATCGCTCAAACAGAAAGAATACGACAAACTCGAAAAAGGACTGGACCTAATTGCCGAGACTGCGGAAAGACTGAAGGAAATTGCCCGTAAGTTTATCGAATTGAAGGACCCCATGAGCACTAATTACGTGGAAAATTTGAACATGATAAATATTCACGAGAAGAAGGACGAAGACCAGGTGAGCTGACAACCCGGCAAGTGAGGCGTGCGCGACCGTGCATCTACAAAATTCGTCACTGCCCGAAACCGGACAGATAAAGTTATTGTCCCAGCCGAGCCGGTTGGCCAATATGCCGCGAACGAGACATCACAAAACGAGAAGCCTTCCCTTAGCCCGCCTGGTGTTCAAAAGCCCCCTTTTGTACCCTGGGTTTTGAAAAGCAAACAGGTAGTAACGCGCCTGCCTCTTGCTTCTTCTGAAAAGACCTGCTTTCCCCGTTCCCGTTATCACCCCACCGTCAAACAATAAGGGTTATGTCGTTCTGCAGTTCAAGACCGGGGAGAGTAGGAAAATGAGGCTGTCCACTAAGCAGGATATTTAATGGTTTTCGGCATCCCAGCCGCAATCTCTGATTAACACCTCCGCCATATGCCGCGGAAGGTCGAGCTCATCTGCCTCCCGATATTCGGGGCACAGCAGGTGGAGACTCTTTGGACAGCCTCATAGAAAGATACTTACTTACCCTCTTCTTTCATGTTCTGTTTTATCTCCTGAACCTCTTGGCGGACCTGCTGGGCGAATTTCTTCAACTCTCCCATATGCTTGCGCACTCGAGTCCCCGCAGCTTTGTTTTGCTTTTCGTAAAACTTACGAAAATCCGCTTCAAAGCTGCTCACGAGTTGATGAAGTTCTTCGTACTTTCCCATACGTGACTCCTTCTTTAGTTTTTGATTGATTTAGGTGGTGTATTCACCGTTTATTTTGACATAATCATAACTCAGATCGCACGTGAACACATGTGCCGATTCACGTCCCGCATTAAGCCTGATAGTCATTTCAATTTCTCTCTGTGAGAACAATTTTTCTATCGCTGAAAAATCGACCTTCTGTGGTTCATTCCTCCTGAAGACACTGATATTACCAATCTTGAGCTCCACCTTGGCGGGATCAAACCTCACTTCCGAATTACCTACCGCGGACAAGACCCTGCCCCAATTTGGGTCACCGCCAAAAATAGCGGTCTTCACAAGGGGCGAAACTCCTACAGCCCGGCCAACCCTGACTGCGTCTTCATACGTAGCTGCACTCTCCACATTAAGTCTTACGAACCTGGTAGCACCTTCGCCGTCTCTGACAATCATAGTCGCAAGCTCCCGAAGGACCGCAGATAGAATATCGTCGAATACTTTGTACTCGACCGCCTTTCTCAGCTTTGTCCCGGATGCTCCGTTTGCCATCAGGAAGACCGTGTCATTGGTGCTCGTATCGCCGTCGACCGTAATTGTATTGAAAGAGGCATCAACCGCTTTTCTAAGCGCAGACTGCAGCTGTTTTGATTCCAGATCGGCATCAGTTGTAACGAAGCAAAGCATAGTCGCCAGATTTGGATGAATCATCCCCGCCCCTTTTGCAGTGGCTCCCAACCTGAAAGTTCTTCGGTTCGGCAGGCTGACTTCCACAGCCACTTGCTTTGGGAACTTATCGGTGGTCATTATGCTTTGCGCGAAAGACGTGTCGGATCCGTCCGTTAGTCCGCTGACAAGTGAAGGAATGGCTCCTATAATGCTCTCCGTCGGCAGTTGTCGCCCGATCACGCCGGTTGAAGCTACCAGAATTTCATTTTTCGAAACATGCATATGTTTTGCGACTTCAGAAGCGATCCTCTGGGCAGACTTGATCCCGGTTTTTCCCGTCAAAGCGTTGGCACAGCCGCTGTTGACCACGATAACTCTCGCCCTGGACTTGGAACGGGCTAAGTGCTCTTTCGAGACAAGTACTGGGGCCGCCAGAAACCTGTTCTTCGTGAAGACCGCAGCAGCCTTAGAGGACGTCTCGCTCACGACAATTGCCAGGTCCGGCAGGCCGTTCTGCTTGATACCGGCAACCATCCCATTGGCCTGGAAGCCTCTGGCAAAAGTAACCGAGCAGTCATACTTTAGATTCATTTGCTTCTTTTCAGGGCTTTCTCGTGTTCTTTCTTCAGAGCCGCCATGAGTTCCGGCAGGTGATCATAGAGCCGCTTTTGCGTCCGGGGTTTGCGCTTTGCGAGCACGTAAGAGGTCATTATCGGCATGGCAACAGTGGAATCAAGGTAAACCACCACCGTGTCCGGCAGCTTGTTCGGATCGACCTTTCCCCAGCTGACGGCCTCGGACGGCGTGGCCCCTGAAAGCCCCCCGGTATCTGCCCTTGCATCTGTAACTTGAATGAAGAAATCGTGCCCCTTTTCATTTATGCCGAGAACTTCTTGAATTTGAGGCTCAGTCTGAAGCATGAAATTCTTGGGAGAGCCGCCCCCGAAAATCAGGACACCGCTTCGCCCGCCTTTTCTTTTGGCACCCAGTACAATAGCTGCAGTTTCATTTACATCCCTGGATACATCCAGCTTTAATCCATAACCGTCGAGCGCCATCGCTGCCACATTCATTCCTATCGAGCTGTCACCCGGACTCGAAGTGTAAATCGGCACACCGTAGCGGAATGCAGCAGCGAGAACCGAGCTGTGCCTTATACCAATTTTCCGTTCACGACCAGCCACGTATTTGCCGACCCTATAATGAAATTCGGCAGTACCCATCTCCCTTTGAAACTCGGGCTGCGCGATAAGATATCTGAAGAAAGCGTCTGTAGAAAGGAGAACTCTATAATCGAAAAGAATGTCATAGATCCGAATGACTCCCTCTTTTCGAAGAACCCGATCATCCACAAAAGGACTCCCCTTGTGAAGAGTGTGACCTATTGCAAAATGAGTATCGTGGTAAAGATTTGCACCGGTAGAGACAATCCAATCGACAAATCCGGCCTTAATAAGAGGGACAACGCATGATCCCCCCAGTCCAGCGGGCGTCAGAGCACCAGTCAAGCTCATTCCGATGGTCACGTCAGGATCAAGCATCTTCCGGGCAAAAAGCTGGGCTGCCTCCTTCAGACGTGCTGCATTGTATGCCTGAAAATAGTTATCAATCAGGTTCGTAACACTGAGTCCTTTTGGAATTGGCTGAGGTGTAATTCTTTTTCCGGAAAGAAAGTTTGATTTCGCCATGTTCGATTTTGCTCAAAAATAATAGGTTTTTTTCGTTAATAGCAAGAAAATATTCGAATTTTCGAAAAATAAAAAAGGAGGCGGATCCCCCGCCTCAAGGGCTTTTAACGAGTCACCCCTTGAATTCGAGCAAAAATCGAGGATTTTACTATTTGAAGAAGAACCTGCCCCCGAGGCTGGCATCCAATCCCATTGCTGTTGAAGGCGCGACGTATAACACAGGGGCCGCCTCGACGAACACGTCAAACGGCACTCCATACGGCATCCAGTCGATTCCGACTACCCCACGGACGCCCACAGCCGTGGGAAGTGAATTTCCGCCTTCATAGTCGAGCCCGAAACCGTAGTAAAGTGGAAAGCGCTGTGTTGATCTTATGGCATCGAAGTCGTGCCAGACATAGTCTGCGTGAATGTGCAAGTAACTTTGCGAGTTGTAGTAGTAGAGGTTTTCGTCGAATCTCTCCCATTTCACATCATTCGACCACCCTAATGCGAGGTCGATCGCATTATCCCCGGACGTCCAGAACTTCGCGCTGATGCCCGTGGGCCCGCCCACAATAATTCCAGCTCCTATGCCGTTCGTTTGGCTAAATGCCGTCTTTGACAGCAGCACAACCGAAAAAATGAAAAACAAAATCGCTATTCTCTTCATCTCTATCCTCCTCCCTGGACACAAAAACAGGACCTCAATAGTTCTAATTAGATTGGTAAAGGACAATGTAAATATTCTTGTCCTCAGGGTATCTCAGCACCTGCAGATCATGAAATTCGCCGTTCAGCTGAAGGGTAACTTGCACAGAACTTTCATAGCGGAAGAAGTGAGTATTCCGAACCAAAGAGCTTTTCTTAAGTTCATTCAGCTTACTGAAATCGACGCTCGTGTCCGGAATTGTGATATAGAGCCAATTGTCCTGGCCAATCCAGGCCGCCACCTTGCCTATCGGCTTAGAGGCCTCGATTTTCAATACATAACCGTTAGATTTCTGCTCCGCCACCAGCCCGGAGACATCGTAGGCTGGCACAGACATTAAGCTTACAGATGAACAGGAAGAGAAAAGCGCCCCTGCGATTAGCAGGAAGGCGATCAACAGCCACATTCCGCCGCAGCTGATTCTCTCCGTTCGAGACGCAAATGTCCATTTCACCAAATCTCGTGCAAGCTCCTTTTCTGCATCTTAACATATTTGCAACGCAGATGCCAAGGGAAATGCCGCGAATCGTCTGATTTCCCCATAGTATCCATGGCCGGATGAAAACCTTGCGCGGATTCCGCGCAAAAACTGCGTTAGCGGAACAGAGTGTAATTTGAATTTATTATGAGCAACCACCGAACTATTTTGTCATATCCATAGTCATTACTCAAAGAACGGATTCATCCTTTTGGAGATGAAACAATTGGACGGAAAGTGTGGAAATTTTTCCCGTGTAAAAAAGCCACAATTCGGAAGACATGAAACACTTTGCTTGTTTCCTGCTTCTAAACATAGTCAAAAGATGAGAATTGACGGCACATCTCTTGCCGCTCACATGTAAAAGCGATACATTGAATAAAAAGGAAGGGCTAGTGCGAGGATCTATTCTCAACGGTCTACGCAACGATGATACCTTCAGTGCTGCAGAGAAGGGATCGGCCCTTGTCACGCGTCCCTCGATCTTCGGGCCGGAGAGACGAGGAAGTGAGCATGGTACTGGTTTTCAGGAGATGCGGGAATTGGAAATTCACGGAATAATGGACAGGAACTGAAACCGCAACGAGATCGCCAAATGGTTATATGGCATAATACCGAAGATGCGCCAAGAACACCCGCCGAAGTCTTCCCGAATGACAAAGTGGTAATCTGGATCGGCAGCTACCCGATCGAACTCGGGCAGGAAATCACCGTCGAGCTGAAGATTTCAAATAAGAGTTCGGAAGAAAGACATAACAAGGTACAGGCTGAGTGGAGATACAACGACTACGGTCGAAACAACAGCTATTGGACGGCAATAGTCGGACCATTCAAGGCAGGAGAGAAGATCGAGTACAAGATTGTCGGGGTAGGTCAGGATGGGTTGCTTCACGCGCAGGTTGACAGGTTTTCGGTTATAGATCGCAGGAAGCAGAGCAGGAATGCAAGTGGATCCCGCAAAGGTTGAGCCCGGATTGCCATTTTTGATTAAGGCTGCAGTTTATGCCGAACCGGTCAGGCAAAATGTCCGAACGAATCGAGCCGGAGCTGTCGACGTTTTTCGCATCATGCGCTTATCGTCGTGATGATAAACGATATAGAATGTCCCGGACAAATGCGTGTGCTGTCCGAGAAGGACGGACAAGGAGACTCTATGCGACAATGGGACGTTCGGAAGCGACAGATGACCGACGCTCCGCGCTGTTGAGACAACGAAAGAATGTCGGACTCGACACGATCGCTAAGCGGTTGTTTGCAACTCACACAAAGCACATTTTCCGCACGAAATTACTCGAAGATAGAACAGTCTGATTCGTGAAGAAAAATGAAAGACCGCATATGTTGCGGCGCAACACTTAAGAAAAAATGAAACTAACGGAGGACTTATGCCGAAAGACAGTGTCACAATTACTGACAATCGCACAGGGAAACAGTATGAACTCCAGATTGAAAACGGTGCCATACGCGCAAGCGAGCTGCGACAGATCAAAGTCAAGCCGGATGACTTCGGGCTGATGAGCTATGACCCGGCTTTTATGAACACCGCTTCATGCAAGAGCAAGGTCACTTTTATCGACGGCGACAAGGGAATTCTGCGTTATCGGGGCTATCCAATCGACCAGCTGGCTGAACAAGGCACCTTCCTGGAAGTAGCGTATCTGACAGTGCACGGGGAGCTGCCGAAGAAGGACGAGCTGGAAGACTGGAAGTACAACATAATGCATCACACATATGTTCACGAGAATATCAAGAAGTTCATGGACGGCTTTCATTACGACGCCCACCCCATGGGAATGTTCACGAGTACTATGGCTGCCCTTTCGACCTTCTATACTGATGCAAAGAACATATTCGATGAGGAGTCGCGCCGGCTCCAGACCTACAGGCTTATCGGAAAAGTGTCGACTATCGCCGCCTATGCCTACCGGCATGCTATGGGATTCCCTTACACTTATCCCGACAACGACCTGAGCTATGCGGGTAATTTTCTCAGCATGCTCTTCAAGATGAGCGAGCCGAAATATCAGCCCAATCCGGCAATCGAAAAGGCTCTGGACGTACTTTTCATTCTCCACGCGGATCACGAGCAAAACTGCAGCGCCAACGCAATGAGAAGCGTCGGTTCCTCATACGTCGATCCATTCTCGGCGCTTGCTGCGGCCTCCGCCGCTCTCTACGGTCCGCTGCACGGCGGCGCCAACGAGGCGGTGCTTCGAATGCTGAAGGAAATCGGCTCGAAAGACAAAATTCCTGCATTTATCAAGGAAGTGAAAGAAGGCAAGAGTGATAAGCGCCTGATGGGCTTCGGACACCGGGTATACAAGAATTACGATCCGCGGGCGAAAATAATCAAGAAACTGGCGGATGATGTATTCGAGGTTACCGGAAAGAATCCGCTACTCGATATCGCGCTGGAACTCGAAAAAATCGCCCTTCAGGATGAGTATTTCGTGACGAGAAAGCTCTATCCCAACGTCGATTTCTATTCAGGCCTGATCTACCAGGCACTAGGCTTCCCGGTTGACATGTTCCCCGTGCTGTTCGCTATTGGCAGGACCGCCGGCTGGATTGCACAGTGGCAGGAGATGCTGCTGGACAAGGAGCAGAAGATCGCTCGTCCGAGACAGCTCTATATAGGCTACGATCAGCGGGATTACGTCCCCATCGTTCGGAGATAGTTACAACACCTCTATTCTGAGATGAAAGCGGCGTGCAAACCTGCGCGCCGCTTTTTTTTGTTTCCCAAGAGTCAACAGGCCATTGTCTCACCGCCGGGTACTGGCTCAATTTAAGAATATTCAACGGTAGAGGACGCAGAACAACTATATTGTTTCGCGGTCTCTGCGATTATTTGTCTCTGTGAACTTTGCGTTAAATCAAACGAGCCAGTACCCACCGCCCGTGTAAATTGATTGGGAAGGTGGGGTTTGATAATTTTCAGTGTTCTCTGCCAGGCCGGAAGTTGAGCAGGCATCCGGAGAGACTACAACACAGAAGGATAAATGAGACCGATCTTGATTGGCATTGCGGGCGGCACGGGTTCGGGAAAGACTACGGTCACGCGTAAACTAATAGAACACCTGCATTTCAAGGATATCCTGATACTCCAACACGATTCCTACTACAAAGACCTCTCTGCATTTCGGTCAAACAAGGTCACCGAGATCAATTTTGACCACCCCAACTCGCTGGACACGGCCCTTCTGGTGAGGCATCTGAAAAAGTTGAAGAGCTCTCAGCCCATCAATAAGCCGGTCTATGACTTTACGACCTACAGGAGACTCGAGGACAAAGAGACGATCCGGCCGAGAAAGGTGATTATCCTTGAGGGGATACTTATTTTTGTGGACAGGGCCCTTCGCGACCTCATGGACATCAAGATCTTTGTCGACACGGATGCGGACGAAAGACTCCTCAGGCGTCTAAGGCGCGATATATTGGAACGCGGCAGGTCTCTTGATTCCGTCATGGCGCAATACATCAATACAGTTAAGCCGATGCATCTGGAGTTTGTTGAACCGAGCAAGAGATGGGCCGACATCATCATACCGAAAGGCGGGGAGAACGAAGTTGCGATAGGTATGCTTGCTTCACGCGTCCGGTCGCTCATAAACGACGACAGATAGACGGTATGAGACAACGGCCATGACCGACTCGATTATATTTGGCCATAATACGGATCCAGGGATCGTCGCCGTCTACCAAACCAGCGATACAGCCGTCAGAGTGGTCAGGCGCGTCGAGGGGAAGACAGCCACCGAGGATCGCAAATTCTATCCTTTCCTATTCCTGAAGGACTCTGCGCTGCTTAAGGGTTTCGACAAGAAATTCTGGGAAGTCAAGCTTGCCGGAGACAACTACTACCAATACCTGTGCATCTTTCGCAGATGGTCAGATCTCCGGGCGGCTCTTCGGAGGATTTCCGACAATCTGAGCGCAGCTCAGGGATACGCCGCCAAGGAGCTTTCCGAGATAGAGGAGGTATATGTCAGGCTCGATCCCGTATTTCAATTCCTTATGCAGACAGGGATGACGCTTTTCAAGGGAATGGAATTTACCGAGCTCGAGCGGATGCAGCTCGACATTGAGACCTTTTCGCGATCAGGGTTCTCGAATGCCTCAAGGCCGGAGGACAGGATCATATTGATTTCCCTTTCGGACAGCTCCGGTTGGGAGTATGTAATAGACGGGCGGGAAAAGGCAGAAACCGAGATGCTCACAGAGCTCGTGAACATTATCCGAGAGCGGGATCCCGACGTAATCGAGGGACACAATATTTACAACTTCGATCTGCCTTATATAATGCGCCGGGCCGATATGAACGGGGTCAAGCTCAAGATCGGCAGGGACGGCCTCGAGCCGCGAGTTTATACTTCGCGGCTTTCCTACGCGGAGAGAGAGATAGAATATTCCAACGTGGACATACCGGGAAGACAGATAATCGACACGTGGCTCCTGGTACAGAGTTACGATACATCCAGGCGTGAACTCGACAGCTACGGGCTGAAGTACGCCGCAAAATACTTCGGATTTGCTTCCAAGGACAGGACGTATCTCGAGGGCTCTAAGATTTCCGAGACATGGTTGAAGAATCCGGAGCTTCTCGTAAAATATGCACTCGACGATGTCAGGGAGACCAGGCTCCTTGCCGAGTACTTGTCGCAAACCAGTTTCTACCTGGCTCAGGTCCTTCCCTTCAACTACGGACAGATCCCCAGAACCGGCTCGGCCGTCAAAATCGAATCGCTTTTTGTCAGGGAGTACCTGCGTAGGAAGCACTCTATCCCCCGCCCGGAGACAGGAAGGCAGACGAGCGGCGGGTATACGGATGTTTTCGTACGGGGCGTCGTCGGACCGATCGTTCACGCCGATGTGGAGTCGCTGTATCCTTCAATTATGCTCACGTACAACATCGCACCCGAAGGTGACCCGCTGGGAGTCTTTCAGCGCACCCTAAAGCACCTGACCAAGCTCAGGCTTGATACGAAGAAGCAAATGACGGAAGAAGAGGATCCCGGAAAGAAATTCCAGCTGGATGCGATGCAATCCTCGCTCAAAATACTCATAAACTCGTTCTACGGATACCTCGGTTATTCGCGTGGGATATTCAATGATTATTCTTCCGCGGATACGGTTACGGAAACCGGCCAGAAAATTCTCCGCCAGATGATTTCTCAGATACTATCCGAAGGCGGCGGCGTCCTGGAAGTAGACACCGACGGCTTGTACTTTGTCCCTCCCCCGGAATACGTCGGCGAAGCAGCCGAACAAACGTTTGTCAAGAGGATTTCGCGATCGCTGCCGAAAGGCATAAACCTGTCCATGGACGGCAGGTATGTGAGGATGTTGAGCTACAAGAAGAAGAACTACGCGCTGCTGGGATACGAAAAAAAAGTGAGGATACGCGGGTCCGCACTGATTTCAAGGAGCATGGAAAGGTTTGGCCGGGAGTTCATTCACGGCGCGGTAGAATGCATGCTGCACGAGGACATCCAGCGACTGCATGACCTCTATGTCGAATACGCCCGCAAGATAAGCCGTCGCGAGCTGCCGGTCGTAAAGATGGTGCGCACTGAATCAGTCAAGGAGTCGGTTGACGAATACCAAACGGCAGTCAGCGCGAACCGGAGAAACAGGACTGCCAGCTTCGAGGCGGCGATAAGTGCCGGAATAAGTCTCAGGCCGGGCGACAGGGTGTCATATTATATCTCAGGGACTGACCCCAGCCCGCGGTCATTCATGAATGCCAAGCTATACGATGAAGACAGCGCGGAGCAGCCCGAGTATAATGTGAATTACTATCTGAGGAAGCTCAACGAGTATGCCCAGCGTTTCTCGGAGTTTTTCAGCCCGGATGATTTCAGAAAAGTTTTCTCTTCTGATGAGGATATGCTTTTCAAAATCTCACTCGAAGGGGTGAAAATGAAAACCGAAGATGTAAGCACCGCTGAGACGAAAGTCGAGGAAGAAGAGGAAGAGTAGTTACCCCTCGAATTCCTTTCGAAGGATCTGAAATCCGCGCCGCTCAAGGATCTCGGCAGAACGTTCCAGAATCTCGCTAGTTTCGAAAGAAAGCCGGAACATCCCCCCGGTCCCTTCCCTTACCTTCAGAAGCTCTATGTCTTTTATGTTGATGCCAGAGTCGGCGAGAGTCGAAGTTATCTCCTTTAGAATACCCACCTTATCTTCGACGACGACATACAGGTCGTAAAGCGGGTGCAGAAAGCCCTTTCCACCCTTCCTGATCTTTGTACGGGCCAGGCGCGCATTTTCGAACTCACATTTCACTTCATCGAGGTTCTTCTCCCTTACCAGGCTGTCCAGGGCAGCAAGCCTGCGAACAAAGGCGCCTAACGCATCGCTGATGTTGTCCTTGTTTGAGGCGATGACGTCTTCCCAAACGCTGAAATCGCTTGACGCTATCCTGGTCATGTCTCTGAACCCGCCTGCCGCGAGCGTATTGAAGTGGCTGTTGCCGGCGGCAAGATCGTTCACCACATTGACCAGCTCCACGGCAAGAAGCTGCGGGAGGTGACTTATAGCGGCTGCGATCTTGTCGTGCTGCGAGGCATCCATGATCAGGATCCTTGCACCGAGCTGTTGAACGGCTTCCATTAGAGGTCCGATTGCCTTATCGGAATATTCATTCAACGGGCTGAGCACATAGACTGCGTTCTGGAACAGGAAGGGCTGTGCCGCCTCGACACCCGACTTTTCAGAACCGGCCATCGGGTGCCCGCCGACAAAACACACTTTATCGGGCACAACCTGGCGCACAGCATCCATGACAGGCACTTTGACCCCGGCAACATCGGTAATTATCGTACCGGGAGACACAATAGGAGCAATCTGACGGATAACCTCCACCGTCCTGTCCGAAGGCACGCATACAAATATCACCTCCGGGCTTTCGGCGCAAAGGCCGGCAGCATCGCTCTTCAGGGTCACTGAAGGGAGCTGCTTGCGGATCTGCTTCTCGTTCTCAGGCCTGTCAACTACAAATATGCGGTGCCCGGCCTTCGAAAGCGACAAGGCAATAGACCCGCCGATCAAACCGCAGCCGACCACCCCTGTCTTTCTCACCAAAATCTCCTTTGTCCCTTTTCGCCCGTGAAAGCTTTTCCCTGTTTCCTACTCCGGAATCTCTCTTCCGATCGCCTTGGCTATCAGCCTTACCTCTTTCATCATCTGGGTAAACTGATCGAGGAAAAGCGATTGGGGACCGTCGGAGAGTGCCTTGCCGGGGTCGTTGTGCACTTCTACCATGATGCCGTCTGCTCCAACTGCCACCGCAGCTCTCGCGACAGGGACTACTTTCTCACGGATCCCCGTGGCATGCGAAGGATCGACGAGCACGGGAAGGTGGCTTTTCTTGTGGACCACCGGAATGGCATTTATGTCAAGAGTATTTCTTGTCGAATTTTCAAATGTCCTGATGCCGCGCTCGCAAAGCATGACCTCTCTGTTGCCTCCGGACAGGATGTATTCGGCAGCCATGAGCCATTCCTCCACTGTAGCGGCAAGGCCCCGCTTGAGCATGACGGGCTTCGATATCTTCCCGATGTCCTTCAGGAGTGTAAAGTTCTGCATGCTCCTGGCGCCGACCTGGAGGATGTCTGCATATTCCGCAACGAGTTCGATTTGGCTCTTGTCCATCACTTCAGTTATCACGACAAGTCCGAATTCATCTCCGGCCTTGCGGAGCAGCTTCAGCCCTTCTTCGCCCAACCCCTGGAAGGAGTATGGCGAAGTCCTCGGCTTGAAGGCGCCGCCGCGCAGGACTTTGGCTCCCTCTTTTGCCACATGCTCGGCAACGGCGAAAAGTTGTGCCTCATTCTCGACGGCGCACGGGCCCGCCATCACAACCACCTCGTTGCCGCCTATTTTGACCCCTTTGACATCGATCACCGTCCCTTCCGGCTTGAATGTCCTGTTGGCAAGCTTATACGGTTCAGTAACCCGGTAGACCTCGTCCACCCCGGGGAGGACCTGAATTTGTCTGTGGTCGAAATCCGGCTTTACACCGATAGCACCCAGGATGGTTCGTGAAACGCCCGTCGATCTGTGTACATCGAAGCCGAATTCATTGAGAACTTTTATGACATTCTCAATCTCGTCTTCGCTAGCCTCTTCTTCGAATACGACTACCATTTATGTCCCTTTCATAACCTGTTTTCTAATTCGTGCCGGCTGAAGTTCTCGCGGCACGTCCTGATTACACATCTTTAATTCAGAAGGCCAAAGAAACCTCGGAGAATTTGAGACCCGGATTGACGGGAAAATAGCATAACAAGTGGAATCGACATTTGGCCTTTGGATTTTGTACAGAATATGTCTACAGATACAATAAGGTCATTTCCCCCGGAGGGGAAAATAGTAGAAGGTGTAGAACCAGTTGACCGAGGTTGGACAATGTTCGGAAGGAGAAGCAGAATTGCCGGTAGAAACGGTTTCAAATCTGCGTATGTTAGTTTTGTTTTTCAATTGGTAAATATAAACAACAATCACAGAGATTAGCAAGAGCAAACTGCGATGTCCGTTTGCGGAACCGCACTCACTTGTGCAACTGCGACTCAATTTTGAAGTGAGTCGCAGTTAATCGTCTTCAGTATCTGTCCAGCCTGAAGTTTTCTCCGAGGTAAAGCTTCCGCGCCTCAGGGTCGTTGGCAAGATATTCGGAACTGCCGGATTTCAATATCTTCCCCTCGAACAACAGGTATGCCCGGTCTACAATGGAAAGAGTCTCATGAACATTATGGTCGGTAATCAGGACCCCGATTCCCTTCTGCTTGAGACTGACCACAATCCTCATTATGTCTTCGACGGCAAGTGGATCTATGCCGGCGAACGGTTCATCGAGCAGCATGAACTTCGGCTCCGTTGCAAGGGCACGCGCAATCTCGGTCCTTCTCCGTTCGCCGCCGCTCAGCGCATATCCCTGCGTCTTGCGAATATGGGCAACTCCCAGCTCGTTCATCAGATCGGCGCATCTCTTCTTTCTATCGGTATGATCCATCTTTATATATTCGAGCACGGCCATGATGTTGTCTTCGACGTTCATCTTCCTGAAGATGGAAGCCTCTTGCGGCAGGTACCCGATGCCGAGGCGCGCCCTCCTGTACATCGGAAGGTAGGTAATCTCGGTGTCGTCGATGAAGACTCGGCCGGAATTCGGTTTTATCATGCCGACCATCATGTAGAAGGTGGTCGTCTTGCCCGCTCCGTTCGGCCCCAGGAGTCCGACGACCTCTCCTTGCCTGACTTCGACCGATACACCGCTTACGACATACTTCTTCTTGTAGCGCTTATACAGCTCGCTGGAATGCAGAACGCTTTTCGACGCGTCTTCAGAAGTTTTCGTGATTTCCTGCTGTTCGACCAGATTGCCGCTCACTTCCAGCTCGTGGGAAAGTCAGACCTCTCAGGCCTGCCCTTGATATATACGAAACCCGCAAGATTATACGCGCCGATGTTGTCGGCGATCATCTTCTCGGGATAATAATCGCCTTCGACCCCGCTTACCACCGATATCCTGTCTATCTTTCCGTTTGTAAAGTACATTACCACGCGGTCGCCGCTTACTCTGTTGATTCCGTTCGGTTTGTTCTTATCGTAAAGATAATACAAACTCGTAGCGTTACTTTCAACGATTATGCGGTCGACCTTCCGGTCCCTGAGGAACATGGTAAGCTTTTTCCCCTTCAGCTGGTTGAACCGGTTCGCATAGAGCGAGTCGCTCTGTGACACGGCGAAAGCGGCTCCAACGACAATTACGCGCGAGACCTCCCTGTTCACAATATATACGGCGATGCTGTCGCCGGTAAGCTGGTTATCTTCATACCACACGACGGGTCGTCTCTGCAGCACCACGACGCTGTCTTTAGAGAAATAAGTCCCAAGCCCGCACTTCGCCGACAGGTCCCCCCTGATCACGAGGACGCTGTCTTCAGCGATAAACCGCTGGTTCGAAGTATCCCGAAAGGCCTGCATGATCCTTGAAGTAATCATCAGTGTATCGATCTTCCCGTCTGAGCTCGTGTCTATTTGCGTGAGCAGCGGCCTGCCGGACATCAGGCTGAAGTTCTTCTTGTCATAATTTTCGAAATGGGAACCGTAGATCGTTACGTTGTTTTGCAGACTCTTGATCCGCACCTGCACGTTGGCAATTGTTTTCCCCTCCTCGCGGTAATATATGAGCCTCTGCGCTCGCAGCTCCGATACGGAATCACGCACAAATACGTTTCCGTAGAAGTGAGCTACCTTGGTCTGAGAATCGTAGCTTCCGCTGTCTGCAGTGAGCGTCCGCCGCCGATCGTTCAGATAGACGGCTGTGTTGGTCGTGACCGTGCTCGTCTCACCCGAATATTGCGCCTTTTTTGTGAGGAGTGTCAGCGTATCGTCTCTGACTTCGACATTGCCGTACAAATTCACGATGTCTTCATTCAGGTTCTGCAAAGCGCTGTCGCACTTAAGAATCGTGTTTTCATGCCGCATAATCACATGACCGATGAGCTCGCGGTACGCATCGGCGCCAATCGTATACCCAAGCAAACTGTCGGCATGAATGAGGTGGACGGTACGGTCCTGGGCGTAGGCGCGGTGCTGGACGCAGAGACTGAGGGCCAGAAAAAAGGATAGAGAAAAAAGAAAGACCGGGATAAACGCCAGCCGCTTCGCCCGTGCATCGCCTCCCTCTTCTTGCATCCTGCATCTTGCTTCGAGCGCCTCATAACACCCGTACTCCACAAAATGGCTCATTTAGGATTTCTCGCCTCACCGCTGACATTGAATATCTTGTAGTTCCGCAGGTCGCGGTCCGATTCAAACCCGATTCCCTCTATTGTCTCCTTAGGCGATACAATCTTCACGTATACGTCGGATGTGATCTTCTGAGTAGTATTGTTCCAATAAAGTCGCTGCGTCCAGAGCGATGTGCCGCTATCGCTATGAGCATAAACGTTGCCGATCGCTTCGAGGTTGTCGTTCTGATTATTTACGATGCCGCTGTCGGCAGTAAGATAGCTGGTATGCTTCCCCGTGTCGTTGAAGAAATCCACCCGGATGCTGTCTCCCAGATAGGTCATGTTGAGATTGTTGTAGACCATAACATGTCCGGCCTTCAATATCCCGCGCGTCATTCCGCTGTCGGAAAAAACTATGGTGGAATTCCAGCTCTCCTGATCCGGGAGCTGCCCTGAAACCGGGACGACCGTTGGTTTGAGCTTGTCCTCACATCCGTAGAATCCGACAGCCGAAAGCTGAAGGACAATAAGGAACAGGAAGGTGAGTCTTTTCATGACTCCGATTTCGGGGAAAGCCCGGCCTTCACAAGGTCGTGGAGGTGAAGCATGCCGATAGGCCTGCGTGAATCATCGGTTACGATCAGCTGGGTGATGTTGAAGTTCTCCATCGCTTCGATTGCGGCGACGGCCAGCGCATTCGGTTTTACGACCTTTGGATTCCCTGTCATCATGTCTTCCGCCGTCACCCTGGAGAAATCGCGATCCTTTTGAAGCAGCCTTCGCAGGTCGCCGTCAGTGACTATCCCTGCAAGCTCACCTGATGAGTTCACGACACAGGTCGCACCGAGACGTCCTGAGGTCATGACAAGAATGGTTTCCTTCAACGAAGCCGTGCTCAACACCTTCGGCACGTCCTTCCCCTTGACCATCAGTTCTTCCACTCTGAGGAAGAGCCTTTTCCCCAAATTGCCGCCGGGATGATAGAAGGCAAACTTTTCTTCTGTAAAGTGGTTCCTGTTGAGGAGTGTTATGGCAATCGCATCACCTATGACAAGAGCAGCAGTGGTTGAGGCCGTCGGCGCCAAATCATACGGGCAGGCTTCCTGGTCGACGCTAGCGTCAAGGACGAAATCGCTTTCCCTTCCCAGCTTCGAGTTCTTGTTCCCTATGATCGATATTATCGGAACTCCGATCCGTTTGAACATCGGCAGCAGCTGCACCACCTCTTCCGTGTCGCCGCTCTTTGAGATGCAGATGACTACGTCCTCTGGCCTGACCATTCCGAGGTCGCCGTGTACCGCATCGCTGGGATGAAGAAAGATCGAAGGGGTGCCGGTCGAGTTCATCGTTGCGACAATCTTGCGTGCTATTATGCCGGATTTGCCCATCCCGGTTATTACGACCCTGCCGTCTGTCTTTGCTATCAGGTCGACGGCTCCGGCAAATGCCTCATCGAGCTTTCCTTCGAGAGCCCGAACGGCTTCCGCCTCTATCCTCACAACCTCCTTCCCCTTCTCAATTGCGTCCATCAGTTCTTACCTCTCCCTCTGCGGTTCTTGGGTGCAAGTCTCGAGACGAGTCTTGACGCGAATGAATGTCTCGCAGGCAGCTCAATAGCGGCATCCCTTACATCCATCTTTCTCCAGAACTTGTTGTACAGCACAAATGCATGCAGAAAATCCGAATCCGGATATCCCTCTATTTCATCGAAGACCTGTGTCACCGGACGATATTTGCCTTTGCCTTCTCGCAGAGTCCTCTGGGTTTCCAGCTCGCTGAGAAAAGAAGTGATCGGGATAATATGATTCATCTTCAGAATGCCGTCGCTGACCCAGATGCCGCGATGTTCTTTACACACGGCGAGCGTCGCTTCCTGATCGCCGCTCAAAACCGGAAACTTGATCTCCCGAACGCGAACGGAGCACTTCGGACAGGGATCTCCTCCCTTCCAGCCCGAGATCGACCAGATCTTTGCTTCATCGATATTGAACGTTTCGAAGCTCCCTTTCAATGTCATCAGCTCCACCGAAATAGTTTCCTCTTCAATTTCGTGAACAACGACGGTCAGGCTGGTCCCGCCGGATTCAGCCCCGCCGACGGCAAAGACGGGAGTCACCATCTCAAGAATATCCGCCGACGGCTTATGCTCACCGAGAACGAGATGACCGGCGCCGCGGCTTCCAAGCCCTACAACATGCATACGCCTTATCCGCTCCCGATAGCGTCCGTAAACCTCCGAGTTCTCCGGAAGCTGGTTAAAAATCAACGCATGCTCAAGCGTCGTCAATTCACGCGGAAACTCTTTGCCGTTATTCGAAATCGGAAGAGACACTATTTCTTTTGGGCCTTCAATATCAAATCGATTATTTCACGGACGGCTCCATGCCCGCCTCTGGCCTTGGCAACGTAATCGACTTTGATCCTGACATCGGGCACGGCGTTCGCCGGCGCAGCACTAAATCCAACCTTTCGAAGGACGGGCAGGTCCAAAATGTCATCACCGATATATGCAATTTCAGATTCGGAAAGTGAGTAGGTCTTCTTTATGTCTTCAAGCGGAGTGATCTTGTCTATCGACCCCTCGTACAGATCCATGATCCCAAGTTCATTTGCACGTCTCTTAACCGCTTCGGACTTGCGGGCAGTTATTATTCCGACCCTTATCCCGTTTCGAATGGCATTCGATATGCCGAACCCATCCTTGGAATCGAAGACTTTCAATTCAAATCCATCACTGCCGTAGATTATCGTTCCATCTGTCAGAACACCGTCGACATCCAGGAAGATCGCCCTGATCTTCTTAAGCTTTGAAACCAACATCTGTGCACGCGTCATTTCACAAACTCACGTCTTATCATGTCGATCTTTCGGACCTGTTCGAGGAGAGGCTCGAACATATTGAGCGGTAATTGTGTGGAGGCATCGCTTAGCGCCTTTCGCGGGTCAGGATGTGTCTCCAGAAAAACTCCATCGACGCCAACTGCGACCCCTGCACGAGCTATCGGGAAGACGTATTCCGGCTGGCCGCCGGTGCCGTCCTTCTCTCCACCCGGGAGCTGAAGAGAGTGAGTCGCATCAAGAATGACCGGAAACCCGCTTTGTCGCATTATCGCGAGCGAGCGCATATCGACGACGAGGTTGTGGTAGCCGAATGTCGTCCCGCGTTCCGTCAGCATAACGCCTCCCTTGCCCACCTCCTGCACTTTCTCTGCCTGCAGGTGCATATCCTCGGGAGCCATGAACTGTCCTTTCTTTATGTTCACGGCTTTACCGGTCCGCCCGGCCGCCTGCAAAAGCTCCGTCTGCCGACACAGGAAAGCGGGTATCTGAAGAACGTCCGCAACTTCTGCGGCAACCTTGACTTCAGTCTCAGAGTGGACATCGGTCAATATGGGTAAATCAAATTCTCTCTTGACTTCCTCTAGAATCTTCAGAGCCGTGTCCATGCCTATGCCTACAAACGATTTGCCGCTAGTCCGGTTAGCCTTCTTGTAGCTTGATTTGTAAATGTACGGCAACCCTAACCTGTCTGTTATTTCCTTCGCCTCTTTCGCCACGGAAAAGGCGAGTTCGCGGCTCTCGACGACGCACGGCCCTGCAATTATCACCAGTGGACTGCCGCCGCCCACTCGTATTTTGCCAATGGAAACTATGCCCGCCACTCTACTCCAAAATATTCGTTGTCAAAATTATGCAGATACTAAATTTCACCATCAAATTAGCAAACAGCCAAGGAGAAAAAAAGCCGGGATGCCGGTCGGTCGTCCGACAATCCGGCCCATGGAGATCATAGTTACAGGCGACCTCCAACAGGGTGATACGGCAGGAAAAGGTTACTTCTTCCTGCTCAAGCTCCCATCACGCAGTTGATCGCCACGACGTCTACAATGTCCTGAACGCTGCAGCCGCGGGATAGATCGAAAGCAGGTTTCTTCAACCCCTGAACGACAGGGCCGAGTGCATCGGCACCCCCCAACCTCTGCGCCATCTTATAGCCGATGTTGCCTGCATTGAGGTCCGGGAAGATGAGTACGTTCGCCTCACCTCCTACCTTACTCCCCGGTGCCTTGCGTGAAGCAACCGATGGTACTATTGCCGCATCGAGCTGAAGTTCGCCGTCCAGCACCAGGTTCGGTAACTTCTTCTGCGCAATTGCCGTAGCCTGCACCACCTTATCGACAAGATCGTGCCTGGCACTCCCCTTTGTGGAGAAAGACAGCATGGCAACGCGCGGCTCTTCGCCTGCAAGCTTCCTGTGATTCTCGGCCGTAGTAATCGCAATGTCGGCAAGCTGTTCGGCCGTCGGGTCGGGTACGACGGCACAATCGGCAAACGAGTAAACCTTCTGAGGGAAAATCATCAGGAAGAAGCTCGACACGATCGAGATACCCTCTTTCACGCCGATAACCTGTATGCCCGCCCTCAGAACATCAGCCGTTGTAGACATCGATCCGGCAACGCTCCCGTCCGCGATTCCGCGTCGGACCATCATGGCGCCGTAGAACATCGAGCTCTTCATCGCCTCGACAGCCTGTGGCTTTGTAAGCCCCTTTCCTTTCCTCAATTCGAACAGCTCGTTTGCAAAGTCGTCAAGTTTCCCATCTGATTCCGGGTCGACGATTGACACGCCGTCCAGCTTGACGTTCAATTCATTTGCCTTCTCGGCAATCTTCTTCTCGTTACCGACGAGGCTTATCTTCGCGATAGATTCGTTCGTGATTTGCCTTGCCGCCTTGATGGCTCGCTCATCGAGCGAATCGGGCAAAACTATGTGCCTTTTAGCGGCACATGCTTTCTCTTTAATGCTATTAATTAGGTTTGTTTCCATGGATTGTCCAGTTCATTGTGAAGTTATTAAAATTTAGGGATATAGGGAGGCAATTTCAATAATTGCACCGGCTTCCTGCACGACGGACTTTTCACGGACGTCAGCTCACAGCGGGCTCGTCTATCGAGAACTTTCTCGTCACCGGATCGACGGAAGCCAGGATGCCGATCGGCAATGTCATCTTGATCGGCAGATGTCCATAAGGGATGTTTGACACAGACGTTTTCTTCATGGAAAACAAATCGCCGCGGAGTATCTCTTCGAGTGTCCGGTGAGGCTTGTTCGGCTCTTCTGGAGCGCATTCGATAAACTGCCCGACAACAAATGCCGAGACCTCGTTGAGAACGCCTGCAAGACGAAGCTGCGTCAGCATCCTGTCGATGGAATAAGGCTCTTCAGAGACTTCTTCGATCAGGAGAACGCTGTTGTTAAAGTCGGGGGAGTAAGGGGTTCCTAGCAACGTGGTAATCAGCGACAGATTTCCTCCCAGCAGGACCCCCCGCGCTTTCTTCTTCCCTCTGAAAGAGACCTTGAAGTTCTTGTGGCTCTTCAGAGGCCCGGTCTTGCTCGGCTGGGTGACCATTTTGAAGAACATCTCCTCAGTATATGGATCAATGTTGCCGGCAAATTCGACCGCTGCCATCGGACCACTGAATGTAACCAGCCCGGTTTTCCTGAAGATAGCGAGCTGAATCGCCGTTATATCGGAATAGCCCACGAAGACCTTCGGGTTTCTGCTGATAAGCCTGTAATCGATCTTGTCCAATATCCGGGGTGTACCGTATCCGCCACGTGAACAGATGATCGCTTTGACATTTTTGTCGGCGAATGCCTGGTTAATGTCCTCCGCACGCTCCTCGTCGGTACCCGCCAAATATCCACTAATGTTAAAGACATTCTTACTGATAGTCACTCTATAGCCCACCGATTCGAAATACCGTACGGCCGAATGAATTTGCGCGGCATCTTTAGGGGTACTTGCAGGCGATACGATGGAAATCAGGTCACCTTTTCTCAGGCGAGGCGGTTTGACGATCATTTGAACTCCACAATTTTGTATCCAAAATATACCGGAGAAAAGTCAACATGCAAGTTAGTGGCGAAGAGCAATAAATGCAGTATCCAATCTGAACTTGCAGTCAAAATAAATCTTGAAAAACTTTCTCCATGAAACTATATTGTTGAACCCCAATTGGACAGGTAGCTCAGTCGGTAGAGCAACGGACTGAAAATCCGTGTGTCGGCGGTTCGATTCCGCCCCTGTCCACAGAATTAAGGGTTTTTGTTCGGGGTTGGTTGAGGCTTGGTTGATATTCGGCAGCGCATCATGGCAGGGGATTCATTCACCACGTGTATTTGCAAACTGGACCAACAAAGGTCAGCCTTTTAAGTTGAAGGTTGCGCGTTCGAGCAACCAACAGCGCGGTGAGCTACCATCCGCAAAGCCGGTAGATTCCAGTAGGCATCGATTAAGATCGAAACTTACCGAATACACGAAACCCGGAAGCGTTTGCGCTCCCCCCAGCCGTCCGATTCATCGGATAGCTGCCTGAATATCTGGTCTATGAACCGAGTGAATGATGAATCCGGCGAAGCCATCCCCCCATTGCCACTGCCAAGGGCAAGTGGGTTTCTACGTCGGACTAAATTGATGTTGTTATCCTGGACTTTGTGGACGGCTAGGGCAGTTTCGCCGAGAGCACGTCAATCTTGACAATTTCCGGTGGCTTGGCGAGAAGATCGGTTGCCTTGGACATCAAAGCGGCGGCGACAGCTCCAGCGAGATGGCTTTGCCGGCCCTCTTCGTTCGCGAACGCATCAAAAATACCGAAGGTCGTCTTCCCCATCCTCAAAGCGAACCATGTCACCGTGCCAGGTTCTTGCTCGACAAGAGAGAGCGCGCTGCTAAGAAAGTCTGCCACTTCTTGTTCTTTTCCAGGCTTGGCTTCCAGTTGGACCAATAATGCGACTTTGACCATGATTATAACTCCAGTTAAGTTGTTGATTTCGTTTGTTACGGCCGGAACGGAGCTAGCGACTTACCACCGCCGGCATTCAGCACATCGCGAGACAATTTACTAACATAAATTCGGCTTCATGCCGGGCTTCGTCATGTCATCCTTCCTATTGTCTCCTCATAACTTTTTAAACGCTGCAAGGAAAAGGATAATTCCGGGCGATGATTTCACATTGCCCTGTGAGTAGCCGCTCTCTTTTCCCGCGCTTCAAACATAGAAGCCGCTGTCTTGTCAAATTCAACCGGGTTGTCCCTGTTAATTTTTACATTCGCTTCATCGCTTAGTATGATGTCTATGGCGTTATTCCGCAGACCTTCCAATGTCCGTTGTGCTACCTTTTCGGGCGAGTCTAAGTTGTCACTCTTTGCCGTTTTCATCATAGGCGTGTCCGTTCCTGTGGGATAGAGCGTTGCAACCTGGATAGGAAAATCTTTCAACTCTCTTCTCAACGCTTCTGAAAATATCCTTACGGCTCCTTTTGTGGCTGCATAAGGCACATAAAAAGGTAAACCGATTAATGCCAATCCTGAAGAAACATTTACGATAGCCGCTTCCGGGCTTCTCTTCAACAAAGGAAGCGCATACTTCGTGAGCAAAATCAAACCGGTTACATTGATGTTGATTTGTCCAATTATATCTTCATCAGAGATATTTTCCATCAACCCGGCGCTTACCACGCCCGCATTGTTTATCAGCAAATCCAACGCACCCCATTTGTTCTCTACGGATTTCGTAAACTCCTGTATATCGTCAAGCTGTGATACGTCGCCGCCAAAAAGCAAAAAGTCTGCTTCCGGAAATTCGCTCTCGAGCGTTTTAAGTTTATCACGATTTCTGCCGATAACAGCAAAGTCTTTTGTTCCTTCTTCGTATAATGCTGCAATCTATGATTTGCCGATTTCGCTGCCGCCGCCTGTTATGGCAACTTTTTTGTTTTCAAATGTTTTCATACAATTCAGCCTTTCAGTGCATCGATAATGTCAATTGCTTCCACACGTTTGCGATAGTCGCCGCTGATTGCCCTGGCAAATGAAATGGTATAATCCTGCTCGATAATAAAAGTGGCGGGTATGGGTATTTCCCTTGAATCGTCCCAATAAAAACTATCGAAGTCGCCACCTGCTTTTTTCATCGCATCAAAAGACTCATCGCAATATCTGAACACAGTTGTAAATTGTCTCGTAACGACGTTACCTCTATCGCTAAGCACTTCAAATTTTAATCCGTTCTTCTCGATAATAGTCAATGAATTATCCGGCGTTTGCGGGGAAATGGCGACCAGTTCTGCGCCTAGAGATTTGATTTCGTCCAACACTTGCTGGTATTGGTTCAATTGCAAATTACAAAACGGACACCAGGAGCCTCTGTAGAATGTGAGTACCACTTTACCGGTTTGCAATAAGGACGAAAGACTTACGGTTTCTCCCGTTGCGTTTGGCAGGGAGAAATCAGGCGCTTTGTCGCCTTTGTTTAATTTTAAAATAGATGGGTAGGCTTCTTCTAGTTTTATTGCATCATTTGTAAAGACATCTCGTATTTCTTTGGGCAGCCCGGTTCCCATATTGCTGATTAGTTGTTTCGCAGCTTCACCGTAGGATGGAATCTTTGTTTCAGTGTTCATTTTATACTCCTTTAAACATTACGTCATCATTGACGATATAAAAGTACTATGAACGCCACCCATCCCCCAATGAAGCAGATTAAGAAAAACAGTGGAAGTAGTTCAATTTTTCCTGTGAACCTTCTTGTTCCTGATTTTAGATAAGAACTCAGGAGTCATATCCAGGTAAGAGGCTAAAGCGTACTGCGGCAATCGTTGGGCAAGATCGGCATAGCGGCTCATAAAATCATCGTATCGTTCTTCTGCCGACAAAGTGAGGTTGGCGATAATTCTGCGTTGATGAGCAGCAAGGCCTCGTTCAGCCATAATTCTGAAAATGGTTTCAAGTTTATGATTCGCTTTTTTGAGTTCCTGTTCTTTCTCAAACTCGATACGAAGTATGATGCTGTCTTCAAGCGCCACGACAAACATTTTGGCGGGTTCCCGGTAGATGTAGTTATAGTAATCGGTAATCCACCAATCTTCGACGGCAAAAGAAATAGTGTGGTCGCTCCCTTCTTCGCCAAGCACATAGGCTCTGAATGCTCCCTGGACCACAAAATGCCTGTATTGAGGTATAAAACCGGGCTGAACAATAAACTGCCGCTTTTTAATTCTTGCTTCCTTGAAAGCATCGACAAATTCAGCGACCTCATTTTCGGTCAGTTCGCAAATGCGTTGAATATATTCAGCGAGTTTCTGTTCTCCGTTCATATTGTCGTTGTCGTCTTTAGCATCGATTGTTCTAATATAAATCGACATTCTTGAATGGGATCAATGCTAAAATTACCGCCTCCGTATAATACTTCGTTCTATCAATTACATCTCCCGTCAAAATCCCAACTGCCCCATTCTTTTGTTTGGAATTACTGCGCTGAAAAACAATATCGTCTGCCTCGCCGAGTTCTCTGCCCTCTTTGATCAACTCAACAACCTGTTTTGGAAAAACAAATGTTCCGGTTCTAGCTTTGCCATATTTACCAGCCGATTTCACAACCACCCAGGCGAATGCTTCCATTTCATTTTCAATATGTTCAATTCCACCCTCTATGCCGATGTGAAAGTCGGCGTCCTTTATTTCAATAAAGGCGTTATCAGCCCTGTTTTTCGCCCCAAGAAATGTTTCATCGTTGCTATACGGCTGGTCGGGAACATTTGAGGGAACTGAAACCCCAATAAAGTTGAACTCTTGATTAGGAAACATTTTTTCAAAACCATTTTGTACTGCTTGGATTTTGACAGGGTTCCTTGACGCAATAATCACTTTTTTCATTATGGTGTCCATCATAAAGTAGGATGTCTACATTTTATCTTTTTTAAATTGCGTATGACTATTTCTATATTGGGTCTCGAAGAATAGAGAAATGCATCCCCTTTGTCAAGACAATAATTAACCAGGCAAATCTAAACACACAACTCGGCAAACAGCATTGAGCAACTACCAAGGGAGCATAATGCTTCTCTGCCCGACATTATAGGCAACTCTCGTTGCTGCCATGCTTTCGGGCATGTAAGCTTTGAAGTCTCTCACTATTCTATTTCCAGAATGTTATTGTTAATTGCTTGAATCATTTCCTTGGCCATGTAAGGCTTTTGGATGAAGTAATTGACGCCCTGCTTGCGCAAGTTCGTTTTTATTTCTATGTCAATGTAGCCGCTTGCTACTATTACCTTGGCATCAGGATTCAATCTTTTAATCGCGTAGATAACCTCTTCGCCGCTTAGTTTGGGAAGCCCCAAATCCGAGATCACTACGGAAATCCTGTCTTTGTTCAATCTGAAAATCTCGATTCCTTCTTCTCCGTCTTGTGCGGATAGTATTTCGTAGCCATAGAAACTTAGCGTATCAACTGCAAGTTCTCTAAGCCATTCTTCGTCCTCTATTACAAGGACGGTTCCTTTACATCTTGGAATGTCATCCATCCCTTCCCCATCAAGTTCGATGGTTTCAGAATGCCGTTCTTCGACGGGAAAGAAGATGGTGAACGTGGTGCCTTTTCCGGTTTGGGTCTCCACGTCTATAAAGGCGCCGTGGCTCTCTATGATCCCATAGACTACCGAAAGCCCTAGCCCGGTTCCTTTTCCCACTTTCTTGGTGGTGAAAAATGGCTCAAATATCCTTTTGCGAGTTGTCTCGTCCATGCCGGTGCCATCGTCAGTGATCCGTATACAGACGTAGTCGGATGCGTTTGCTTTCGAATGCTGCGTCAGCAAATCTTGACCGGAAACCTTTCGGGCAGTAATGCATAGTGTACCCCCTTTTGGCATAGCGTCTCTTGCATTTACACAAATATTAAGCAATACCTGGTGGA
Source organism: Candidatus Kryptoniota bacterium (assembly GCA_046705025.1). Lineage (GTDB taxonomy): Bacteria > Bacteroidota > Ignavibacteria > Kryptoniales > JAKASW01 > JAKASW01. Next base: position 4,207 of record JBJKQU010000212.1, on the reverse strand, counting down.
TCTGCGTCGCATCCGCCACAATGGTCGGCAAAGGTTCCTGTACATCTATTGATAGCGTGATCACCTTTGGGAATGTCTCACTTATGAGATCCCCGATCTCAGCCAGAAGCTGGTCTAATTTCAGCGACTCGAACCTTGTTTCGGTTTTCCTTGCAAACATCAAAAGCTGTTTGACAAGCGATCTACCGCGTTCCACCGAAGTAGTGATTGCCAATTTTGCTCGCTCGAACTTTTTGGGATCCATCTGGAGCTTCAGCAATTGCGAGTAACCAAGAATGACCCCCAGGATATTGTTGAAGTCGTGCGCCACTCCCGCAGCAATATTTCCGAGCCCTTCCAGTTTCTGTGTTTGAACCAACTGATCCTGCAAGCGCTTAAGATCGCTCATGTCTCTTACGACTCCGGAAACCACATCTCCGTCGAGCCATTTGCTTACGAGAACAGTCTTCACTCCTCCGTTTTTGGTTATAAATTCATACTCGGCGTTGTCGATTTTTCCTACCTGCTTCAGTTCTTCGAGGAATCTGTTTCGGTCATCCGGATGTTTGTAAAGAGATTGTGCCCCGACACCCATTAATTCTTCCGGCGAGTCGTATTCAAGCAAGTCCGCCATGGCTTTATTGACATATATATAATCACCGTCCAGTTTGTCCTTATACACTCCGAGAGGAGCATTTTCGACCAGTTCTCTGTAGTTTCTTTCCGATTCGGCGAGTTTCTCTTCCGTTCGTTTTCGCTGTGTTATGTCGCTGATGACCAGCACTACTCCGGCGAAATTACTCCTTTTGTCAAGGAAAGGAGATGCATTGATTGAGACAATTATCCGGTCACCGCCGGTGTGTTCAATGATTTGTTCTATTCCGTGAACCGATGCGTTATTTCGCTGGACTCTTGCAAAGGTCAATTCTTCCTGAGTGAGTTCGGTCCCGTCTATCGAGAGTGATTGCCATGCGGGAGTTTCATAGACTTCGCCCGGTCTGGAACTGCGTCTCAACCGGAAGATGCGCTCGGCGGCAGCATTCGCAAAGACTATATCTCCATCCCGGTTTCTGATAATGATGCCGTCCGGGATCGTTTCGATCACACGTTTCGTGAAATCTCTTCCTCGATACTGCGGGTTTCGCGTTTTCGCACCACCTTGCGCGTCCACACCTGCTTCGCCGGTATCGGTTATGGAATCTGCATAGCCGTTGGATTTAACCGCATCGCTTTGGGGGAAGAGCAGATCATCTCCTTCGTCCTCCTTCATAGACTTTTTCTTCTCTAACATAGCACAAGACCTTTCAGGTCGAACCACTCTACTGACTTAAGAAGCATGGTGGACACACATTGCTGCACACAGTGTGACTCTGAATTTCATGAAACAATCGGTATGGCTTCGCAAAACGACACATCGCAATCTATTTGCCAGGTTATTCCATAACATTTTGAAATTGTTATCTAATAGTTAAGATTGCGTAATTCAAAAAGACACTCTTGCTTCCACATCCAGACCTGTGGCGGAATTACCCCAGCCTAAAATATTACATGGTATCCACTTACAATGCGATCTCCGCATAACACAAACTTTGTCCCTCCGTTAAATTTTTAACACATAGTGAGATTTTGTCTTGAGGGGCACGCCGGAGTGTCCAGGCCGTCTGGCGAAGGTCCGACCGAGTACGTCCTCCTTGGAATGGACTCCTCGGAATCATCCCGCTCATTTATACAATATAGCACTGGATTGGTGTTCGGGGGCGCGTCAATGTAGTGGCTTAGGATGAAGAGAAAATGCGGATCAATTCATTTTTCAAGTTGGCATTTTTTCTGTTTCCGCATCCCACTGAAGCGTAACACTCAGTTCGAGTAACTGCTTGTAATCGGAACAGCAAGAGCCTATGATCTGCCAGTCACGGCCGGTCAGGGCGTCGATTAGGACCGTTGCGCTGCATTCCGTCTTGTGATTCGGACACGAAGTAGATCCAATAGCTTTGACAAAATCCGAGGACAGCCTTGTGAACATTGGGGACCTCCTCACAATCTTCGGATCAACAGTTCGATTGCCGCTCTTGAAAATAAACTTGAACATATTTAATCCGCCTGCATTTAATGTCACTTTGATAATCTTAATTTCCTTCAAAAATACTCTTCTCACGTTAATTCACTGCAACTGTTTCGTTAAGATTTCAGAGAAGGTGCTGGGATTCACTCTTGCAAAAGGAAGAGTACGAGGGCGTCACCAATTTCTTTCCACATTTTGGGGGTGCACCAAATTCGCTCTTACCGCAAATCCACACGAATGAGGAAGTGTCGTCTAACAGAGATTTAATCAGGAAAGACTTCATTCATTTTCAAAATCCCGCAAAATTGACTGTGCCCTCAAGTGATAGTGGCTCTATTCGTATCAGAGAAACGAACGGGCATATATGCCGGAAATAGGAAACCCAATCACATATCTGGACGACAAGACTGGTAAGCAATACCATAGCTGAACAACAATCAGAAGTTAAATACTGGAGGGAGTTGAACGCTAATGATCACGTTTGAATTTAGGGATGGGGAACGAGCAGTCGATCTCAGCACGCACTCAAGATCATTTTTATTCGAGGGATTCCTTGATATTGTCAGGATCCCGATGGAATCGGTCACATGTCCGCTCCATGGCAAAGAAGGTCATGCGATCGTCCGGGTAGATTTGCAGAGACCGCTATGCGAGGCGATTTGTAACCGAGTGCGGAGAATAGGGCTCGGTTCAAATCACGAGCCGTCTCCACTTCCATGGTCGCCTTCACCCGGAAGCCGTGTTCAACTTCCAACTTTGCGTCCGCTCCAACAAGGTGTTTCAGAACAGGCTCAATCCTCTTCGAAGGGTCGATGACTATATGTGGGGCTAGCGAAAATTTCGTTTCTCCCATGTACCACGTTGCGGTTCGACAAGGTTAGTAGTTTCTGAGTGAAACAGCAACCGGGGGCGCCCGGCAAACGTGTGCCAGATTTATGTGCCACAACTTTCTTCAAAGCAGAAGCCCAAAATCCGATGTCACTGTGTGCCAGCCATCAATTCTTTGCCCCTTTCCAGCCCCGCTATTGAGTCGAGTTCCGGAAGGGTGCAAAACTACTAAGTTAACATTATCGTCGAAAATCGACTATGGAAATGCGGATTAGTTCAGGCAATAAAGGGGCGTGGCTGACTGCCATTCCGATGAGTTTTTCTTTAACCTTCAGCTGATGCTTCGGAAACACGTGCGAGTATAGCCTTAACCTGTTCCATCTCCACTGTAAAGTACCTGAGATTCAACGTCCTGCGCTCATCGATCCTCAAGAAGCCAGATTTATCCACTTTGCAGGTGCTGAGCAGATTATCGTATTTGTCCAGCCATCCTCTGGCGAGATCCAGACACTCTTTATGACGAGCAGTTTTCTCCAGAATACGGATCTTTCTGAATTTGACCTCCATCCACATTGACAGGTCGTCAACATTCAACCTGTCATATTCAGCCAACGCTTCTTCATGCTTCCCCAGACCAGCGAGCAAGTTCCGCCCTATTAATCCGACGTCACTATTCTCAGGTTCAAGTCGGACCGCTTCGTCCAGATCTTCGAGAGCACCCGCGCTATCTCCGTATATGAGTTTTGCGTGCCCTCTTGTCAGGAACTCATCGGCATCCGAAGGATTAATTCAATGATCGTCGTACATTCAATATCTGCACTATTACCGTTCTGGACAATTGATATGCCGTCCTGCTATAGTCCGAAGGATTCAGTCGTCTCCTTATTATTTCTGGCTACACTGATTTTTCAGCTGCAGCGTCCTCAAGTTGAGGCAATATGCCCAGCTCGTCCAGCGTCAGCACCTTCTCCAGATCCAGTATTATCAGGAGTACGTCCTTCAGCTTCGCTATCCCCGATACATAGTGCGAATCCATCTTCACAGCTCTCTCCGGCGGGGCCTCGATAACTTCATCTGAGACTCTTCTCACTTCGGTGACACTGTCCACGATAAAACCGACCATTCCATGTTCCAGCTCAGTGACTATCACTCTGTCCTCTTCTTGATTCCCGTTCCTCATCAATCCGAATCTTTTTCTTAGATCGATAACAGGCATCACGCTTCCCCGTAGGTTCACAACCCCTTCAACGAAGTCGGGCGAATTCGGAAGTTTCGTAATCGTTACCCCGCGTATGATTTCGCGTATCTGGTTTATGTCGACGGCGAACTCCTGATTCT
>JBJKQU010000211.1:0-10833 GCA_046705025.1 Candidatus Kryptoniota bacterium | reverse complement strand
TTTCGCAATTCCCTGTAGCCTCTCCTTGAACCGGCCGAGAGCTTCGTGTGAGTCGCCGTATTTGTTCGAAGCGTTCCGCAAATGAGTCCCGAGTGTCTCGAAATGATCGTTGAATTTGGCGAGCGAGTTCTCAAGCTGCGCGAGCTGGTCACGCACTAACTCCGCGTTCTTCTCGATCTGCATTCCCTTCAGCCCTATCGCTATCGCCTGGATATATGCGTAGAAGCTGTTCGGCGAGGCCGCAACAACATGCTTCTTCATCGCGTAGCGGTACGCGCCGTTCTCGTCGCTGTCCTGCATCAGGAGCTCGTAGTACATGCTCTCTGACGGGATGAACATTATCGCGAAGTCGAACGTGTTTTCGGCCGGCTTGATATACTTCTCGGCGATGTCGTCGATTTGAGTCTTGACCACCTTTGAAAACCTATTCAGCGCGCCGTTCTTCTCCGCCTCGGTTTCGGCGTTGACATATCGCTCGAACTCGTCCTTCGGAAACTTGGAGTCGATAGGTATTATCCGTTCGGAAGTCTTGATGATAGCGTCCACCTTCGAGCCGTCCTTGAAAGTGTATTGGAATTCGTAGAAACCGTGCGGAATAACCTGTTTGATCAGTTCTTCCAACAAGGTCTCTCCAAGGTTGCCTCGCAGCTTCGGTGAGCTCAGGATATTCTGAAGCTCGTTTATCTGTTTCCCGATTTCGAGCATGTTGTTGCTGGATTCCTTTAGTTCGCCGAAATCCTGCTTTAAAGATGAAAAGAGTTTGTTCGCTTCGGAAAGCTGTCCGCCAAGCTGCCCTTCGAAGCTTGAGAGACGGTTCTCGACAGAGCCCCGCAGGTCCTCGACCTGGCCTCCGACAATTCGCGACAGGTCGGAAATCTGCTGGGCGAGCTGGATTACCTGCTTGTCTGTAGCAGCCATCGACTGGGCGAGCCGCTGATCGACGGAAGTGGTCAGCTGCTCCACCTGCTTGCCGACAATGGTCGTCAGCTGAGACATCTGGCCGGCGAGCTGGTTCACCTGCGAGTTCGTGCCGGCCCGGTTCTCCTCCATGCCTTTCGAAAGAGAATTGCTTACGAGCTGCAGGGTGCTCGCGAGGGATTCCGTATTCGAGCGCGTCGTCTCGGCCGCCGACTTAACGGCCGACTCGACGTCCGATTTGAACAGAGTGAATAGCTGCATCGTCTGGTCAGAGGACGATTGCTGCTTGACGGATAAGCTTTTGAATTGCGTGAAGAGAAGGACTATCACGACCAAAATTGCAGCGATTATTGCTAGAGTAACTACTTCCATTAATTATTCTCCGCTGATTTCATGTGGCCCACCCAGAAGGGACAGAGCGAAACACTACTGCGATCTCAAAGGCTCCAATGCATGATTCCGGAAAGTGACGCCGATACCCCCGGCACTTTGTGACTTTGCGCGTTCATGCCTTTGTGCCCTCTCAAAACATTTTCTTCCTTCTCATCAGGTAGGCCGTCAAGCCCTTATCGAATGGAGTCGAGGTGCTGAGGAGTGCATAGTCGATATCGTTCTCAAAGCACCTGCTTTTCAAATCGTGAATGAAACTCTCCACTCTCTTCTTATATGCGGACTTCAGAGCCGGCGCCTGCGTAGAGATTCTCTCGCCTGTCTCAAGGTCGGCAAACACGGAGTCCCCCGGGAAATCCAGGTCTATTTCCGAGTCGTCAAGCACGTGAAACGCTATCACCTCATTCTTCCTGTGTCTGAAGTGCTTCAGCGCCGTGACTACGCTCTTCGAGTCGTCAAGGAAATCGCTTATCACAATAATCAGTCCGCGTCTCTTTATGCGTTCGGCAAGAGCCGAGAGAGCGGTTGCGGTCGAGGTTTTGGAGTTCGGCTCGAGATTCGACAGCTCGGTCAGCAGGAGCTTCATGTACGAGTAAGTCAGGTGAGGCTCGAAGAATTTTCTGACCGTCTCGTCATATATGGCGAGGCCGGTTGCGTCCTGCTGCTTCATCATGAGGTATGTCAAACCCGCGGCGAGGTATGCGGCATATTCCAGTTTCGAAACGGCTCCCCGTCTCTTGAATCCCATAGATTTACTCGCGTCGATCAGAATGTACGCTTTGAGATTCGTCTCTTCCTCGTACTGTTTGATATAGAGCCTGTCGCTTCTCCCGTAGACTTTCCAGTCGATATTGCTTATGTCATCCCCCGGGAAATACTGCCGGTGTTCCGCGAACTCGACACTGAACCCGTGGTACGGACTGCGGTGCATTCCTACCATGAACCCCTCCACGATGAGCCTGGCGCGGAGCTCCATGTTGGACAGTTCCGAGATGAAATTCGGGGTCAATAACTTAAGTGCATTTTCACTCATATACGAACAAATTTACGGAAGTAATTCCCCAAAAACATAAGCCGATTTTCGACCGCCGCTCTTGACATCTTCGTCTCGTTTGCATAATTTAGACCTGGTCTTAATACTAACAGACGACCGCTAAAGGATGAGAATTCAAACGGAGCAAGGATGAAAAATCTTTTACTCGCAGTACCCCTCTTCACGGCCGCATTTGTGTCGGCAGCTTCTGCCCAGGAGAAATATTATGCGTGGACTTATCCGTTCGAGACTGCTGGTGCGAACGAGCTCGAAGTCGAGAGCAACTCATACCTGTTCACGCCTTCCCTTTTGGGCAACGCTCACACGCTGGTCCAGCAATTTGAAATAGAGTATGGAGTCACAGACAGATTCCAACTGGGACTGTATCAGGTTTTCGACCGGCGCTATCCCTCCGGAAAAATCTCTGCAGAGTCCTTCATGGTCGAGGCACTATATAAGTTCGCCCGCAAGGGACAGTGGATTGTGAACCCGCTGCTCTATCTGGAATACGAGCGGGCGTGGAATTTCAAGTCCCCGAACCATGCGGAGGTAAAATTGATTCTCTCGAGGGACTTCGGACGCCTCAACGGGACCATAAACGGCATTGGAGAATTCGAGTTCGGAGGAGGGAGCAGTTTCAGTCCTGAGCTCAGCGCCGGTGTCAGCTACCAGCTCGTCAAGGGGTTCAGAGCCGGTGTCGAGGCCTTCATGACGCTCGCCGATGAAGACGAAGCTGTCGACGAAGATTTCGGTGGCAGTGGTGTAGGTCCAACGCTTTCGGTAGCTACGCCGTGGTTCGACATTACATCTGGAGCCACCTTCGGCGTCACAAAACGCTCAAATGCCGTCAATTTTTGCACGAATATTGCTATTGAACTATGAATCACAATCCAACTGATCGGGGACGAGCCGCATCACCGGCGGTAAATGGGTTCCCGGGAAGCGACAACGAGATGACCAACGACTTGAAAACCAGCCGCGCCACGAGTAACTTATTTAGACTTAGTTTAAACTATAAGGGTACAATGGAAACGGCAAGACAAAAATTCGAGGACTACCTGCACGAGGCAAACTACAGGATGACGCCCGAACGGTTTGAAGTACTCGATGCGGTCATGGCGACATCGGGACATTTCGACGCTGACGAGCTTTTCCTCAATTTGAAGAAGGGTGGAAGCAAAGTGTCGAGAGCGACCGTATACAACACGCTTGACATCCTCGAGGAATGCGAGCTCGTATTCAAGACGCGGCTTAAAGACCACGGCTCGCGGTATGAGAAGGCGTTCGGCCGGTCGCATCACGATCACCTCATCTGCATCCGATGCGGAAGAATCGTCGAGTTCGTCGATGAGAACATCGAACAGGGACAGGAAGCGGTCGCAAAGAAATTCAAGTTCAAGCTGATCAGCCACTCTCATCAGATCTTCGGACTGTGCCCCGATTGCAAGAACGGTCAGTAGATCAGGATAGCCGCGATTTCACAATGAATACTTTCAGAGACCGCCCTAAAGGGGATATGATGACAGACACAACGGATAGATCTGCGGCGGAATCGACCTTACGGAAACGAACCCTGAAGGATCTTTCCGTCGGCGAAGCCGCACGCATCGTGGATTTTTTCAAAGAGAATGACGCCATCAAAAAGATTCAGGCAATGGGCCTGAGGCGCGGTAAGAAAATCAGAATCCTACAGAAACTCGGACGAGGCATCGTAGTGAAGACAAGCAATTCAAGGATCGTCATTACCTCGGACGTTGCGAAGAACATAGAGGTAGAATGACAAAAAGTATCAAGGTAGCCCTCGCGGGGAATCCGAACGTCGGCAAAACGACGCTGCTGAACCACGCCGCGAAGACCAACCTTAAGGTTGGCAACTGGTCAGGTGTGACGGTGGAGAAGAAGGAGGGATTTCTCAATTATAAGGGCTGCGACATACATTTCATTGACCTGCCCGGCATTTATACTCTTGAACCGCTGTCTGAAGACGAATGGATAGCATACCGATTCATTGCCGACGAGAAGCCGGACGTAATCGTCGATGTCATCGAAACCACCAACGCCGAGCGGGACTTCCTGCTGACGACGGAACTCCTGGAATTCGGCCGACCGATGGTAATCGCACTCAACATGTCGGACGAAGCACGGAAACTCGGTATCGAGGTAGATGTCGACCACACTCGCGAGCTTCTCGACGTTCCCGTCGTAAGGACAAATGGACGGAACGGCGATGGAGTGCAGGAGCTCCTCGATACTATCGTAGAGATAGCCGAACACCCCCGGCCGCCTAAGCCTCCGATATACAGTGAGCAGATCGAACAGCTCCTCGACAAGATCAGGGCCGAAAGGCATAACGGCAACGAAGCTCCGAGGTCGGGATTCCCGGAAGATGCGCATCACAGCGGAGTCGACAAGCGGACACTGCTCAGGCTGCTTATCGATAGCGACGGAAAAAACCAGGAAAAAGTCAAGCTTGAACAGTCCCTCAAAGAGGATATAGGGAATATTGTCAAGAACGAGAGGTACGCCTTCGCGCACGGGTTTTATAAGGAAGTTTTCAAGAAAAAGAAGTTTTCCGACAGGGATATTACCGACAGGATAGACAAGGTCTTGCTGCACCCGATCCTCGGCTTTTTCATCTTCCTTCTGGTGATGTTTCTCCTTTTCAAAATCTCGTTCGATTTTTCCACCCCGTTCATGAACTGGACGGAAAGCTTCATCAACGACTTCCTTTCGCCCCTGGCGCTTTCGCTTCTCTCGAACATCGGCGCGGGCAAATGGCTTACGCAGTTCTTCTCAGAGGCAATTGTCGGAGGCGTCGGCTTTGTCGTAACGTTCGTCCCGCTCATCGGGATGATTTACTTCCTGCTGGCCCTGCTTGAGATGTCCGGCTACATGCCGAGAATCGCTTTTATCATGGACCGGTTCATGCACAAACTCGGGCTCCACGGCAAGGGTATGATTCCGCTGCTCCTCGGTTTCGGCTGCAATGTACCGGCGGTGATGGCGACGAGGACTCTCGAAAGCAAACGCGACAAGCTTCTCGTGATGGCTATGATTCCGTTCATGAGTTGCCCCGCAAGGCTCGTTGTATTCTCGTTCTTCGCAGTTCTCTTTTTCGCCCACCCCGCACTGGTAATATTCGGACTGTACCTCCTGGGAATCGCGGTCGGACTTCTGACGGCTTTCGCCCTCAGAAAGACGGCGTACCGCGGCAAGCTGTCGCACTTCGTCATGGAGTTGCCTCCTTACCGGGTGCCTAGAATCAGGACTGTGCTTCAGATCGTGTGGATGCAGGTAAAGAGCTTCCTGAACAGGGCAGGAACGGTGATTTTTGCCGCATCCGTAGTAATATGGGTTTTGCTTAATACTCCCCCTAATCTTAAGAGTCAGTCGGACAGCGCCGCTGCGTATATCGGCAAGGCTATTACGCCGGTCCTCGCACCGATCGGGATAAAGGATTGGAGGATTTCCACGTCGCTAATCCCCGCCTTCCTCGCGCGAGAGATAGTTCTCAGTTCGATGGGGACGATATATTCAGTGGACATCCAGCAGAAGACCACAGAATTTCATTTTCTCCCCGCCCTGGAACAGCAGGTAATAGGACTCGGAGAGGCTACGAAGGAGAGTTTCATGTCCCTCCTCACGCCGAAAATACAGACATTAACAACGGATGAAGGGGATGAAGGTCTGAGGGGCGTGATCAGATCGAGTTTCACGCCGGCGTCGGCTCTGTCTTTTATGATTTTCTTATTACTGTACACCTCGTGTCTCGCGACAGTTGCCGTCATGGCGCGTGAGGGAGGGAAGAAGTTTGCCCTTCTCTTCCTTGCCTACAGTTTCGTGGCGGCATGGGGAGTCGCGTTCGTTGTGTACCACATTGGGATTTTGATATGATGGGAGAAATAGTGTTCATGGCATCTCTGGGTGTAATCGCCGGAGCGATAATCTGGAGATCGGTACGGAAAAAGAGTAAGAAGAGCTGCTGCCAGTAGAGGCAAAGGCCGGAAGATGCAATTCAAACGGGAAGTAGTAAGTTAGCTCCCTCAGAATTGTGAAATAAGTTCGTCGTAGTCTGAGTGCGAGCTGTTCCAGTATAATTTGGGCGATATTGTCTTGCTCTTCTTCAGAAAATCCTTTGATCCGCTCTATGGCGATTTCGAGCAGCTTGGTCATACAACACCTCCCTCTTCGTTGAAAAGACAGAATCGCAGTAGCTCGGTTTCAAGGGCCCGAGTTGGATTGGCGTGGCAATCCAGGGAGACGGACATCGTTAAATTTATCTTCGTTTCAAAGCACATTCGTTCTGCCGCTCGCCGGCGAAGTACTCGCATTCATCGCAATGGGGTGAAACCGCAGGAAGAGAGTCGGCGGGCGGGAAATTTCCAGCTTCCACTTCGAGACCCTTTATCCTCTCGATCATCGCTCCGATATCGCGCTCAAAACTGAGCAGTTCATTTCGCTGATAGATTTTCCGCAGGTATTTGCCCGGTCCGCGGGTGAATATTATCGTTACGTCAAACTCGTCCTGATCGGGCTTCAGGTTGCTGCACAAGAGCGCATACAGTTTCATCTGGGTTTCATAACCGGTGTAAATCTCATCCGGCGTTTTATCCAGCCTGTCGGTCTTATAATCGAAGATGTGAAATCCTCTCTCATCCTCGATTAGGAGATCAAGCGTGCCGGTAAGGAAATCGCTGTTGAATCTCCTCGTTATCGTCTGCTCGAAATACTTCTTCCCTTTTGAGCCGATCTCCGACAGTGTTGTGATCGCGTTGCGAACGTTCTTGATGATACCTTCAACCAGTTCCTGTCTAGCCCCTTCCGTAACGCTTTGTCCGACTCCCGCGATTACCGTACGCTTGGTGACGCTCTCAATCGCTTCATCGCTTTCCTGATCACCCGACAATATCTGTTCGAGAACCGCGTGCACAAGGCTCCCTTTGGCGGTCGATAGTATCGAGTCGTCATAATCATCAAGACCGAGACCGGAGCCCGCTGATTCGGCGCCGCTGCTCAAGTTGCTTTCACCCTTCTCCTTCCTCCTATCTCCGTCTTGCAGAGACGGCATCCCGAGTCTGTATCTCAGAAAATACTTTGTAGGACAGAGATTGAACGTCTGAAGGAGCGTTGCGGAATAAATTTCGCCGCCGGTGTCGGCAAGAATAGGATCCAGGGAGACTTTACCGATTTCACGACTCCTCTCTGTCTTCTCGATCGGCGTTGACTCACCGTTTGGGATTCCCGTGCGCACGAGCATCTTGCCGCCCGGAAACTCGTAGAGTCCGGATGCGGGAGGAGACGACAGGTCAAAACTCTTTCCCAAAACGTCCGTGAACGATAGCGTTCCGGCTGTGCCTCCCTGCATCTTGCTCGAAGTTGTAAGAACAAGTTTGTCCATCGCTCTCGTGCACGCCACGTAAAAGAGCCTGACTATTTCAGCCTGCTCGTTCATGTCCTCAATCTTTCGATAAAGAGACATCGAAGGCGGAGTTTCACTCCCGATAAAGGGTAGAATCCCGACGCTGTCGTTCACGACAAGCTGCCTGCTCGTCTTCGACGGGGTGTCGCAGAATGGCACAAACACCACGGGGAACTCAAGGCCTTTTGACGCATGCACAGTCATTATATTGACGGCGTCCGCAGCCTCCTCGACCGGCGCCTGCCCTTCGCGGGCCGTTTCTTTCAGGTATTTGATCCTTTCTACAAAATCGAAAAGGTTGTTGAAACCCCTTCCCTCGAATTCCCGCGCAATACTCAGCAGCTTTCTGAGATTTGCGATCCTTTGATTCCCTGTCGGCGAAAGGCGATAAGCCCCGAGCCAGCCCGTCCGCTCGAGAATACGGTTTATCAGATGCGGTATGGTCAGTCTTTGCGCAAGCTGGATCTCGTCGCTCAGCACGGAAGCCGCGTACTTAATTTCATCACCGGCCGCCGCAGAAGCCGCGAGGTTGCGCAGTTTCTCGAATAATGCGGCCCCTTCGCTCATCGATATCCTGTACAACTCATTATCGGAAATCCCGAAAAAAGGCGAGCGAAGAACAGCCAGCAGTGCGATATCCGAACTATTGTCGAGAAGGAACCGCAGGTAGTTTGTCAGGTCGAATATTTCCTGCGAGGAATAAAATCCTATCCCGGACGAAACGACGTATGGAACACCGCTTCGCGACAGAGCTTCCTCGAGCAGTGTGAGCTTTGAGCGCGTCCTCAACAATACTGCTATGTCTCCATATGTAATCTCTCTCGGCTGCTCGCCAGTCTTCACAGTCCTGACTAACTCACGCGACGAGATCATTTTGCGTATTCTCGAAGCTGTGAAGAGTGCCTGCAATTCGCTCGCGCTCGGTCCGGTACCTTCTACTTCCTCCTCTGTCTCCGATTCGTGTTTGGGATTCTTCTCAGCCACGAATATCTCCACAGGGTTCCCTTCCCCGCCGGGACGCCGAGCCACAAGCGGCTTATACCCGGAGGGGCTTGCCACAGGCAGGCTGATCGTCTCAAAGAGACTGTCTCCGGTCATTGCACTTTCAAAGACAGCGTTCACAAAGCTCGCGATCTCGGAATTCATTCGGAAGCTATCGAGAAGCGCAACCGAGACTCCGTCCGGAAGTCCCGATATATCCTCCTCTGCCCTTCTTGATACTTCAACCTGCGCATTTCGAAACCGGTAGATCGACTGTTTCGGATCGCCAACGACGAACAGCTTTGCATCCCCGGCAAAGCCGTTGAGAAGGTTCAGGAATATGTCGTATTGCAGAAAATTGGTATCCTGAAATTCGTCGACCATGATATGCCGGAAGCGTGAACCCAGTGTGTTCCTGACAGATTCATTTCCCCTCAACAGCCGTAATGTAATGATTTGAAGGTCATCGAAGTCGAGCGCCCCCGCCGAGTATTTCTTCCTTGAATAGATTGCGTCACTACGGTCATGCAGTTCAAGCAGAGTTTTCAGGAGCTCCAGATAATCCGGCAGACCCGTCGGATTTGAGTTCTCACGGTAGGCTTTCAGCATCATGTAGCCGTTCCGGATCACTGCTGCAGCCTCGGTCGCGGAACGAGCCGCCGTATCTTCAATAGACACATCCCTTTTGCGAGGTTCACCTTTCTGCGTAAGAATTTTCTCGAGGAGCGACTGCAGTATTGTCAGCAGGCTGCCCGGTTCCACACTTATGTCGGCAAGCGCATCCTTCAGGGTTTCCAGGTCACTCGTAAGATCCGTCTTTCCGGTTTTCACATTCTCCCGAACTGCCCCACAAACGGCTTCCGCCAGCCTGCTCCAATGAATCCTGACACGCTCTTCGCTCATGACAAGAGGTTTGCCGTTTACCCTGATGTGCTCTATCTTTTCGCGATTGTCGAGAAGTGTGACCAGCAGCCCTAACGCCCTCCTGTAGCCGACCCTCACGAGGAAATCGTTGACCGCTCTTCGCTCTGCTCCCGGAACGTTGCCATCTGAGGACTCCGGCCGTTCAGCCGCGAGTGACTCCCGTATGGCGTCGTCGCACGCTTCTTCCTTCAGTGATGAAGAGTCGAAATCCTCCAGCACCTTGAAGTTCGCATCGATCCCCGCTTCGATCGGGAATTCCCTGAGAACCTGGGAGCAAAAGGAATGAATCGTGCTGATGTTTGCCTCCAGCATGTCCCTTTTCGCATTACGCAGAAAGCCGCGGACTTCGGGTTTAAGATCTCCCACAGATGACAGCCCGGAGTTGATTCGGTCGATTACCTTCTGCCGCAGCTCCAGCGCCGCCTTTTCCGTGAAGGTCAGGCAGAGAATCTGCTCGACGCTTGCACCGCTTCTGACAGCTTCGACATATCTTTCCACGAGCACGCGCGTTTTCCCCGAACCCGCGCTCGCGGTTACTGAAATGTGACTGTCAAGCTCTAGAGCCTTCTTCTGTTGTTCGGTCAGCCCTGCCATTTGATGCCGGAAAGAAGTTCCTTCCATTTCCTGTAAAGCTGGGCCGTCGCGACCACGTCGCCCATGCAGTATTCGGCGATCTCGGAGTAGCGCTTTGCCCTGAAGTAATCATTCATATCATATCCGGTAATGCCGTGAGACTTCGGACTCTCGATGCCGAATGACTTGCAGTAAAAGTCCAGGTTGAACTTCCGGGTCGCTCCATGATAGGTCAACTCTTCCAGAAGGTCGACGTGGTGCGGCATTTGGTACCGCGTTCCCGCCATCAGGTCCCGCGACGGCCTTATGCCGAGCATCGCGGAGCGGAGCATGACGAACGGGCAGTCGAAACTTCTTCCGTTGAAAGTGACAAAATCGTCGAATTTCACGACAAATTCCCAGAATTTCTCGAGCACCTTCTTCTCGTCTCCGCTGATATAGATGAAAGTCTTATCGCCTTCCTTCTTCTCAAATTCCGATTCCTCATCGGCACAGAACAGCGAGATGCCGTTTCCCGAGTCGACGTTCAGGAGTGCGATCGCAACAACCTGAGCCGTCAGAGGCCAGAGATTCAATTGCTTGATCAGCTCGTCCC
>JBJKQU010000210.1:0-4769 GCA_046705025.1 Candidatus Kryptoniota bacterium | reverse complement strand
TGTACCGACCCTCAACCTTCAGGGTGTCGGCCCTTCTTGTCAAATCCCCGTTTGTGGCGGCCTCGCGGACGGCTTCTGCTTCAAGCGCCATGGCTTTCAACGTCCTCGTTGTTTCGTTAATCGCAGGAGCAATTTCGTCCCCGTCATCCTTCAACGGTATCTCGAAATCGAAGTCTCCCTCCGATATTCTCTTCATGCTGCCGACCAAGTACGTTTGGAGATCCCCGGCAAACTCATCAATGATGCCTGCCATCGCGCCGAGCTCGTCGCTTCTCTTGAGGCTGAGTCTTCCACCGAGATGACCCTTACCCATCTCCTGCAATCTCGCATTAACTTTCTGCAACGGGTCACTGATAGATCTCGATATGAAGTAGCCGATTCCGAGCCCGAGCGCAACTGCGACGACGATAAGCGAAATCATAAAATCTCTGGCACCCGTGTAAATTGCGTCGCTTCGCACGTATGCAAGCCTGCCGTTGTTGTCCTTCATACGTACGAGTTGTGACAGAAGGGTATCCACGAGTACAGCTTTGCTCCGCCCGGTTGTCTCTGCAAGGTTAATCGCTCGGATTCTAGAACCTGCCTGGCTAGTGGATGCATCGGCGACGATCTCCTGTGACACCCGATAGTAGCTTCTCCACGCTTTCTCAAAATCTACCACTAGATTCTTCCCCTTGTCGGAATGAATGAGAGATTTGGCGGAACTCATATCTTGCATCAGCCGGTTCCTGTAGTTGGCCATTTCGTCGGCATAAATGTCCTGTACTCCGGTTGATGTGGCAAGCAGATAGCTCCCCTGAGCCCTCTCGAAGTATAATAGATCTTCGTTGGCTCTCCTTGTCATGGAAATCCCCTGAGTCTGATCAGTGTATAAGGAATTGAGCATCTTGTTAATGGTGTACATGTCCATTACGCCTACTACACCTACACAGGCCGCAAACAACGCAAGGATTGCAGACACCAGATGCAACTTAGAAGCCATCTTCAGGTCATGGAACCACTTCATTTCACACTCCACTAGATGTACTTTTCGCTTCTTTTCACGGCAACATCAGGATGTTCATCACACTCATCAGGACAATAATTCTGCCGAGGTCAATAAGTATCAGCAGTCTGTCGGCGATCTTTATAGAATCGAGAAATCCGGAACGACTCCCGATGATCACATCTGGAGTCTGCTCAATACTGTCGGAAGGAACACGAGGCACTTCCCCTATCGCATCGACCACGAGACCGACCGTCTGTCCGCCAGTCACGGCGACATTTACGCGTGTGTTCTGATCATGAGCTCTTTCATCCATTCCGAACCGGTGACGGAGGTCGATTACCGGAATTACCTTGCCGCTCAAATTCATGATTCCTGCGACAAGAGAAGGAAATGTAGGGATTCCAGTCAGGTCCGCAACCTTTATTATTTCCCGGATGCCTAGAATGTCCAGCCCGAATTCCTCCTGACCGATCTCGAAGGTGACCAGCTGAAGTTGATCTTCCACTCACAATCTCCGGTTTCTATGAGTTGACATTGCTTCCTTTCCCGTAATCAATCGCAGCGTCAGAGCGCCATTGGCGATGTTCGCACTTTTGCCGACATTCCAATCGTTCGTCTGGACAGCGACGTGGTCCTCAAAGACGAATCCTGTCGGTTTGCTGCTACATTATAATCATACGGGATGCTCCTTGGTATAGCATAGAATCTGCTTATCCTGTCAAGAAAAATGTGAATGGGTGGAAGACGGCATATGGAAGGGTTTTTCATCTAATTCCGAAGACCAAACATATGAATCGATTCGACCGGCGATAACGAAAGCGACGGAGCATTGGGGTCAGAACAGTGTGACATTTCCCGGATCCGGTGTTTTGACTTCATTAGAGATCTTTGTGTAAAACCTTTTTTCCTCTTCTTCCTTCTGCTTGTAACGGTCGGTGGAAACCCGTTTGACGAACACCTCAAAAGTATGTGCCAGATAATGGACAATGAGTCCCTCGCTCCCGCCAAGGCGTTCGTTGATAATCGGTATCCCTTCCGTTTGAAGAAACTCACTGATAAACTTGATATTCCTTTTACCCACCTTCATCAGCTTATGATTTGCGCGGAAGATATCTGCACCGCCGAAGGCTTTGGCCTGCAAACGGTACCGGTTTGCTCCGATCTTCATCATCTCGTTGATAAGTACTTCCATAGCGTTGACACCATACCGCGTCGAATAGTCAGTCGCGTCAGGATCTCTTGGAAGCAGGAAATGATTCATGCCGCCAATTTTGGTGGAGGGATCGAAAAGACACGCCGAGACGCAGGAGCCAAGAACCGTGGAAATCATGACCGGCGTTCTACTTACGTATAATCCGCCGACTTGGATGGCCACCGACGGTAAATCAACGGTAACGGATCGATGGTGGCTCGCAGCAGGTATGATTTCATCCCCTTCGGGTCTCACGTGTGCCGCAATGCCTCGCTCATTATAGACTCAAGCGGAAGGACTTTGTCGACGCCGCCTCGCTTGATGGCCTCGGCCGGCATGCCGAATACTACGCTCGTTCCTTCGTCTTGTGCAATGGTGTAAGCCCCGGCATCCTTCATTTCTTTCATACCTCGTGCACCGTCATCCCCCATCCCAGTCATGATGATCCCGATAGCATTCTTCCCAGCATACCGCGCCGTCGAGCGGAACAGTACATCGACGCTCGGACGATGGCGGGAGACAAGAGGGCCGTCGCGGACTTCCACGTAATATTTTGCGCCGCTTCGCTTGAGAAGAGTATGTCTGTTGCCAGGAGCAATCAGCGCCCGCCCGCGTATTATCGTGTCGTTTGATTCGGCCTCCTTGACGTTGATCGCACAGAGCGAGTTTAATCTGTTTGCGAAGGACCTCGTAAAATTCTCAGGCATGTGCTGCACAATAAGAATCCCAGGTGAGTCTATCGGTGCCATTTCGAGAAACACGCGCAACGCTTCCGTACCACCCGTGGATGCCCCAACAACAATTACTTTCTCCGTCGTCTCGGCCATAGCTTTTGACTTCGGCTTGGAAAGAATGACATCCGCGTTAAGTTTCGGATCCACCGCCTCGACTGAGCGCATTTTTCGAAGGTTAGCCCGGGAGGCGGCCTTGATGATGTCGCATATCCGGACTGAAGATTCCAAGATAAACTGTTTCGTCCCCATCGCGGGCTTGGTGATGACTTCGACGGCACCGGCTTCCATCGCCTTCCACGCTGTCTCCGTTCCCTTTCCTGTAAGGCTGGAAATAACCACCACAGGAATTGGATGTTGGGACATGATTTTCTGGAGAAAGGTAATCCCGTCCATGCGCGGCATTTCGACATCGAGGGTTATCACATCCGGGACCTGCCTGTCTATGCGGTCGACAGCTACATACGGGTCAGAAGCCGTCGCCATCACTTCAATATCGGGATCGAACGATAAAATCTCGCTTAGTGTCTGACGCACTACCGACGAGTCGTCAACGATGAGCACCTTTATTTTACTATCTGTCATTCTTTCATCTTTTTCTGGTAGACGGTAGGTCCGACCGCATCGTACGGAAGCGTGAAACCGTTAAGCGATTCTGAATGGCCTAAGAAGAGGAATCCGCCCGGTACAAGATGACGGCTGATGCGCTTCAGGATCTCGAGCTCCGTTCGCCGATCGAAGTAAATGAGTACATTGCGGCAGAAAATAACCTCAAATTGTCCCGTTAGTTCATATCTCTCATCCATCAAATTGAGCTGACTGAAGCTGACCCGCGATCGCAGTGCGGGGGCAATTTTGACCAGCCGCTTTTCCCGGTCGGTGCTACGCAGCAGATACTTCCTTCGCAGATCCATAGGCACTGGCTCGATCTCCTCTTCCCGGTAAACCGCACCCGAAGCCTTCTCGAGAACTTTCGTAGAGATATCGGTACCCAGTATCGACCAGGCAAAACTTGTATTAGTCTCCTGGAATTCCGAAAGAATCATGGCAAGGGTGTATGCCTCCATGCCGGATGAGCAGGCCGCGCTCCAGACGTTCAAGTAATGGTGTCGAATCAACCCGCGCCACCTCAGAAAAGGAATTGCGGTCTCGATAAGAAATTCAAAATGATGCGGCTCACGGAAGAAGTCCGTCTTGTTCGTGGTGACCACATTTATGAATTGTTCGACCTCTCCACTTGCTCCTTCAGGCCCCAACAAATAGTTACAATAGTCCGAGTAACTGTCCAGACCCAGAACACGCAGCCGCTTTTGAAGCCGCGCCTGAAGCATTGTCTTCTTAACCTCGGGCATCTTGATTCCGGTGACCTCTCCTACGAACCTGCTCAACCTCATGAAATCGCGATCAGACATCTTCTGCCCTTCACGGATCGCCGAGTCTTCCTGGGAATGCGCCGTACTTTCCATGCCATGCGCCCTGGAGTTGGCACTCAATGCTTCGGACGCCGGTTTTATCGCGTTCATATGTTCCATGTCAGTCATTCACTAGTAATTCAGATTAAGTGTTGCTCTCGCCGTAATGTCCGGCCGGGACCCGGGCAACCTGTATATTGCATCTACAAGATTCGGGATGATATGCAGATTCCTAGTATACCGATAATCGAGAGCGGCGATGAGGAGAGTCGACGTTGTGTGAAGCGGGTTTGTGCTCGAATCACCATAAGCATCTCCGGGATTCCAGTAGTCGCATCTTCCCACAAATCTGAGATTAGTTGAGAAGGCAATTGAGCCGTCCATTCCCGCACCGTAAGTCTGCGATGTGCCGCCATCGGGCGTTGTCCCCGCATAAGCATTGTGGT
>JBJKQU010000209.1:0-3269 GCA_046705025.1 Candidatus Kryptoniota bacterium | reverse complement strand
AACAGACCGTGGCTGAAGTATTCTGACATAGCCCACGGAGGAAGAATCGATTATAAGCTGGGCCGGACGCCGGATAAGAGTTGGGGAAATTCTCCCATCGATGCGCCGCCGTCGTATTGAGATGCATCGAGTAAGAGCTAGCTGCGTTCAGAGTAGAGAACCGGCCTATTGTTAACCAAGCTGAAGAAGTTAGTACAATCCCTTCTCCCCGGGATCTTCTTGCTGGGATTCAATATCGGGACGGGAAGTGTGACTGCAATGGCCAAGGCCGGAGCGGATTACGGGATGTCCTTGTTATGGACAATACTCATCTCCTGTGCAATCACATTTTTGTTAATACACCTTTACGGAAAGTATACAGTCATTACGGGAGAAACCGCGCTTGAAGCCTTCAAGAAGCATATTCATCCCGGCATAGGGATATTTTTTATAGTCGCTCTGGGCGTCAACGTGAGTGGGAGCGTTATCGGAGTTATGGGGATTATCGCCGATGCCTGCTTCGTTTGGTCCAAAGGCGTCATCCACGGTGGAATACATCCGATTTATTTCGCTCTCTTCTTCATCGCAGTGGTTTATGTTCTCTTCCTTGATGGAAGAACCAGGGTCTTCCAGAATGCCCTGGCCATAATGGTGGCGATAATGTCGCTGGCGTTCCTTATCAACTTCTTCATACTGACTCCGCCACCAACCGAAGTTGTTAAAGGACTAGTCCCTGTGATCCCTAATGGCGGCGGGAAAAGCAGCTCGTTCCTCATCATTGCTTCGATGGTCGGCACGACGGTGTTTTCAGGATTATTCATCATAAGGACTACACTAGTCAAAGAAGCGGGCTGGACGTTGAAGGATCTGAAAATCCAGAGGAACGATGCGCTCTTCTCTGCATTCATGATGTTTGTAATCAGCGCAACCATAATGGCCGCTGCAGCAGGCGTACTTCATACCAAGGGGATCAGGCTGGAAAATGTGACTCAGATGATCTCTATCCTTAATCCACTCGCAGGTCCTTTTGCTGCCGGTCTCTTCACTATCGGACTCATTGCCGCAGGTGTATCCTCTCAGTTCCCGAATGTATTGCTGGTTCCCTGGCTCCTCTGTGATTTCGGAGAAAGGCCGCGCGATATGAAAAGAACAGATTATCGTGTGATTGTGCTTCTGATCTCGCTGCTGGGATTGGTTGTTCCGATCTTCCATGCAAAACCGATTCTGGTAATGATCGCTTCGCAAGCCTTCGGCGCATTGATCTTGCCGGTGACCGTGATTTGCCTGATGTATCTGGGTAACAAGAAATCAATCATGAAATCATATTCCCTTTCCGCGGCTCAAAACGTGAGTCTCATCCTGATACTGGCGTTCTCCGTGACGATAAGCTATTTAGCGTACTCGGGACTCTGGAACGCTATAGGTTCGCTGTAGCGGATTATGTGGATGTACAGGCGGAAGTGTAAAGGCCCTGGATCATGAAGCCTTGCAAATCCACAGGCGAAGCGATCCTGCCCGAAAATTCTCGTTGGATGAATTGTCAAAGCAGAAAGTGAGACTGAAATGCAATACGTATTCCCTACATCGAAGATAAGACACTACAGGTTTCCTACCCATGTAAACGATCTCGTTATGGACAGGTCGGAAGCCACGACGTCGGAAGTGTTCGTCGTCGTTCTTGAGCCCGGGGAGGCGCCGCCTATACACAAACACGACGACACGGAACAGGTTTTCTACGTATTGGATGGGGAAGGGCACTTGACAATTGGGGAAAGAAACGAACAGATCCCAGTACATCCATTTGATGTTGTTCGAATACCTCCTTCCACTTTTCATTCGATCAGATGTAGCGGGGAAAAGGCCCTTCGATACCTCAGCATTGACTGCTTTGTCGAAGGCAGGCCGAGGAGCGAGCCGACCTGGGACTCCCACGTGAGAGTCATGTGCAGGCAGAACGGGTGGAACTACGACGACATGATAAAATGATTCATAGGATTCTGTTTCGTCGCTCTGTTCATTCCCGTCGAATCTCGCTGGCACTACAGCATTGCTGGCGTCACAGGGCAAACACTGGGACGGTATAGCCATTTTCTCGGTCATTCTAAACCGTACAAACGCCGATCACAATCATGGAAAATAGATGAAATCTCAGAGGGACGAGGCCCGCATTCCGGGGCAATCGGGCAAGAAGTCAGGGGCGGAATTAGTCTCCGCAATCAGGGCAGACATTATCTCGCATGCGCTTAAGCCGGGTCAACAACTGCATGAGGAAGAACTCGGCGAGAAGTACGGCGTGAGCAGAACTCCGATCAGGGAAGCATTTCTTAGATTGGAGCAAGAGGGCCTTGTTAAGATATTTCCTCATAGGGGAGTGCAGATATCCGAGCTTACGGAGCAGGATATCGAAGAAATCATTGAAATCAGGATGGAACTTGAAGCAATGGCCGCACGTGTTGCGGCTCTAAAGATGACGCTTGAACAACACAAGGAGTTGAAAAAAATAGAAAAGATATTGGATTTGGCCGCGAATAGCGATAACAGTGTCTTGTCGTTTGAGGCCGATACACGTTTACACGATCTGATACTCCTCGCGGCCGGCAACAGCAGAGCTTATACGATAATCAAAAGCTTGAACAGTCAGATTATGCGAATCCGATTTTTAACGGGACACAGACCGGGCAGGATAGCAACCAGCGTAGCTGAACAAAAAGAAGTCATCCGGACCCTGCTGGCACGCGATCCACTGAAGGCTGAAAGAGCGATGAGGGTGCATCTCCTGAACGCGAGGACACAACTGCTGCCCAAATCGGATATGGATAGCAAATTCCAGGAGGTCCTGCGGAAATCGAATATGGTTTAACTGACTTTAAACAAGTTTCCATTCTTCTCCCCGAGGTAAGCCCGCCTCAGCAAGTAATTGTTGGGGTGGGTTTTTTATTTGTTGCCAAGCTCCGCCCGATCACTTCGAGTATAATTTTTGGTGTCTCGTAATTCAAAGTCACCAAAACATTACGACAGCTGGTACCACTCTATACTACCCTGTACCACGGTAACCAAATCGTTACCAGTGTTTGTAAAAAAATCGGAGATTTGTCTTCGCGGGCTAAAGAAAAGTGCTCAAAACAAACTGTAATCAAGCACTTTTCTCATCAAGTTGGTGGGTGGGATGATTCAGGTTCTAGTGGGAGCAATCTCGTGTCCCGACTTCGTCGGGATCCCGGGCACAGTAATTTGAAATGGATTCGCGGATTTGCTTCCGTCTCTCGCTTGCGTGTTGATCCCTTTCAATC
>JBJKQU010000208.1:0-3226 GCA_046705025.1 Candidatus Kryptoniota bacterium | reverse complement strand
CTTCCTTCAGTTCTTTCCTGTATCTCTCCACAAGGCAACCGGTGACGACGAGCTTCTTGACGTCGCCTGTCTTCTTCTGTTCGGCGATCTGGAGGATTGTCTCGATCGATTCCTGCTTCGCCGCGTCGATGAATCCGCATGTGTTCACGACCGTCACGTCCGAGCCTTCGGGAGTATCGGAGAGGGCGTAACCGTTTGCCTTCAGCTGAGCCGCGAGAACTTCGCTGTCCACCTGATTCTTTGGGCATCCTAATGTGAGGATGTGCACCTTCTTTTGAGTCATGTATGAATTTAGCTCGCGGAGCAGTCCCTTTCAATGAACGGTCCGATTTCCCGGTTTTTGGGAGTAATTGAAGGCAAAAATTGAAAATTCAATCGCCGCAGGTTATATTCTTTCCACCAAAAGTAGTCGATGCTGAAGTAGCTCTGTGGTAGAGCAGCGGTTTCGTAAACCGCAGGTCGTGGGTTCAAGTCCCACCTTCAGCTCAAATGAAAGCAGGTCGTGGGTTCTGCGCCTTTGGCGCATCCGCCTCCGGCGGAAAATCCCACCTTCAGCTCCATTAAGCCCTTACAAAGCCGATCGAAACTGTCGGAGTCCGCGAGATGCCGTTCTATCAATTCAGCCGAACGCAGGAAATCAAAACTACAATCGACGACCTGTGGGATTTCATCTCGACTCCCGCCATGCTGAAAGAAATTACCCCGCCCTATATGGGATTTGACATCACGGGCAAAGACCTCCCGGAAAAGATGTATCCCGGAATGATAATAAGCTACAAGGTCAGTCCGCTTCTCGGGATCAAGATGACATGGGTCACGGAAATCACTCATGTGGTGCCGAAACAGTATTTTGTCGATGA
This sequence comes from Candidatus Kryptoniota bacterium, assembly GCA_046705025.1. Lineage (GTDB taxonomy): Bacteria > Bacteroidota > Ignavibacteria > Kryptoniales > JAKASW01 > JAKASW01. The sequence continues at coordinate 2,366 of JBJKQU010000208.1, read as the reverse complement.
ACAGCGCATGGGTCCGTACGCCATGTGGCATCACGAGCACCACATCAGACCGACCGAAAGAGGGGTGCTTATGTCCGACATCGTCAGTTATCGTCCACCACTCGGTATCCTAGGGGCCGTCGCGAACTCACTGGTAATAAAGGGTAAACTCGAAGACATATTTGATTTCAGGACTGTTGCCATCGAAAAGAGGTTTGGGAAATTCAATTAGAGGCCGCCTGTCCGAACTCTGGCACTCATCACGCGTAAGCGGGCCGAGCATCTCCTTTCGATAGCGAAACTGACGGAGGAAGCATGAAAAGAAAATCATCGATAGTGGTTGCGTTGATGGTCCTACTCTTTGCGGGCACTTCTTTCAGCCAAACAGAAGGCTTCGTGCATACCAGGGGAAGGCATTTCGTCGACGGCCGGGGAAATGTCCTCAATCTAAAGGGGATCAACCTCGGGAATTGGCTTAATCCCGAAGGCTATATGTTCGATTTCGGTGATACGGTCAATTCATATTGGATGATCAACGACGTCATACGTGAACTCATCGGGCCCTACAAGGCGGTCGAGTTCTGGAAGAAATTCAGGGACAACTATGTCACCAGGAAAGACATAGCATTCATAAGGAAGCTGGGCTTCAACAGTGTCCGGGTTCCGTTCAATTACAGACTCTTCATGTCGTCAAACCGGATAGAGTTCAAACAGGAAGGCTTCGAAAGGCTCGACTCGCTCATATCATGGTGTTCCGAAGAAGGAATCTACGTAGTTCTCGATCTTCACTCTGCTCCGGGAGGACAGACCGGCGACAATATTGACGACAGTTACGGCTATCCTTTTCTTTTCACAAGCCCTGAAGCACAACAGGCAACCGTTGCACTATGGAAGAGGATCGCGGAGAGATACAAGGATGATCGCTACGTGCTCGGTTACGATCTCCGTAATGAACCGATAGCGAGGTTTTTCAGCGACTATCAGGAACTCTCGACAAAACTCGACCCTCTCTACAGAAGGATTGTGTCCGCGATCAGACAGGTCGACAAGAACCACATCGTTATTCTTGAGGGGAGCGAGTGGTCCAAGGACATGGCGATGCTTGGGAAGCCATTTGATCCCAACATGGTCTACGAGTTCCACAAATATTGGATGCCTACTGTGCAGTCGGAAATCCAGCAGTATGTCAGCATAGGCGCGCAATTTGACATACCTATCTGGTCTGGCGAGTCCGGGGAGAACACGGATGCATGGGTTACCGCGTACAGGAAGCTGCTCGATAAAAATGATATCAGCTGGTGCTTCTGGACTTACAAGAAGATGAATTCGCCGCGAGGCGTCGTATCGTTCGACAGGCCGGCCGGATGGGACAAGATCATTGAGTTTGCGCAGGCCAACAGAAACACATACGCAGCAATCAGAGGTTCACGCCCTTCCACGGCGGTGATCCGTGAAGCGCTTGACGGTCTCCTCCGCAACGTGCTGCTTAAGAATTGCACTGTCAATCCGGGATTCGTCAAGGCTCTCGGCATGAAATACGAAAACGGATCGCTCCGTCAATGACATTCAGGCTGTTCTAGTGAATAGTTAAACTTACAATTATTGGCACAGAAGTGTCGACATCTGCGCCGGTGGAGCCGTCACGCGGAAGTCGCCGCCGCTTATCTAACCTCTCCGAATCCGCACCTGAATATTCAGAAGTACAAGTCCCGGCCCGCACGTTTTTCACGTGTGCTGTAAGTGAAAAACAATTTCGGCCTCCGGCGTCAGAGATGCAGACTGCAAATCGGGCCTCTTGCGAAGAACCATTCCGTGAAACCACCGGCCGTATCGTATCGATTGCAGGGAGAGAAAGCGGATCACTGAACCGTCCGGAACTGCGGATGGAAGAAAGGGCAAATTTCAAATGAGCACGAAAGTTTACAACTACCTGCGAAAGCTGAAAAAGAGAAAGACGTTGTGGCTGCTGTTCATAGTTCTCTTTTTAATCTGGTTGAACAACACTTCGCTGTTTGTCGATCGTGCCGGAACGAGGCCGGCCCTTGTCGCTCACGCCGGGCTGGGGCAGACTTACGATCTCAAAGGTGTGAAATGGAATACCAATACGGCCGCCATTATTCACAAACCGGAGCATCCGTTTATCGAGAATACAATCCCGTCGATGAAAGCTGCGTTCGACTATGGCTCGGATGTGGTTGAATTCGATATTCGACTGACTGCCGATAATCAACTGGCGGTATTCCACGACGACAGACTTGAGTACCGCACTGATGGAACCGGGTACGTAAGAGATCACACAATGGATGAATTGCGCCGGCTGGATGTCGGGTTTGGATACACCGCCGACAGTGGAAGGACTTTTCCTCTGAGAGGCAAAGGCATTGGGC
>JBJKQU010000207.1:0-30459 GCA_046705025.1 Candidatus Kryptoniota bacterium | reverse complement strand
AAGCCCATGAGGAAGGGTGCGAGACTTAGCTATACTGCCCAACTCTTGTCGCTCTTCATCCTTAAGGATGATAGGTTTCTTCGGTCGTCCCGTTATCATAGGTTACCTCCATATTATGTGGCTTACCAATGATAACAAAGGCAGCAGACTTATTCAAGGTATTTATGTTACGCAACACTAGCTGGCGGGGGAAAAAGAGTTCGTAGAAGTAATTGATCTCCCTGTTCAGCAGGTCCCCGGACTTTGGGCCATCAGGGATCTGAAAATCGGCGGGAGTGAAATGCGCGTTTCTCTTTACCCATCGAGAGGCCGCCAGAATATTCTCGTGGTCCTCAGCGTCGATCTTCTTGAGGAAGCTTTTATGAGTCTCACAGTAACCGGAGACGACGAGCGGAACGTAGCGCTCTGCAAACGTCGCGGAAAGTATGTCCGACGACCTTCCGTTGATTCCGTTCTCGTGTGCATCTTCTTTCTCGATTATGCGCCGGGATCTGCCGTCAACCGAAAACTCCAGAGAGGGATAAAGACTCTTGATGTTCTTCTCGGTGTCGTCCGGCTCTTCCCGCAAGACTAATGAATCGACAACGATAACTTCGCCATCCGGTCCAAGTTTACGTTTCCCGTATAGAGTGAATTGGATTTCCGCGGCACCGCCGCACTCGGGGCAGGTGGTCGTGTAGTATTTCGATATGCGCTTAACGAGCTCGTTTCTGAACGAGTGAAATACCTTTGCTTTTTCCGAAAGCGGGATGTTCGAGAGGGATGCCCTTGCCTGCAGCACAGGGATCGGATCGATATCGAAACCGATAACGTCGGCGCCGAGCCTGATCGCTTCGTGAAGTATCGTCCCTCCGCCCATCATCGGATCGAGAACGGTGACTCCTTCGAGTCCGCCGGGAGAATAGTAGTCTCTCCCCGCAGCATCCGGCACGAGCTGCTTCAGAATATGCCGGAACGTGGTACCCGACCGCCGCGCCCACCACTTGTGAAGATAGGTGTTCGGTCTGAAGAAATGTTTGTTGAACGATTCGATGTGTGCCAGGGTATTAGCCGACTCTTCCGGGAAGGACGTATCTATTGCAACCGTCTCGCCGAGCTGGACGAGCGGCTCATCCGCAATAGGGAATGCGAGGTCTATCTGGGTCGGGTCCATTTCTAACCGACTCTTTTTTTACTGGTGGTGGTCATGGGTTTATAGAAATATAGTGAGAAGGAAGGGGAATTGCCTATTTGTTCCGCAAGCTGGTCCGGGTTACAGAAAATCCGACGGCGTTTTTCGTTTTAGCTCGGTCCTGTCGAAGTCGGTGTCGAAGCTAGCTATTGTCAGTCCGTGTTTTTCCGCTACCGAGTACTGGTAGGCGTCATCAAAATCAAGATGGAAACGCCCTGCGTTGTCGGATACTTTCTTAATTTCAAGAAGCGGCATGGTTATCATTTCGATTCCTGCACCGTATATCATATCGACTACGAACTTGTTGAATGTCACTGCTTGCCCGGCACGAAAGAGTATGATCGCGATCGAACGCAAAGAGAAATCTGTAATATGAAATTCGTGCTCGTGATTAGTGGAAAGGAGTCTCTTCACAATTTCAGAGCTTTCTTGTCGGAGCAAAACCTCAAGAAAAATGTTCGTGTCGAGAAGAATCCTCACAATTCACCGCCTCGCCACTCGGAAACCTTGTGTTGCAGCTCAACTGACGTGTAACGCGTTTTCAGATCTTTCAATGCACCTTCCCAGTCGAACTTAGGTTGACCGATCCCTTTCTTCCCCTGCTTCTCCAGTAGCGATTGCACATATTCCATTACCTGCTTCTGAAGATCTTCCGGAAGGCTTTTGATCATTTCTTCGATGCTCATCGGATTGTTCCTTTCGGACCTGCCCTCAACTCTTCGTCTCCGAGATCACTTTATCAAATCGTCGTCACTTTTGCAACATCCGCATCGTCGAGCGCATTGACGTAAGGTATATCTGTGTCAGAGCAGCCCGATCTCAATCCAAAGATTTATTTCCACGTCTCGACCTTAAGAACGCCAACACCTTGACGCAGGCGCTTCTCAGCAGCCACATGAGCGACCGTCCTTCTCCGGGCCGCATCTTCCTGTCCGCGTTCTATCTTTTGCAGGACATTGAGCTCGTACATGATATCATCATGGGTGATGTCGCCTCGCAGTTTTTGCAGGGTATGCGGTGCCAAAGCTTTGGCGTTTGCTATCGCGCCGGTCTGTGTTTTCGATTACTGCCGGCAGTCAAATCGGGAAAGCTTACTCCTTGACCGTGGTTATCTGAGTAACGATAAGCCACCTGCCGTCTATTCTTTTCATCACCAGAAGGCTTCGTCCGTCGACGTTCTGTCCGTTCGCCGCGCCTACGTACCTGCAAACGAGAGTCACCATGTCGTAGGAAGAATTCGCGGAGAGGATCTGAAGTGTATCAATCGTGCCACCGCCGTCAATACCTTTTTGAATGTTTGCTATGACCGCCGCATGCCCGTGACAGATGTAGCCGGGGACGTGTGCCGAAATGTACTCCGAGTTCCCGGCATAGAAGGATGACAGCCGGGTTGCGTCCTTCGTCCGGTAGGCTTCCCTCCACCGGTCGACCATCGGCTGGAATACCTGCTTGAGTGAGTCGCTATTGACGGCGGTGTCTTCCGGATAACGGTTCGACTGCGCCATCGCACTTGTTGCGAGGAAAAGAGAGAAAATAATTACGAATGAATTCTTCATCGGTTTGATCCCTGATTAAATCGGGTAAGTTATGCACGGCTTTCGGTAAAATACGCGTGCGATTGAAGTAAGTTGCGGAGAGCACAAGAATCCGATTATCGTATTCGAATTCGTTTCGATCCGCTGGCCGGCGTCAATGTGAGTTTCCAATTTGTCGGAAAGCTTCGCCTGCGATAAACGTGTCGAAGAATTCCTGGAACTTCGTCACCTTGCCATCCCTGAGGGTGAAGAAATGGACAATATCGGTCTCATAGTTTTTGCCGGTCGGCTTCGCGAGGCACCTGGTGTGGCCAACCACTGCAACTGAGTCTGCATCGGTCAGAAATTTCTTCGGCTCCAGGACAAGTATCTCCTCGGCTTCGCGGCCGATGCTGAGCCAATCCAGAAATCCCGGATGTCCGTGCCTTGTGCCCGCGGCCGGGTTGAGAGGATTATCGGGTTCTCCCCACTCGACGTCGTCGCCAAGAATATCGAGAGGTGCGCCGATGTCGCGCCTTGCGAACGCTTCATAAACCTTTCTGACAGTCTCAACATTGTCGGACACAGAACTCTCCTGCGAACAATTGCTCATTCTTTTCTCCTGACATATATCGCTGCCCGGGTGTGAATCCGGATCGATCCGGCAAGATTGGTTCGTCGCGGTTTCTTCCGCGGATCCGCCTGCGGTGATCGGTTCAACGAGTGCAGGTTCCAACCGCTTGTGATCTCGCGCGACGACGGACGGATTTGCTTCTTGCCCTAAAGCACCCGGCCAAATTTAGTTTGCGGGCGATGCAATATCAACGAGAGCAACACGCCGGCTTCCGGATATTGTGAGTGTAGTGTTTGAACGATATGCGGAGCCGGGTCTTTCGGTCCACCTTCCATATACGATATTAATGTCCGTGCAAATCCATGTTCCATACCTGCATTACAATATTTTTCCCTCACATCCGTTATTATTACCAGAAGCTAGGACACAATTGACAGCCGCTACTTCGAAGCAAATAGAAGCCACTATCGAGAAGGAGAGGGGGAGACTCTTCGCCTTCATCAGGCGAAATGTGCCTTCCAAGGAAGAAGCGGAGGATATTTTCCAGGATGTTCTTTACCAGTTTGCGAGTGCGTTCGAGAGCATCGAGTTCATGGACCGCGTGTCGGCGTGGCTGATGCGTGTCGCGAAGAACAGGATAATAGACTCGCAGAGAAAGAAGAAACCGAAGCCTTTCCGCGACCTGAAGGTCAGGATCCCCGGAGATGAAGCCGGCGATTCGCTTTCGTTTGAGGATATGATTCCCGATTTCAGTGGGCAGCCGGACGAGGTTTACTGGCAGAACCAGTTCTGGGACGAGATCGAAGACGCGCTCGAAGTCCTGCCGGCCGAGCAGCGGGAAGTATTCGAGATGACTGAATTCGAAGGAATGAGCTTCAAAGAAATTGCTGATATAAAACGGGAACCGATCAACACGCTTATCTCGCGCAAGCGGTACGCGGTTTTGGTTCTGAGAAAACGTTTGAAAACTTTATACGAGGAGTTAAAAGAAGATGTGTAGCATGTATGAACATAAGTTGAAGCACAGAAGAGGACTATGGCTCGTTTTCGGAGTGCCGTTTGTCCTCGCCTTCCTCGCCGTAGGGAGTCTGGTCTTCATGCTCCTGTGGAATGCGCTGTTGCCGGCGATATTCGGCCTGAAGGCGATAGGCTACTGGCAGGCTGTCGGTCTGCTCGTGCTGGCGAGGATTCTCTTCGGCAGCTTCGGAAGAGGGCCCCGCACTTATTTCTCGCGCCGCCGGCAGTGGGACCGCTGGAAAAATTGGCACGAGGAGCACCCGGACGAGAAAAGCGCGGACGTAAGGGAATAATGGAATATGGGAACATTGGATTGATGGGAGTGTAGGAGCATACGATGAGTAACTTCGAGTTCTACTACAGGCTGACTTACCGCCGGGCGAAGGACGTGGCCAGGATCGACTGGCACAACGAAGTGCCGACGCCACTTCTCGTGGAGGCTGTGGAGAAGGGGAGCGGTTCCGGCAGGGCGATGGACATCGGCTGCGGCACAGGAGTCCAGGCGGTTTTCATGGCACAGCACGGCTTCAAGGTTACCGCCATCGACTTCATTCCCGATGCGCTGCGATTCGGAAGAGCGCGTGCCGAAAGGGCCGGAGTGAAAATCGATTTTGTCGCGGCTGACGTAACTAAATATGTGACCGCGGAAAAGTACGATCTCATACTCGACGCCGGCTGCTTCCACGGCTTCAACGAAAAGTCCCGGCTCATTTACAGGGACAGGGCGATCGACTGGCTCGCGGATGGCGGACAGTATGTGCTGGTACATTTCAGCAAGAGTCATACATTCGGCATCGGCCCGCGCGGAAGGAAGAAGGATGAAATCGAAGAATTCTTCGGACCCAAACTGAAGCTGGAAAACTTTCTGCCCGAAACATTTGGAAAGCCGATGTTCCAGTATAGGTTCAGAAAGAAAGCGGGATAACGGAATACCGGAACAATGGGAATTTGGAATGTTGGACGGAGCTGTATGGAAACAGCCGGAGGCAGGGAATCAGAAGTCAAATGGCGGAAGTCGAAAGTAAGTAGTAAGAGATAGCAATGAGAAAGCAGAGACAAGATCATGAATGTTTAAAGTTCGGATTCTGCCGCTGACCGCTTAAAGCTGACGACTGCACGAACACCTAAAGAATTATTGATGTTGATGTAATAGAACAAGATGGAGAAATAACGATGGAAGATCTAAGTGGTAAAGTAGTACTTGTGACGGGAAGCTCCAGAGGAATCGGAGCGGCGATAGCGAAATATTTCGCAAAACATGAAGCCAGGGTTGTCCTCCACGGCCGCGACGAGGCCGCACTGAGCAAGGTTGAGGATGAGATTAAACGTGACGGCGGAAACGTCATGCATGTGAGGGCCGACGTAACGAAATTTGCAGAGATAGAATCAATGCGAAACGAGATCGAAAAAGAGTTCGGACCCGTAGATGTTCTGATAGCCAATGCAGGCGGAAGCTTCACAAAGCCCGCTCCTTTCAAAGAGCTGCCGGAAGACGGGTGGCGCGCGTCTGTCGACGGAAACCTGACCGCAACTTTCCTGACCATCAAAAGCTTCCTCCCCGGAATGAAGGCGAGGAAAAGCGGAAACATAATAACAATCTCTTCCGCGGCGGCAAGGCATGTTACAGGAAGGTCCCCCGTTCCGTATTCCGCTGCGAAGGCAGCCATTGAGACTATGACCCAGCAGCTCGCAGCCGAGGTCGGATCGTTTGGGATACGGGTAAACTGCATCGCTCCTGAAATGATACTCACCGAGAAACACAAGGACGCCATACCGCCGGAGCAGCTGAAAGCGATCGCGGAGTACCATCCGTTGAAGAGGCTCGGCATTCCGGACGACATTGCTGAAGCGGCACTGTTTCTCGCATCCGGAAACTCATCCTGGATTACAGGCGTGGTTCTCGACGTAGCGGGCGGAGCGGTGATGGTGTAGAAGATGGAAATTTGGACAGCGACAATAATCATAACGCTGGCAACGGCGTTTGCAGTTGAAACGATAAGAAGACGGATACTGAGCATTGCCGGGGATCAACGGAGAAGAAGGTAACCTTCTCCTGAGGATCGCCTCTGTTGAAGGTTACCTTCACCTTCACACCTTCAAACCTTAATCCCGAGTCTCTTCATCTTCCGCCACAAAGTCGATGGATTGATACCGAGTTCTGCAGCAGCCTTCACCCTGCTGCCGCTATGCTTCTTAAGCACGCTGACGATAACGGATTTCTCCGCACCCTTAATGCCTGAGTCCGATGCTACGGGCATTACCTGTGTGGAAGTTCGGATTCTCTCCGGCAGGCAGTCCGGCTGAATTATTTCTCCTCCGCAAAGGACGAACGAATGCTCGACCACATTCTCAAGCTCTCTGACGTTTCCGGGCCAACTGTACTTAGCCATAATCTCGTAAGCATCAGGAGAAAATCGGGTGATCTTCCGGGAGAATTTTTCATTGAAATGTTCTATGAAGTGGTTGATGAGCAATGGGAAATCGTCCATCCTTTCCTTCAGCGGCGGAAGGTGGATGTTTATCACGTTTATTCTGTAGAACAGATCCTTCCTGAACCTGCCGGTTTCTATCTCATCCGGCAACACTTTGTTGGTAGCGGCGATTATCCTCGTGTTCATCTTGATAGGTTTGTTGCCGCCGACGCGTTCGAACTGGCGCGTCTCAAGAACACGGAGTAGTTTTGTCTGCACTGCAGGTGAGATGTCGCCTATCTCATCGAGGAAGAGTGTTCCGTCCTGTGCGAGTTCGAATTTCCCGGCTTTCGTTCTTACCGCGCCGGTGAACGCGCCCTTCTCGTGTCCGAACAGTTCGCTTTCGATTAGTGATTCGGCGAACGCACTGCAATTGAGCGCCACGAACGGTCCGTTCCGCCTTTCACTGTTGAGGTGTATCGCTCTCGCGACAAGCTCTTTTCCTGTGCCGCTTTCACCCGTGATCAACACCGATGAGTCGGTTTGAGAAACGCTGTCGACCAAAGTAAAGACTCTCTCCATCTCCTTGTTTCTGCCTATGATGGTATCGTATCTGAATTTCTCCTTGAGATGCTCCGAAAGGTTTCTTATCTCTGAAATGTCGATGAAAGTTTCGACGGCCCCGATTTTCTCCCGTTTGTTGTTGCGGAGGATTGCTGAGTTCACGCGTATGGGAACCGCCGTCCCAAGCTTATTTACTATTTCCAGTTCGTTCCCGATCGTCGGCTTTCCTTTCGTCATGGTTCGTTCCATGTGACAGCCGTTCCGGCACAGCCGGGATCTGAATATCTCCCAGCATTTCCTTCCGACCGCCTCGCTCCTCTTGAACCCTGTGATTTGTTCGGCGGAATTGTTGAAAGAGGTGATGTTCCAGTCGTCATCTATCGTGAACGTGCCTTCGATATTGCTGTTGAAGATCGCGTCGAGCTTGTTCCTCTGATCTATGAGTTCGAGCGTCTTTTTTTCCAGCTCCTCGCTTAGCGTCAGCATTTCACGCGTATCGCGAAACACGAAGACCACGCTGATCACTTCTCCAGTCTTCGCAATCGGCGTTATCGAGGCGAGCATATTTCTCACCTCTCCCTCCTTGTCCGTGATGTTGACGGAGAGGTTCGACAGGGCAACGTTGTTCGAAAGAGAATCGGAAAGGTGTTCCGTGTCCCGGAGATTCTCGCGGAAGAGAATACCGTACTGCTGACCGACGATTTCGTCCTCACCATACCCGGTGATCCTCGAAGCCGCTTCGTTGAATACTATTATGTTCCCGTCGCGCCCGATAACGGCTATGCCGTCCGGGATGACCATCTTCTCCCTGTTCCTGTCGATGATGCTGATTACTTCTTTCACCTCTAACCTTCCCTGAATGGAGTTCTGCTTCTGTCAAGTTATGCAAAAGCATTGCACTATTTCAATGTGCCGCAATGTTCCGTTGCGCAAACGCAATGATGACGCCCCAGATATTCCAATTCCGTTTATAATTGGGCTCCATTTACGGCATCCGGATTGTCTCATTTTAAGGAAAGCCCCCGATCCGGTTGCGGCTCGGGTTAAAAGATCGAACGACTTAAGGAGATATCTGGACGAAAACCGTTTTCTGTCATGGAGTAGATCAATGAGGATTCCGTAAGCGGCATGCAGTCCGACATGATTCACTCATTAAAAAAAACAGGAGACTAAAATGCCTTACCTGGATGGTACGGGTCCACAGGGCCTGGGTCCGATCACCGGAAGGAGAATTGGCCGTTGCACCGGGAAAGAGATGGTGGAACGGCGCACCGTTCCGCCCGAATCCCGTTGGCCCGCAGGAACAGCCGCCTATGGTATCGGACAAGGTGGAAGGCTTTACGGCCGAGGTAGAGGCAGCTGTTTCGGTGGGAGGAATGGCCGGGGCGGAGTCGGACGAAGATTCGGACGTTGAATGATCGTCGCCGTAACCGCAGACAGACGCGAAGCAGACTCACCCGTCTCTTCGCACTTCGGCAGCAGCAGGTTCTTCGTGCTGCATAATACCGATCTGGATGAACGGGAGATAGTGCAAAACCCCTATGCCGACTCGCTGGGAGATGCCGGCATCCAGGCCGCGCAAATGCTGATTGAACGAAATGTCGGCACAGTGATCACCGGCGGAATCGGGGGGAACGAGCTGAGAGTTCTCTCTGCTGCCAACGTAAAAGTGTACCTCAGTCATGAAAAGGATATTACGGAGGCAATAACGCTCTTTCTCCGGGGAAAACTGCGATGCCTTCCCGACACCGGACCGGCGGACCGGCGGCCGCTGCGCGGGAGGAGGAGAAGAAGACTCGGAGGGAATGATTAGGTGATTGAGACCATGGGTACCGGCTCGCTTCGCCGGAAGGGATCGGGACGAAGCCCCTTCGGACAGCCGATGTCTCATAACACCTTAAGCTTGAAGAGCTTCGTCACGCGTCGGGTGCCCGATTTCCTAGGACGGCAACATTACCAATACATAGAACATCACAACACCAAGAAAAGAGAAGAATATGAATCGAAGATTAGCGGTAGCAATTGAAGAATCCGGTCCGGAGGAGAGAGTAGCAGAACATTTCGGACGATGCTCGAAGTTCAATATCTGCGAGCTGGACGAAGAGAACAGGCTCGTGAAACAGGAATCCTACTTCAACCCTTTGAGCGGTGAACATGGCGGGGCGTGCCAGCTTCCCGGCTACGTCAAACAGTTTAATGTCGGCGTGATCATCGCAGGCGGGATGGGCCGCAAGGCGGTGGCAGGCTTCCAGCAGCTCGGCATGGAGGTCGTAACGGCCCCCGGACTTCTTTACAAGGAAGCAGTGGAGCTTTTCGCACAGGGCAAGCTGAGTGGTTACGAGGAATGCGCGGGTCATGAGCACCACGCATAGCGAGTTCGAAGCCGATCCAAACCACATCAGACACAGAGACACTGGCAAAATCCGCACGATCTCAGTCCATGTGTCTCTCGTGTCTCTGTGGTTTCAATTTCATAACGAAGTCGACTACAAAAATCCGGGCGGTGTGAGATGATAATGCCGATTTATCTGTACGGCGCCGGGGTGTTCAACGATCCCGTAGCACGGATAACCCGGTTCAACGATAAGCTCGTCGGGCTGATTCGCAGTATGTTTGAAACCCTGCACAACGGCAACGGAATAGGGCTGGCGGCGATCCAGGTAGGCGTGCCGATCTCGCTCTTCTTGATGGATATTTCGGACCCCGACGAACGCGCGGACGAAAAGCCGGTTGTAGTGATCAACCCGGAAGTCCTCGAATCAACCGGGGAACGGGTCATGAACGAGGGATGTCTGAGCATTCCGGGAATCTGGGAAGAGGTCGCGCGTGCCGATAAGATCCGCGTCCGCTTCACGGACGGCACGTTCAACACCGTTGAAATGGAATTCGAGGACTCGTGGTCGCGCGTTTTCCAGCATGAGTACGATCACCTACATCAGAAGTTTTTCGTCGACCGCCTTTCCGGAGTAAAGCGGCAGCTCCTGAAGCCGAAACTGTCAAAGATTAAAAAAGGCGATTCTCCTGCCCGTTACCCTGTCGTGAGCGCGCGTGCCGAGAGGATGACGAGGAAAAGAGAGCTCGCCGAATATGATTTGTATGCCTGAAGAAAATGAAAGGATTTTGAGATGAGCCACGAGCACGAAGGCAAAATGGGGGCGGGCGGCAATTGCGTCTGCCTGAATTGCGGTTACAGCAAGCCCCATGAGCGGGGCATGCCATGCATAGAAGAGAAATGCCCGAAATGCGGGAAGGCGCTGATGCGTGAAGGGTCCGATCACTACAAACAGGCGGCCGCCAGGAAAGGAAAGCGGGATGTCTGAGCGAAAGACAGTCGATACTCATTCCACCGCCGAATACCCGCACGGACGGGACGGGCATTATACCGGAGAACGAGAATGAGTTTCGATCCTGAATGCATCCCCTGTATCGTCAAACAGGCGTACAGAGCGGCAAAGTTGTCTGCCGACGGCGACAAGGAGACGCAGTTGAAGATTGTGAAGGAAGCCTGCAGAAAGGAGGGTCATCATTAACACGATTGTTCCATCCAAGATATTTTTCACCAAAGGAGTCGGAAGGCATAAGGACTACCTCAGCTCCTTCGAACTTGCGCTTCGAAGCGCGGGAATCGAAATATGCAACCTCGTAAGCGTGAGCAGCATTTTCCCGCCCGGGTGCAAAAGGATAAGCCGGGACGACGGACTCAAAGAGTTGAAATCCGGAGAAATCACTTTTGCAGTAATGGCCCGCAACTCGACAAACGAGCCTAACCGTCTCATAGCAGCCTCCATCGGGGCGGCGATTCCAGCCGACTCCGGTCAGTACGGCTACCTGTCCGAACACCATGCATTCGGAGTCAACGAGAGAACGGCCGGAGACTACGCTGAGGACCTCGCGGCGCAAATGCTCGCGACGACACTCGGTGTCGAATTCGATCCGAATACCGACTGGAATGAACGGGAGCAGGTGTTTAAAATGTCCGAGAAGATAGTCCGCACATTCAACATAACCCAAACCGCGGAGGGTGACAAGAGCGGGCAGTGGACCACGGTGGTGGCAGCGGCCGTCCTCCTTCCGTAAGAAAGGCATGAGCAAATGACAGGAGTCGCGCTCGGGAGCACGGTCGAGATGCCGCTGGAGGTGAAGACCTACGATATCGACGTAGCCGGACACATGAACAACATAGCTTACGTGCGCTGGCTGGAAGATCTGAGGACAGAACTCGTCAAGAAGGAGTTCGACTTCTCAAGAATCGTGTCCGAAGGCTACTACGTGGTCGTTACTTCGACCGCCGTGAAATACAAGAGGCAGGTCAAGCTTTTCGACAAGCCGGTCGGAAGAATGACGCTTGCGGAGCTCCGCCACGGGATACTCTCGCTCGAAGCGGAGATATCGGTCGACGGACGGTTATGCGTTTCAGCCGAACAAAAGTGCGTGGTCATGAAATTATGCGATTCGACGATACTGAAGGGAGATGAGCTGGAGCATTTCGTCATCAACCGAGCGCCGGACACACGGCCGTCGAGCCCGGCTCCTTTCGGCCCGTCAGACCCTGACCAGGGGAACGGTGGCCAGAAAGATGACCGCGCTGATTAGAATCACGAGCGGGCCGGGAGGGAGTCCCGTCAAAGCGGCGGCGAGTATACCTATGACCGCCGAAACTATTCCGAACCCACCCGCGACTAAGCCGTACTGAGCGAGCGTTCTGCTCACGTTCCGAGCGGCAGCCGCTGGAATCGCGACAAGCGCTGCCGTCATGAGCCCGCCGACCAGGTCCACGCCGAGTGCCACAATGACGGCGATGGATGAGAGGTAAATGAAGTTGTACAACTTCACGTTCACCCCTTCGGTTCTTGCGACATCCTCATGAATATTGAGCAGCATTATTTTCTTGTAGCTCCGGTTGACGGCGACGAAAACCGCCGTTCCCAGAACAACGGCAGCCGCCGTCTCGTAGACTCCGACTTTGGAGATGTTGCCTACTAGCGCGGCCTCGGCCTCGTCGATCGGCAGGAACAGGAAAGCGATAGCCACTCCTGATGCGAACACGATGGCTGTCAGCGCTTCCATAGGGAGCTTCGTCCTCATCTCGAGCAGCCAGATAAGAACGATTCCGAGAACGACAAACGGAAACGCACCGACGGATATGCTGAATCCGTATATGAGTGCCAGCGCCGCCCCGGGAAGCGCGAGATGTCCGAGCGGTCCTGCGACCACGGCCATCCTTCTCGAAAGCATCAGCGTTCCGAGGTATGCCGCGGAACCGGCGATAAATATTCCGCTGATAAGGCTCAATACAAGTTGACTCGTCATCGCATCAAGCCTCCTTGTGTGTGTAGAACTTTATGTCGGCCCCGAAAATATCGTTCAACACGTCGCGGGTCAGTATTTCTCTGGGAACGCCGTAGCACCGGTGTCCGAACCTCGACAGGCAGAGAACATGAGTGGAGTGGGCGTACACTATATTCAAGTCGTGGGTTACATTGAAAATCGTGAGATTATGTTTCCGCCATATATCCCTCAGAAGCGAATAGATGGTCTCCCCGCCGGCGACATCGATTGCCGTTGTGGGCTCA
This sequence comes from Candidatus Kryptoniota bacterium, assembly GCA_046705025.1. Classification (GTDB taxonomy): domain Bacteria; phylum Bacteroidota; class Ignavibacteria; order Kryptoniales; family JAKASW01; genus JAKASW01. Next base: position 17,635 of record JBJKQU010000207.1, on the reverse strand, counting down.
TCCAGGAAGACAATGTTCGGGCGGGACGCGAGCACCCACGCGACAAGCATTCTCTGAAATTCTCCGCCGGACAAGTAGCCCGCCTTCTTGTCAAGCACTTCGGTGTCGAGGCCGACGAGCGAAAGGTGCCGTGGTATTTCCTCGTGATTCACTTTTTTCAGGGTGAAGAAATCCTTAACAGTCAGCGGCATATCTCTGACCGACATTTGATTCAGTCCCTGAGGAAGGTATCCGACTCTGGGTTTTTTATGCCAGTTCAACTCGCCTGTGTGGGGCAGCAGCCCAAGGAGCGTCTTAAGCAGAACCGTCTTCCCTGAGCCGTTGGGACCCAGTATCGTTAGAAATTCTCCTTCGTCTACGCTGAAATTAAGATCGGTGAATATAGGAATTCCGTCCAGCGTCACCTTCAAGTCCTTCACCTCCAACAACACGTCGTTCATTCTTCCGCCCTCGTTGTGTGCAGCCTCAGTCCGGCGAAAAGTGTCATCCCCGGCATCGGGTAGCCGTAAATTGTCTGATAGCTGACGTTGAAAAGATTCTCGCCGGAAAGGACCACGTCGGCGAACTCCGCTACCCGGACGCTCACGTTTGCGCCCAGAAGCGTGTAATCCGGAAGCTTCATCTGGGAATTGTCGGCACCGTAGAGGTCGATGATGCGCTGCAGAGTCAGATTTACACCGATTCCGCCGTGTATGTACCCAAAGCCGATGAACAGTTTCTGTTTCGGAGTCGAGTATGTCTGGCTGCCCGGGTCGATGTGGCTGTAACTTGCGTCTACTTTTACGCCGCCGCCCGGCGTGCAGCGGCCGGCGAATTCGATTCCACGGTGAGTGAACTTCCCCGAGTTCAGAAGACGCATGTTCGGGTAAACCCCTTCCGTGAGAATCATATTACTGCCCTCGGCGATGAAGCCGGTCAATTCAATACGCACGCTTCTTCCTACCGACCTGAGGACGCTGAGCTCGTAGTTCCAAAGCCGTTCCGGTTCAAGATTCGGATTCGGAGCGGGAAATAGATACATCTCGCGGATAGTCGGACTCCGGAATCCCTTTGAGGCAGAGGCTTTCAGCGTCATTGAGCCCGTCAGGGTCCACGCGAGTCCCGCCTGAGGGACAAGCTCATCGCCATAGACCGCACTGTGCTGGATCCTCGTACCCGCATTCAGCATGACCCTGTTGAAGAAGAGCTGCTGCAAGAGCGCGTATACTCCCAGTTCGTCCGAGTAGTGCCTCCCGTAATTCAAGCCGGCAATGTTGTTTACCGCGGTTCCCCCGTACCGGCGCCAGTCAGCCCCGACGGTGACGATACTCCCTTCCAGCGGTCTGGCGCTTTGGTAGGCCATCACACCGATGTTTCTATCGAGCGAATGAAATCCGTCGTAAACGTCGTGATCACCATAGCTGTAAAAGGCCTTCACCGACCCGTCGAGGTTTCCGAATTTGGTATCGAGAGAAACGCTGTTGGTGGTTCGGAGGACATCGACCCAGCTGTTCGTCTTCGGGGAGTAAATCGTACCGGGATCGTATGTCTTAAATTTGTTGACATTCCCGTTCAGCTGCAGGGCAAAATTGTCGTCGATGCTGTACCGGGCATTCAAGTATCCGTCATTCGTGTTGAAGCTCGAGCCGGGCCTGTGCCCGTCCGTCCGGTCGTGATCACCGGACAGGAGGACGTGCAGGCTGCCCGTTCCGTATCCGACCGCCGCGTTATACTCCCGAGTATTGAATGAACCGTACGACGCACTCCCTTTCAGAGATGTGCCGGTTTCCCTGTTTCGTCCGGTGATAATATTGACTACGCCTCCCATGGCGTTTGTCCCATAGAGGACGCTTGCCGGGCCGCGTATCACCTCGACCCTTTCGGCGTCTTCACTGAGATACGAATCTGGAAGAGGATGGCCGAACAGGCCCATGAATTGAGGCACCCCGTCGATCATAACCAGCACCTGCGTGTTCGGGCTTCCGCCGAGCCCGCGGATCGTGATCGTCCCGGCCTGGCTGTTTATTCCATACCCGATGACGCCGCGCCGGGCGACAAAAAGACCCGGGACGCGCTCGCTCAACGCGTCGAGAAGCGAGATGCCGCCGCTCGCTAAGAGCTCTCTCGAACTCACTACTGATATGCTCGCGGGAACCAGTCTTTCGCTCAGTTCCTCCCGCGTGCCGGTGACAACAACAGGAGTGCCGTAGTACGTTCTCGACGAGTCCTGCCGATACGTCCGCGCGGACGCGGCGGACAGGCAAAGCAGCACCGATATGCCAGTGTAAAGCAGTTCTTTCATTTCACGACCGATTATCTGGTTTCACAGCCCGATGACAGATCCTTCAGCCAAAAATCAAATTTCCTTACCTGACAGGATCAGCTTGTTCTGCATATAGTGCCACCTTTCTTAAAAAGGTAGCACGCGGTCGTCCAAAATCCAACATGCGCCGGTGTGACGCGCCCACCGCAGCCCCAGAGCACACCGGGAGGAGAACCGCTCAACAATTCGCGGCATCTAATCTCGTTGAAAGCTGTGAAACCGAATTGAACAAAAACCATTGGTACGACGGAAAATTCTTCGACCTGTTCATCGCACCGAACCAGGACCGGGCTTTCTCCATTGTAAGGGAGTTGGTGATGGATGGCTCCTCGGTCCTGGATGTGGGCTGCGGGACCGGAAGGCTGGCATTTCAACTGTCTGACAAATGCTCGGCAATCGACGGCATAGATTTGTCTCGCAGGAACGTGCAAACGGCAATTTCCAGGCTGACAAAGGAGCATGGTGGCGGGATCACTTTCAGACACGCGGATGCCTTCGAATTCCTGTCATCCCACCGGAATCGTTACGATTACGCGGTTCTTTCTTATGTCATCCACGAAGTCGAAGAGAGGGCTCGGGGCGAACTCCTGAGCGCGCTATCGGCGGCAGCGGACAAAGTCATACTTGTCGACTATATGGTGCCTCAACCGGGAAACATGCAGAAGGCCTTCGATCGGCTTGTCGAGCTTGCCGCGGGGCGGGAACATTACAGAAACTTCAGGTCGTTCATTGACGGCGGCGGCCTATCGGGACTGATACGGAAGGCCGGGCTCAATATGGTGGGCCAGCCGATCAGAGTCGGCTCGTCGGGAGAAATTCTGGTGGTGTCCGTGTCTTCAAGTGTCCGCGGATAATCGGCCGCTTTTGGATAAATTGCAGCCCACTTGCGGACAAATTGCGACTCACTTTTAGAGTAAGCCGCAATCAGCTTTCCGCAGCACCTTTTCGCTCCCTCACGCATCTTACAGGTAACAATGCTATGTGCTTCGGGATTATCGCTGGAAAACAAAAATAGGAGCTGCCGATAAAATGCCGATGAACAAAGGGTCAATAATGGAGCGGGTATCGAAAATGCCCGCGGGCGTTTATTCTGCCTCCAACAAATACTGGTGCGTTACCTGCAAGCTTCTCTTCGACATCGACAAACCGGTATGCCCGTATATGCCGAAGATTTGCATCAACACGCCCGTCCCGATCGAGGTCATGCGGCCGGAATCGACGGTCAGCATAGAGAAGTTCGGTCTGTTCTATCCGAAGGTCCCCCAGAAGATGATGAACTTCCTCGCGGGAGATGAGCCGGAAAATATCGGGAGGAAATGGGCAGAGGCATATATAGACTTCCTTAAAGAGTGGCGGTTCGAATACAAGAACGAGCCGCTTCAAACGCTGAAGAGTTTCATAATCACGGTGAGCGGAAGCGAGACGGCGCAACGTGTCACTCCGGAGGGAATCGTATTCGTGATAACCGACCTCGCGAAGGTCTGGGAGAAGAAGAAGCTCTTCCCCATACTCGGAGCCGCGGTGACAATCCTCAAGGACGAACTGAACCTCAAACAGAATATCTTCTTGGACGAGCTGGACATAATCGGAGAGACCGCTACGGGGAAATATTACTGTTCGATGTGCAGCAAATTCTTCGAGTTTTCTTCGCAGCGCGATTCGATCACCTGCCCGCTCATGCCGCAAAAGTGCGTTGCCGTGCCCCACAGCCTCGACCGGATGAAATACTCGTTGAGGGAATTGATTTCGGTTTACAGTCACACTCCCGATATTTACAAGAGATTCATGAGCGCATTCCCGCTGAGAGATGGATGGCGCGAGCATCTCGCGGCCCTGCTCAGGGACGAATGGAAATTCGAAGTGATGAAGAAGGGGCTGAACTGCATTGCCTCGCAGATCGGACTCGAGAACGAAGAAGCCAACTGCGAATTCCAGGACGGAAACGGCATGAAGAAAATGGCCATGATGGGATGATCCCGGAAACGGCAAGGAATAACCAAGAAGTCGGAAATCAGAGGCAAGAAGCAGGAGCCAACCGCTTACTGCCGATCGCTGAAAGCCAAGGGAAACAGAATGAAATACCTAATCGCATCTGAAGGCACCACACCTGAGAGCAGCGTGAGCTCGCATTTCGGAAAGGCTCCACACTTTCTCGTCTATGACGACGAAACGAGAACACTTGAAGCCGAAACAAACGGCGACGGGGTCGACCCGCACTTGGTAATCCGGGACACGGCCAAAGCCGGCGTTAAGAAGATGATCTGCGGCGCCATCGGTCCGCACGCTTACCAAGTAGCTGAGCGATTTAACGTAGAGGTCTGCATCGTCTCGGGCATCCCCGTGTCGGACGCCGTGAAGCTCGCGTCGGAAGGAAAGCTCCCCGTCACGACGGGACCGACGGTACAGCATCACCACGAACATGGCGATCATCACATGCACAACAACTGAGATAGATGTCCTCGACCCGAAGTACCAGGCTGAGATAGAACGACTCGTTGCAGAGATAAAGAGATTCCGACCGACGCGGATCGCCGTACAAGTTCGGTCGGAATACCAGGTCCGGTACGATTCGCTTTATGACTCCTACAAGGATGGAAAACTCCAACTCGGACCGAGTGAACTCTTCCAGCTTGGTTTTCGGCTCGGAAAGGAGCTGGGAATCAGACGGCTCTCGTGCGTCGACGAACAGGGAAAGTACTACGGATACCCTGACACGCTCCTGGCAGACTTGTGCAGGATGATTAACCTGCTGTGAATAGAGCCGGTCACTCTTAGGACGCGGCCATGTGATAGGATCTCTGGCTGGTCATGCAGGGTTGGGACATGCGAATCACGTAATGCCTCACTCATGGGAGGTACCATCGCGGATGATTTTAACAGCCAAGCGCGCCAAGTGTCGCCAAGTGTTTGTTTCATTGACAGTTGTCTTTGCGCGTCTTGGCGAGCTTTGCGGTTACATTCCACGTCGAGGTGAACCACAACCCCGTCAGTAAGGGATTACCGAATCACCTCTTGCAGGCTTTGAAAACACATCAAGAAAGAGTATCTTGATCCGATATAATAAGTGGGCACGGACAATCGGAAGACGTGTCCATGCTTGGTATGCACTGCCGGCAATATGTTCGCGCAGTAGCTTAGTGTCGGGCGGGTCCTGAAGTTTCGCGATCTGGGCCCAGTAAAGTCACGATCCGTCAGAGTTCCTTCGGTGGAAAGGAAAGGTTGAGGGATTTGTCAAGGGCTGTTGGAATTTTTCTTCATGGACTTTTGTCATGAGACGAACTGTCGCCGCAGAGGGTGTGGTTCAATTCACGGCTTTCGTCTGCCGATCCACTGCCTTTGTCTGCTGGACTCCTTTAACCTCTTCCAATGGAACTGATCGACTGTGTCCGACCCACTTCATACACGTACCATTAAGGAGCTTTGAGCCATTACAATTCGTCGCAGACTGATCGCTGCATTCCTGATTTTCCCCCTGATCGTGTTCGTTGCGGGAGGTGTACTGGCGTTTGAACAGATCGCCAATGGGCTGAAGAACGCCAGGAGCGAGGCGATCGGCAGTGCAGAGAGCGTTTCGGCAGCATTCAGCCGCATGCTTAGCGAGCAGGGTCAGATCTCCGCGTCCCCTCTGGATAATCTTCAACGATCCATCGAAAACATGAAAAGCAACTGCAACTGCGACATTATGATCATCGACGCGGACAGTAAGATCCTAGGCGACACCAGGAAAGATGACATCGGCAGCCTATACCATTTAACTCAGAATACAGCGGTCGGTATGACTCTAAACGACGGGATTCCGAGGGAATTTAGAGACCGGACCGGTACGCAGGGGAAAGAAGTAAGGCAGGTAGTAGTCCCGCTGCATGGAGAGAGCCGCAAGCCGATCGGGGCGGTGATATTGGATTCCTCAAGATTTTACAACTCAGAGAAAGCGCTGATATTCAAAACGAACGCCACCATAACGATTACCGTGCTGATCAGCATCATCTTCTCCCTGACGATGGGGAGCATGCTTTCGAAAAGAGTTACTGACCAGACCCGTAGGTTAGAAAAAGGTGTTCGTGAAATCGACAGGGGCAATTGGGATTACAGGATCGAACATGAGGGGGGCGACGAACTGGGCCTTCTCTCCGGGGCTTTCAATCGTATGGCTTCCGACCTGAAGTCTTCGAACGAACAGCTCGAGAAACGTCTCCAGCAATTACAGGCAAGCGAAATGCGCTTGCGATTGGCAACGCTCGCCTCACATGATCTTATCTGGGAGACGGATATGAAGTCGGGAACCGCCACATGGAGCGGAGACTTATGGACATTCCTGGGATACTCCCCGGATGAAGTGAAGACGACTTGGGACTTCTGGAAGGAGCACGTTCACCCTGACGATATTGGACGCGTAATCTCGTTAATGGAATCGGCGACGAGTGCGGGCAAGGAGTCATGGTCCACAGAATACCGTTTGCGTCATGCCGACGGTCTGTACTCGGATATTCTGGACCGTGCTTACGTTGTTTATGACGATGAAAAGAAGCCGGTTCGGTTTGTCGGAGCGGCAACGGATATATCACAGCGGAAGATGGCGGAGAGAATTCTTGCCGAACGAGAAGCGTCGTTCAGGGTTTCTTTCACGAACAGCCCCCATCCTATGTGGGTGTATGACCTGGAGACTCTCGGGTTTCTCGAGGTCAACGATGCGGCCATCGACGGCTACGGCTATTCCCGCGATGAATTCTTCGAAATGACACTTGTGGACATTCACCCGCCGGAGGATAGGGCACGGTTGATGCAAAACGTTGCCGAAGAGCGCCCTGCTCTTCAGCATTCCGGCGAATGGCGGCATCTACGCAAGGACGGGTCGGTGATAGACGTGGAGATAGATTCCCACCTCCTCGAATTCATGGGAAGGCAGGCGGCCCTCGTGACCGCACAGGATATCACCCGGAGAAAGGAAGCCGAGAAGAAACTCAGAGAAAGCGAAGTCCGGTTCAGATCTCTTATCGAGAGGTCATCGGATGTTATTTCTGTTATAGACGGAACGGGAAAAATCATCTATATGAGTCCGTCGGTATCCCGCATGGGGTATTCGGTGGAAGACGTCACCGGGAAGACGGCCCTCGACATCACTTACCCGGATGACATACCGAAATTGATGGAGGCACTCAAGACGATATTGACGGAGCCGGACGTCATACACACCTTCGAGCTGCGCTTCAGGCACAGCGACGGCTCATGGCGCGATTCGGAGTCCGTAGCCCTCAACGCTCTGAATGTTCCCGAAATACGCGGCATAGTGGTCAACTCACGTGATATTACCGAGAAGAAGAAACTTGAAGCGCAGTTCCTGCGGACGCAGCGTATGGAGAGCATAGGCACCCTCGCCGGCGGCATTGCACACGACCTCAACAATGTGCTGGCTCCGATTCTCCTCTCGCTCGACATGATACGAGATATGAATCCCGATGAGAAAAGCCAGAAACTGGTAGACACTCTCGAAGCAAGTGCGAACCGGGGTGCGGAGCTTATCAAACAGGTTCTCTCCTTCGCGCGCGGCATCGAGGGCGACCGGACGGTAGTCCAGCTGAAACATCTCATCCGCGAAATTGAGAAGATCATCCTGGAGACTTTCCCGAGGTCGATAGACATAGTCACCAACGTACCGAGGGATCTCCGGACGGTCTCCGGAGACGCCACCCAGCTCCATCAGGTGATGATGAATCTCTGCGTCAATGCAAGAGACGCAATGCCATCAGGCGGACGGATCGAAATTTCGGCAGAAAATGCAACGCTGGACGGGAATTATGTTCGTGCCCATATCGGTGCAAAGGAGGGACCGTATGTGGTCCTGAGCATAGCCGATACCGGGGTTGGGATCCCCGAGCCCCTCCTCAACAGGATCTTCGAGCCTTTCTTCACGACGAAGGAAGTTGGTAAAGGAACCGGACTCGGACTTTCTACTGTGATGACGATAGTGAAAAGCCACGGAGGCTTCGTCAACGTCTACAGTGAGAATGGGAAGGGGACCAGCTTCAAAGTTTATTTGCCCGCCCAGGTGGACGCTAAGCCGGCCAACAAGGAAAAAGAGCTCAAGGAGAAGTATGCCGGCAACGGGGAGCTGATAATGGTCGTGGACGACGAAGCTGCAGTCCGCGAGATCGCGAAGGCAATGCTGGAGGCATACGGTTACCGGACAATGCTCGCCTCCGAAGGGGAGGAAGCCCTGGGTCTCTTCGCTTCCCAAAAGGGGAAAGTGGCTCTCGTCATTACCGACATGATGATGCCGAAGTTGGACGGAATCGGCACAGCTGACGCGCTGAGAAAAGCCGATCCCGACATAAAGATCGTGGCGATGAGCGGTCTATCCAAGTCCGAGTACGATCTGACGTCTATCGGGGCTACCGCCTCGCTCAGCAAGCCCTTCACTTCCGAGGCGTTGCTGAAGACAGTCCGTCTGGCGTTGACCGGCAACTGGAAAGCCGAAGGGTAGTATCCCTCATATCACCGGATCCCGATGCCTTGCCCCAAAAGGGGGTCCATTTGGGACGAAGGTGGCACCGCCCTTTCTAGAGAGAACTTCGGGACGTGGAAAGAACTCTCCGAGGAGTCCTCATCAACGGAGAACCTTGGGTCGGACCTTTGGTGCAAGGTTTTTATGCTTCTACCAAGGACGTTCCGATTGTGCTAAATTTCATCAATGAAAGAGCTCGATCACGATGGAATTGAAAGCGCTCGGCCGGCGTTAAGGACAGAGGTGGAAATGAAGAACAGAATCTGCATGGTCACTGGAGCCAACAGCGGAATCGGGAAGGTGACGGCACATGAATTGGCGAGAATGGGTGCCAATGTGGTAATGGTCTGCCGCAACAGGGAAAAGGGAGAAAAGGCGGCCGCGGAAATTTCCGATTCGACCGGAAACAAAGAAATACATCTCATCACAGGCGACCTCTCTTCACAACAGGAAGTACGGAACGTCGCCGACGAGTTCAAAAGGAAGTTCGACTCACTTCATGTGCTGGTAAACAACGCCGGCGGGTTAGTCCCTACCAGGCAGCTTTCGGTCGACGGAATAGAAAAGACATTTGCTGTCAACCATCTCGGCTACTTCCTTCTCACCAGCCTCCTCCTGGATGTACTGATCAAATCGGCACCGTCGCGAGTCGTGAACGTCGCCTCCTCGGTGCACCACTACGCGAAACTGGACTTCGGCAACCTGCAGGGGGAGCGCAAGTACAGGCAGTTCCAGGCATACTCTCTGTCGAAACTCGAGAACGTGCTTTTCTCGTACGAACTGGCGAGGAGGCTCGACGGCAGCGGAGTTGCGGTGAACTGCATGGAGCCCGGGGCCGTGAACACGCACTTTTACAGTAACTCGGGCTTCGGGCTCAAATTGTTTTCCTCGCTGTTCGGCTGGACGATGCGTTCGTCGGAGAAGGGTGCCGAGAGCGTGATTTATCTCGCTTCTTCGCCGGACGTCTCCGGAATAACCGGCAAGTATTTCAAGGACAAGAAGGTGATTTCCTCATCGAAGCTCTCCATGGATCCTGAAATCTCCAGACGCCTGTGGGAGCTGAGCGAGAGAATGACGAAGCAGGATCGCAGGCAGCCGGCGGGTCGGGACTGACGAACCGGTTAGCCGTCACGGCACCCGGACAGCCTGAGGAATATGTATCAAAAATCAGGGAGCAACATCGTGAAGATCGAAGGAATTCCATTTGAGGTTACGGACTGGGGGAAACTCAGCTCCTTCGGCATGGACGGCCTGACTGGGCGGACAACTTCCAAAGAGATCGACCGCGGCGATATCCGCCTAAGGCTTGTAGAATACTCGGCTCATTACGAGTCGGATCATTGGTGTACAAAAGGTCATCTTGTCTGGGTGCTGGAGGGAGACTTGACGCTCGAATTGGAAGGGGGAAAGAAGTTCCCCCTCAGGGAAAACATGAGTCTGCAGGTAGGCGACAACGTTGTCCCTCATAAAGTATTTTCAGGGGGCGGCGCAAGGGTCATCATTATCGATTGACTCTTCTTGGCGGGCAGTTTACATTTTGACGATTGAAGTCGGGTCGTGCAGCAGGAATTACCCTTTCAAAGGAGGAAGTATACGTCCGCAACAGGAGTAAACGGCTTGTACCGGGTTTGGTATGCTGCCGCAAGAACGGGGCGTGTGCTTTATTGGGACATCGGACTGGAGACGCTGGTATGGATTTCCGCTCTTGTGTACCTCGCGATCTACAACCCGTACGTTCGAAGCGAGTTCACATTTTGCCCTTTTTCCAATCTGGGTTTCCACAACTGTCCGGGCTGCGGACTCGGAAGGTCGGTGTCGTTTCTGCTTCACGGAGATGTGCGGCTCTCAATCCAGACGCACATCTTGGGCATACCCGCAACCGTTCTCTTGCTTTACCGTACTGTTTCTCTGCTAAACCAGGCCGTAAAAGGGCGGGGTTTTCAGAACTCGATTCACCAAACGAAGGAGTAAAAATGGCCAACGTTCTCGAGTTAATGCCGATGCTTCAGGGCGACGAGTTGGTGTATGTACAGAATGTGATAAAAGACATGACCGATGAGCAGGCGAAAATGTTTGCGAATGTCTACAACGCGAGGAGAAAGGACCCACAACTGGTGCTGCTCCTTGCGGCTCTGGGATTCATAGGTATAGGCGGCGTCCAGAGGTTCGCCCTGAGCCAAATAGGAATGGGGTTGCTCTACCTGCTGACCGGAGGACTTTGCCTGATCGGTACGATCGTGGATATGGTGAACTACAAGAGGCTGGCGTTTGAGTACAATGTCTTGGCGGCGGCAGAAGTCTCGAAGATCGTTAAATCGTAATCTTGAGGCGTCCCACCGGCGGGTCGGCGGCGGCCAGCGATAAATTTTGCGAAACATCATAGGATTGAGCCTTGAAGTCAGGAACCGGGAGACGCAGTAAATTGTAAAGATATTGATCAAGATGAAGATCGAGAATTAGTGCTGCCGGTTTTCGGGCGAAGCCCCCGTGCCTTCCCTACAGCCCCTATTAAGCACCTTTCGATAATCCGGACGCTCTACTGTCGCAGGACGTGATGCGCCGGGATAGAAAGTAGAAGATTACAGGATAAAGGAGGAAACGCCGCGATGTTCTGCCTGCAATGCTTGACCGAGTACCGCCCCGGTTTCACCCGTTGCGCGGACTGCGGGGTGGACCTGGTCGAACGCCTCCCGGAGGAGCCGGAGGCAGTCATGGACGATGGGCTGAATCTTGTCCCGGTCCTTCAGACTAGAGACCGAACGGATGTGCCGAGCATCAGAATGGTGCTCGACCTCGAAGGGATCGACTATGTTCTGCAGGGTGAGTTGTTATCTTCTTTGCGAGATCCGATTGTGCTTCTGGTAAGAGAGGACCAGGCGGAGCGCGTGAAGGTACTCCTGAAAGGGATAAGGTTGAATTATTCGAGCTCGATCTTTAATCCTAACCGGATCATATAATTCCGACAAGACAATCATTTTCTTGCTCTGAAATCCACCAGTGGACAATTCGCATAAGCAACGAAGGGCGAAATAAGATGAAGTACACTACCACGATATTGAAGAGAGCTGCACCGATCGCCGTTGCCCTCGCGACCTTCCTTGTCACGACGCTGCTTGTGCTGAGAGCGGTTTACTCGTCTTCACTATTCAAGAATATGACACAGGAACTGCAGGCGAGAGGATGGGTGAGCGCATCGGAAGACCTGGTTATCCAGCCGCATGAAGAGACCACATATGAAGCGAGCTATTTATTCTTCAAGATAGGCACGGCCACGTTTCACCTTATCGGCAGGACCGTGTACCACGGCATACCCGCCTACAGGATTATCGCACGCATTAACTCCTACAGCGGAATTCCCTTCGTGGATTACCATGCAGTTTACGAGACTTACGCGGACGCGAAAACGCTGACCTGTCTGTACACATATAATCTGCAGAAGAAAGATAAAGGGTGGCTTCGCACTAACTACTTTTTCGACTTCCTGAGAAAACGTCTTGAATGGAGCCAGGATGAAGACGGGATCCTGACCAAGGGAGACACACTCTTTCTCGACCGGGAATATACGGACGGCTTGAGCTTTTACTACTTCGTCAGAGAGGCCTGCCAAAGGGCCGACGGGAAGAAGACGCGGCTGACGATACCCATCGTATCGGACACCGTTCTTTCTACCGTGGACCTGACGCTCAATGAAAGGCGTGAGGCCTGCAAGGTGCCCGCTTTCGATTATCCAATCGAGTCTTACAGAATGTCCGGGCATATTAACTTCATCGGCACATTCGGAGTGACCGGAGATTTCACCGGGTGGGTAAGTGCGGATTCGGCGGAGGTCCCGCTGAGGGGGAACTTGAAGGTCATACTCGGAAGCATCGTGGTGAAGCTGAAGGACATTAGCGGAAGAGACTGGATTCCGCCGAGAGCCAACTGACAGTGTCTGAAGAAGACCGGCAGAGACTCAACGCCGCCGGAGTAATCATGCCCGCGAAGCAGAACTGGGCAGTCCACAGTACAATTGCTGACCGACTTCTGCCCGGTGGTCGCTGATCGTTCAAACTGCGACTATCCTTGTCTTTTACCATGATGGAGATTAGTTTTCCTAGTCGATAAATGTTATCAGGAGAAAGCATATGAAATGTCCGGAATGCGGAAACGAATTAGTGACACAGGATCGTCACGGATTAACGGTCGAAGCGTGCCAGAACGACCACGGCATGTGGTTGACCATTCAGGAACTGGATGAACTTGAGAACGAGGCGTTCAACGACGAAGAAGAAAAGGGATCGCTCATGCTGTCGAGCACGCCGGCGAAATACAACTGCCCGGTGTGCAATTCACAATTGAGGCGGTTCGATTACCGTATGTACGACCTTACGCTGGAATACTGCGAGAACAAGCACGGTTTCTGGCTGGAGGCCGGTGAAGACGACCGCATTCTTGAGCTCATGAAGCAGCGCAAGAAGGACGAGGAACGAAAGTATGGTGCGGAGGCACATTGGCAATCGACGGTCCGACACCTGCAGTCTCATTCGCTGTTCGAGAAATTGAAAGACCTCATGGGGCGCTGAGAGTACTAAAGGTGAGGATGCGCACCGCTCCGTTGAGATCTCTTCACGGAGTTGCGCCTCCTTCTTCTCAATCTACTCCGACATCCGTCCGGGGTCGGGCCCTCTCTACTGCTGTAGGAGATTGTACCTGTAGAATTCGCCCTTTGCGGCCATAAGCTGATCGTGCGTTCCGGATTCCACGGCCTCGCCGTTCTTCATTACGATAATCCTGTCGGCATTGCGGATAGTGGACAGACGGTGCGCTACGATGAAGGTCGTGCGTCCCTTCACGAGCCGCTGTATCGCCTCCTGGATAAGAGACTCCGATACGACGTCGAGAGCGGATGTGGCTTCGTCCAGCACGATCACCCTCGGGTCTCTCATCAATGCACGTGCGATAGCGAGACGCTGGCGCTGACCGCCCGAGAGCCGTGCGCCGAGCTCGCCGAGAGGGGTGTCGAGTCCGCGGGGCATCTTCGACACGAAGTCTGCCGCATTTGCGATCTCGAGAATCTCCCAGAGCCGGCGGTTGTTCACCTTGTCAAGTCCGTACAGGATATTTTCACGGACGGTTCCGCTGTAAAGGAGTGTGGTTTGGGGGACCACGGCGAGGTATCGCCTGTATTGCCTGAGATCCAGGTCCTGCATGTCGACGCCGTCGAGCAGTATTCGGCCGGTGCTCGGCCTCCTGAAGCCGATAACCAGACTCATCAGCGTGGACTTCCCCGACCCCGATTCGCCGACGAAAGCGACGGATTCTCCCGGCCTTACCTCCGTAGAAAAATCCTTCACGGCAGGCTCTGTCGCCTTATCGTATGAGTAGCCGACGTTCTCAAAGACGAAGTGACCGGCAACCGAGGGGACCGCTTTCTTGCCTTCGTTGTGTTCTATATCCGGAGATTCGAGTATCTCACCGATAGACCTTATCGATTCGAAGCCGCGGGCCAGCTCGGGATAGGCATTGAGTATCGAGTTGACGGATGCCACGATCATGGCGAAATAACTCTGGAACAGCACCACTTCGCCGACGCTTATCCGCTTCTCGAACGCGAGGATCGAGGTGAACATCAGGCACGCGAGCATGACGATCTGGAACGACGTCCATGAGCTCGCGCCGAACAAAGCGCCGAGGACTTCGAGTTTGATGCCCTTCTCCTTAACCCTCTGCAGCCGTGTGTTCATTTTGGTGAGTTCCGCACGCTCCACGCCGTGAGCCCGCGTTATCGGAATCATCTGTATCATCTCTATCACGCTCGCCGAGAGCGATTCTATCTCCGACCTGTACTCCTTGTTGCGGGCCGTCATTTTCCTCGAGAAGAGATAGATGAGGGCGGAGGAGATCGGAACCGAGATCACGTAGAATACCGCAACGAGGGGCTGCCTGGCAATTGTCACGGAAAACGCGATGAGAATCGTGAAGAGAGCCGGGAATGCCGAATTCATGATGTTGCGGGAGAGTATCTCGAGCGTCTCCACGTCGCGGAGCACCTTTGACTCCAGCTTGCCGGACTGGTTCCTGTCGTGAAACGAAATCGACAACTCCTGCAGGCGCCTTACTATCGACGATCTCAGGTTCAGCTGCATTGTGTTCAGCGCGCTGCTGAATATCCTCACATATATCGTGTGTGTCGGAATGTTTTGTATGATTATCACGAAGAAGATTGCCCCGACGACCCACAGGTCGTGTACTGTGTATCTGCTCGTGTTGCTGATTATGTCGATCATTCTCGCGATGATGATCGGAAGAATCCATACGGGAGAGTTTTTGATCGCGAAGAGAGTTATCGCGATAACCAGCTTGAGATGCTGCCCTTCATAGAGATGGAGAAGGTTTTTTAGCGGGTGAGCGCTGTGATAATTGAATTCCAGCTGCGTGCGGTTTCGTTCGGGCAAATTGTGCTTCATCGGATCGGCTTCTGCGTTCGTCGTTTAATATATAGTCTCGAATCAGGGATGAAATTGAGCTATGCGGACGAAATAAACAAATCCTCGGGGTGGGAATTTACCGTACGATTATTCATCTTCCCCCGGTTGAAATGGCGCGACCGCAAGCCGCAATACCCGACGCTCTCGCTCGTGACAACCATTCGACAGTATTCTGAGAGTCTCCGCGGCAATTGAAGGACCCGGGGTTTACAGCGTCCGGACGGCCGCTTCCGGCTCACTGTGCGACCGACCCGAAAAGCCTTTCAGTCTATCCTGTCTGTTCTCCGGTCGC
Source organism: Candidatus Kryptoniota bacterium (assembly GCA_046705025.1). GTDB lineage: Bacteria > Bacteroidota > Ignavibacteria > Kryptoniales > JAKASW01 > JAKASW01. Next base: position 2,072 of record JBJKQU010000207.1, on the reverse strand, counting down.
GCATCTCGTTAAGGGTTTTCTTCGCGTCATAGGGTGCGATGTAGGTCTGGCCGCATTGCGATCGGAGTTCATATGGCTAAATCGAAAGGTAAATCGCCGATGTCCCGCAGCCTTCGTCCGCTAATCATCATATCCAGTTGCTCTTGTTCGGTTTCATTCCCAACTTCTCGGACCGCTGTCTGTAATTCCGGCAGCGCGAAATGATACACACAATCTATGTCGCCGGTCCCAAGAGCGACCGAGGCTATCCTACTCGGAAGGGGCTCCCCCGTCACGACTGCTATGTGTGGCGCATTGCCTTTTCGATTTCGTATGAGGTTAAGCGCTTCTGTCCTTGCGTTTTGCGCCCTGTCTGATCTGATGGTCCATTTACAGGAGATACTAGCGTGCAGAATTTCGCTCTCGCTATTCTTCTTTCTGAGGGGAGTATGCTTTGGATTCCCACTTCCATTTAACAAGTTACCGGTTTTGTTAATTTCCTTGTCAGAAAGAGGCTCCCTTAGTACGACGATGTCCGGCGTCACAACATAATCGCCAAGTAAACTTTTCAAGTTTGTGCGTGTGTCTTTCTGGACACCGCTCTTCAGAATCCTGGTAAGCTCTCCCAGGTGCTTGTATTGTGTAAAAGCCGAGATTTCTTCATGTACGGAGAACCTCCAATTGCCCGGGCGGATATCCTGCAAATAGGTGAAGACTTCACGGAGAAAATCTCTTGTCAAATCTTCAAATCCTTTGCCCGCCGTTTGGCCCTCCGTGGCGCTCTTCCTGATTCTAAAACCCAGAGTCTTGACCAGGTGAATGGAAATATTTGTGCTTCCCTTGCTGCTTGTATCAGCCATGCTAGGTATATTCCCCCGCTTCAAATATATTAGCGATACCGAAATCTTTCTGTGGTATTCGCGCCGCATATCGTCAAGTTTGCTCACCAGCCCCTCCGGTCAAATTGGTTTTACGAATGCAAGGACAAATTCCTGATGCATCCGATTCTCTATTTGGGAATCGGCGCGGCCTCTTGTGCTCGTCGGCATCATTCTCCTGTCGCGGTCCAGCAAACGGATACCTACGCCTGCGCAAGGCAGGTCCAATGACTCTCCGATGTCGGCCAGGCACCTGTCGGTTTCTGTGTCAATGCCGCGCATGACGGAAGAGCCGACAACAATAACAGCCGCTTTTCCCGGTTTCAACACCCTTCGCATCTCCCTAAGCACCCTGGTCATTTCCGAAAAATACCTGCGCAGCACGGCTCCCTTCTTGTGATCAAGATCGGACACTCTTGAAATGACCTTCTCAGGCAGAGACGCGAGGGGTTCGAACCCAAACCCGGTGGTCTTGTCATTCCCGATGTATTTGTTCCTGAGCTCGGTAAGCTGACTCACCTCCATGCCCAGCCAAACGAGGGAGAACTTATGTGCTCTCATGTAGTCTATTGCATTCGAAGCGTAAGGCGGAGACGTGACGATCAAGTCGACCGAATTGTCTTCAAGTGGTAGACTCTCTGCGTTACCATACTGAACGGGACTTCCCATTGTCGATCTGGCATCATCGATGAGGCTGGCAATATTCTTGATAGCCCGTTTCTCGAATTCAGGAATCGCCGCTTTATATCTCTTACTCTTACCTTGATTAAGTTTGTGCGGTCGTGTGTGGCCCAGGTCCCATGCGAGTGAAACACCGCCGGATTTTGTCACTATAATTGCTGAGAATGCAAGTTTCAAGAAGTCCCTAATGTCTGGATCAACGACCTTCTCGATTTGTGAGTAGAGCGCCATAAGCTCGACCTGGGTCTCGTCGCTGAACCAATAATCTATGAATTCCTTTGTCCGGGGGTCGAATTTCTTTTCAAGTTCCTTTTCTATCTTCAGTCGGTGCAGTAAGGCCAATTCTGCCGCTTCCGCCACCCTGCGGGTCTCACACTCGAGCGAAACCGGATCAAGAGACGTGGTTTTCACTTTACTTATGAGCAAAGCCAGCGGATCTATGTCAAAGCCTATCCCTACCCTCGACGCGGACAAAGCCTCTACTATCGTCGTGCCGGACCCGGCCATCGGATCCAGTACCAGGTCGCCGGGAGA
>JBJKQU010000206.1:0-62213 GCA_046705025.1 Candidatus Kryptoniota bacterium | reverse complement strand
TTTCGGTAAATGTCCAATCATTGCTCGTGGTGTCCGCACTGTTACTCGACGGCTCTGTCGGTGCGTGACACGTCATGGACGTAAGCGCGATTATCGATACTCCTATCAACAGCAAAAAGTATTTCATTTCCATCCTCCTCTCTTCAACTCCTTTTACCGACAAATTCGGCGGTGCCGCAAGATATGTGCTCAATCCCACTGACCGCTGACAGCCGATTGCCAAGCGCCAATCTCAGCGATACCTTCACACCGGGAATATCCTCTGTCGAATGCTCAACGTGTCCACTACGTGTGCCCGTGTTCGCCCGAAACGGATTACATCTCAACGACCTGCTCAACATAGCCGGTTGAACCGTAAGTAGTATCTTCTTATTAATGTTTAGTGCCCCTCGTTGTGCTCTCTTCATCTCCTGACTCAAGCTCCCCGATTTGTCCTTAGGAAATCAATGATACAAAAGCTTATGCTTGTTCTTCAATATCTTTGGCCGCCCCTCGAATGCATTGCTACCGCAAGCAAACGCAATTATTCTGACTATACTACTACAACGGATATGCCCCAAAATCGCTTGCGAACAATCGCGGATTTTGGGCTTTATTCGAAGGTCTGAAACAGCCAAAGTGTACGGTGCGCACGGTTTCGATACACTCGGTGTACGGTTCTGACACAAGCGGACGTCCTCGCAGGTCAGTAAACGTGGGAAGGAAGGATGTACAAGTTACCCTTTCCGCACATCGGTGAGGCAGCGGTGGAATACCTCCTTTTGTGGAACATATTCTCCCCCTCCGGGCGTTTGAAGACAAGGAGGACAAACCATGAAAATTGCCCGTTCAGACGCACACAACAACATGCCTTTTGCATTCGCGGCGGTTCTTGCCGCTTTTGTACTTTGCATCGGTCTGTCGAAGCCCGCCCCGGCGCAGGAATCAGGCGCCGGCCGCCAGGCTTATGACTGGCTCCAGTTCGGTTTCGACCAGGCTCACAGCGGGAACGACACGAAGGAAACGGAGGTCAGCCCGGAGAACGTCCGCCGGCTTCACCGGCTGTATCGCGTGTCGCTTCCTCATGTGGCGGACGGAGCCCCGGCTTACCTGAGTAACGTTCGTACCCCTAAGGGGACGATGAATCTTCTCTTCCTTACTACCAAAGACGGGCGTATCCTCGCGCTCGATGCTTCCAACGGCAAGACGGTGTGGGAGCATCAGTACGGACCCGGCTCGTACAAGATCAACAACGGTTACCAGCCGATCTATACCACCTCTTCGCCTGCCATAGACCCGAACCGTGAGTTTGTATACAGCTACGGTCTGGACGGGTACGTGCACAAGTATAAGGTGGGTGACGGCCAGGAAGTGAAGGGCGGCGGGTGGCCGGAGCTGTGCACCAGGAAACCGTTCAACGAGAAGGGATCGTCGGCGCTTGCGATTGCGACGGCAAAGGACGGCGTTTCCTATCTCTACGTTACAAACGGCGGATATCTCGGAGACAGGGGAGACTATCAGGGGCACGTCACGGCGATAAACCTCAGAAACGGTGTTCAACATGTTTTCAATGCCGACTGCAGCGATCAGGCAGTCCATTTCGTCCAGCGGCCCGGCAAACCTGATTGCCCCTCAGTTCAGTCGGCAATCTGGGCGCGTCCGGGCGTTGTGTACGACGCTGCCACTAACCGGATCTACATGGCTACAGGCAATGGCACGTTCGATCCGAAGAAGCACGATTGGGGAGACTCAATCTTCTCGCTCAATCCGGATGGTACCGGGCATGACGGTAACCCTGTCGATGCCTATACTCCACGAAACCATCACTATCTTAATGCGACCGATCTTGACCTCGGGAGCACCGCTCCGGCGATCCTTCCGACACCGGCGAACTGCTCCGTGCGCAGCCTGGCCGTACAGGGTGGGAAGGACATGAAGCTGCGGCTCGTCAATCTTGCCGACCTGAGCGGCAAGGGCGGTCCGGGTCACGAAGGCGGGGAGATAGGAAAAATCATCGATGTTCCGGAAGGCGGCATGGTGTTCACACAACCGGCGGTGTGGGTGAACCCGAGGGACCACTCCACATGGGTTTTCGTCGCGACCTTCGGTGGACTTTCGGGCTTGAGACTTCACGTGAACGGAAAGGGCGAGCCGAGCCTTCAAGTAATGTGGAAGAACGGAGATGAAGGAAGCTCGCCGATTGTTGCGAACGGTGTGCTCTACTGCTCCGGGAGCCGCGATATGCGCGCTCTCGACCCTGCTACAGGCAAGCAATTGTGGCATGACACGACCATCGGCGGGATACACTGGGAGAGCCCGATCGTCGTAAACGGAGTGCTGTACATAACGGACCAGTCGGGCCACCTGACGGCGTACGGCTTGTGACCGCCCGGGAAAATGGTTAAGGATCCGATGAAATGATTCCTTTGTGAAATCTGTTCGGATTTGTGCGATCAGGTCAGAGATATTGTCGAGGAGGCAGAAGCTCCAGGTTCTCACGAACGTGGTCCTTTGCCTATGGACAAACAGGTTCCTCCAGAGGCGTACCGGGACAACCCGTAATTGCCAAAATTCAAGATTTACTGGGATGATGTTTTGGGGAGTTATCTTTTTGAGACTTGGAGCTTGTTTGGAACTTGGGAGTCGGCGTTTGGAGCTTACGCCACATTGGTTTCTCCGCCTGAGGCGGATCCGCCTTTCGGCGGAGGCTGCGCCGAGTCAGAAACTTCAATCACTGTGGCTTAGGGGGCGGGCCGCCGCGTCCTACAGCCTGGCGACCATACCATACACGACCAGGAGCAGTGTCCCGAAGGCCCACGTAAGGAGTGCTATTGCCCCGCTAATTTTGGTAAACTCCCAAAACTTGAACGGCGCGTGTTCCTTGGAGAGCTCGAGCACGATCATGTTTGCCACCGAGCCCGCTACGGTCAGGTTTCCCGCAAAGGTCGAACTCATCGCCAGTACCAGCCACATCAGGGCGGGAGAATTAAACGACGTTACCCAGTGACGGACCACCATGACATAAGGTACATTGGAGACGACGTTGGAAAGGATGAGCGATGCGAACGAGAAGCTTGTGACCTGCTGGAACGTGGAAATCGAAAAGTACCCTTCGAGCAGCTTATGCGCGTCGTCCACCAGACCGACCTTGTTTATTCCCCCCACCACTACGAAAAGGCTGGCAAAAAACAGAAGGAGGGACCAGTTCACCTTCGCGAATATCTCATCCGGCCGGCGGTGTGCGGCCAGTATGAGGAGGGAAGCCCCGAGGATGGCCATGAACGGGAGCCCGACCCCGATGGAGAAACCGATTACGACAACGAACATTACCAGGATAGACTTATATAGAAGCAGTTTGTCGAGCTTCGGAGGCCCCTGCAACTCCCCCATCGACAGTGCCCGACCAAGGCTTTTCCTGAACAAGAATCTCAAGACGAGGAAGTCTATTGCGAGACCGCCGACAGCGACCGGGAGCATCACCAGGAAAAATTTCAGATACTGCCAGTGAGAAAAGGTCCCGATAAGCATGTTCTGGGGGTTGCCTACCAGGGTGGCGACGCTGCCTATGTTCGCACTCGACGCCAGTGCAATCAGGTAAGGTTTTGCATCCACGCGAGACCGCCTTGTAAGAAGAAGAACAAACGGCGTCATCATGATACATACCGTATCATTGACGAAGAAGGCAGAGAGTACCCCGCTCGTTACAATTATGGTAAGCAGCAGTCCGTTTCCGGTGTGTGCCCTTTTGAGGAGAGACGTTGCCACGAGGTCGAAAAAACCGCTCACTTGGAGATACACGACGATGATCATCATTCCGAGGAGAAGAACTATCGTGTCGAGATTTAATGATTGGTAAGCGTCTTTGATGGTGAGAACCCCGAAGGCGATCATTGCGACCGCCCCTATCATAGCCCCTGAGGTCCTATCTAGATGAAAATACGGTAACCTCTGTACCGAAATAGTCAGGTAGGTGAAGCCGAAGATTACAACGGCGATTAAGGTCATCCTGTGTCATATCTGGTGTAGCGTGTAAGAGCGAAGCTTGTCCGGGATGAGGCAGTCGTTGATTTTCACGACGGTTTCGTCGAACGCGCTGTCGTCCGCATTCTGAAAGGATTCTTCGCTGCTGTAAGTATAGATTTCCATGAAGTTGTTTGGCGAACCCTGCACTTCGAAAACCTCCAGTCTGGCAATCTTCGAGTTTTCGTAACCGGACTTGAGTTCACCGATCAATCTCAGATACTCTTCACGTTTTTCAGGCTGCACTTCATAATTGATCTCCAGTAGAACTTTCGACATTTATTCCTCCTGTTTTGGCTCGTCAGTGATCGGTTTGGCATTTGCCGTTCTGACGATCCAATAAACGACCGCTGCCACGGCAATTGCCGCCGTAACGACAATTTCAGTTCTCCCTACGCCGGTGATCGAACCGATTGCCTTACTGAAAAAATAACCAAGAAACCCATAAGAAACAGCCCAAATCATCGACGCCACAATATTAAGTGAAGAAAATTTCAGGGTGGGCATTTTCCCGAGTCCGCACATGACGACCAGAGCGGTCCTGAGGCCGTAAAGATACCTCGAAAGGAGTACTACGTAGCTGCCGTACTTCTTCACCAGCCTTTCCGCCCTCGGAAGCACCGCGGCTACATACTTGAACTTTCTCACAAAGGTCAACCCCTCCTGACGCGCAAACTGGAAGAATATCTGGTCGCCCACCGTAGAGCCGAGGAAAGCCGACAGCATGCACAGTTCGAGATTGAGGAACCCCTGATGAGCGAGAATACCGGCTATGAGAAGGACCGTCTCACCCTCGAAGAGTGTGATGGCGAATATCAGCAGATAGCCGTACTCACGCAGCAAAGTCTCCATCAATAACCCGCTTTTCTGATTTCCTGATCGGTCATGCCGAAGTAATGCGCAACTTCATGTATCAGGACCTCTCTTATCTTCTCTGCGATTTCTTCGTCGTTTCGGCCGAATCGCTCGATGTTCACCTTGAAAAGCTTGATCCGGTCGGGGACAACAGGGTATACCCCGTAGTCCGGGCCGCGCCGGTTTAGAGGAATCCCAGAATAGAGCCCGAGAAGACTGTAGGGGTTTCTGATTCGCGCGCTCATCATGTCGAATGTATCCGGGAGGTCGTCCACGACGATGTGGACATTGTCAATTCGTGATTTGAATTCGGGAGGAAGCTCTTCGAACGCTTTCTCGACGAGCAACTCAAATTTGTCCCTGTCCATCGACCAAGTCCAGGATTTTGTGGTTTTCCTCATTATACAAAATTTTCCCCTGGAAGACTACTCTAGCGCTACCCTCCAGTATGACGTTTGAAAACCGTTCTCCCTTCCGATCGAACGAAACGGTAAGGATTTCACCTCCGGATGTCCGGATTTTGACCGGCGAGGCCAGGGAGTAACGGATTGCCGAGGTTATCGCGCTGGCGACCGCTCCCGTGCCGCAAGCGAGGGTCTCGTTTTCCACCCCGCGCTCATAGGTTCTCATTCTGATTTCGTCCTTGCCGGTCTTCTCGATCAGGTTTACGTTCGTCCCTTTTGGGAAGACATCTGAATTATACCTGATCTTTCTGGCCAGGCCCGTCAGGTCCGCCGAATCGACCCTATCGAACCCGGTCCCGCTCGTCAGGACGGTGTGGTCTGTATTCGGATGGACGAAGGTGGCATCCAGAGTTTGATTTCCGAGTGGGATCTTCATCGACGGCACCACCTTCTCCGGATCCGGCAGATGAAGCCGGACCTTCGAGTCGTCGAATATTTCTGCCGAGTAGTGCTTCCCGTGAGCAGTGAAACCCGTCGGCGATTTGCATATTCCGTTCAGGAAGGCGAACCTTGCGATGCACCTGCCGCCGTTGCCGCACATTCCGCCTTCGCTGCCGTCGGAGTTGAGGTACAGCATTTCGAAATCCGGCGCCTCGCCCTTTTGAAGCACGAGAAGTCCGTCTGCACCTATGCCGAATCCTCTCGCGCAGGCGGCCCTGGCAAACTTCACGAAATCTATCGGTAGTTTGCCGTCGTAGTTGTTCAAGACCACGAAATCGTTTCCTGCTCCGTTCATCTTTGTGAAGCTGATTTCAACCATCGCTATTGTCCTTCAGGCTGCAACAGCCGTTTATGGGGTAGTGCCTCATTTTGATTTCTTGCATGTACAATCCGCAAAGCGGTGACATGATTATAGAACGGCTCTTATGGAATCTGTCCCTCGCTCGTTTCTTCCGGAGAGTAAGAAAAGCCGGTGTCTAATCCGGAGCGACCGAGGAGAGAATCGCGTGGATGATCTTGACCCTTTCGTTGAGCTCAGACAGAGAACCGTCATTTGAAACAACGAAATCGGCGAGCTTCTCCTTCTCGGATTGAGGAATTTGAGTGGCAAGCCGCTTCAGAACCTCCTGCCGGCTGATCCCGAGGTTATCCGCCGCCCGTTGAACAGCTATGTCCTTCCTTGTCTTAACAAGAATCACGTAGCTGAAGTTTTCGGCCAGCTCTGCTTCGTAAAGGAGAGGTACTTCCATTATGACATAGTGGCTGTCCTTGAATTCCGCCGCCCGTTCAGTCATCGTTTTCATGATGGCCGGATGAAGGATGCCCTCGAGCGCTGCCTTCCGGGAGGGATTGGTGAAGACTATCTGTCCGAGTTTTTGCCTGCTGATGGCTCCGTCCACAACGACGCCGCTTCCGAACACCGAAACGATCTTCTTGCGCACGCTGGAATTTGACTCGAGGAGTTCGTGCCCGACGTTGTCGGCATCGAAAGTCGGAACGCCGAGCTGGGAGAAGGTTTTTGCGATCGTAGACTTGCCGCTGCCGATGTTGCCGGTCAACCCGACCAGCAGGGGGAGATGCCCGCTCAAAGAGTGTCTCCTGCACAGATTACGAGGTTTGCCGACCCAGGCATGATCCTGGCCGGGTTACTTAGCATAGGATATGCTGCGAACTTCACGTATGACCATTACCTTGATCTGGCCGGGATACTCCATCTGCTCCTGAATCTTCTGGGAGATTTCGTGAGCCAACTGATCGGCAAAGAGGTCGTTTACTTTTTCGGGCTCGACTATGACGCGAACCTCGCGCCCCGCCTGGATTGCATAAGTCTTTCCGACACCGGAGAATGAATTTGCTATGCTTTCCAGCTTTTCGAGCCGTTTGATATATCCTTCGAGCGATTCACGCCGCGCACCGGGCCGCGCACCGCTAATCGCGTCCGCCGCCTGGACAAGAGCCGCGATGGGAGTTTCCATCTCGATGTCTTCATGGTGCGATCCGATCGCGTTTGCAACGGCCGGATTTTCTCCGTATTTCTTAGCCAGCTCGAAGCCGAGGAGGGCGTGTGGACCTTCGACGTTCTTGTCGACGACTTTTCCAATATCGTGGAAGAGTCCCGCGCGTTTCGCGAGCGTTGAATCCAGACCAAGCTCAATTGCCATCAAGCCGCTCAGGAATGCCACCTCGATACTGTGCTGGAGCACATTCTGTCCATAACTCGAGCGGTAGCGCATCTTTCCGAGGAGCTTCACTATTTCCGGGTGCACCCCGTGTATGCCGACCTCGAGGAGGGCGTCCTCACCGATTTGTACGATCTCTTCTTCAAGCTCTGCGCGAACCTTTTCGACAACCTCTTCGATCTTCGTCGGGTGGATTCGTCCGTCGGAAATCAGCCTTTCGAGTGATATTTTCGCTATTTCGCGGCGAAACGGGTCAAAGCCCGATATCACGACGGCGTCCGGCGTATCATCCACGATGATGTCGCAGCCGCTTATCGCTTCAAACGAGCGGATATTCCTCCCTTCACGGCCGATGATGCGTCCTTTCATCTCTTCATTGGGGAGGCTTACAACGCTCACGGTTGTCTCGACGGAGTGGTCTGCTGCGGTCCGCTGGATTGCTTGGACGATAATCTTCTGGGCTTCTTTCTTGGCGTCTATGCGAGCCTTTTCACGAATTTCCCTGATTTCAAGCGCCGATTCGGACTTCGCCTCGTTTACCAGGTTCTCGACCAGCATCTTCTTCGCTTCTTCCCGCGAGACTCCGGCCAGCTTTTCAAGTTTCTCGGTCTGAAGCTGCACGAGCCTTTCAGCTTCCTGCTCCTTTGCATGGACCGTTTTTGATTTCTCTCTTATTTCAGATTCGAGCCCCCGGACCGACTTCTCCTGCTGTCTCAAAGAATCCGCTCGCCGGTCGAGGTTCTCTTCCTTTGCGCTCAGTTGCCTCTCAATGTTCTGTATCTTCTTTTGCTTCGAATTGTAGTCGTTGTCGATCTCCTGCCTTTTCTTTATCCATTCATCCTTTACTTCAATCAGTTTCTCTTTCTTTACAGTGTTTGCTTCTCGCTCGGCCGACTCAAGGAGCTTCTTGGTGCGTTCTTCAACGCTGCCAAGTTTATTTTTGGTTAATGTTGACTGAACGAACCATCCTACGAGGAATGCCGCTACAGCAGAGAGTGCAGCGACCGCAAATGTAACCATTTAAGACCTCCAGGTTTATATACAAAAAAGCCGTAACGTGCACGTGGAAGATAGGAAAGAACCCCATCTCGACACGGTGGGTGCCCTCCTGAACGACTCATGCTTCCGCCGCGAAGGCAAATCGATTTGCGATCGTCCCGATCACACGAAGTGAAACCGGAATGCGGCCTGCTTTTGTCGTACACGAGCCGGGCTCCCATAATTTTTTACTTAGCAGTTCTTTCACGCGTGACCACGGCGCCGTTACGGCCTAAGACTAACCGAAAATTTTAAAAGAACTTAGTTCGCTTCTCCGACCGGAAAACTCTCTCTCAAGTAGCTCAAAACCCCAACCAGATCGGCAATTTCAATGCCTTCATTCTGCACGTGCTCTTTTAGGTCGAAAAGCTGCTCGGCTATATTTAGAGCGGCTATTACTGCAATGGTTGAAGTCGGTGCCCCGGGGTTTTTCTCGATGAGTTCATTCAATAAAGAATCTACATAGGCAACTACTTTAAGCGCTTTTTCTTCGTTTTCCACACGGAGCGGGTATTCTCTCCCTAAGATGGTAACTCGTATGCTCTTCTTCTCCATCATAAGCTCCGCGGTCAAAAGAGACTAAGTTGTTTGTCAATTCTCGCGATCAAGTCCCTGGCAGCCTCAACCAAACGGTTCTTCTCTTTAACTTCGAACCCGCCGGATGAAGCCACCTCCCTTGCCGTCAACATCTTCTCGAGGTCGGATATTCGCTGATTAAGCTCCTCGTTTTCAGCCGCCGCCTTCGAGAGGTTTAATTTCAGAGACTCGTTCTCACTTCGAACGGCATTGATAACATCGACCGCTTTTCTGATTTCGTTCCACAGCTCGCTCAGCAGCTGTTTCTTCATCGAAGATGCCGTCTGTTCGTCAGCCTGACTTGTGTCGATGCCCATTAGCTTTTTCCCAAAGGGATCACTTCGTTGACTGTTTCCGCAGTGAGGCGGCGAACTCCTTAGCCAGCCGCTCTTCCGCATTCCGGATGAAACCGGCAATATCGCTATCGTTCAGCGTGCGTTCGTCGCTTCCGAGAACCACGCTGAATGCAACGCTTTTCTTTCCTTCAGGTATTCCACTGCCGGAATAAATATCGAAAACAGAAATGTCACGTAACAAATTTCCCGCGAGAGACTTGAGAGAATTGATCAGGTTTCCCACGGGTACGTCTGAACTAACTATGAAAGCAAGGTCGAAAGACGCGAACGGGAACTTCGGAAGAGGGATGAACTTGCTGCTTTTCTTCCTTGCTGCGCGAATCTTCGTGAGATTCAATTCGGCGAAATAGACGCTTTGCCTGATGGAAAACTGGCCGAGCGCTGTTTCACTGACCTGGCCTAAAGTGCCTGCTTCACTCCCGTTCATGAACAGCTTTAGTTCTTCTTTGTATTCCTTTGTACTATCATAAGGAATAAAGTCCCAATTGTCAAGATTAAGGTAACTTATGAGCCTTTCCACTTCCGATTTGATGTCGAAAACATCGAATTCAGAGGCGTTTCTGTCGAAGGAAATTGGGTCTGCCAACCCTGTCAAAAGGAGTGAGATCATTTCCGTCTCTGCGAATGGTTCACCCTTCGAATCGCCGCCGACCGAGTAAGTTCTTCCCATCTCAAAGAGCTTGAGATCCTTCAACCCGTGTGACAGGTTAAGCCTGACCGTCTCAAGAGCACCGGGTAACAGCGACGTTCTCATCGCCGCCATATCTTCGCTGATGGGGTTTGCTATGCTAACAAAAGGCCGACCGTCGAAGCCGGCAATGTCTGTCGGCTGGAGAGAGTTGGTAATCATCTCGTTGAATCCCGCCCCGGCCAGGTAGCCCTTGAGGTCCTCTATAGGGTCTGCCTCTTTGAAACGGGTGTCTAAAACCAGTTTGGTCTGATGCAATTCGTCGATCTTCTCGTAGCCGTAAAGTCTGCCCACCTCTTCGATTAAGTCGACTTCGCGTTCAAGATCCCCGCGAAATGTGGGGGCAAAGCAAATGAAAGTCGTTTCCGATTTCTTTTCGCACCTGATCTCTATCGACTCCAGAAGTCTTTTTATCTCACCCGACGCCAGCCGCGTTCCGAGGAGCCTGTTCACCTGTTCGACATGAACATCGATCTTCCTTGGAGTAAACTTGGCCGGCGCAACATCGATTACTCCCTGTGCCACTTTGCCGCCCGCTATCTCCACAATTATCTCGGTGACACGATCAACCGCGGCCAGTGTCAGGTTGGGATCGACACCCCGCTCGAATCTGTACGAAGCTTCCGTCGAGAGTCCGAGTTTCCTGGAAGCCCTTCGTATGGACGATGGGGAAAAGCTTGCGCTCTCGATGAGGATGTCGACCGTCGCCGGATTGATCTCGCTGTTCTCTCCTCCCATCACGCCTGCTACCGCGACCATTTTATCTTTGTCGCATATCATCAGCATGTCGCCGTCGATTTCCCTTTCCTTACCGTCCAGGGTCGTAAACTTTGCCTCGTCTCCATGCGGACGCCGTACGACTATCTTGTGCCCCCCTATAAGGTTGAGGTCGAAAGCGTGAAGCGGCTGACCCAGTTCCAGCATGACATAATTTGTCGCATCCACCACATTGTTGATCGAGCGCATCCCGGCCTTCTCGACCGCGACCTTCAGCCACCGGGGGGACTGACCGATCTTGATTCCTTTGATGACCCTGGCCGAGTAGCGGGGACACAGGTCGGGAGCGGTTACTTCGACCTTTGCAGTCTTGGCGACCGGATCACCTGTCTCGTGAATTCTTGGCTTCCCCGGATTCAGCTTCTTTGCGAATGCTGCGGAAAGCTCACGGGCTACCCCGAGGTGGGAGAGGCAATCCGCGCGATTGGGAGTCAGGCTCACCTCAAAAACGGTATCGTCCAGGCCGAGAAACTCCGGCAAAGGCTTGCCGGTCTCGGCGCTTTCGTCGAAAACCATAATCCCGTTCTTGTCATCACCTAACGCAAGCTCGAATTCCGAGCAGATCATGCCCTCAGATTCAACACCGCGGATCTTGGCACGGGTCAGCTTGAACGGCTTGCCCTCCGGGTCATGCTGGTCGTGGGGCACGAGCGCGCCGGCCAGTCCGACCGGCACTTTCTGTCCAGCGGCCACATTGGGAGCCCCGCATATAATGCTTTTGATTTCACCCCCTATGTCTACCCGGCACAGATGCAGCTTGTCGGCATTGGGATGTTTGGCAACTTCCAGCACCTTGCCGACCACGAACCCCTGGTATTTCTCGGATAAGTTCTCATACGATTCTACTTCCACGCCCGCCATCGTCAGGCGGGTGGCGATATCCTGGTCGGAAATTCCGGCCAGGTCGACAAGCTGTTCAAGCCAATTACGAGATATTTTCATCTTAATTCAAAATTGATTTAGAAATCGAACATCGTTTTCGAAGAAGAGGCGGATGTCGTCGATGCCGTATTTTAACATGGTAATCCTCTCAATCCCCATCCCGAATGCGTAACCGCTTACTTCCTTTTCGTCATAGCCGACGAACTTGTACACGTTCGGGTCTACCATCCCGCACCCCAATATTTCGAGCCATCCGGAATATTTGCATATTCTGCACCCCTTGCCGCCGCAAATGAAGCAGTTCACATCCACCTCGGCACTCGGCTCGGTAAATGGGAAAAAGCTCGGCCGGAAGCGGAGCTTTACACCCGTCCCGAAGAATTCCTTTGCGAAGTGCGAGATCGTTCCCTTGAGTTCTGCCAGGCTGACGTTCTTGTCGACGTACAGGCCTTCCACCTGGTGGAACAGGCAATAGCTCCTGGAGCTGATGGCTTCGTTCCGGTAGACTCTTCCGGGCATGATAACCCTCACCGGAGGCTTGTTGTTTTCCATGACCCTGATCTGAACCCCTGAGGTGTGCGTCCGCAGGACATATTTGCCGGTTTCGCTGTTCACGAAGAACGTGTCTTGCATATCGCGGGCAGGATGGTCAGGAGGGAAGTTCAGTGCCTCGAAATTGTGGTAGTCGTCCTCGATTTCGGGGCCGTCGGCAATTCCAAAACCTATGTTGGAGAAGATCCTCTTTATCTCTTCGGCAGTCTGCGTCAAGGGATGTTTTCTGCCGGTGTGTCTTTTCCGGGCGGGTATCGACAGGTCAACCCTGCTCACGTTTGAACCTTCCCGGGCTGCGAGCTTCTGCCTTGCGGACTCGAATTCGGCTTCGAGGTAGCTCCGGACGCCATTCAGCAGTTTTCCGATTGCAGGCTTATCCTCCTTGGGGAGCTGTTTCATTTCTTCAAACAGCTGAGCTAGCGATCCCTTCCTCGAAAGGAACTTCAGCCTGAAATTCTCGGCGTCATCCGGGGTGTTGATTTGGATGAGAGAAGCGGCCGCTTCTCCCTTCAACTTTTCGATATTCTCAAGCATTCCCATGTCGTGAAACCTTTGCCTGAGAGGCGGAGAACCCAGAAGCTGAATTCCCGGCGTCTCTCCGTTTTTCCGGTCGGCTTACGAATGTCCGGATATAAAAAATCTTCCTACGTTTCAGGTACACCGGATTTTTTCAATGGGTGGGACTGAACGCAGGAAGATTGTATTAATTAAAAGCGAATTGAACTACTTGCTTGAACGTGTCAGGGTTGTTCGCTGCAAGATCAGCCAGTACTTTTCTGTTTATGGAAACTTCCTTCTTAGCAAGCGCGGCTATCAGGCGTGAATAGGTTGTTCCGTTTTCCCGTGCTGCGGCATTGATGCGTGCGATCCACAGGCCGCGAAATTCGCGCTTCTTCTTTCTGCGGTCTCTGTATGCATGTTGAAGGGCCTTTTCAACGTGATGCTTTGCGATTGTGTGTACTTTACTGCGAGCTCCCCAGTAACCCTTCGCCAGCTCAAGGGTCTTCTTGCGTCTTTTATGGGAAGCTACCTTATTTCTTGCTCGTGGCATTTTACATTTTCTCCGTTAACGTTCTAAATATAACAATATCGGGCAAAAGAGTCATCAAAATTTCCCACTTCCTCACCTCCGCGAAACGGGGGCTTCCTTACGGCCGGTATGACCGAAATGGCCTTTCCCCAATGAACGCGGGGTGAGATTTTTATTGGTTCAGCATTCCGCGAACGCGGTTGGCGTCAGTCTTGTCAAGGACGGCCGCCTTGCGAAGCTGTCGTTTGCGCTTCTGAGTCTTCGACGTCAGAATGTGACTCCTGTAAGCCTTTTCTCGAAGATATTTACCGGTCGAAGTCCTTTTTATCCGTTTCGCCATTGCGCGATTGGTCTTTGTCTTCGGCATCTTAATTCTCCTTTATCTCTTTCTCTTTATTTTCTTCCCGAGCGTGCTGAGCCTCCTTTTGGGCCAGCTTCTGCTTAGCTTTGTCGGGGGCAATAATCACCGCCATGTTCTTACCCTCCAACTTAGGCTTCTGTTCAACTTTGCCGACGTCAGAAAGGAATTCGATGAATTTGTTCAAAAGCTCTTCTCCATGCGCGGTATAGGTAATCTCACGTCCTTTGAAGAACACGCTTCCCTTGACCTTGTGCCCTTGTTCGAGGAATTCTTTCGCGTGTCTGGATTTGAACATGAAGTCGTGTTCATCGGTATGCGGGTGAAACCGTATTTCTTTCATTTGTGCGGAGGATTGCCCCTTCAGCTTCGACTTCTCCTTCTTCGTCAGCTCGTACATATATTTACCGTAGTCGACAAGCTTGCAGACGGGAGGATTCGACGTCGGAACAATCTCGACCAAATCCAGTCCCCTTGTTTCCGCGAGCTTCATAGCTTCACGTGGTGGCATAACCCCAAGTTGTTTACCGTCAGAGTCTATTAAGCGTACGTTCGGGACCCTGATTTCGTTGTTGATCCTAAGTTTAGGTGTGTTAATAGGCGGCCTCCTCCGAAGGGATACTTCGGCTAAGTTTTTTCGGTTATTTCTTTCTTTACGTTTAAAATGAAGTCCGCAAGCCTGACGGCTCCTTTGTCACCTTCATGATGCTTACGGATTGAGACGGTTTCGGAATCTTTTTCTTTCTGTCCAATAATCAACATGTAGGGAACCTTCTTGGTTTCCCATTCGCGTATCTTGTAGCCGACTTTCTCGTTGCGGTCGTCGAGTTCGACCCGAACATTCTCCTTTTTCAGCGCGTCAAAGACTTTTTTGGCGTAGTCGCCGAAGCTGTCCGTTATAGGCAGGACGGCAGCCTGCACCGGTGAAAGCCAGGGCGGGAACGCACCGGCATAGTGCTCGGTCAAGATTCCGATAAAGCGCTCGAACGAGCCGAATATCGCGCGGTGAATTGCGACGGGCCGCTTTGCCTGCCCGTCAGCATCCGCATAAGTCAGGTCGAATCTTTCCGGCAGCATCACGAAGTCGAGCTGGATCGTGGCAACCTGCCAGTCTCTACCGATTGCGTCCTTTATCTGAATATCTATCTTGGGGCCGTAGAAGGCGCCGTCCTTTTCCTTGACACCGTACTTGATTCCGTTCTTCTCTAGAGCCTGACGCAAAGCTGCCTCGGCTACCTCCCAGAGCTTCGGGTCGCCCATGGCGTCATCCGGCTTGGTGGAGAGCTTGAACGAGACTTCGAACTTGAAAAGTCTGTAGACATAATTGACGAGCCCGATAAGGTCGTCGATCTCCGCCAGGATCTGGTCGGGCCTGCAGTAGATGTGGGCGTCGTCCATCGTTATCTGGCGGACGCGGAACATGCCGCCGAGCGCGCCCGAGATTTCGTTGCGATGGAGGCGGCCGATTTCAGAATAGCGAAGCGGGAGGTCCCGATAACTCCTTATCCTGTGGTTATACGCATAAGTGCTCTCGGGGCAGTTCATCGGCTTCAGGGAATAGGTCTCTTCTTCAACATCAAGGATGAACATGTTCTCCTTGTAATGTCCCCAGTGTCCGGATCGCTCCCAAAGGTCCTTCTTTACCAGCATCGGAGTGGAAATCTCCAGATAGTCCCGCTTGTCGAGCTCCTCCCGTATGAATTTCTCCAGCTCGCGGAATATCACCATTCCTTTGGGAAGCCAGAAGGGTGCCCCAGGGGCAATGTCATGAAATACGAAAAGCTCGAGTTCCCGGCCGAGCCGCCTGTGGTCACGCAGTTTGGCCTCCTCCAGCATCTTGAGGTGGTCATCGAGCATCTTCTTCTTGGGAAAAGAGACGCCGTACACGCGCTGCAGCATCTTGTTCTTGCTGTCGCCGCGCCAATACGCGCCGCTCGTTCCAAGGAGCTTGAAATACTTCAGTTTTCCTGCCGAGGGAACGTGCGGGCCGCGGCAAAGGTCTGTAAAGTCACCCTCGCGGTAAAACGTTATGGTCTGGTCTAAGGCGCTGATAATCTCCACCTTGTACGGATCATGCTTCTCACTGAAGAACTTCAACGCATCGTCCTTCATTACGACCTCCCTCACAAACGGGTCGTCGTGGTCGGCAATCTCATGCATCCTCTTTTCAATTGCCTCGAGATCAGCCGGGGTCAGGGTCTTGTCGATATCGATGTCATAATAAAAGCCGTCGTCGATTGCCGGACCGACCCCGAACTTGGCCTCGGGGAAAATAGACTGTATGGCATGCGCCATGAGGTGCGAGCTGCTGTGCCAGTAGACCTCGCGTCCTTCGGGGTCGTCGAAAGTGAGGAACCTGAGGTCGCAGTCGTCAGTGACAGGTGTGTTGAGGTCGGATACCTTCCCGTTTATCTTGACCGCAAGTGCGTCTTCAGACAGGGAACGGCTTATCCGTCGAGCTATTTCAGCTGCAGGGGTGAGAGGTTCGACCTCTAATGTGGAATTATCCGGTAATTTTACTTTAACCATGGCTGCTTTTCAGAGTAGGATAAAAAAATCGGAGTAATCTCCGATCTACGGTGGTAAAGATCCCGACTCTTCATCGGGACAAAACACGAAAACCTCAATAATCGTCTCAAAGCGAAGAGACGAGTTTTTTGACTGACAAACTCAAACCGATCTTATGGATGATGTAATCCGGCCCCTCCGAAGCAATTTTCCCGTTAGCCTTGCTGAGTCGGTGAAACTGTACATATACATCTGCATCAAAAGAACCCGATTCCCTGGAATATTACAGTGGGCGATAGAAGATTCGAACTTCTGACCTCTACAATGTCAATGTAGCGCTCTAAACCAGCTGAGCTAATCGCCCGATATTTCAGGATCAAACGTTAAAAGAACTACAGGATACTAAACCAATCGAGTCCCGCGACCTGGGCGGGAGGAGATCCAGCGCGAGCGGAACCGAGCTAACCGCCCTTCTGCGCGGTCCGACGTGCCGAGGGCGGGACTTGAACCCGCACGGCCCGTTTGGGGCCAAAGGATTTTAAGTCCTTCGCGTCTACCAATTCCGCCACCCCGGCATTATCCCGCCGAAGGACGGCAAAAACGGCTATGTCGGGACTGGTTAATTTAGGTACCGGCGCTCATAAAGTCAACGCGAATGGACGAAATTCGCAGATTGGGACGCGATTTTGATTCAGAAGCGGAACCAGGTTTGTGGGACATACCTATCCGAGCAGTAGGCCGATATTTTAGATATCTCTGATGAGCGTGCTGCTTTTTCCCCGGGTTGTGGCTATCCTCCCATAGCCCCTTGACGCTCGTCTCCGGATTCAGCCCGCTCAATCGTCAACTTCAACTTGTCCGAGCCAAGATCGGTCAGGTAGTAACGACCGTCCTCTTCGGCAACTAGCTTCGTGTTCAGCAGGTCACGTGCCGTCGCCCTGACGAGGTAAAGAGGGATATCGGTAATCGATGCGACCTCATCGAGCGAATGATACTCTGTGATCACCTTCATGAGGGTCAGCGCCGCCTCTGTGAGCGTGCCGTCGGGGTTGATACAAGGCACTTGCTACAGCGCCTTCTTACTCAGATACCATTCGACAACTTCCAGACCTTTCTCCTTCATGCGCTGTTCCGCCATCGGAGCCGTATTCGGCGCACTGACAATTACCTTGTCTCCCATCTTCCAGTTTGCCGGAGTCGCAACCTGGTATTTGTCTGTAGCCTGTAGTGCGTCTACGACGCGAAGGATCTCCTGCATATTTCTTCCTGTCGTGAGCGGGTAGTAGATCATCGCCCTCAATTTGCTCTCGGGATCGATGAAGAATACACAGCGTGCGGTTTCCGTTTTGCTTTCTCCGGGCATGATCATGCCGTACTTTGTGGCCACCTCTCTGTTGATGTCGGCGATGACCGGGAAAGGTATTTTCACTCCCAGCTTGTCCTCTATGTTGCGGGTCCACGCGATATGTGAAAAGACCGAATCTATGCTCAGGCCCAGCAGCTGGACGCCTTTCTTCTTCAGTTCAGGATAGACTTCCGAAAACCCTACAAACTCAGTCGTGCATACGGGGGTAAAGTCGGCGGGGTGAGAAAAGAGAATCAGCCAACTTCCCTTGAAGTCCGACAGTCTCAATACGCCATGTGTAGTCACCGCCTCAAAATCAGGTGCAGGCTCGCCGAGCCGCGGGAGGCCGCGGACGGTCTCCGATCCATTCGCTCCGTTATGTTCTACCATTTTTTATATCCCTCCTCATTGTGTATAGCTAATCCTGTAAAGTTGCGTTTCAAATCCGATATATAGCTATCATAACATAGGAAACGGGTTTAAGTTTCCGCAGGTTATTTGGCGACGATAAGCCGCTCCAAAGAGGAATGAGGAATAAAAGCCGGCTTCTTTTCCGTAGGATTTTAAGCCGGCGAACGCCAAAGCATTCTTGGGTGTTTGGTACTGGCTCATTTTAAAAATATTCAACGCAGAGGACGCAAAGAAGGCGCAAAGGACGCAGAACAGCTATTTTCTTTCGCGGTCTCTGCGATTATTTGTTTTTGCGAACTTTGCGTTAAATCAAACTGAGACACTACCGGGTGTTTGGAATTTGCGGTTATCAGCATAAATTGAATCAATAACAAGATTCGGCCCGTATTGTAAGGAAGTTTTGAAGTGTCATATTTAGCTGATGTAAGAAGCGTTGAGAAGTTGACTCGTCTCCTGGATGCGTGCCGAAGTAATTTGAACAGCCTCGATGAGAATCTGATCAGGCGGGCTTTCGAATTCAGCTGGAACGCACATGTTAAGGGGAAACCCAGGGCGTCCGGCGAGCCGTATTTTTCCCACCCATACGAAGTCGCCCTCGTCGTAGCGAAGGAAATCCCACTGGATGATATATCGGTGGCGGCGGCGCTGCTGCATGACGTCGTGGAAGACACCGCTTTCGATCTTAAGGCCATCCGTGCCGAATTCGGAAACGGAATAGCGGATATAGTGGACGGAGTTACGAAGATATCCGGCGCGGTGGAGAGTCATGAGATCACCCGTGCTGAGAACTACCGCAAGATGCTCCTCTCCATGGCAAGGGACGTCCGCGTCATCCTGGTCAAATTTGCGGACCGCCTGCATAACATGAGGACCCTCGGGTTCCTGTCGCCAGAGAAGCAGCGAAGGATATCGAAGGAGACGCTCGAGATTTATGCCCCCCTTGCTCACAGGTTCGGACTCGCCAAAGTAAAATGGGAGTTTGAAGACCTCGCATTCAAGCATCTTAACACTGCCGACTACGAATACATATCCAGGAAGCTCAACGCAAAGCGACGGGAGCGCGAGGCTTACGTCAGGAAGTTTATTCGCCCCATAAAGGAGCGTCTCGAGGCAGACGAGTACAAGTTCGAGATCACGGGCCGTCCCAAGCATATTTACAGCATCTACAACAAGATGGTGAAGCGGAACAAGCCGATAGAGGAAATTTACGATCTCTTTGCCGTCCGTGTAATCCTCGACACTGCGGACAAAAACGACTGCTTCTCCGTCTACGGGATCGTGTCGGAGATCTACACGCCGGTGCCGGAGCGGTTCAAGGACTACATTTCCGTTCCGAAGCAGAACGGCTACCAATCGATTCACACGACTGTCGTCGGACCGGAAGGAAAGATGGTCGAGGTCCAGATCCGAACCAGGGGGATGGACGAGGTTGCGGATCACGGAGTTGCGGCTCACTGGAAATACAAA
The DNA here is from genome assembly GCA_046705025.1 of Candidatus Kryptoniota bacterium. Classification (GTDB taxonomy): domain Bacteria; phylum Bacteroidota; class Ignavibacteria; order Kryptoniales; family JAKASW01; genus JAKASW01. The sequence continues at coordinate 42,787 of JBJKQU010000206.1, read as the reverse complement.
GAGGGGGTAAAGAAGTCTGACGGGAAACTGGAAGAATGGATATTGTGGGTGCGCGAAATCCTTGAGCAGCCCGCGGTATCCACCGGTGAGGAAGCGGCGACGAGCTTCCTGGAAGGGTTCAAGCTGGACCTCTACCAGGACGAGATTTACGTCTTCACTCCCAAAGGGGAGCTGCAAATTCTTCCCAGGGGCTCGACTCCGGTCGACTTCGCATTCGAGATACACTCGCAGATAGGCACACACTGCGTGGGTGCGAAAGTCAACGGCAGGATCGTTCCTCTAAACTCGAAACTCAACAGCGGAGATCAAATCGAGATCATTACTTCGTCAAGCCCGAACGTGAACCCCGACTGGGAAAAATTCGTGGTCTCCAGGAAGGCGAAGGCACATATACGACGGTGGATCAACGAAGAGTCGAGGAAGAAGTCGGTCGAGGGAGAGGAGACATGGTCGAAGCGGATCAAGAAACACAAGTTCACGCTGTCCGAGGAAGACTTTGCGAAACTGATCCGCGACCTGAAGTACGACAACCCTCAGAAATTTTATGTTGCCATCGCCGAAGAGGAAATAGATCCCGACCGAATAATAGCGCGGCTGACACAACAGAAGTCCGCGCGGGCCGCCGCCGAAAGCAGCAAGCCCGCCCAAACGTTCGTCGAGATTGCCCGCAATGCCTCGGAGGGGATAATCGTAGACGGCTCCCGCACCGAGTGGAAAATTTCCTACGCGAAGTGCTGTAACCCTATCCCGGGGGACGACATAGTCGGCTTCGTCACGACGGGCGAGGGGATAAAGGTACACAGGAGGAGCTGCCCGAATTTGTCGCGCATGGCCGGAGCGACAAAGGAGAGAATTATCGAGGCGAGCTGGCCGGGCGAAAACAGCGGACTCTTCGTGGCGGGGGTCTCGGTTTCCGGGATGGACCGTCCCGGGATACTGACGGATCTCACCCACGCTGTTTCCAGCTATCAAAACACGAACATTCGCAGCGTGTCTGCGGAAGTCCGGAACGCGATCTTCGAAAGCCAGATCATTATCTATGTCAAGGACAAGGAACACCTGGAGCGGTTGATCGACAAGTTGAAGAAGATTGAAGGCGTTACGCGGGTAGACAGAATCCAGGGACAGAATGTCTGACACAGGACGAATTCTCGGAATCGATTTCGGCTTGAAGAGAGTGGGCATTGCTCTAAGCGACCCGATGGGGATAATCGCGCAGGGTATCGACACCCTTTCCAACGATTCGTCTCTCCTGGGAAGAATTCTCGATACTGTGGAGAAGATGTCGGTGACGAAGGTAGTCGTCGGCAAGCCGCTCAAGCTCAGCGGCAAAGAAGGGGATTCGGCAATCGCGGCATCCGGATTTGCGCAAAAGTTGAGAGAGAGGTTGTCGCACGAGAATCTGGGGGAGATTGAGGTGGTCGAATGGGACGAGCGATTCACGACCACCATTGCCCAAAAGACCCAGATCGAGCTTGGGATGAAAAAGAAGTACCGCCAAAATAAAGTCAACCTGGACCGCGCGGCCTCGCAACTCATCCTCCAGAGTTATCTTGATTCTCATCCCAGGAATGCTGAACCTTTGAATAAATAAATGAGCCGCGCACCAAGGCCGGAGAAGCACCGGCTCAGGAGGGCTTTTCTCGGATTTTTGACCGTCTTCCTGATTGTTGAGATAGTGATGCTCCCGTTCCCATGGACGGTTGCGAGACTTGGAATTCATAATCCCGACCTGACAGCTGTCATGAAAGAGAGAATCAGAGCAGCGAAGTCGAAACATGAGCGCTACAGAATCAGCCGGATTTATGTCCCGCTTTCGAAAATATCCCACTCAGTTGTCCACGCGGTAATCGTGAGTGAGGACGGAACGTTTTACGAGAACGACGGCGTTGATTGGTATGAAGTCAAAGAGTCCTTTCTGACAGACTGGAAAGACATGAGAATAGTAAGGGGATCCAGCACCATCACGATGCAGCTTGCGAAGAACCTGTGGTTCTCGACGAGCCGGGACCCGCTGACGAAGTTGAACGAAGTGATTTCAGCGTACATGCTGAACTATTTCCTGACGAAAAACAGGATCTTGGAGCTTTATCTCAACTACATCGAATTCGGGCGGGGAATATTCGGAATTGAGGCGGCAAGCAGGGCGTACTTCGATGAACCGGCATCGCAGCTCTCACGCGAGCAGGCTGCCCGGCTGGCGGCGATAATTCCGAGTCCGATCACGCATTCGCCGGACTCGGATTCGAGGTTCGTGTCCTTCAGGACGAACATTATCTTAATCAGGATGCGAGCGCGAGGCTGGTGAATGGATGTCGCTGAATTGAAAGAGCTGATATCGGAAGGCGAGAATTTCAAGATAGAATTCAAGCGCCAGTTCAGCTCCGTGGAGAAGATCGCAAAGGAGCTGATCGCGTTTGCTAACACGAAGGGGGGCATGATCCTTTTCGGCGTAGACGACGACGGGACTATTTACGGCGTTGAGAGCGAGAAATCGGAGATCGACCTGATTTACGAGGCCTCGCGTGATTACTGCGAGCCGCCGATAGAGCCGATCGTTCAGGTCATAGAGCTCAGCAGGAAAGACGTAGTCGTTGCCATAGTGGAGGAGAGCCGGACAAAGCCTCACAGGCTCCAGGACTACAAGAACGCCCTTAAGCGAGAGGCGAAGGTATACATAAGGATAAACGACAAGAGTGTGATCGCAAGCAGGGAGGTTGTGAAGATTCTGGAGAGCGAGAGCCCGGACAGCGAGCCGCTTTCCATCATCATTGGAGAGAACGAGCGCCGGCTGTTCAAGCACCTCGAGGAACACGAGCGAATAACCGTGAAAGAATACGCAAAACTCGTGAACATCGGCGAGAGGCGCGCCTCCAGGATCCTCGTGAATCTCGTCAGAGCCGGGGTAATAAGAATTCATACGGAAGAACGGTTCGAGTATTTCACGTCGGCGTTCTAAGCAAAGTCAGAAGTCCCCAACGGGGTCCCTCGGACAAAGGCCAAGAGTGAAAAAAGAGTGTGGGGCTACTTCATAATTTTGTCGGGCCGCAGGCGACCCCGTTCGGGGACTTTTGAATTTTGACCTGTCACGGAAAAAACCTCGAACAGCCTGTACACCGCGACTCCGTATGCCACCGCCACATTCAGTGAGTGCTTAACCCCGAGCATGGGAATATCCACCGCCATGTCGGCAGCTTCGAGAACATCCTTCGTGATTCCACCGATTTCGTTTCCCACGGCAAGGCATACCGGAAATACGTCGGCTTGAAGTTCCCATATCGGAACGCTCTCTCGCGTCTGCTCCAGAACCACGAACTTTATTCCCTGTGCCTTTATTTCTTCGGCGGCTTCGAGAGGTCTTTTGTGAAAAGACCACGGGACACTCTCGACCGCACCGAGAGCGGTTTTAGAAATCTCAGGTCTCGGAGGATACGGCGTAAAGCCCGTGAGGTAGAGCTTCGACAGAAGCACGGCGTCGGACGTCCTGAAGATGGAGCCGACGTTATAGAGGCTGCGTACATTTTCGAGGAAGCCGTAGATCGGCGTCCTGGCTGCCGAAATCGCCTGCCCGGCCGAGAGTCTGCGGGCCGAAATTTCAGACAGGGTGAGTTTATGCATCAGCAGCTTCCTGGTGCCCTGATTTAGCGAACCACATTTTGTAGAAAACGGCTTCAAGGAGCGTCAAGAGGATTAGAGACAGCGAGTCGCTGTTGAGGATAATGCTGAGTCCTTTCGGACCGAAGATGAGATGTATGAGAAATGCCGAGAGCGTCCATGCCGCCGTGAAGACAATCGCAGCGAAACCCAGCGACAGAAACGCCTCAGTGAGGTTCTCTTCATAGTATTTCTTGGCGAAAAGATAAACCCCGCCTGTTATGTGTATCCAAAAAATCAGGACAGGAATCATACCCGAACAAAATCTCATTTGAAGAGCTGAAAGTCAAGGTTGGTGATCCTGTGACCACCGGCTCCCTTTTCACCACGTTCTCACTATTCTTTGTAAAATCTCCCGCTCAAAGATATATTCTTATGCACATTGAAAAGGAGATTTACGTCTGAAAGTCATAGTACCTGCATCGACATCGAATCTGGGTCCGGGTTTCGACACTCTCGGGCTCGCCGTAAACAGATATCTTGTCATAAATGTTAATCCGTCGTCAGGTTTCTCGATTGAAGTCGCGGGTGAAGGTGCGGAAGGGATTCCTGTCGACGACGGGAAGAACCTCACTGCCGTCGCGATGAAGATGCTGCTCGGCGGCCTGCCCGATCTGCGTGTGAACATTTACAACGGAATACCGTCGTGCGGCGGGTTCGGCGCAAGCGGCGCGGCGATCATAGGGGGACTGCTGCTGGCAAACGAGCTGTCCGGTACGAAGCGTTCCACGGATGATATTTATAATCTGGCGGTTGGACTTGAGGGCCATCCGGACAATGTAAGTGCAGCCCTGTACGGAGGTCTGGTAGTAAACGCGCGCGGTGCCGACGGGAGTTATTCACGCATCAGAATCCCGGTCGATGGAAAGCTGAAGTTCGTCGCGGTTCTTCCCGACTCGAAGGTTGAGACCGTCACTGCCCGTAAACTGCTTCCTGAGTCGGTGAAGCTCCACGATGCCGTTTCAAACGTCCAGCACAGCTCGCTCCTGGTTGCGGCCCTGGCGACGGGAAATTACGAAATGATCCGCAGCGCGGTTCACGACGAGCTGCATGAGAAATATCGGAGAGAGCTCATCCCGCATTATGAAGAGTTTGCAGATATTGCTTTGAAGAATGGTGCATTGGCCTACGCGGTGAGCGGGGCGGGAAGCAGCTGCATTGCTTTCTGCCTGGACGATTACAAGCAGGTCCATAAGGCTTTTGAGGATCTCATCAGCGGGCTCGGACTGAGTTGGCGCACTGAAACACTCGAGCCCGTGAACAAGGGCGCCGAAGTCTTCACCGATTGAACATGACCGCAGCTTTGTGAATATGTCTACAATCGCGATTGTCGGGAGGCCCAACGTCGGAAAGTCAACGCTGTTCAACCGCCTCATAGGCGGGAGACACGCGATTGTGGACGACAAACCGGGGGTCACTCGCGACAGGATTTACGGCTCTTTTGAGTGGCAGGGCAGACAATTCACGGTGATCGATACCGGAGGCTTCGTGCCTGATTCGCAGAATGTCTTCGAGCGCGCGATAAGGGAGCAGGCACAGTATGCAGTCGAAGAAGCCGACGCGATAATCCTTGCCGTTGACGGGTCCGCCGGTCCTCACCCTATCGATAAAGAACTTGCACAGATACTCCGAAAAAGGAGTAAGAAGGTTCTCCTCGTCGTGAACAAGATAGACGATGCGAAACATGAGAAGAACATAGGCCAGTTCTTCGAGCTGGGCTTCGAAAAGGTCATGGGTATTTCCGCTCAACTCGGGAGAAGTGTAGGAGACTTTCTTGACGAGGTGGCCGCACTCGTGCCCGACAATAAGGCGGTTGAAGAGCTTCCGGGAGTCAAGCGCGTCGCGATAGTCGGGAAGCCCAACGTGGGGAAGTCCTCATTCGTCAACTTGCTGCTGGGAGAGAACCGTTCGATCGTAACCGACGTGCCGGGTACGACGAGGGACTCCGTCGACTCGCTGATGAAATTCCAGGGCGAGGAGATAGTCCTCATCGATACGGCAGGTCTGAGGAGGAAAAGCAAGATCAAGGAGTCCGTGGAGTTTTTCAGCGCGCTCCGTACTTTCCAGGCAGTTGAACGGTGCGATACGGCCATAGTCCTGTTCGATGCCTCGGCAGGAGTGGAGAAGCAGGACTTGCAGGTCGTCGAGTATACCGTGGAGCAGGGAAAGCCGGTGATAATCGGCGTGAACAAGTGGGATCTTGTCGATAAAAAGGAAGTCAGCACGAACGATTATGAGTCGGCGATAGAGGCCAGACTGCGGATTTACGATTTCGTTCCTATTGTCTTCGTCTCTGTGTTGAAGAACCAGCGTGTTCAGAAGCTCCTTTCGAACGCGCTCGAAACCCTGGAGAGATCCAAGTCCAAAATAAAGACCAGTGAGCTCAACGATTATTTCCTCCCGCTGATTGAGCGGACGCCTCCTTTTTCAAAGACCGGGAAGGAAATCAGGATAAAGTACATCACTCAGGTCGACAGCAAGATGCCGACGTTTGCCATGTTCACTAATTTGCCGGAAGAAGTGTCCAGCACCTACAAACGTTTCCTCGAGAACAAGTTTCGGGCGCGCTTCGGGTTCGAAGGTGTTCCGATAAGGTTTGTGTTCCGGCAGAAGTAGTCCGTTCAGGCAGTCTGTAATTACAATGTCGGAGGTTCCCTCAAAATGCTCGAACTCGTCTCATTGTCGAAGAAATTCGGATCGTTTACGGCGGTCGACAACCTCTGCCTGAAGGTTGAGGCGGGCGACATATACGGTTTTCTCGGACCGAACGGGGCGGGGAAGACAACGACGATAAAAATGATCGCCACGCTGCTCAAGCCGACTTCCGGAGCAGTGAAGATCAACGGCATTGATGCGCATAAATCCCCCGAGGAGGCAAAGAGGTTCCTGTCTTATGTTCCCGACCAGCCTTTCCTTTACGACAAACTCAGCGGAAGAGAGTTTCTGCTGTTCGTGGCGAACGTGTACATGATGGCCGACGGTGAGACTGCCCGCAGGGTCGAAGAAGCGTCGGAAATTTTTGAAGTGACACCGTGGCTCGACAAGCGGATCGAAGACTATTCACAGGGTATGAGGCAGAGACTCATATTGGCCGCAGCGATCATGCACAGCCCGAAGCTGATAGTGATAGACGAACCGATGGTCGGCCTCGACCCTAAGGGGGCTGAAGCTTTCAAAGCCCACATCAGACTTGCTGCAAAGGACGGGACGGCGGTCTTCATGACCACACACCAGCTTTCGCTTGCCAGGGAGGTTTGCAGCCGTGTGGGAATCATACATGCCGGAAAGCTCATATTCGACGGCTCGATGAGTCTGTTTTCCGGTGACGGCAGAGAGACTCTGGAAGAAAAGTATATTAAGCTCACTTCGTGAGCCGAAACGCGGCGATCGAGCAAAAGAAACTTCGGTTTACCAAATGGTCGGACGGTTAATAAGAACGAAGCTGCGCCTTCTCTACCTCGAGGGAGGAGAACGGATGAACCGCCATCTGTTGAGGTCGCTGTTCTCTTTCTTCACATTTGCCATCTTTGCGTACCTGACCTTCGAAGTCGTGAGATATGCGACGTCTTATCTCATCGTACAGGCAAAAATCGGGATGTTCCTTTTTCACCGGCTGCTGGCGCTTGCTCTCTTCGTATTCTTTGCAATCATAAGCATCGCGAACATTCTTGTGGCGTTTGTGACCGTGTTCAGGAACACGGAGGCGGAATTTCTGCACACCCTGCCGATCAAGCCGGTAGAGATTTTCCTTGCCCGGTTCCTGGACTCTTTCCTTTACAGCTCCGCATTAATGCTCATCTTGGTTCTTGCTGCGGTGGCGGGTTATGCCGCTTTTTTCCGGGAGCCGGTTATCGCTGCTCTCGGAATATTTCTTTCGATCCTCCCTTTGATCTTATCAGCGGCCTGCCTCGGAGCGATAATTCTACTGATCGTATTGAAGCTGTCAAAGAAGATTTCGGTGAAGACGGCCGTCGCCGTCCTGTCGGTTTTCTATGCCGGCAGCACATATCTCTACGTCAGGCTAAACAACCCGTTCAAGCTCTTTGCGGACGTGATGAAATACTACCCGCACGTCGATCAATACCTGGGTGTGCTCGACCCCAAGGTGGACTACGTGGCACCCAGCTTCTGGTCGGCGAACTTCTTTTATTTTGCTACCACCGGCAATGCAGTGGGCGCTGCTCTCTCTGCCCTCATAGTGTGTGGCATCGCGGCACTCCTGTTTGTACTGATGCTAAAACTTGCCGGCAAATATTATCAGGAGACTTTCTGGATTGCGCGGCACAAGCTGTTTGAAAGAAAGGTCGCGAACGCGACAGGGTACCGCGGCAGTAAGACGAGCAGGAGTATTCGTCCCATCTCCCTTCTGAAGAGAGACTTCCTGTTGTTCATACGTGAGCCGAGCCAGACTTTCCACTTTGTCATCATGATAATCCTGATAGGGGTCTTCCTTTTCAATCTCTTCGCGATGAAGATATACCTGCCCGATACGTTCATCGTGTCTTCGGCATTCACGCTGATTTTTGCATTCAACAGTTTCCTGATCGTCTCTCTCGCCGTGAGATTCGTATATCCGATGATAAGTCTGGAGGGGGAAGGGGTCTGGCTCCTGCGTTCGTCGCCCATAAAATCTTCCAGGGTATTCTACTCGAAGCTGCTCCCCGCAATTGTCCTTCTCTCGACCATCGGGGTCGTGCTTGGATATGCGGCACCGTACCCGTTCAAGAACTTCCACGGCCTCGTACCCGAGAGCATCGTTTACGGATTTGCAAGCGGGATAATATTCCCGTCTATCGCCATAATATTTGGAGGGGCTTTTGCGGATTTCAGGGAAAAGAACCCCGTCCGGATTGCTTCGTCACATGGGGCGACAGTCTCGCTTCTGATCTCTCTCGGCGTAATGGTTATACTAAGCTCCCTGGTGTTCGGCCAGGCATTCAGGTATTTCTCACTGCATATGCAGCATCAGTTCGAATTCTCGGTCGTCTGGCTGCTGGGTGCGATAGGGATAACGTGCCTTTTCTTCGCCAGGTTCTTCGGCGGAAAGGCGCTCAGGATGGATCTATAGCGTAGCCCGGCTTCTTTTCCAATCAAAAACACACGTCGGGATACGTAGTGCCTGGCGCATACGGCGAGTTTATGTAAAACCGGTGTAAAAATCGATTCGCGGGGAATTGCAGCCGGGGTATAGTTGTTTTTATTTTTGCGATTCTCTCAGTCACGATCATTTGTCATCGACGGAATGTAATCAAAGTCTTAAACTGTGAGGCAATTATGGCAACCCGGTCGGCAACCAGAAAGACGAACCTATCACCATCAAAGATTCTCGATACTGTTTACGCTTTTCGAAGTGCGCGTGTCTTGCTTACGGCGTTTGAGCTGGACTTGTTCACCGCACTTGGGGACAGCGCGAAAACATCGGCAGAGGTAGCGAGAAAGCTCCGAACGAACGCGCGGGCAACGGACAGGCTGATGGATGCACTCTGCGCCCTGGGCTTCCTTCTCAAAAGGAGAGGCAAGTTCGCAAATACTCCTCTGACTGCACAGTTCCTGGTTAAAGGAAAAGAGAGTTACATGGGAGGCCTGATGCACCAGGTCAGCCTTTGGAAGACATGGAGCACACTGACCGAGGCAGTCCGCACCGGGTCGGCCGTGCTGGGTAGGGACTCCGTAAACAACAGAGGCGTGGACTGGCTTGCAGCATTTATCGCGGCAATGCACATGCGGGCGACACATCAGGCCCACGCCGTCTTGAAACTCCTCGACCTAAGGGGAGTGAAGCGAGTTCTGGATGTAGGAGGCGGGTCGGGAGTGTTTTCGATGGCGTTTGTCCGTGCAAAACCGGGGATTCATTCCGTCGTATTCGATCTTCCGAACGTAGTCGGTCTTACAAGGACCTACATTCAGGCCGAAAATCTGGAAGACCTCATAACCACCGCGGAGGGAGATTATACTGTCGATCAACTTGGTACCGGTTTCGATCTCGTATTCCTCTCGGCTGTCATCCACAGCAACTCTCCGCAGACGAACAAGAGGCTGTTCAAGAAGGCATACGATGCACTCAACCCTAAGGGACAGCTCGTCGTGTCGGATTTCATAATGAACGAGGACCGCACCTCACCTGCTTTCGGCGCTCTGTTCTCATTGAATATGCTCGTCGGAACTCAGGAAGGGGATACGTTCACTGAATCCGAAGTGCGGTCGTGGATGGAAGACGCGCACTTCACGCGGATCACCCGAAAAGCAACCCCGTTCGGCAGCGACTTGATGATCGGGAGAAAGAAATAGGGAGGCATCACCTTCTACTGCGCTATTGCGATCACGTCACGTCGACCAGCCGGGCGTCCGGGTTCAAGTAAGTGGAGAGTTATCTTCCCCGCCCTCTTCGCCCTCGATGCCGGGAAAATACTCGGGGTAGAGCTTCTTCGCACATTCCGGGCAAATGCCGTGAGAGAATTCCAGATCCGAGTGATCACGGATGTACAGTTCCAGTTGTTCCCAGTAGCCTTTGTCATCACGGATCTTCTTGCAGTTAGAGCAAATCGGGATAAGCCCGCCCAGGGTCTTTAGGCTGGCCTGGGCATTCATGATCTCGCGCGTTCTCTCCGCCACTTTCTGTTCCAGGTGAATATTCAGCTCTTCGTAAGCTTTATGCAGATCGACGAATTTATCGAGCAAGGTGTAAGCCATCGCGGCAACTATGAAGAAAAAGGGATACTCGCTGACATAGACAGAACGGATTACCTGCATTGCGACCAGGGAGTCGTTCGCCACTCCGACGAAGTAAGTGAGTGCGCCGTAAATGACCAGCAGCAGAATTCGCTTCTTAGTTTTCTGGTAATATCTGAAATAAAGGACAAGGAGGTACACGTATGTGAGAATTGCCGAGATAATCATGACGCGGTAGAGAATTCCCACGGAAGATTCATAGTACCTTATCCTAATCAGGTGGAACAAGTGGACGTCCTTTATAGCCGGGGTAGCGGTCGAGAGCGTCAGTCCCGGACCCGCAAAGAGGGAAATGATAAGAAAAGCCGAAAACCAAAAGATGGAAGACTGTACCACTCTATTGTTCTTCTGCTCCGTCAGAATGCTGGTGAACCAGACAGAAAATATCAGTATGGTCGCAACAGAGTCCAACTGGATTCTCTGCCAGAAAACTCCGACAGGGAGGGAGGTTGCGTTGTAAAGGCCTGCACTCGCTATGTCATAAAGTGCGACGCTGAAACATAATAGAGCAAACGGCAGATGTTCCCTGATCTGCGGCCGTTTCACGTAAAAGAACAGGTAATAGACGCCGACAAACAGATTTATCGACGCCATTACCACGCAAGGAACGGAAAGTGTATGCATACCTTTTTCCTGGTACCCTGTTACTTCATGCTTCCCTACCGGGTGAAGAAGCAAGCCAGTCAGCCGGCACTCTGTAAGCTCTCCAATTTTTCATGTTGATCGGATTCGTCGGGTTGCCGCTTTCCTGCTGCTTCCCGTGCGATTTCGGTCATACGGTATAAAAACATCCCCTTTTGCCCTTAATTCTCAAGACAGAGGATATCAGTACTCCAATATAAACAATCTGTTGGCATCTTATTCGGCCGAATGAGGCCCTTCGCGAAGCACTGAGTAACAGAGCCGACTTTTTCTTTAAAGCCCTCACCACTTTGGATTATCGGCATAAATCTTCATAATATTACGGCTTCGTTATGTTATCCTCGCCGCTGACTTCGAGCCTGTCATATTTATGTCTTCTATAAATAATCGTCGAAGCCATCCAGCTTACGACGAATATTCCGATTATGAAATATCCCATTGCTCCGAAGTTCCCGCCTGCCCCGCCGACGAGATCCCAGAACCAGCCCTTCATTTCCAGTTTGTCTCCGATGACGCTGAAAGCTTCGATTCCGCCGACCAGAAGCGCGGCGAGTACAGACACGAAAGTTATTGTCACGTTGTAGTAGAGCTTTCTGAGTGGTTTGACGAAAGCCCATCCGTATGCGGCAAGCATCAGGACGCCGTCCGTTGTGTCGATGAGCGACATCCCTGCTGTGAAAAGGGCCGGAAAGAGAAGTATGGTCCAGACCGGCAGGCCCTTTGTTGCTTCAGCTGCCGTGATACCGAGCAAACCGATCTCGGTGGCAGTATCGAACCCGAGTCCGAATAGGAAGCCGAGAGGATACATGTGCCAGCTTTTTCGTATAAGCTTGTAAGCCGGTCGGAAAAAGCGGCCCAGTAATCCCCGCTGATCCAATAGCTCATTGAGAGAGTCGTCGTTGTATGTGCCCCCGTTTTTCACAGACTTGAAGGCGGCATACACGTCCCGGAGGACGATCAGGTTCACGATCGCGATGAGAAACAAGAAGCCGGCGGAAATGGATGTGCCTATGACTCCGCCGATAGTTCGAAACCCCGGGAAGTTTTTCTGAATGGCTGCTGCCGCCATGGCAATGGCGACGGAAGCCAGGACGACGACGGTCGAATGGCCGAGTGAGAAGAAGAAGCCGACCGATGCCGGCCGTTTTCCATCCTGCATGAGCTTCCTGGTAACATTGTCTATGGCGGCAATATGGTCCGCATCTACTGCGTGCCTCAATCCGAAAGTGTAGGCGATGACGCATGTCCCGAGAAGCAGAGGGAAGCCGTGGAAAGTTGAAAGCGCTGCTGTCCAGACGCCGACGTTCACTGCGACCAGCAGAAGATAGATCCCTGCGACCTTGTGCCGGACCTTTCCCGGATTATCGTCGAATAGTCTAATCAAACGTTTTATCATTTACCAAAGCCGCCCCATGAAGGCCTATATCCATGGACGTATGAATTATTATCGCCATCGGGCGCTGAAGATTCAAGTGAACGAAGGGACCGGTACTGGCTCAGTTTGATTTAACGCAAAGTTCGCAAAGACAAGTAATCGCAGAGACCGCGAAAGAATATAGTTGTTCTGCGTGCTTTGCGCCTCCTTTGCGTCCTCTGCGTTGAATGTTTTTAAATTGAGCCACTACCAAGGGACCGGAATCCCCGGCGTCGAAAAAGTCAGAAGTGTTTCAAGAACAGTTGTCTTGAGTGTCGTCCCGCAAGCCGAAGCCCCGGGACGGCCCGAGGCGATTCTTGTGCTACCGGCTTACGTGCCAGCTAACGATTTTCCACTGCCCGTCATGATTCTTGAAGAATACGATCGAATGATATTGCCTTGATTGGTCGGGTGAAGAAGTTATGAGGGTCATGAAGGCGGCGGTATTATCGGGTGCAAATGTAAGGTGTTCAAATACCATCTTGAATGCCGAGCCTTCGATGAGCCTGGAGTCTTTGAACTCCCCGTTAATCGCGCCTATCAGACTCTCATAGTTAGTTCCGTCTATGATATAGGCGTCAGGAGCGATGGACGCTTTGGCCTTTTGAAGACTCCGGCCTTCAAGAATGTCGTGGACGAGCTCCCATAAGTTCTTGTTGACCTTTGAAGCATCGTCTGCACCTTTTGTGCGGCAATAAGATTGTTGGACCAGCAACAGCATGACGGCGAGCGTCACAAGACTAATGCGTCTCAGTAACACAGCTACCTCCAGTGATTTAGTTGACGATTGTTTAACCGTTTATTTACCACTGAAAGCAAATGCCGCTAAGAGCCCTCCCGCTTATCTTTAGGCTAAGTGTATGCGGTCAGCTTCATAATTTCAACCCAATTCCGAATTTGTTCCCGGAATCCCACAGTTATTCCCTTTGACCTTTCGCCTTTCTAAGCTCTTTTCATTTTTCGCCAGATGAAATAGACAGGTATGCCGATCAAGACAATTATTACTCCCGGCCAGGTGTAAGCCGGCTTGAAGATGAGGAGATCAACGGCAATCGCTATTGCTGTCAGGACGTACAACCCCGGCAAGACCGGGTATCCGAAGGCCTTGTATGGTCGGTCGGCATCCGGACGCTTCTTCCTGAGGACGAAAATCCCGGAGATGGTGAGGATAAAGAAAATAAGTACGGCGAAAATTACATAGTCGAGCAAATCGCTGTAGGTGCCCGACAGGCAGAGCAGACTGGCCCAGACGCCCTGCACGACGAGTGCGACACCCGGGACAGATTTCTTGTTGAGGTCGCCCACCTTCCTGAAGAAAACCTTGTCTTTCGCCATCGCGTAGTACACCCGCGGACCGGCGAGGATGAGGCCGTTGTTGCAGCCGAACGTCGATATCATGATGAGAAGCGCCATGATTATTGCCGCCGGTGCGCCGAAGATCACCGAAGCTGCTGCAGTTCCGACCCTGTCGTCAGCGGCGAACTGGATCCCCTGGGCCATAACGCCGTGTCCGGCAGGAGAGCCTATGACAGGAAGCGTGAAAATGTAGGCGACATTGGCGAGGATGTAAAGAACCGTAACCGTTAGAGTTCCAAAAAGAAGACTAAGCGGGATGGTCTTCTTCGGGTTAACGACTTCTCCCGCGGCAAACGTAATGTCGTACCACGCATCGCTTGCAAAGAGCGAACCGACCGAGGCGACACCTATGGCGGCAAGGAGCATCGGCCACGAAAGAGATTCGATCAATGTGATTTTTCCGCCCGCTATGTGTGTCCAGCTTGCGTTCCAGAAATCGGAGAAATTGAGATGCATCGCCATGATGTTTCGTCCGACCAGTATTCCGAGGACGATTAGCCCGATGAGTGCAAGTGTCTTGGTAATCGTGAAAATATTCTGGACGAGCTTACCCTGCCGAACGCCGCGCGTGTTGACGTAGGTAAGAAATGCGATGCTTGCAATAGCGAGCACCTGTGCAGCAGAGATCTTCAACCCGAGGACCGTGAAAAGAATGTTCCCTTCGCCGAGGCCCGGGATGAGTACCGAAGTGAACTTCGCAAACGCAACCGCAACGGCGGCTATAGTACCGGTCTGGATAACGAGGAACGAAGTCCAGCCGTAGAGGAATCCGAGGAGCGGGCTGTAGGCTTCGCGGAGATAGGCGTAGAGTCCGCCGACGTGCGGCATCATTCCGGCGAGCTCGCCGTAGCTGAGTGCGGCGATGACTGTGATGACGCCGGTTATCAGCCATGTCAGGAGCAGATAGCCGGGCGACCCGAGCGTGCGGGACATGTCGGCGCTCACGATGAAGATACCCGATCCGATCATCGAGCCGATGACGATCATCGTTGAGTCGAGGAGTTTCAGCTCCCGTTTAAAATGGGTCTCTCCCTGCGGCTCAGCCGTCCCGGAGTTCGTCAATACCTCGTCTTGGACACTCATACTGCCTCCGTTCTTGTTTAGCGAAAAACCAAACGGCTCCACCCTTTTGAGCGAGCGGAGCCGTTGCAGACAAAGAGCAATGTGTCAGATAAGTCTATCTGGTCGTTCCATTCGCAAGCCTTACTTTGCTGTGCTTGCGGCTGTACCAGAAATAAATCGCGAAACCGATAACCATCCAGACAAGGAGCCTCATCCAGGTGTCTAATGGAAGGCTGACCATCTGGGCGAGCGACACGACAACTCCTAGAATGGGAACCAGCGGGACCCACGGAGTCTTGAAGGGGCGATGCACATCCGGTTTCGTGTGCCTCATAACCAACACGCCCGCCGATACGATGGCGAAAGCGAGAAGCGTTCCGATGGAAACGAGCTCACCAAGTATACCAATTGGGAAGAGCCCGGCAACGATCATCGCCACCACTCCGGTCACTATCGTGGTTATGTAAGGCGTTCTGAATTTCTTGTGGACGGCAGCGAATTTCTTAGGGAGAAGCCCGTCGTTGGCCATACTGTAAAATATCCTGGGCTGGCCGAGAAGCATCACGAGGACGACCGAGCTCAATCCCGCTATAGCACCGATCTTGACAAGCGGTCTCAGCCAGAACAGTGCAGGGCCCGCTGCATCGACACCGACTGCGATCGGGTCAGGAACGAGAAGCTTTTTGTAGCTGACAAGACCCGTGAGGACAAGCGCAACGATAATGTAGAGGACGGTCGAGATCCCGAGCGATCCCATGATCCCGATCGGCATATCCTTCTGCGGATTTTTCGCTTCCTGTGCCGTAGTCGACACCGCATCGAATCCTATATATGCGAAGAATATCACTCCTGCCCCGCGGAAAATCCCGCTCCAGCCGAAGTCACCGAAATGGCCGGTATTGGGCGGAATGAACGGTACCCAGTTCGAGTGGTGAATGAAAGAGAGTCCGAAACCGACAAAGAGGAGAATAACCGCCACCTTCACGATAACGATGATATTATTGAACCCCGCCGATTCTCTTATCCCTACCACGAGGAGTGCCGTCATGATCGCGATAATGAACATTGCCGGGAAGTTGATAAGCGCACCGGTCATGATCCATCCGCCATGAGGGTCGAAATTGATCGGTGCGCTTGCGAGATACGCCGGTATGTGGATACCGAAATCCTTGAAGAAGCTGACCACGTAGCCTGACCACCCGACCGCGACTGTGGACGCACCGAAGAGATACTCCAGTATGAGGTCCCAGCCGATTATCCATGCGAGAAATTCTCCCAGGGTCGCGTAAGCGTAGGTGTACGCGCTCCCGGCAATAGGTATCATGGATGCGAACTCGGCGTAGCACAGTCCGGCAAATGCGCATCCAAGCCCCGACACGATGAACGACAGTACTATGGCAGGACCGGCATACTGTGCGGCAGCCTGGCCCGTGAGAACGAAGATTCCCGCGCCTACGATTGCGCCGACGCCCAGTGTGGTAAGGTTGAGCGCACCAAGCGTTCGCTTCAGCCCATGCCCGGTATCGGAAGCTTCTTTGGCAAGGTCCTCGAGGGATTTGGTAGCGAAGAGCGGATTACCCATTATTCCTCCATACCCGAAGTGGTTCCTTCGGAATTGTCAATTGATAAAAAGTCGGGGCTCGCCCACCGTCATGAAGGCTTTACCCGGGGTTTGCCTTGCCGGACGCGAAAGATCGCGACGGCAGCACCGAGCTTAACGAGATCCCAAACTGAGAATATTAAAAACCCTTGTGTCAACGACAACTGCCAGTTATGAATAAAGACTTCATTCAGATAGAATGTTCCGCAGGCGAAGATTATCAGGAAGCCGATCATCATAGTGAATCCCGTCCACAGAGAGGAGCGGTGAAGGCCGATCATTGATCCCACTACCGCCGCACTGAAAACAAATCCGAAGAGGTATCCGGCGGTTGGCCCGAAGAACACGGGAAGACCGGCCTCAGGTCCGGCAAACACAGGCACGCCGGCAGCTCCCAGCGCCAGGTAGAGGAGCATGGCCAGCGTTCCCTTGCGCCATCCGAGAAATGCGCCGGAAAGGACGACGAACAGCGTCTGCAGCGTAAACGGCACCGGCTCGTGAGGAATATACACCTTCGCGCTGATCGCAGTGAGGACTGCAAAGACAACTATATTCCTGATTCGATCGAGTCCCTCGGCATGAGGGAATATTAGTGCACCTATGCTGCCTGCACCGTCTTTGGTTTTAATTGCGATTTTCAAAATTCAGGTTTTCCTTGTTCGTTTGCGGGGTATGTTGCGAACAATTCAATGTCAACGGCAATAATTCTCTCTGGGATAGGACATACGATTTCCGTTCAAACCTGCCAATGAAACGTACTCGACTCGACCACTTGCCATCGAAGCAAAAAATATAACCTTGCCTGCTGAGAATCAAGATTTGATGTCAAGGTATCCTTGTCCACGTACTGAATTCAGAGTAGATAATCTTCATGTTATTTGATGATTGCATCTGTTCAACATCGCACCTAAGTTTGCTCCATGTTGAACAGTGCACGAGCTGCTGCTGACGACCCGCGACACGACGACGAAAGGGGCGGGCACCAGCAGTCTCCGGTCAAACTGACGACGCTTCTGTGCGTCGCCATCCTTCTGGCTTTCGCCACGAGGCCGGTGTGTGCCGGAGGGTTAGCAAGGCGCGACAGCTTATCCTATGAGCATATAGGAAGGGTCAAGGTCGGCATAGAGCTGAGCAGCCTGGAGCTCCTGGTCGCCTGGTTGGGGCTTCCCCCTTTGTCTTTTCCCGCCGCCGATTATTCGTTCACGATTCCGGTGGCAGCCCTGCCGGTCGAAATGCAGTTGACCAGGGACATCTCCGGCTTCATCTCCCCGACTTACACTATTGCCGGCGCGGGGGTGTGGCACAGTATACCGGTAGTGGACTCCCACTTCTTCATTCACTATTTGGGAGTTACCGGAGGAGCATGCATAGACAGAATAATTAGAGTGGGTGCAGTCGTCCTTTATCCTGACCTTTACGATTACTCTCAATATCCGGATTGGTTTTCGTCCGTGCATTCCCTGTACTGGAGGAAAGTATATGTAGGGCTGATGGCAAGTATCGGATATTCGGGGCGGTCATTTTTCGCGGGGCTTCAAATCAACGACAGGTTTTCGCCCGACCCCAAGGGCGTTTTCATGCCGAGATACTACCTCTCATTGGGTGTGGGATACTACTTCTCGACTTTCAAACTGACACTGTGAGGGAGGCAACCTTCTACTTCAGCATAGGATTGCATCTGTCTCAAGGTCATTCTATGTTTGAGTCATGGCGAAGATCGGAAAGTCGGTAGACTGGGCCAAAGCGTTGGCTCCGCTGTTCAAGAAACACGGCGGCCGGAAGCATCCTCTCGACTACAAAAACAGGTACCAGCTTATCGCGATGGTCATACTCTCCTCCCGCAGCACGGATGTGCTGATAAACAAGCTTGCTCTTGAATTGTTTCGCGCATTCCCGTCCATGAAAGAGCTCTCGAAGGCTCGACCTGAAGACCTCTTTCCGTACGTTCACGGCGTGACCAATTTCAGGCACAAATCGGAATGGCTTGTCGCGATCGCGAAGATCGTTAAGGACGATAAACACATTCCGACCACAATGGATGAATTGACAAAGCTTCCCGGCATCGGGAGAAAATCGGCAAACGTAATTATCGGGGAATCCATCCGGCTAAATCCGGCTTCGAAGGCGAAGCCTGAAGGCATAATGGTCGATTTGCATGTCGCCCGCGTTGCACCGAGGATCGGGATAGCAAAGTCAACGGTGCCGGAGAAGATCGAGCAAGAGCTGATGAATTCGATTCCCCAAAAGTATTGGCACACGGCAGGCATGTCGATGACATTTCTCGGCAGGGAGACCTGCAGGCCGAAGAATCCGAAGTGTCCCGAGTGCGTGGTCAACGGTGTGTGTGAGTACTACGAAAAGGGACAAGGAAGCAAGGGCAAAAGGTAGCTAAGGGGAATAGTGGAATCGCGCCGCGGAACCCGGTTCTTGGAATCGTGGAATGGCGAAGTGCCAACCGGTGAGACAGCCGGTTGAGATGAAGTAGAGCGTGCAGATTCCGGCAGAGTCTTTCACTGCCGTACTCCAGTCTTGAAAGATCAAATCATATAGGTACTACTAGAGTTGCCGTATTTACCGGTCCGTATGCCGTCGGTTATCGCGTTTCTTGAGTTACAATCCACGGTTTCATATATTGCAAAAGATTTAACTAACTCATTCTAAGGTTACCGAGATGAAAATTCACGAATATCAAGCCAAAGAGATTCTTAAGAAATTCAATGTCGCCACTCCAAACGGTAAGGTCGCATTCAGTGTAGATGAGGCTGTCAACGCGGCGAATGAAATCGGAGGAGGCGTCTGGGTGGTGAAGGCGCAAATTCATGCCGGCGGCCGCGGAAAGGGTGGCGGTGTGAAGCTGGCGAGAAGCATCGACGAGGTCAGACAGCTCGCTTCCGAGATGCTCGGTATGACTCTCGTTACCCACCAGACCGGCCCGGAAGGTAAAGTTGTGAAGCGTCTCCTGATCGAGCAGGGAATCAATATCGCGAAAGAGCTCTACGCAGGAATCGTGCTCGACAGGTCGACGTCGAAGAATGTTTTCATGGTTTCAACAGAAGGCGGAGTTGAAATAGAGAAAGTTGCCGCCGAGTCGCCGGAGAAGATATTGAAGGCTACCGTGGATCCGGGTCTCGGTTTGATGCCGTTTCAGGCTAAAGAGCTGGCTTTTGGTCTCGGTCTCCAGGGCGATGCGTTCAAGAACGGCGTGAAGTTTCTGACGGCACTATACAAGGCATACGAGGCATCCGACGCGAGCCTGGCGGAAATTAATCCGCTCGTTCTCACGAAGGAGGGCGCAGTAATGGCGCTCGATGCGAAGATGAATTTTGACGACAATTCGCTGTTCAGGCATCCGGAAATCGTCGAACTGAGAGATCTTGACGAAGAGTCCCCGCTGGAAGTCGAGGCATCAAAATCGCACTTGAATTATATCAAGCTCGACGGCAACGTCGGTTGCATGGTCAACGGCGCCGGGCTGGCGATGGCGACGATGGACATCATCAAGTTGACAGGCGGTGAGCCCGCGAATTTCCTCGATGTCGGCGGCGGAGCGAACGTCGAGACGGTGTCGAGCGGCTTCAAGATTATTCTGTCGGATCCGAACGTGAAGGCGATACTCATCAATATCTTCGGCGGAATAGTCCGCTGCGACCGCGTTGCACAGGGCGTCATCGAAGCCGCCAAGCGTGTGTCGATTAATCTTCCCGTAGTCGTTCGGCTCGAAGGGACAAACGCGAAGGAAGGCGCGGAGCTTTTGCAGAATTCCGGCTTGAATTTCGCCGTTGCCAACGGTTTGAAGGACGCCGCGGGGAAAGTCGTCGCAGCTCTCAAGAACTAAAATGGATGAAGATACGAGACATCATATAGATTATTGAAGCGGATCGCTGGTATCTTGTTGAAATCAAAGGGAGTTATCGCCAGTACAAACACCCGATGAAGCCGGACCGGGTTACCATCGCGGGACATCCCAATGATGACTTGGCGCCAGGAACGTTGAACAGTGTGATGAAGCAGGCAATGTTGAAGGAGAAGAAATAGTAATGCATCGTTTCCTCGTGGTCATGGAGAAAGCGAATAGCAATTACTCGGCATACTCACCGGATTTACCGGGCTGCATAGCGACAGGTGCGACACGTGAAGAGGCGGAGTTGAACATGCACGAGGCCATCGAAGCCCATGTCCGCGGTCTGATGGAAGACAAGCTGCCTGTACCGGAGTCAAATTCATTCGCTGAGTACATCGCAATTTAACCAAAGTAGGATTTCAGTTACTAACAATATGACACCACACCGCACAGGCTCTGACGTTTCGTGGGCACGTTTGAAATCAAAATAGGCGTCGGAAGCCTGACTTCGGGCGAACTCAAGGAGATTGAAGCTCTTGTCGACACGGGTGCAACTCATACCCTCCTTCCTCGTTCGCTCTTAGCTGAACTAGGCGTTCGGCCCATTGATCGGATCCCGTTCCGGCTCGCCGATGAGAGTGTAGTGAATTACGAAGTTGGGCAAGCCCGACTCAAAATTGATGGGCGTGAGCGAATAATATTGGTCGTTTTCGGAGAACCGAATGCGTCTCCATTGATAGGAGCCACGACTTTGGAAATCTTCAACCTTGCAGTCGATCCCGTCAGTAAGCGACTCTTCCCGGTTGTCGGTCTGATGAAAAGATGTGAAATAAAACGCCACGAACCGTAGGGCAAACGAATATTATGACTCTTGGAGGGAGTTGGTGTTTGGAGCTTAATCTTGGATTGGAGTAAATACGAAGCTGTAATCGGTCTCGAAGTTCATGCCCAGATGCTGACAGAGACCAAGACTTTTTGCGGATGTTCAACAAAGTTCGGCAATCCCCCAAATTCTAACGTTTGCCCGGTTTGTCTCGGTATGCCGGGCGTACTGCCGGTGCTGAACGAGCGGCTGGTCGAGTTCGCCATCAGGATGGGGCTTGCCACTCATTGCCACATCGCACCCTACTCCATCTTTGCCCGCAAGAACTACTTTTACCCTGATCTTCCGAAGGGGTACCAGATATCCCAGTTTGAGGAACCAATCTGCTCGGAAGGCTACGTCGAGATCGAGAAGTCCGACGGAACGAGATGCAGGATCGGCCTCGTCAGAATCCACATGGAGGAAGATGCCGGAAAGTCGATACACGACCAGGACGTCGATACGCTCGTCGATTTGAACAGGTGCGGCGTCCCGCTTCTCGAAATCGTGAGCAAGCCGGATATTCGCACGGCCGAGGAGGCTTATCTCTGTCTCCAGCAGATCAAGCAGATCGTGACCTATCTGGGAATCTGCGACGGCAACATGGAAGAAGGTTCGCTGAGGTGCGATGCCAACGTCTCGCTCAGACTCCGCGGGACCGAGAAACTCGGCACAAAAGCAGAGATCAAGAACCTGAACTCGTTTCGCAATGTCGAGCGCGCCCTCAACGTCGAGATCGAAAGGCAGTATGCAATCCTCGAACATGGCGGGACCATCGCTCAGGAAACGCTTCTCTACAATGCTGACACTAATACCGTGAAGTCTATGCGCTCCAAGGAGGAGGCAAACGACTACCGCTACTTCCCCGAACCGGACCTGGTGCCGGTAATCGTGGATGACGAGTGGATCAACGGGATCAGGTCTGCTCTGCCTGAGCTTCCCATGGAGCGGCGCGAAAGATACATGCAGCAGTTCTCTATTCCGAAGTATGATTCGGAGATACTGACCGGCGAGAAGGAAGTCGCCGATTACTACGAAAACGTGACGGCCAGCCTGAAGCAGAAATCGAAAGACGCCTACAAGCAGGCGAGCAACTACGTGATGACCGACGTTCTTCGTGTCGTAAACGATAGGGGCATCAAGATAAAGGACTTCTCCATCACTCCGCAGAATTTGTCGAGGATGATCGATCTCATTAACGAGGGGACGATCTCCACGAAGCTCGCTAAGGAAGTGTTCGAAGAGATGCTCCAGTCGGGAGAAAATCCGGACGCGATCGTGGAGAAGAAAGGTCTGCGCCAGGTTTCCGATGAATCGGCAATCGAGAAGGCGGTGGAGGAAGTCCTTCAGGCAAATCCGGGCGAAGTCGAGCGCTACATCGGAGGAAAGGACAAGCTGTTCGGCTTCTTTGTTGGTCAGGTGATGAAGAAGACTCAGGGGAAAGCAAATCCCAAAATGCTGAACGACCTGCTGAAGCAGAAACTAGAGAAATTGAAAAACTAGAATCATATTAAACTCCGGATTTCAAACGCCAGGCTTCCGCGAAGTAGTCCTTTCACGAAGCGAGGACGAACAACAACGAAATGCTGAAAAACAAGGTAAAAGACCCCGGACAAGGGGGCGTGTCCTTCATTGTGGATCTTGAAGGTTGTCATTTGATTATTTCCTAATAAAGGGGGCATAATGAGAAAGAAAATTATAGCTGCAAACTGGAAGATGAACAAGGACGTGAATGAGACATCCGACTTTATTACATCGTTTCAGAAGGAAATGCAGACATACGATTGTCCGGCGGAAGTCGTAATCTGCCCGCCGTTTATCGCGCTTCACACTGCCGCGAGGCTTTTGCAGGGGAGCAGGATAGAACTCGGCGCCCAAAACCTGCATTATGAAAATGACGGCGCCTACACCGGCGAAACATCGGCGCGGATGCTCAAATCGCTCGGAGTCCATTATGTCATAGTCGGGCATTCGGAGCGGAGGCAGTATTTCGGGGAAACCGACGAGATTGTCTCCAGGAAGGTGAAGAAGGCGTCAGGCTCGGGTTTGAAGGTAATACTGTGTGTCGGCGAGAGCCTGGGTGAGCGCGACGGCGGCGTGACTGAAAAGGTGCTGGAGCGTCAGGTGACAGCCGCTCTGGACGGGCTGACCGAGCAGCAGATGGCAACCCTTGTGATGGCCTACGAACCGATATGGGCAATCGGGACGGGCCGGAACGCTACGCCGCAGCAGGCCGAAGACACGCACGCGTTCATCAGATCTGTGGTAGCGAAGAAGTTCAACAGAGACGTCGCTTCGGCTCTGACGATCCAGTACGGCGGAAGCGTGAAGCCGGACAACGCATCGCAGCTTCTTTCGCAGCCGGACGTCGACGGAGCACTTGTCGGGGGTGCGAGCCTCGTGGCAGATTCGTTCGCGAAGATCGTGAAGAGCTGCCCGTTTGCCAAAACAGCCTGAGGTGACGGCTGTACAATTGCCACAATGCATTATGTAAGATGTCTCCTATCCATTTCTTTATGCATTGCCGCATCATGTGAAATTCTGTTGCCTGCCCGGTCCCTCTGTCAGGTGATGTCTTCGGAGGGCTTCCGTGCCGCGGATTCGCTTGCCCTCCACATCGTCTCTCCCGACACTTCGGTCCGGCTCCCGAACAAATTCATTATTCAGAACTCAGAGCGCGTAGTATGTGATTCCGTCGGCCTGAAGCGGGGCGTGGATTACAGAATCAATTACACGACCGGAGTAATCAGGTTCGAGCCGGAAGGAACCTTCTTCAGAAGCAGGAAAGACTCCGTCTACAATGTCGCGGTGAGTTACGCGAGCTTCCCATTCACGATGCCCACCGAGTACACCAACCACATCGTCATAGCAAAATACGATACGTCCTTCAGGAAGAAGGTGATGATGATCGAGCAGAGCACTCCGATCACTCCATCCGAACTCTTCGGCAGCAACATACAGAAGAGCGGCAGCATCGTCCGCGGGTTCACCATCGGATCGAACCAGGACCTGACGCTGAATTCGGGCTTTCGCATGCAGCTTTCGGGGATGCTGACAAAGGATGTGAGTGTTACCGCCGCGCTGACCGACCAGTCAAGCCCGATTCAGCCGGAAGGAAATACCCGGACTCTCCAAGAGTTCGACAAGGTATTTGTCACGATAAAAACCCCGCATATAGTCGGTACTCTGGGAGATTTCGACCTGGCCGAAAAAGGGACTGAGTTCGGAGTCATAAACCGAAGACTCGAAGGTGCGATGGGAACGGCAAACTACGGCCAGACCTCGGTTATGGTCAGCGGGGCGGTGAGCAGAGGGAAATTCAGGAGCCAGCAGATCGCGCCGATCGACGGAAGCCAGGGACCTTATCAGCTCGTCGGCGACGACGGAAGCCCGAACATAGTCGTCATCGCCGGTACAGAGCATGTGTATCTCGACGGCGTACGAATGGTGCGCGGAGAAACGAACGATTACACGATCGACTATTCCAACGCCCAGATCACTTTCACACCGAAGCACCTGATCACGAACCTGAGCAGGATTTACGTCGACTTCGAGTATACAGACGGTCAATTCCAGAGGACCTTTGCCGGAGGAGCCGCGAGCACGACACTTGCGGGCAGCAGGTTTAAGGTCGGTGTCTCTTATTACCAGACGGGGGACGATGCAAGCAGCGCACTCGGAGTAACACTTGCCGACTCGGACAAAACCCTTCTCGCAAAGGCGGGGAACAACAGGCTCGCTGCCTCGAGAAGCGGGGTGACATATGTGGGGCGCGATTCTGTGACCGGAATCGGAAAGGGACAGTACCGGCTCGACTCTCTGATGGTAAACGGCAAGCCGTACTACATTTACAGGTTTGTTCAGCCGACCGACACGGCGAATCTGGTGAACGCCGTCTACAACGTTGCCTTCTCGGAAGTCGGGAGCGGAAAGGGAGACTATCAGTCGATCGGGTTCGGCCAATACAACTTCGTCGGGATAAATCAGGGCGACTACGCGCCCATTGTGATCCTCCCGATGCCGCAGTTTCATCAGCTTGCGGACGTGAATACGAGATATCGTTTCAGCCGCGACGGTTCCGCGACTCTTGAGTACGCGGCGAGCAGCTTCAATGCCAACACTCTGTCCTCGCTGCCCGGTGTGACTTCTTCCGGATATGCGGCCAAATTCGGGTTCGATTACTCGCCGAAGGATATGCGGATCGGCAACATGGAAGTCGGTGCGTTGAAGCTTACGGAAATGACAAGATACGAGAACGCGAATTTCGATCCTATGGACAGAGTCAACGACGTCGAGTTCAACAGGGAATGGGGAATAGATACATTGACAGCCGCCGACGAGCTTCTGAACCAGGCACAGGTGAGTTTCACTCCGGCTCTCAAGGCGGCACGCATGACAATCGGCGGAGATGTCGGAAGGATCACGCGCGGATCGGGGTTCAGTTCGGGAAGATACTCGGGCAACATCACCTTGGGAAGAAATCCGGATCAGCCGGGGGAACCAGGCTGGATTCCCACCCTGAGCTATCAGGCGACGCTCATCGACAGCAGGGACGACGAATTCACGAACGCCGGCAATTGGTTCAGGCAAAACGGCACGATACAATTACAGATCTGGAAATTCACGCCGGGGTTTCACCTGGAATCTGAAGACAGGCGTCTGGCAACAACGGGAACCGACTCTCTTTGGGCGAATTCATATCGCTACTTCCAGTTCGGACCTACACTCTCGGTCGCACAGATATATAATGTCGATATCTCGGCACAGATGTACGTCCGTAATGAAAGCGGCATCATCGGCGGCGAACTTCTCCCTTCATCCAATTCGCTTACGGAACAGCTCTCCATGCGGCTCAACCAGGTGAGCAACTTCTCTTCCGACCTAAGCCTGACGTACAGGAAGAAGTCATACACCGACAGCTTCAAGGCGCTCGGCAACACCGACAACGAGTCGTTCCTTTCGAAGTGGGAAGCCAACTACACTCCTCTTCGCCGGGGACTTCAGGTGAACCTGTTCTATCAGGTCAACACCGAACGGGCCGCGCGTCTTGAGCAGATTTTCTGGAAGGTGCAGCCGGGCCAGGGGCAGTACATCTGGATAGACGCAAATCACAACGGGCAAGTCGACATCACGAATCCACTCGATTTCCAGCAGGTCAATTTCAACGGTGACTACATCCTGCTCACGAGGCCGACAACGACGCTCTATCCGGTCGTCGATCTGAAGACAAATTTTCGGGTGGCGGTTACTCCCGAGAAGTTCATGCAAAAGAGCGGAAACATTCTGAATGCCGTGCTGCGGTCGCTTTCCTCCGTTACATTCTGGCAGCTCGCGGAAGACAACCAGACCGCTGATGTGAGCGATATTTATCTTCTCCACCTTT
This sequence comes from Candidatus Kryptoniota bacterium, assembly GCA_046705025.1. Classification (GTDB taxonomy): domain Bacteria; phylum Bacteroidota; class Ignavibacteria; order Kryptoniales; family JAKASW01; genus JAKASW01. The sequence continues at coordinate 16,244 of JBJKQU010000206.1, read as the reverse complement.
CAAAATTCCTGAACGACAGCCTCACTATAAGCGGTGCACAGGTGTTCCAGCAAGACTTCTACATCCTGCAGAACAACCGTGATTTCTCGCTGAGGCTGAGGTTTCTCCAAAATAAATCGCTTAGCCAGTATTCGATCGCGACGCAGCGCGGTTACACCCGCGAGCAGAGCCTGCGGCTCAGGACAAAGCTCTCGAACGTTTTCTACGAGGAGCTAGACCTCGCGCTGAACGACAACGATGTTTACACGACCTATACCGACCAGGCGTACCAAATAAGCGGCAGCAGCATCGCTTCGGAACTTTCTTACCGGCCCAATATGAATGTGGAGTCATCATTTAAGGTGGAGATCTCGAAGGCGGTCGATGCCTACCGATCCGGTCTTACAAATTCTATGAACACGGAGGTGCTGAACGTTGCTTATTCAATTCTGACGAGAGGACGTTTGACGCTTCAACTGGAGCGCGACGAAGTGCTTATTTCGAACGAGGATCCAAATGTCTACCTGCCGTTCCAGCTAACACAGGGATTCCTGCCGGGTCAGACATATACGTGGCAGGTTGGATTTGAATACAGGATTAACTCGTTCATCCAGGCGAATGCCAGCTACAACGGAAGAAGTCAAGCCGGCGGGGCGCCCATCAACACTATGACTGCGGAGGTAAGGGCGTTCTTCTAACATACTATCATTAAATCTTTTTCACATTCCCGCCGATCCCCTTTTTTTCGCGAAAAACAGGGGCGCAGCAAAAACACGAATAAACCTATTCGTCTTTTGTCCGGTCTACATATATAGTCGCACCACTGAGGGAGAGCGGAGGAGTTGACAACCAAAGCTATCGTGGCCGCGACAAAAAAGGAGATACATTATGAAGATCAACCGATTTAATTCCCTGATGATTGCCCTCACCACAATAGGAGCGATCATAATGATGAGCTGCTCAGTACCCGCTTTCGCGCGCAACGCGAAAAAGTCAAATCACACAATCAAAATCTATGTCGAATATAAACTGGCAAAAGACGGCATGATAACGGACCATAACGTCCATGTTGCGGTTGCTAATGGGAAGATAACCCTCACGGGTACCGTTCCGACTCTTTACGATATAGCGCTGGCGAAGAAGGATGCCCGCAGCGCCGCCAACAATTTCACGGTAGTGGACGAGCTGACGGCCTCGGCGCCTCAGAAGCCCGATAGTGTGATAGCCCACGATGTAATGAACAGAATCGAGACACACGATTTCTACACGGTCTTCGACTGGGTTACCGCTCATTCCAATAACGGCGTGGTTACCCTCAATGGATGGGTAAATGCCCCTTGGTATGTGAAGCAATATCAGGATCAGGCAGAGAGAGTGCTCGGCGTGCGTAAGGTCGTCAACGATCTGAGGACGGCAATCGGATCCGATTACCTGAAGTACAGAGCATACCGGCTTATTTACAGCGATCCGTTCTACCAGGACTACGCGATCGAAATGAATCCGCCGATACATGTCATCGTCAACGGTGCCAGCCTGATCCTCGAGGGCAACGTCAATACGTCGGGAGAAAGAGGATACCTCGCGGACCTCATGAGATTCTACACCGATGCTCCGATGGTAGTCGATCACCTGCAGGTCACGCCTGACTAATCACAATACTTTAAAATAGATATCGATGAAGACAAGGTGGGCCGCAAGGCCCACTTCTCGTATATGCCAGCCGGGGGCCGGCATTCTTTACTACATTTAAAATTTTGGAACTGTTGAAATAGAGCGTGCGTTGAATCTGGTAAACGATTTGGTGAACGGATGAAAGATGATTTCAACAGGCAGGCGGTCAAGGTGTTCAAAGCGCTCGGCGACCCGAACAGGTACAGCATACTGAAACTGCTTGTCGAAAAAGGGGAGCTTTCCTGCGCCGACTTCGACGGGAAGTTCAGCCTCTCCAAGCCTGCGATGTCGCATCACTACCGGATCCTCGAGAACGCCGGCCTGATTGACGTCAGGAAGGAGGGACTTCATTTCTATATGAAAGCTAACCTGGAAATCATCGAGCAATTCGTTCCCAATTTTGCTCTGACTCATATCAAGCACCAGTAGACGGAGGAGTAAGACATGGGAATCCTGTATTTCATAGGGAGAGTTCTTTTTGTTTTGATTTTCATATTGAGCGGTTACAAGCACGTAGCAAACGTCAAAGAGATGAGCGCCTACGCGAAGAGCATGGGATTGCCTGCCGCCGGATTCTTCACTATTCTTTCGGGAATAATGATATTCGTGGGGGGCATCCTGATACTCCTTGATGTAGCAATGTTCTGGGGAGCGCTCCTCATTCTTCTGTTCCTTCTGCCGGCGGCGTTTACGATGCACGCCTTCTGGAAGGCGCAGGACCCAGGCACGAAGGCGGTCCAGGAAGCGCAGTTCCTCAAGAACATTTCACTTTCGGGCGCTGCATTGATGATTATGTTCTTCAGTCATGGCATACACTAGGACAACCGTTGCCAGACCGCCGCTCCCGGTGAAGGAGATTCTCCCGGAAGTTTTCGCTTTCCCGCCGAGCCTGGACAGCTTCGGCGGGATATCTTACCTGATTAGACGGGACGACAGCATGTTCATGGTCGACGTTCCCGAGTACCTCGAACAACATCTAAACTTCATCAGCGAGAAACGAAAGCTGGAGTTCGATTACGTACTCTGCGGCCACGGAGGGCGCAGAGTCATAAAGAACGCAAAAGAAGAGCTGAAGTCGTTTCTGGGGAACTATGGGTAAAATCGTTCTGACGGCATACATATCCCGCGGTGCTCCCACATCGCTCGTGGAGAGGACACGGATTCGCGACATCTATGAAGCGCTCGGCAGGCTGCTGAGGGAGCAAGGCGTCGACGCGATTGTCCTCTCCTCGCCGCACCACCTCTCCCACGGGAGCTTCGAAGTCGAGTCTCGCGAAGACATACCGTGCATGAGGAGAAAGCACCCGATCAATCCGGGGCTTCTTGCCACCGGCATCTATGTCTTGCAGCTCGCTCTCACCGAGACTCACTTTAGAAGCAGCATCTTGCGCGTAGCCGTGAAATTTCCTGCTCTGATCCGGTAGATATAGACTCCGCTTGCGAGATTCGAGCCGTTGAACACAACTGTGTGTTGCCCCGCGCTCTCCGGACCGTCGACAAGCGTTGCTACTTTCCTTCCCAGCACATCATACACTATCAGGCTCACGAACCCTGCTTGCCCCTTCGGGGAACTCGGAACCACGAATCTGATGACCGTCGTGGGGTTGAACGGGTTGGGATAGTTTTGGCTCAGGGAATAAGCCTTCGGCAGGTGCGGCGACTGCAGAACAGCCTCAACGGTGGAGGTGTCGCCGTACACCTGGACTTCCGAGATAGAATACGATCCCTTAGCTGGTGACTGGAGCGTCAACTCGACATACCTTCCGGCTCCCTGCAGGCCGTCGAGGGCTTGAACATAGTTTGTGCCGCCGGAGCTCCCGGTTACATTCTTGATTACCGACCAGCCGGTTCCGTTGTTCGAGAGTTGTACTGAAAATTGTTTCGCGTAGTCTTCGTGGGCCCAGTAAATGACTACCCTGCTGATTGAATCCGGCCTTCCGAGGTCGATGCGTACCCACTGTGATGCTGACGAGTCGGCTTGCCAGGAGGTGGACAAGCTGCCGTCGGTTATATTCCCGGGGCTGCTCGAAGGGTCGGCCAGTGTATCGTTGGATGAGGCCGTCACGCGGGCATCCAGTGCTCTGTTCACGATGTTTACTTTGATCTCGTCGGGATAACTTTCGTACATGCTACGCAGAGACTGAATTGTCTCCATGCTCTCAGTCGGCGAGCCGGCATAGTTAGAGTAAGCCCATTCGAGAGCGCCGGCATAACCGTTTGAATAGATATCCGGATAAACGAGCGACCAGAGGAGGCCGCCGAAGAGGCCGCTTGCCAGTATATTCGAGAACATGAACTCGCCTATCACGAGAGGTTTGGTTAAGCCCCACGTCGAGAATGGAACAAGGAACGGGGCGTATGCTGCACCCTCCCATGTGTAGTAGTGAACGGAATAAAAATCAAGCGTTCCGAGACTGTCCCCGCCTGCAGCTATCAACCGATCGTCCTTGTAATAGTTGTAATTGGTTGAAGCGGCAACTTTGTCCATGAATTCCTGCATTTGCTGGACGGTGAAGTTGGTCCTGTGCGTCGCGTTAAAATCATTTGTTATTCGTTCGATTTCATTCGGTGAAATACTATCCAGCTTTTTCAGCCACGTGCTTCTCGTGGACAGCAGCGGAGTTACATCTGTTACACTAAGAAACCCCAAAGCTCCGGTCGTCACCAGGGCGTTTGGATCCGTTCGATGTATAGCGCCCGCCATGAGATTAACGTCTCTCTGGACGTCCGTCATTGTAATGTGATCGAATCCTCCCCATAAAATTGATGGAAGCGCTACGCCGCCTATTTCGTTGAAAATCTCCCAGGCGACTATGGCGGGATTACCTTTAACCGAATCCACCATCGGCATCAGCGCGCTCCGTATGAAGGCGTTTGTATATGAGGTATCTGTCAGAAGCTCGTAGTTATCGTTGAGCTGTGTCTGGGACACTTCGCTTTGACTCAGCATATCGAACGACCAGAGGCAGAGTATCAGTCCGACATTGTTTTCCTGCGCAAGATTCAGGATCCGTTTGAGGTCCTGTATAGCGTAAGGGCCCGGTCCGTCCACATATCCGCTCGAGTTGAAGCTCGGTGTGTTGTATCCGTTCGTGAATAACCACAGGCGCATCACGTTTGCCCCGTTAGCATGCATGGTCTTGAAAATAGTTTGGAACTCAGAGAAGTTCACGTCATTCGGCGAACTTGCACTTCGGGGTCCGAGGTCGCTTGCAAAACTTACCCACGCGACATTGGCACCATTAGCGAAGATGTTCTTGCCGGCGAAAGGAATTCTCGTTTGTGCGAAGGCGGAAGGCTGAGACACCCCCATGGCCAGCGCCATGATAACGCCTATAGCCTTAGCGCGTTTCTTAAAGGTGCTATAAGATATTCTCATTTTAGCTCTCTGGCTTTCTGAAGGAAACCGTAAGCGCAGTATACAGTCTCCTACGTGGCTCGGTTTTCGTACGATACTCCAGCTCGCGCTCCGCATGCGGATGTTCGCGTTCACCTCCGATCATGCTGGAGACTCCGCAAGCAGGTTTTCCTGCCGCGCCTTTCCACCACCGGATTTGCAGTAGTGTGTATAAAATCGCTTATAGACTCAGGCTTTCGACGTTAGTGACCGCCGACTGGTTCTGCTCGGCTGGTCAATATTTATTGAACACGCGAGAAGCTCGTTCCGTTTCATCCTGTAAGAAAATTGTTTGTGCATTAAGGCCGTCATCGCAAAAGCGTCCGGAATTGCACAGCCTTAACGCTTCCGACTTCTGGCAAGAAGAATTTTCAATCAGGAATCGGATTATGCGAGATCCCCCAGTTGCCGGCAGGGCCTCGCGTTTCAGTTGCAGCGGAACTTTGGGGAAGTCTTCCGGTTTATGAATACTGCACATATACATTAATGCAGAGGGTTTGGTATGGCGATATTATTGTTGTTTGCATTTCTTGCAGGTCTTGTGACGATTCTCGCACCGTGCATCTGGCCGATACTCCCGATTGTTCTCTCGTCATCGATTGCGAGCAAGGGACATAAAAGACCTCTCGGAATTACACTCGGCGTCATGTTGAGTTTCGGGTTCTTCACGCTGGCGCTCTCCTACCTGGTGAAGATATTTCATTTTGATCCGGACTCGATTCGGATAGTCGCGGTGATCATCATCGCTTTCCTCGGACTGGCGATGATTGTCCCGTCTCTATCGAGGGTCATGGAGGGATTCATAAGCCGGTTAAGCGGCCTCTTCGGGCAAAGGTCGAAACAGGGCAGCGGGTTTGGCGCCGGATTCCTGACAGGAATCTCACTGGGTGTCGTTTGGTCGCCATGCGCGGGACCGATACTCGCTGCAATAGCGGCGCTTGCTGCTACCGGTAAGGTAACCTTCGAAGTTGTACTTGTCACAGCTGCGTACGTCGTCGGAGCGGGAATACCGCTCCTCATCTTCGCTTACGGCGGACAGCGCGTCATAACCAGAACGAGGTTTCTCTCCGCACACCTCGGAAGGATTCAGCAGGGATTCGGGGTGATCATGGTCCTCACCGCGGTGGTGATCTATTCCAACTACGACAAGGTTATCGAGACAAGACTTCTCAATGCTTTCCCCGAGTTCAGCACGACTCTCAACGGGTTCGAGAGCGACAGTGCAGTGACTCATCAGCTGAACGCTCTGAAGGGAGTCACGCCCGCTAAGTACGTCGATCCGCCGCAGGACGGCCTGTTCAACGCCGACTACAAGGCTCCGGATTTTGTCGGAGTAACGAAGTGGCTCAACACCGACGGTCCCATTACGATGAAGAGTCTCAGAGGGAAAGTGGTGCTCGTCGATTTCTGGACATACACATGCATTAACTGCATCAGGACTCTGCCGCATGTCGTCGCCTGGTACAATAAGTACAAAGACAAGGGGTTTGTCGTTATCGGAGTCCACACTCCGGAATTCCAGTTCGAGCATAAAACCTCCAACGTGCTCGACGCCATCAAGATGTACAAGATCGGCTACCCTGTCGCACAAGACAACGACTACTCGACCTGGAACAACTACAACAACGAATATTGGCCCGCTGAATACCTGATTGACGCGAACGGCATGGTGAGGAGGACCCACTTCGGTGAAGGTGAGTACGATAAGATGGAAGAGGCGATACAGGATCTTCTGAGAGACGCCGGGCAAACGGTCAGCTCACCGCTGTCCAATATTCCCGATACGACCCCTGACGGCACGCTGTCACCGGAGACGTATCTGGGTGCGTACAGAATGGAATACTTCTACCCGACCGGTACACTCAATACCGGGAAGCGCGAGTTCGCACTTGCTAGAAAGCCCGACTTGAACTCGTTCACCCTCGGCGGTCAATGGGATATACGTCAGCACGAAGCAGTCGCCGGTGAAAATGCCGCTCTCGAGTATCATTTCTATGCCGACAAGGTGTTTTTAGTGCTTAGGCCCGGGACGGCGGGAGTCGGCGCGAAGGTGAAGGTGTTCCTCGACGGCAAGCCGGTAGACGGAAGGAATGCCGGGACCGATGTGAAGGACGGAGTGGTTACGATCGATTCGGCAAGGCTCTACAGCCTCATCAATCTCGGAGGCATGAAGGGGAATCATGTGCTGCGGCTGCAGTTCGAGACCCCTGGAGTAGAGGCCTTCGCCTTTACGTTCGGGTGAGCGGGAAAGTGAGGGAACGATACGATGAGAAGCTTGTGGGTTATTTCGCTGGCGATAATAGTCGGCGGGGTCGGGGCGGTACTCAGCAAGGGCACGTCGGAAAAGGCGGGTCCCGTCCCGTCAAACGGGAAAATTGTATTCGGCACTTATGATACAAGCGAATTCAAGACGAATGCCGAATGGAAGAAAATACTGACGCCTTACCAGTACTATATACTTCGCAACGCCGGGACGGAAGAGCCATTCACCGGCAAGCTGGATCATGAGTTCAAGCCGGGAATCTATGTCAGCGCGGGAACACACCAGCCGGTTTTCAGCTCGAAGCAGAAGTACGATTCCGGTACCGGTTGGCCGAGCTTCTGGGCGCCGATAAACCCGAACGCGGTTGTACTCCGGTGGGACTATAGTTTGCCGGGTGAGCCGAGGATCGAAGTGCTCGATAAAGCAGGGAATCATCTTGGGCATCTTTTCGACGACGGCCCGCCGCCGACGGGGAAGAGGTACTGCATAAATTCAGCCGCGCTGATATTCGTACCCGGCAGCGGGAAGTAGAGGAGGCGTAAGCTCTGTTATCGCCTTCGGTCGAGAATCTAGTTTTTCGGTTACTTTAGCTTTGAGTTAACGACCTCCCGGCGATCAGCCAAAGCTGCTTTCCTTATGAGTCAATGCGAGCATGCAAGTCGATCTTGGCTTGTTGAGCAGGGGGTACTATATTTATTGCAGTGATTATGAACGGCAAGCGGACGGGCTCAAGGGCAGCAGAGCGAGAGACACTCCTATTTCAAGAGCAATCTGAAACCGAACGAGTTACAACGGAAGCTGTACCGCGGAGCAAACCCAACGGAAAAGCTAATAGAGTTGAGGAGAAGGATAAGCCCTTCCACGAATGGTACAGATTCGTTTTGTCCTACCCGCCACATTTAGTTCAAGATTACATAGCCCGGTTCTCATTACAGAACGGCCAGGTCCTTCTTGATCCTTTCTGTGGCTGTGGAACGACTCTTGTCGAGGGGAAGCTTGCCGGACTGACGACCATCGGTGTAGAAGCCAACCCTTTTGCCTACTTTGCAAGCAAGGTGAAAACCATCTGGGAAATTGATGCCGAAGACCTTCTTAATGAATCGCGGGAAATCGCCCAAAGAACGCTCAGGCAGCTCAAAGGCCAGGGAATAGATGATTTTGGTCTGTTCCAGGAAGAGCCTGACGAAAGCAATCTTCTGACTCTTCCTGAAGAAAAGAAAAAAATACTGCTGTCCAACTCGATCAGTCCGCTTCCCTTGCACAAGTCACTCGTACTGCTTGACAATATCAGGAAGATGGGCAGCAAGAAACTGCAGGAGCATGAGTTCCTTGCATTCGCTAATTCGCTGGTCTTCAGCGTCAGCAATCTGCATTTCGGTCCTGAGGTTGGGGTGGGGGCTATAAAATCAGATGCACCCGTGGTCTCCTCCTGGCTTTCCGAGATTGAAAAGATGGTGCGGGACTTAAGGAGTGTTTCGGGCCGCGACTATCCCGATTCTAGGACAATCCTTGCTGATTCCCGGGAAATCGGCCTGCATATTCCGCCGTCTTCGGTCGATGCGATTATCACTTCGCCTCCTTATCCAAACGAAAAAGACTATACCAGGACGACTCGTCTTGAGTCGGTATTGCTCGGTTTCATCGAGGATAAGACGGGTCTCCGTTCATTAAAATCATCATTGCTGCGTTCCAACACGCGCAACGTGTACAAGGGCGATGACGACGACAAATGGGTCTCCGAACACAAAGAGATACAACGGATTTCTCACGCGATCGAGAAGAGAAGAATAGAGATCAACAAGAATTCCGGCTTCGAGAAGCTTTACGGAAAAGTCACGAAGCTGTACTTCGGAGGGATGGCGCGCCATTTTGCCGACCTTCGTAAGATTCTCAAACCTAACGCAAAGCTTGCGTACGTCGTCGGTGACCAGGCTTCATACCTGAGAGTAATGATAAGAACCGGCCAGCTGCTTGCCGAAATCGGCGAGGCTCTCGGGTACGAAGTAATGGGCCTGGACCTGTTCCGGACGAGGTTCGCGAGCGCAACCAAAGAGCAGTTGAGGGAGGAGGTCCTCCTCCTGAAATGGCCGGTAATGGATAAACAGCGAAGTGCAAACCGGTATGTGCGAAAGCAAAATCAATAAGACAGGGAACAAATGGCAGATGCACAAAAGCATGTTCTTGAACTGGAATATGGATTAACAAAAGATGAACTTTTAGACGCAATTAGTCTTCGATTTCGTGCAAAGGTTACTCTCGAAGGTGCTGTCGCAGAAGTTCAGCTCGGTAAGCATATCCGGCATCTCGTTGACGTAGGAGTGATTGCCCGTTTCGAGGCTCATGACAAAGATGGATATCCTGACTATTCAATCTATCTTCCTGAGAATCCGAGCAAGGCTTTGCGTGTGGAATGCAAGAATATCCGAAACTCACATGAAGCTTACCGGAAGGGTGGAGAGATCGTTGCTTACAAAGTTGAAACGCAGAAGACAAGGGCTTCCAAGGGAGACAAGAGCAGCCGTTTCTACAGCTTTAATCAGTTTGAGATTCTCGCCGTTTGCCTCGGCAAGAAGACTCATGACTGGACAAAATTCATGTTCATAGAAAGCAGGCGCCTTGCAAAACATACCGAGCACAAAGGTAAAATGGCGGTGATGCAGCGAGTGCCTCTTCCTGGTTCAGCGGTCACCCAGCCATGGTACAACACTTTGGAAACTTTAATCGAAAGGTTAGGGAAAAAATGAGACCTGCATACAGCACAGCTTTAGGTCAAGCCTATTGCGGTGATTCGCTCGCTCTGATGGGTGACATGGCCCCAAACTCGGCTGATTTGGTCGTGACCTCTCCACCATACGCGCTTTACTTCAAGAAGGAGTATGGAAACGCAGACCAGGCCAACTACATCAACTGGTTTTCGCCGTTTGCATCGGAGATAAAAAGAATTCTGAAGCCGACCGGGAGCTTCGTCCTGAACATAGGCGGCACCTGGACTCCCGGCAATCCCACTCGATCTCTCTATCATATCCGGCTTCTGCTCCATCTCTGCGATGAGATAGGGCTTAATTTGTGTCAGGAATTCTTTTGGTACAACCCCGCAAAGTTACCTGCGCCTGCGGAGTGGGTAAATGTGAGGCGAATCCGGGTGAAAGATTCCGTTGAATACATCTATTGGCTGGCTAAGACGCCCAATCCAAAAGCTGATAATTCCAAAGTCCTCCAGCCTTATAGTAAAGATATGCTTCGTCTCATTCGCAAAGGGGTGACAAAGACAGTTCGTCCGTCCGGTCACAATATTAAGGAGACTTTCGCTCAGGACCGTGGCGGCTCGATTCCGGGGAATCTCATTGAATGCGGGAACAACGAGAGCAATAGTAATTACTTCGCTGCACTGAAAAAGAAGAAACGGAAAATCCATCCGGCTCGATTTCCGGCTGAGTTACCGCGCTTCTTTATTAATTTCCTTACCGATGAGGATGACCTTGTTGTTGATCCCTTTGCCGGTTCAAACACCACGGGTTACGTCGCTGAGTCACTCAACAGGCGGTGGGTATCCATGGAATTAAATTCCGACTACGTTGAGGATTCGCGGCTTCGTTTCCAGATCGCCGAAACAAATCCATCGGTCCAGTTGGGTCATGCTCCCCGGCCTGTTCAGTTGAAATTGCTGAATGAAAAGAGAGGCTGAAGAGTAGACATCTTTCCGAGTATCGATCGGAATGTCGGGAAGGGAATACCGGGAATGAGCGCCTCGGCGGGGTGCAGATGAGGCAGGACTTCGATCTCTGCGCAGAGAAGTTTCCTGACGCGATATGCAGGTCTATAGGCGCAAAGTTCACCCGTGACAATGTGATAGCACTTTTCGAATTCGAGATGGATGGGGCGGAGATAAAGATAGTCTCAGAGAAACATTACAGGCTCGTGTCGAATGAGGAATTGTCCAAAGAAGAGGTGGAACAGTACGGGAAGAGGTTAGGATGAACTGTAATTATCAACTACTTCAATAAAGCAGAAGTAGGAGTACGTCAATCTCATCAACCTCTTTGCTCAAACAACTGAATTCCGAATTGTGAAGGAAGGGAGATGGCAACTCGGCGCAATCCGACGCGCAGTCAGAAACACCCGATAAGGGAACAAAGAATCCGGAATGAAATCAGCGAGTTAATAGACTTTCTGTACGAAACTGAAACAAGGAATACAGAAGCTAGATATAACAACCTTGTCGAATATCGCGATGAAGTGATTCGAGGGTTCGTAATCTACGTGCAGCTTGCTCTCGAAGATGTATTGAGAGAGTTAGTCTTGGAACTCATACGTCAAACCTCCATCTATCCGAAGGTGCGTAGCAGCAAGGAAATGCTCAAATGGGTAGACGGGAAGAATTTACTTGAATGGTGCCTGATGTTAGAGATCATAAACAAGAAACAATTCAATCAGCTGCAGATACTGAACACCGTTCGAAATAAATGTGCACACAATTGGCTAATTTCTCTCCCTAAGTACAAGAAAAGCAGCAACAAGAATGGAAAGGTGAAGAAGTGGAAAAAGGAACCCCTCGTCCGGTTTCATGGTAAGAACCTACTCAATCCGGGTGTTTTGAAAGATGACTTCATACCTATATACGGTCCTATGTACCGGCGTCTATTTTTGAAACTCTTGCGAGCGAAAGAATACCGAGAACAGAGTTCAAAACAGCGATAGAGTGTGCTTCCGCTGGATACGACCTATTTTGAAAAGACAGTTGTTCAAAACCCTGGCGTGTTCTAAATCAATTAACCTCAAGTGGTGATTTCGAATGGCAAATAATTACGAGTGGGTATTTGTGTCGGTATTTCCTAATCTCGTGCATCCCCCCACAGTACAGACTAAGTACGCAGCAGTAGTAGCTGCCAACGACGAGAGGGTTGTGGCTATCAGAAATGAGTTCAAGTCTGTTGACCTACTGCTTGATAGTTTTATCAATACCCGGTCACAAGTCGTCAGCCCGGCAATCTTGCTGGTCAAGAAGGAAGTGTACTCGAATCAGAACTTCATTTCCGCAATTACCGCTTTCAGAAACATCGTGGCGCTGACATGGATTTTGAATAATTGGATTAACGTATTGAATAGCGGAGCTCATTACAATATTAGCTCGACGCTTTATTCTGACTATTTCGATCTTTTCCCTTTGGGTAATTACGGAGATTTTCACTATTCACTGGGGTCGCCGTCTCAGACGGCTCATATAGATGCTCGCGCATCTCTAAAGTATCAGTCGAACTATTCCCTGCCGAGTACCAATGGATTCATCTGGTATCGTGACGAGAACTTGTTTCAGGCCCTCATAGAGATTTGGGAGAAAGCTTTTGTACGCGGAAGCGCAGATCATTCTTGTTCGGCGTTGCTTCGATCCCTTCAAATGGCATATTCGGCTTGTAAAATGCCGACAGATAATCTTTCATCGGTATTCGACTATGGAACGAAAGTGGGGCTTTGGATTAGTGCTTTCGAAATCCTGTTTCACCCTGGCGATCGAGAGATTCACTATAGGGATGTGATCCTGGAGCCGGATAAGTATCCGTTGACTGATCGGCGAATAAAAGATAGGAAGTTCATGTTGAATCAGAATTTAGAGGCCTCGATTCTCGGATGCATTTACAAAGACATTTACGATAAACGGAATGACTTCTTTCATGGCAATCATATTGGCGAGAATGACCTGAGGATTTTCAATCACGGAGAGCTTCCTTTTGTGATGCACGTCGCTCCTGTACTTTTCCTGATTGCCCTTGATGTGTTCCTTTCCACGAGTGGGGTGGCAATCCAGTGGAAAACGAAAACTCTAGATATGAGCATCTCGGACCATATCGTTCGCAGGGCGACGGAAGAGCCGTTCGTTAAGATTGCTAGCTGGCTTCCAGTACGTGCGGCTGAATAGCCCACATTTCTACTTCCTCGTCATCCCGAATTTCCACCCGTTGTCTTCGAAGAACTCGAAAAGATTCATGTGCCGCACGTTGTATCGCTTGCAGACTGCAGGGAGCTTAATTGGACTCTTCTCGCTTTCCGCGCTTACTAGAATGTAATCGGACTCCTTTCCGAACAGACCGATCCCTTCCATTGCCTCCACGACCATCGCGACGAGCCATGGATCCGCTTCATTCTTCTTGCTCATAGGATCTATAAGACGGGGAAATAGATGGAGTATCTCGGGAACCAGCTGAGCCTGTCTCTTCGAAATAGCGGAAAAGTCGGACTTATACCTTGAGATAAGCTTTGCAAGATCGTCCTTTGCCCCTGTCCTCGGAACGATCTCGTCATAGACGAATTCATGCGAACGGATCGATTTCGAATTCAATGACTCTTCGATGTACTTCCATAAATCGGGGAGTATCTTGCCGGGATAGTACCGGTGCATTGTCACGAACGCACTGGTATCGAGAAAATATATCTTCTGGGAGCTAAGCTTCACGCACGACCCGGGCGATATTCAAATCGAGAAGTGCGGACGCGCGCGTGTAGGATATCCGTTCTTGGCTTACCGCATCCAGAACGATCGAGTAGAATGTTTCGCCACGGCTCGCGCGGCTCTTCGTTTCAGGTTTTATTTTTACGACGGCCTTTGCAGGTTTCGTTTCGACGTAGGAAGCTCTAATCTTCTCAAGAAGCGCGAAAAATGGCCCGGGCTCGATCTCCTTTTCCTCTCTCATCCGCCTGAGATATACTTCCGGACTGATCCGTAGCCTGTTTGCAAACGCCTTTATTTCATCGACATTGTCGGCGGATTTCACCTCTTCGGCGGGGACAAGGAACTTGCCGGCGAGGGAGTTGCACCTGAGTTCCTCGCCCTGCTGTTCCCCAGCCTTATCCCAAAGACATACGCCGGATTCCCTTTCCAGGACGTGTGCCAGTTCATGAAAGATCGAGAATATACGAGCCGTGTACGAATGCTTCGAGTTCACAGTAATTACTATGGGGTAGGCATCAGTGAGACAAAAGCCTTGAACCTCTTTGAGCGACATAGGGAACTGGAAGATCAAAACTCCCAGCCGATTTTCAACAGCATCACGCCAGCTATGATATGCCTCGCTGGAACTTCTCCACCTGATCTGGTCCTTTACCTCAACGCCCAATTTTGCGCGCAACCACTCCGTAATATCCTTGCGATTGACATTCCTGACTTCAGATAGCCAATCGTATCGCTCCTGCCAGTACCTTCTGCCCATCAGTTCAAGGGCCGTATTGCGGAAGTGGACAACATCGCGCACAATGGAAAGGTACTTCCTCGAAGGCTTGCTGCTGGATGCTGTCAGGTTTCTGTAATCTCGCGGTCTTTGGATCTTATCTGGAACCTGTTCGAGAAAAAAAACTGCCAGCTGCCGCTTGAATTGTTCACCGATGGATTTCAGTTTACCGATAGGTATGCCCGAGCCCTCTTCCTCCCAGTTTTCATACCTGGTAGGGGATACCCCGAGTTTGCCTGCGATCTCCTGAACCTCGAATCCCGCCTCCTCGCGCGCCCAGCGAAGTATATCCGGGTTGATGCTTACGATTATTCGACTCATTAGATAGATATTACGCATATTATTCCATTAGTTCACACGTCTTGGCAGTATAAAAGCGGGTATATAATGTTATCCTTCTGGTCTGTATAAGCTCAATTCCAGCAAGAGATGTCGGGGAGGTGACTTCTCTGATGAGTAATCAGTCCCCGCCGCACAGCAGCTTCTGTGCGGCGGGTCGCAGCGCACGGCGCTTACTGCGCCGCTGGCCCGGCAGGCGGCGAAGCGTTAATTTGCCCGCCCGTACCGCGCCGCTTGGATATCGACTCGAACTCGATCAGCACTGACGGCTGATCGGCGAATACGGATTTCGCCGTATGCTGTATCTTCCGTATGGTCTTCTGAAGCGATTTCATCGCCGCATCCCGTTCCTTTGTCGCGGCTTTTTGTCTCTTCTTTGCCGCTTCCTGCTCGGCGTCAGCGGCGGTTAATTCGTCGGCGGTCGAGGCCAGCTGCGCTATCTGCTCGTCTTTGATCCCTCGCTTTGCCAGGTCGGCCTTGTTTGCGACGGCGACCAGACTAATGTACTTGAGTTCGAGCACCAGCCTCTTGACCGAGCTCGGGATCTCAGTTCCAACATGGAACTCCTTCATTCGAGCTTTGTCGTCCTCTCCGTACTCTCCCTTTGCAGCTTCCTTTATCCGCTGGATCGACTTCTCTCCCCGCTTGGCGATCTCGTTTTGTTTCACGGTAAGAGTCGCGACAACCTCCAGTGACTGCTTCTGTGCAGTGTCCTTGGACGAAGCATCCTCAATCTGCCCGGAGAGGACCTCGATCTGCTCTCCGCTTATGCCTTCAGTGTCTCCATTCGCTGCATGCTTCCTGCATGTTGGAAGCAGCATGTTCGAGTTCTGAAGTGTAAAATCCAGTTTCTCCATTCTGCAATTCCTCCATTTAGTTTCTTTTTTTAATAATGTTCCATTTCCCGGTTTATCGTTGAATTCGGGCAAGAGTGCATTATCAGGGTGGAATCACTGACAGGATGGTTCGGGATGTGGTTGGAATCTGTAATTCCCCTCTTTTTCAGCAGGTTTGACATGGTCGAACTCGCCGCCGCCCCGCCGGTAAGTGAAGCTGGAACGTCCGATCGAATGGGCAAATGCCCGTTGTAGCTGGAAATATCGCATGGAAGCGCAAGCAGCTTATGATTGCGGGCTGGAATTCGATTGGCAAGGACAAACAAGGGGCCGGTGAGTTCAGATGGGTGTTTGGCGACCGCAGGCGACGCATTGGGAAGTCGAGGTAAGCGATTGGTAAGAGCGGATAAGCCTTTGGTGACTCCGGGTGAGGCTTTGGTGAGGGCAGGTGAGCGGTTGGGCGGTCCGGGTGAGCCTCTGGAAAGGATAGGTAAATCGTTGACGAAGGCAGATGAACAACCAAGGGGGGCAGGCGGACC